>NZ_CABKRX010000039.1 GCF_902374955.1 Bacillus massilioanorexius
GTAACTAGACATGGTTAGTCATACGCAACAAACAATTTACACCTTCTGTTATCTAGTTTTGAGAGAGTGAAAAATTTCCTCTTGAAAAATGCAGAGAAAATATTATAATAATATTTGTCTTTGATAAAAAGTCTGTTTTCGAAAGAAGGTCAGACAGCAATTATCTGGTAATGATGGCGAAGAGGTCACACCCGTTCCCATTCCGAACACGGAAGTTAAGCTCTTCAGCGCCGATGGTAGTTGGGGGGGTCCCCCTGTGAGAGTAGGACGTTGCCAGGTTCATATTGATCCGCAGTAGCTCAGTGGTAGAGCACTCGGCTGTTAACCGAGCGGTCGTAGGTTCGAATCCTACCTGCGGAGCCATAAATATGGAGAGCTGTCCGAGAGGCCGAAGGAGCACGATTGGAAATCGTGTAGACGGTTAACCACTGTCTCAAGGGTTCAAATCCCTTGCTCTCCGCCATTTTAATTCATTTGTTACCATGGCCCGTTGGTCAAGCGGTTAAGACACCGCCCTTTCACGGCGGTAACACGGGTTCGAATCCCGTACGGGTCACCATATTTGGAGGATTAGCTCAGCTGGGAGAGCACCTGCCTTACAAGCAGGGGGTCGGCGGTTCGATCCCGTCATCCTCCACCATATATTATCGTCGCGGGGTGGAGCAGTCTGGTAGCTCGTCGGGCTCATAACCCGAAGGTCGCAGGTTCAAATCCTGTCCCCGCAATACAATGAAGGTCCCGTGGTGTAGCGGTTAACATGCCTGCCTGTCACGCAGGAGATCGCGGGTTCGATTCCCGTCGGGACCGCCATTTCTAATTAGGCTCAGTAGCTCAGTCGGTAGAGCAAAGGACTGAAAATCCTTGTGTCGGCGGTTCGATTCCGTCCTGAGCCACCATTTATATGTGCCGGTGTAGCTCAGTTGGTAGAGCAACTGACTTGTAATCAGTAGGTCGGGGGTTCGACTCCTCTTGCCGGCACCATTCCAAATTCAATATTGGAGGGGTAGCGAAGTGGCTAAACGCGGCGGACTGTAAATCCGCTCCTTCGGGTTCGGCAGTTCGAATCTGCCCCCCTCCACCATTTTTATATTTAGTTTAGGGGTATAGTTTAAAGGTAGAACTACGGTCTCCAAAACCGTCAGTGTGGGTTCGATTCCTACTACCCCTGCCAATCAGATAATGGCGATTGTGGCGAAGTGGTTAACGCATCGGATTGTGGTTCCGACATTCGTGGGTTCGATTCCCATCAGTCGCCCCATTATTATCATAAATTAATGAAATGAGCATATATTTTATAAATGGGCTATAGCCAAGCGGTAAGGCAACGGATTTTGATTCCGTCATGCGAAGGTTCGAATCCTTCTAGCCCAGCCACTTATGCGGAAGTAGTTCAGTGGTAGAATACAACCTTGCCAAGGTTGGGGTCGCGGGTTCGAATCCCGTCTTCCGCTCCATTTCTTCTAAATAAATAATATATCGGCGGCATAGCCAAGTGGTAAGGCCAAGGTCTGCAAAACCTTTATTCACCGGTTCGAATCCGGTTGCCGCCTCCAAATTTGCCGGTGTGGCGGAATTGGCAGACGCGCACGACTCAAAATCGTGTTCCTTCTGGAGTGTCGGTTCGACCCCGACCACCGGTACCATACAATTTACATATTGATATTACAAGGATTTCAGCTATTTATAAGTTGAAATCCTTTTTTGTGTTATTACTAAAAAGCAATGTTTAATAACAAATTTGAAAGATTATTCTACTTTATAGTTAATAACATTCTGTAATATAGTTTCAGCTACTGCTCGTTTTGTTTCATTGTGTACGAATAATTAGGACAGCAAAAACCACCATCATCATTACTAATTACTAGGTTTAATGGAAATGATATTTGCATATTTCTATGTTCTTTTAAAGCGTTAATTAAGAAATCATTTAATGGAAGAGTACGAATACTAGATTGAGTTTTTTGTAGAGTGAGTCCCATATTTCTCTTAATGAGTTGACAATCAATTATGATAGAATTCTTTTCAAAATCAATTTTGTCCCAGGTCAATCCGAAAATTTCTCCTCTTCTTAGACCTAAAAAGAGTCCCAATAGTACAGGAATCTTAATACCAGTTCCATTATGTTCAGAAGTTATTATTAAATCTTTCCGCTGTTTTCTTCTGTATTTCTTCATTTGTATGAGAGTAAATATCCATTGTGATGCCGAATCGTGCATGCCCTAACTGTTCACTTACAACCTTTGGTTTTTCATCCATTCGCATTAATATTGTTGATCTATTTCCTTTTCCCAATACGTGAACTCATTTTGGTGTGGAATGCTTTATTAATTATAAATTCACAATACTTGTAATATTCTGTAAATTATGTAAATATTAGGATTAACATTAACGTTAAAAGAATCTATGAATATTTTTTTAAGATTCGTAGATTTTCCCTCATTGCAAAATCTTTGTGTAAGATTATTCCTTTTTCAACTTTCCAAATTAGTATTTTGGCATTTTTGCAGGTAGTAGTCATATTAATGACAATGCTTTATGACTGTGAGGGGGGTGATAACCAGGTATGGTATTAAGCTTTGAATGGAGGCGATAAAACGGCTAATAACGATAAAGAAATAATGACATAAGTTTATCATCAGGTGGGATTTGAAAACATAAATCTACATTTACAGTAGGTCATTTTCTAATAGGAAGGTGAATTTATTTGAAGCTTAGAAATAAGATTACAGCAATAACGACCACTATATTGCTTGCAATGTCTTCAACAGCCGCTTTTGCTGCTGAGCCAGGGCTGGATAAAATACCCGACCCAGTGGATCCACAATCATGGGTGAATCCGGAAAATATGACTTGGAAGGATTATAATACGATTCCAGGGATTGACTGGAATAACACCGATATTAAACCGAAAACAGAACTTAAAGGGGCATTGATTTTGGTCGACTTTCCTGATCAGGATTTTATCTTGACCAAACCAAAGGGTTCAGAACTCGTTGGTAACCCACAAGTCGATGCTGTTCCTCGTGAAAAATTAGGGGAATGGTGGAGGGATTTCTTGAATGTTCCTAGCAAACTCAATAACTATCAGACAATCGATAGCTTTTGGAAAGAGAACTCTAATGGAAAATGGGGCGTAGCCCTTGATTCTTATGGTCCATACCGCTTGGATAAAAATGAATTTCAGTATGGGCTTGAAAGCAGTTTTAACTCTAATTCACTTCCGAGTAACTATACAAGAGGAAACCTTTTTCAGGATGGTATAAATGCAGCTACCGCTGATATAGCTGCATCTGGAGAAGAATATGACTTTGCGTTCATCGTTCATGCCGGCTATGATGAATCAACTGTATGGCAGGAACTCGGAGAAATGATGTTTCTGAATCCAGAATCGGTACCTGGTGAATTTGGTCCACCAGATTTACCTGGATTTGAAAACATGCCAAATTGGGCAAAAACTCGTTATGTACCATGGACCTCTTATTATGCAGCCAAAGCTATTTGGTCTGCTGCATCTAGTGCAACGATTAATGGCAAAGCGATTCGAGTTTCTATTCAAGGCGAAAGTGATGGTATGGGCGTATTTGCCCACGAATTTGGTCATCTCCGCGGTCTGGGTGATAACTACAATAATGCAGCACTTGACCCTAGAACCTACTCGGGTTATTGGGAAACAATGAGCCGTGGATCATTTAATGGTCCTGGTGGAACTCACACTCGCTGGATGATTCCATCCACTCTTGGTGCTTCTTTATCGGCACCACATATGCTTCGTAATAAGATGAAACAGGGATTTGTAGAAGAAGATGAAGTCCTCCAGCTAAACCGTGATACCTTAAAAGAATCTGGACCAGTGTTTGCGGATATTATCGCGCGTCAAGCACCAATTGGCAGTGAATTTGGCCGGACCGGACTACACGGCATCAACATCAGTATGAACGATTTAACACCAACAAATTACCTTGCCGGTGACTGGCGTAACGATATTATAAACAATAGATTGTACAATAACTATACCCTTGAAGTGGTAGACCGCTTTGGTACGGATTCCTTTGCAGCAGACTCCGGTGTATTGATAGCCAAGACGAAAAATGCGGAGACTTCCCCGAACATTTGGGTAGTTGATTCACATCCTGAGGATATCAATCTGAAGGATTTTACAAGACCTGACGGCACAACAGTAATGGTTGGCAAAGGTGACCCCCGTCAAGCTCTTGATGCTTTATTCAAAGCTGGGAGTGGGACAAGTTTGGTTGCCGGAAAGTTCGATGGTTCTATAGACAAAGACACTATTGTCAGTGAGTATATAGATTCATACAATAAACTGCATTTCTATATCTTAGGTAATTCCAAAGACAAAGATGGTGTACTTCGTTATCAGGTTGCCGTCCGTAACACGGATGGTGCAGGTGCCTATAAACGTGGGCTAAATTTAAGTGCTGGAACTGTAGAGCCTGCCGTACAAGACAAAGTGGCAGTCTATCATTTTAATGTTACGAATACTGGCGAAGCAAAGGATCTTGTTCGTGTCAAAGCTTCTGCAGGTGATGATTGGAAAGTCCAAATGGATCATAACGTACTAGCTGTGGAGCCTGGAGCAACCGTTGATGTACCTGTGTACGTGAAAATTTCGAAGGGTAAGACTGCCCCTGATACTCTTACCTTTACGGCAACGTCAGAGACAGACCCTAATCAAACTGTTACAGATACAAATCTTTTGGCTAGCAGTCTTAACGCAACCGGTTTAAGTTCTATTATTGATAGCTTTGCCAAAGAGGGAGCCTTTAAAGCAGGTACAGCGCAAGCATTAAAGGCACATTTGAATTCCGTTGGCCAATTTGAAAAGAAAGGCTCTGCGGATAAGGTTGTTAAACAAATAAATAATTTTAAAGGATTTTTAGAGCTTAAAAAAGAGGCAAATCAGATCTCTGAGAAAGCTTATAACAGCTTAAAAGCTCATGCAGATGCAATAATTATGATCTGGCAATAGTAAGGTTCACTGTTTTAGAATATACCCCCTGTAACAGGGATGACTGTTCCAGGGGGCAAACTAAAAATCTTTCTAGTGAATGTGGGAAATTAAAGAATGGACTCCTGTGAAATTTGTATACTTAGTTGATTTTCTGGATGGTAAATCAAAGTTAAATCCGTAAGTTGTAATGGACTTGGGTAGTTGTCAAAAGTAGGAGTGAAGATAATTGAAGAATATACTTACCATTTTATCCATTTTAATATTGTTAGTTTTACTTGGCGCCTGTTCGGCTCTAACCTCTAGTGATGATAGTGATGTGCTTATTAAAACGGAATATGGAAATATCTCAAAAGATGATTTATATAACGAAGTGGCTAAGACCAAACGGGGAAATGAATTGATTCAGAAATTGGTTTATATGCAAATTTTGAAAGGCAAATATGAGGTATCTGATAAAGAAGTAAACCACCGGCTGGCAGAGATAAAGGAACAAGTAGGTGAAAAAGATGAATTTACAATGTTCCTGCAAAAACAGGGGTTTACTAACGAAAATGAACTAAAGGATTATATCGAACAATCTCTTTATTTTTCAAAAGCAACAACAGAAGGAGTGAAAGTCTCAGATAAACAAATAAAAGATTACTATGAACAACATAAAGACCAATATACAGAGGTGAGAACAAGCCATATTCTCGTGGATAATGAGTCGATTGCTAAAGAAGTTGGTAAGGAGCTAAAGAAAGGAACCGACTTTGCTGAAGTAGCAAAAAAACAATCGACAGATAAGGTGTCCGCAACACAAGGAGGGGATTTAGGCTATCTTTCCGGGAAAAGTAAGGAATTGGATCCAACATTTCTTGCTTCCGCTATGAAATTAAAAAAAGGTGAAGTGAGCGAGCCAGTCAAGACAGTATTTGGTTATCACATTATTATGGTAACAGATAGAAAGGAGACACCATTAAGTGAAGTGAAAGACCCAATCAAGCGAGCGCTTATGGAGAAAGACGCAAAACTGGTACAAGAGGTATTAAACAATTTGAATAAAGAAATTGAGATCAAAGAAGATGCATTTAAAGATGCATTTAAGGATGTAGAACCAAAACAAACAAATATGCCCTCTCAAGGTTAAAATGTTCAACGATAGTTTGGTTATCGTTGAACTTACACCAGTTACATACTTATCTATGCTAATAACGAGCTTGCAATCCAACTAATGAGTATTTTGCTATTTAAGGTGAGATGCAAATATATTTTTTAAAAAAATTCACCTGCACCTCATGTGTTGCTATGTACACTCTACACATGGGGAGTGAGGGAACAGGTTTTTATGTACTTATATTATTGATAACAAACTACATGAACGTAATGTAATGAACATTATAAAACAAACTATTTAATAAATAGAAAACCGGCTAAAACAGATAAAAAGGAACATGTAAAATGAGTTGATAATTAGATGAACTTCTATATCATGCGACTCAAAATCGTGTTCCTTCTGGAGTGTCGGTTCGACCCCGACCACCGGTACCAGTATTTTTTATAATGATATGTAAATAATTATTTGACTTTAACACGAATTGTTAAGGTTTTTTTATTTTAAATTCCGTGCTAAATCGTCTTGTGGAAATGTATTTTAGTAAAAAATAAAATAGTTAATAGGTTCTAGAATGGCAACTCTTTTAGAAAGAGTTGTCATTTTTTCGGGTATGAGAGAAGTGTTTATTTGGAGGTAAATGGACCCACTAGCCCAAATAGAAAGACAAAAGGAAGTTTTTCTCCATTTTTATCAGTTCTTTTGACATAACTCTCTTAATAGGAGTTTGATAGTTATTGGTAATATTAGGTAAAAATATGCTATTAATATTCCTATCATAACTTATAATTATATTAATTTATGATAGGAGGGATAGGATGAGAAATAAAAAATTACTACTAGTAACAAGTGTTTTTACCACTATTGCTCTAACTCTATCATCTTTGAATTTTAATCCACAAGTACATGCAGAAACGCATAGCATAGCCAAGTCTATGATAAAAGACTTGAAAACAAAACCGATTTATTCTTACAAGGACGCTATTCGCGAGACAGTTTTTGTAGAATCTAGCCTTGATACTGATAAGAACGGCGAGAAGGACCGAATTGCAGTAGATATTATCCGTCCTAAAGAATCAAATGGCAGACTCAAGGTACCAGTTATAATGGATGCAAGCCCATATTATGAGAGTATGGGTAGGGGAAATGAGAGTGAAATAAAGGATCAAAATAAAGATGGAATCAACGAGAAATTTCCTCTCTACTATGATAATTATTTCGTTCCTAGAGGGTATGCTGTTGTATTACCGGAAATGGTAGGTACTAATCAATCGGACGGATGTCCTACTACTGGTGGTTATGAAGAAATTGAAAGCATAAAAGTCGTTGTTGATTGGTTAAACGGAAGAGCGAAAGCATGGGATAAAAACAATCAAAAAGTCAGTGCAAAGTGGTCTACTGGTGATGTGGGCATGATTGGGAAATCATATGATGGAACTTTAGCAAATGGGGTTGCAGCTACTGGAGTAGAAGGCTTAAAGACAATTGTTCCTATAGGAGCAATAAGTAGTTGGTACAATTATTATCGTCATGAAGGACTTACATATTATAATAATGGTCCGAGTGGTTTAGCAAGTCGAGTCGTAAGTAGTACTCGAAAACAAGCTTGTCAGCCAGTTTTCGATCGTTTAAAAGCTGAATCAGATGATCAAACAGGAGACTATAATTCTTTTTGGGATGAGAGAAACTATGTAAAAGATGCCAAAAAGGTTAAAGCGAGTGTATTCGCTGTTCATGGATTAAATGATTATAACGTTAAAATGAACCATTTGGCAGATTGGTGGAATGAGCTCTCCAAAAATAAAGTACCAAGAAAGCTATGGCTTACACAAACCGGTCATGTCGATCCTTTTGATTTCCGCCGAGCTGAATGGGTAGATACATTGCACCAGTGGTTTGATTATTGGTTAATGGATATCGATAATGGAATCATGGATCAACCTGCTGTTGATATTGAACGAGGGGCAGATGAATGGCAAACTCAGTCATCTTGGCCAGCTAAAGAAGCAAAAGAAATTAAAATAAATTTGGCGCCCGGGAAAAATGTCAGTTCAAATGGGACACTGACTACAAGCCCTGTTAAAGGAAAGCCTACACTTAACTTTACTGATAATCCTAAACAAACAGAGAAAGAAATGGTTACAAATGAAACGACAGTTAGATCCGATCGAATGGTATTTCTGACAGATACATTAAAAAATGATGTTCAATTAAGTGGAATACCTGAAATCTCACTTCGTGCAAATGTCGATAAGGAAGATTCTAATCTGACCGTTTTAATTGTTGATTATGGCATGGATACCAGAGTCAATCATGAGGGCAGAGGTGAAGGTATTGAAACATTGTCTACAGAAAGTTGCTGGGGTGAAAGCAGTGAAACGGATGATGCTTGCTATAAAGATACAAAAAAAACGACTCACGCAGCTCCATATGAAGTTGTAACAAGAGGTTGGTTTGATCCGAAAAATTGGAAATCACTTTCAAAAGAAGAACCATTAACAATAGGTAAGAATTATAAGTTTGAGTGGCATGCATTGCCTGAAGATTATATATTTAAGAAAGGTCATCGAATGGGTGTCATCATTGCTGGAAGTGATTCTAGACGAACGATACCTTCTTCCACAGGTGCAACATTTGAAGTGCAACTCGGGCAAAGCTATATTAAACTACCGATAGTACATGGAAAAAAAGCAATAGATTTTTAAATAGTGAATAGGGCTGACTGAATAGTGATTTTATCACTATAAGAGTTCCTTAAACTTTATGTTATCTTGACGTATTTTGCCTAAGGGGTATTCTTATGTTACTCGTATTGTCCTATACATCGCTTTATTTTACACTTTGGGATGAGGTAAGAAAGAGTATAAAAATCATATAAAATGTAAAAGGGTGTCCATCAAATTTTTCCTTTTTGGACACCTTCATTTATTTTGGGAAGAAAGCTACTATTTTTCTTTTTTTATTACATAATGTAATATAACAATAACTTTAACATTCATGTTAAGGTTTTTTATTTGAAAAAGGGAGATGTTCCAATGAGTAACAATGAATCTATCTATATAGGAAAAACGACTAAAGAAATGAATCAATTTTTTGGTGAATCTTTCTTTCCTGAATTTCAGACAATTGCTATGATGATTTTTGAAAATGAAAAAAAGGTAGAGTTTCAAGAGTTTCAAGTATTTAAAGAGCAACATGTTGAAAAAGGCGAGGTTCTTTCATATAACCTTACATGTATGAGAGATGATAGAGAATTACCTTTAATTAATATATGTGGTACACAAGTAGTGGATTCTAGGGAACCGTTAAAAATTATTTTAGATTATTTAACATTAGATGGGCAGCTAAAGGAAGAATATATTTTATTTGAAGATGGAGAGTTCTTTTTTAATTAATGGGTGTGAGGGTATCTGTTATATTTTTTGAATTTTAGGATAAGTAAAGTTGTAATGATAGCGATGAATCTCTAAAAGCTTGTAGCCATAATTACTTAAGTAATAGGATACAGTTTTTAGAGATTCATGTATGGATATTCTCATTATGTATTATATTGCATGATTTTATTGTAGAGAGCTCTAGCTTCATCAGGATTGTTTGTTCCATGAATAATCGCCCTGCCATCTTTAAAAAGTACAATTCGATTTCTATCGATTGAGCAAGAAAGTAAATACGAATTCATAACACAATCGGATATGATATTTTGTACCCGTTCATATACACTTTGAATGGATATATGACGTTCAGCAGCTGGTCGAATTTGCACGGCATCTCGTCCGCAAAGAATATCTGTTTTTGTTGAATAATTCATGGAAAGGAATGGATATGTTCTATCATCACCACAGCTTAAACAGTTTTTCTTTTTTAAACTGTTGATATTGATTGCTGAGTTTTCTCCTTTCCAAATGTCAAAAGATCTTAATATAGGGTCAAAAAATGTATTCGTTATTACTTGTAAACCTTGTGTTACTTGATATGAAGCAACAAGTTGAACAATAGGACTGATGACACCGACTGTATCACAGGTCATTTGCTGATTTGTCACATGATCAATAAGGCAGTGTAGGCATGGAGTTTTATCAGGTATAACCGTAAATTGTAAACCATAGCTGCTGACACATGCTCCAAAAACAAAGGGTTTGTTATGTTTAACGGCAGCATCATTTACAATTAATCTGGTTTCGAAGTTATCTGTTGCATCGATGATGAGATCTACACCAGCTATTATGCGTTCAATATTTAATGTGTTAACATCCATAATCCACGATACTATATCAATTTCGCTATTTATACTTTGCAATCGTTCCTTAGCAGCTATCACTTTTGGAAGCTTATTAACTGCATCTCTTTCTGTATATAATTGCTGTCTTTGCAAATTACTCCATTCTACATAATCACGGTCGACAATGGTTATTTTACCTGCACCAGCTCTTGTTAACATTTCGGCACTTGCTGAACCAAGTGCTCCAGCTCCTATAATTAAAACATGTGCTTCTTGTATTTGCTTTTGACCAATCCTACCTATAAATCGTTCTTGCTTAGCGTAACGATTTATCAAGATGTCACCATTCCTGTTATAGGGCTACTTGCTTCCCCATAGTTTTTCTCTGGTATTCTTCCTGCTTCGAAACCTAATTGTCCTGCCTCGATTGCTAGTTTCATAGCGATAGCCATTTTTATAGGGTCTTTCGCATTCGCGACAGCTGTATTCAATAAGACCCCATCGGCTCCTAATTCCATAGCGAATGCAGCATCTTTAGGTGAACCGATACCAGCATCAACAATGACTGGAACAGAAGATTGTTCAATGATGAATTGTAAATTTAATGGATTCATTAGACCTTTACCCGAACCTATTGGGGAGGCACCAGGCATAATAGCATGTACTCCAAGTTGTTCAAGTCGCTTCGCTAAGACAACATCATCCGATGTATAGGGAAGAACTATAAAACCTTCTTCTAGTAGCATTTCTGATGCTTTTAACGTTTCTATAGGATCAGGTAAAAGGGAGCGATCACAGCCGATTACTTCTACTTTTATCATATCGCATAAACCAGAAGCTTTAGCTAATTTAGCTATTCTTACTGCTTCTTCAGCGGTCTTTGCTCCGGCAGTGTTAGGCAATAATTTGTATTTAGTCAAATCTAAGTGTTCCAAAAAATTGGGCTGACTTTCTTCAAAGATTTTCATTCTTCGCACGGCGAATGTTAAAATTTCAGCACCAGATACGGCAACTGCTTCTTTTTGAATTTCAAATGATGGATATTTACCTGTGCCAAGTAAAAGTCTTGATTGAAATGAATGATGGGCTATTTTTAACATATAATCATCCTCCTCCTACAAAATGAACAATTTCTACAGTATCACGTTCGTTAAGCGTGACAGAATCATAGGCTTCTTTGGTTACAATTTCTTTATTTAACTCTACAATGACAATTCGATTTTCTAGTTGATAATGCTGTAATAGATGTTGGACTGAGAGTACTTCTTGAGGTAATTCTGCTATTTTTCCATTTAGAGTGATATACATCATTTCACCTCCTTTTATCAGAGAAAGTTTCTTGAAAAGCTTCTAGCAAATCTTTTATCGGATAAGTTGCTGTAGAATGATGCGGATTATATAATGCTTGACTGAAAAATAGAATTCTTTCAGACTGTTAATGTATAAGGGACTTTATGCTAATTACAAAAATTCCAAAATTCATTATCTCTTATATGTTGTCTTTACACTTTTTATAATAAAGACTAGTGGAATCTGTTGGACTTGATGCTGAAAAAATTCCTGACATGACAGCTATTCCGTTCGCTCGAATACGCTGTAATTGATGTATGCGTTCTGGTGTAATACCACCAATAGCAAAAACGGGAATGGATAGATTCTCTTTTATTTGACGAAGAGTTTCTAATCCATTAGGAGTTTTCCCTTGTTTGCTCTTTGTTTCAAAGCAATGACCATATAAAACATAGTCAGCACCATCTGCTTCAGCTTCTGTGGCTTCTTTGAAAGTATGAACAGATTGCCCTACAGTGAAATGAGGACATTTTTGCTTTACTTTTTTGACTGGTAGTCCATATGAAGGTAAATGAATATTTGGAATATCCATTAGTAAGGAAACATCTAATCTATTATTCATGACGATTTTTTCTTTTGGGAGGTTTCCCATTATTAAAAGCTCTAATAACTTAAGAAGTTGCTTAGTCGTTTTGGATTTTTCTCGAATGTGTATAAAGTCAATTCGATCTTTTATTTGTAAAATGATTGATGATAGTTCATGTACAGAATGCTTGTCATCGGTTATGGCAATTAATTTCATAATGCTTGCTCCTATTCATTTCATAATAAAAAACCACTTCCAAATAAGTAGGAAAGTGGTTGTGCGAATTAGTCCTTAAATAAGTCCAAAAAAGCCTTAAGCACTTCCCTACGCAGGTACGAACCTGTTCAGGTTTTGAGGGTTTGCAAGTAAACTACTTTATTCTCAGCCCTTATCAAGGGATCCCCTAGTGTAAATATATGGTTGTTTCGAGTTATTAATTAAAATAGCATGTATTTGGAAGATGTGCAAGTAGATTTTGGAAATTAAATGGTATTTATTGAGTATTAGGCTATAGTTAGAAATGCGAGTTTCTGCATAGAAGTTTATAAGATGAATAAATAAAAGCTTTAGAAGTAGAGTAATCCTTGTATCTAAAGCTTTAAATAGATTATTCAGTAATCAAATTGTGAGCTGAAATATGCTTAATTCGTCCAGTGACCAACATAGATACAATTTAAGCCAATACTATAATACCAATACTATAATACCAATACATAAGGCAATCATGAACGGAATATTGACTGAGAAGACTGAATTAAATATGCCCATTTCAGAGAATAGGATGGAAGGAATGGAATTAGAAAATAGAGTACCAAAAACTCCTCCTATAAAACTCCCACGATGACAACAGGTAAAAAGCTCAAGGTGATTTGTGTTATGAGTTGGAAAGTAGTGTAACCAAGCGCTTTTAAAATACCCAATTCTCTTTTGTGTTTAATAATCATTGTTTTAATGATAAGGTATAAGATTAAGCTAACAGCAAGTACGGTCATAATGACAACAAGTATCATTACATAAGAAATTGATTTTATTGTAGAGCCCATTTGACTTTGAAAAGCGGCTTCCATATCATCCTAATAATCGACATATCCGAAGCTTCAATGTGCGATTATAAATGAAGCACATATATATATATATGGATTCTAAAAATTTTTTATTTTAATTCATACTTGATTTATATGAATTATATGATTAATATGGAATTATAACATGATATCTTACTTTGAATAGGCAACTAGAAAATATCTAACAGTCTTTGAAAAGGAGAACTCATAATCATGCAATCTTTATTAGTTGTAGGTGGAGATTATTTAGGTAAAATAACTGAAAATTTGTGCAATGAAGGTTTTACAGAAATCATTCATATAAATGGAAGAAAAACTCAGATGGTTCGAAAGGAAATACCTTCTAATATTGATTTAATTTTAGTTTTAACAGACTATATCAACCATAATTTATCAACCAATATTAAAAAAAGAGCGAATGAACAGTCTATTCCTATTTTTTATTCAAAACGGTCTTGGAGCGCTATTCATAATGAATTACAGAAAATCAAGAGGAGCTAAATTTAAATGGTAAGGGGATGAGCGATATGAGAGAAAACTTTGATGTAATAAAGGGAGCAGAGCCATTTTTTCATCCGGGTAATGAGATAGGTGTTCTCATTTCACATGGCTTCATGGGTACTCCACAAAGTGTACAATATGTGGGAGAAAGCTTGGCGCAATATGGCTATACAGTACTTGCCCCTAGATTAAAGGGACATGGTACACATTATTTAGATTTAGAAAAATGTACTCATGAAGATTGGTTCAACGAGCTAGAAAAGGGCTATTTTCAATTGAAGCAAACATGTGAAAATATTTATATTTTGGGGCAATCAATGGGAGGAGCTCTAGCGTTATGTCTAGCAAGTAAACACAAAGATATTAGTGGAATTATAGTTATTAATGCTGCTTTATCTGTACCTACCTATGATTATTTGAGAGAAAGAACCAGTCCTAGATATATAATTGAAGGGGAACCTGATATTAAGGCAGCAAATGTTTACGAAATAACCTATTCAAAAGTACCCATAAAAGCGGTTCATGAACTACAAAAAATAATGGATATATCAAAAAAAGTAATACCAACGGTGCATTGTCCAGTTTTAGGAATAAAATCTGCAATAGATCATGTTGCGCCACCTGAAAATACTGATTTTATTCTTCAAAATATCAGTTCTTTACAGAAGAAATTAAAAATATTACAGAACTCTTATCATGTGGCTTCCATGGACCATGATAAACTGAAAATAGTAGAATATAGTCAACAATTTATTGAAGAACTAGAAGGAAAAGCAAGCAAAAGAAGTAATCGATGGATGGAAAGTGTTTGAGATAGAAATATAAGTATAAACATATAAAAAGGAACCTCTAGAAAAGGGATATTTTATTACTTTTCAGAGGTTCCTTTTTATATGATCTGCATTTTTATGGATACGATTTATGTGAGTGCTCTGACTTTCTAAAAAAGCTGATTTTTCATGCTTTGTTTTATTTTCCTTTTTGGTTAATAGAAGGAGTGGTTTGGAAATAACTTAAAATGTAAGAGGGTGTCCATCACTTGTTACTCATTGGACAGCCTCTTTTTTGTTTTTTTTTCATTATGTTTAAAAAATATTTAATGCTGAAGTTACGACAGTTTTGATTCGTTTATTTGAAAGAGTTGAATATATGGTATAAGGAGGGGAGCTTTATTTTCAATCATCCTATTAATTATGATATGCCTCTGTAGTATATGATTTTCTAAATTTTATAAAAATAATATTTATACAAAATATTGAATAAAAATGAACGAGCGTATATAATATATAAAAATCAGAAAATAAAAACTTCTAGTTGAGGGAGATAAGTCTATGAAAAAGTTGACGATTAGTTTTATGCTATTATGTGCTTTTTTAGTTGTATTAAGCGGCTGTGGTAAGTCGGAAGAAAGCGGTAGTAAGAGTGGTAGTGAAAGTAAAGATAAAACATTACGTATTGTAACAAATGCCGAATATGCTCCTATGGAATATAGAGACAAAGATGAAATTAAAGGTTTTGATGTTGATTTAATTAAAGCAGTTGCGAAGGAAGCTGGATATAAAGTAACAATCGATCATGTTGGTTGGGATCCAATGATGGTTGAAGTAAAAGATAAACGAGCAGATTTAGCTATTGGTGCTATTACGATTAATGAAGAACGTAAACAGTCTTATGAATTTACGGTACCATACTTCCTAGCATCTCAAAAAATCCTTGTACCAAAAGGTAGTCCAATTAAAAGTGCTGCTGATTTGAAAGGGAAATATGTAGCAGTGCAAGGTGGTACAACAGGTATGATCGTATCTGAAAAACTATTAGGTAAAAATAGCAAGTATGTTAAAAAATTTGAGAATAATAATTTAGCAATAATGGAACTTAATAAGGGTGGAGCAGATGCTGTAGTAGCTGATAATGCTGTAGTTGAGGAATATGCTAAAAATAACCCTAAAGATAAACTAGTTGTAATTGAAGATAAAGGAACTTTTGAGTCAGAATTTTATGGATTTATGTTCCCTAAAGGTGAAACTAAACTTAAAGATGAATTCGATAAAGCTTTAAATACTTTGTTTGACAATGGTGAGTATGCAAAAATTTATCAGGATTGGTTTGGAAATGAGCCAGACGTTGCATTCTTAAAAGAACAACAAAAATAATTTCTAAAAAACACCGGATCTTATGGCGATTCGGTGTTTTTAGTATGGAAATTTTTTTATGAATTCGGTTTATTAAGATTTTGTAAAAAATCGAGTGATTTTCCTTTTGTATGTATAGACTCATATATAATAAGAAAAATTGTGTTTTTTAACACGTAAAGATTATAAGGAGGAAAATGAAAGTTAGAAACTATTTAGAAATTTTTCTTGTATCATTGAAACTTGGACTTACTTCTTTTGGAGGGCCGATTGCTCACTTAGGCTATTTTCAAAATGAATATGTGAAGAAGAAAAAGTGGCTTGATCAAGATACATACATGCAGATAATTGGTTTGTGTCAATTTTTACCTGGACCTGCTAGCAGTCAAGTTGGTATGGCAATTGGAATGATTAGAGGAGGTATTTACGGAGGAGTTCTTTCTTTTTTAGGGTTTACACTTCCATCTGTACTTGTTTTGGTATTTTTTGCTTATTTATTTGGTATATATCAATTTTCTGGTATGGGATGGATTCATGGATTAAAGTTGGTCGCAGTAGCAATTGTAGCCCAAGCTGTATTGGATATGTCAAAAAAAATTTCAAATAATCGAGTTCAAATTGCAATGGCCATCGCGGCAGCTGCAATGATATTGTTGTTTCCCTTACCATTTATACAAATCATTGTTATTGCCATAGCAGGATGCATAGGGATTTTCGTTTTTAGAAATCAAAAAGATGTTTTCACTGAAACATTCCATATACCGATAAGCAAAAGAATTGGGATGCTTGCTTTCATTTCCTTTTTCGCACTATTAATTGGGCTTCCAGTATTAAATAAGTTTTTTGATCTTACCTGGATTTCTATCTTCGATTCGTTTTACAGAGCAGGTTCTCTTGTGTTTGGCGGGGGACACGTTGTTTTGCCGCTACTAGAGCAGGAAGTAGTACCAACGGGATTACTGAATAAAGAGGAATTTCTGGCAGGCTATGGATTAGCACAAGCGGTTCCAGGACCGTTATTTACATTTGCAAGTTATTTAGGAATGATGATTTCAGGTGTGATGGGGGCATTAATTGCAACACTAGCCATCTTTTTACCAGCCTTTTTATTAATTGTAGGTTCCTTACCGTTTTATGGACTAGTTAGAAATCAACCACTATTTCAAGGAGCCTTTAAAGGAATCGGAGCAGCCGTTATAGGAATTTTGTTAGCTGCTTTATATGACCCTATTTGGACGAGTACAGTGCAAAATAATTTAGATTTTATTATAGTAATTATTTTATACTCATGTCTCGTTTTTTGGAAGTTGGCACCGTGGAAAATTGTTTTAATAGGAGCTTTATTAGGTACAATTGCCTTTTAAAATAGAGATGTAAAGAGGAAGATTCATAAGTATACGATATGTGAAAAAACAAAGGTATACTTATGAATATTTTTTTAAAAACTACTTGCAATAAGGTTTGAAAAGGTATATAATCAATTTTGTTGTTACAAATTTCGACAAAAATATATGCGGGTGTAGTTTAGTGGTAAAACCTCAGCCTTCCAAGCTGATGATGAGGGTTCGATTCCCTTCACCCGCTCCATACATAGCTACTAACGCAGTGTTTCGTTACATAGGAGAACGAGGCATTGCGTTTATTTATGTTTTTAAATACTATTAAACAAGGAATTTGAGACAAAATTTTTTTACTATGAAATAAAAGGATGCCTTACTATATGGAAGAGAAGGCATCCTTTTGTATAGTTTTTGTATTAGCGATATATGGTAAAGCTTCCTTCTCCTCCATGTATGCTTAATAACATGTTCATCAAAGATTCTGTTAGTTTTTCAGATTCTTCTAAGGATAAAGAAGGTCGTAAATAAATAAATTGAATAGCATTTGTTGTACTAGTTGTAACAATCGTTCGTTTAGAATCGACATAAGGACTTCCGAAGGCTCCAATTTCATCTTTTGATATAATAATGTTTTTCATGGTATTATTTCTTTCGTTAATACCTAAATATTCATCAGTTTCTTTACCGATAGTAAATACAATGTTTCCCTGGATATGTGCTAAATCATAAATGCCTAGGGGACATTCGTATTGTAAAGAAAAGAAATTATTAATATCTGTAGCTGTATGTATAGAAGGTAAATAGTTCTGTTTTTTTACTCGGCGGTATAAAGCTTCAGCTGAGTGACGATAACGAGAAGGGTCACCTCCAGCTAATTTAAAAACATTTCTCCATTCTTTTAAACCTGGAAAATCCATTAATTCTTTTTCCTGAGTTTCAAAATATAGAGATTCCTGAAACATCTGCAATCGTCCTTTTAACATTTGAGGAGAATCACTTACGGTTATAGAGTGATAGTAAATAGCAGCTATTTTAAAGTCTGGAATTTTTTCTTTTAATATAGAGTCAATTTGGATAGTCAAGGGATCATCTCCTATGGTTTTGGTAGTTAGTCCTTTTTATTGATAAATATTTGTGAATTTATAAAGAGCGATAACTGCTTTTTTTTATATATTTTACCATATTATCCTATTTAGAAAGGAGGTAAACTCTTGGATTATAAACAATTGAAGTATGATATTATCCAATATAGTAAACAAATTGGAATCGATAAAATTGGCTTTACAACAGCTGATCCGTTCGTTGAATTAAAGGATCGATTAATTAGACAACAGGAATTGAATTATCAGTCGGGGTTTGAGGAACCAGATTTGGATAAACGTACAGATCCTTCCCTTTTATTTGATCAACCAAAGTCGATTATATCGATTGCATTAGCTTATCCGTCTAAAATGAAAGAGCATATACAAGGCAAAAAGGGAGAAAGAAGAGGAATCTTCTGTCGAGCATCCTGGGGAGTAGATTATCATGTATTAGTGAAAGAAAAGCTACAGATGCTAGAACAATATCTATTGGATAAAATTCCAGATGTGCGTACAAAATCTATGGTTGATACAGGTGAATTATCAGATCGTGCTGTTGCAGAACGAGCTGGGATAGGTTGGAGTGCGAAAAACTGTGCGATTATTACACCAGAATTTGGTTCTTATGTTTATTTAGGTGAATTGATTACCAATCTTCCTCTTGAACCAGATGAACCTTTAGAAGATCAGTGCGGCTCATGTACGAAATGTTTAGATGTCTGTCCAACAGGAGCGTTAATTGAAGGCGGACAAATAAATGCGAAGCGTTGTATAGCTTTTTTAACTCAAACAAAAGAGGTTATACCAGAAGAACTTCGAAAAAAAATCGGAAATCGCTTATATGGCTGTGATAGTTGCCAAACGATATGTCCGAAAAATAAAGGAATAGATTTTCATTATCATGAAAAAATGGAACCTGATCCTGAAATTGCAAAGCCATTGCTAACACCACTTCTAACGCTTAGTAATCGTCAATTTAAAGAGCAATTTGGTCATTTATCTGGAGCGTGGAGAGGAAAGAAAATTATCCAAAGAAATGCCATAATCGCTTTAGCACATTTTAAAGAGGAAGAATCACTTGAAGCATTAGAGGAAGTATTAAGAAAAGATCCACGTGCTGATATGCGAGGTATCGCAGCTTGGACAATTGGAAAGATTTCATCTGAAAGAGCAGACGATGTATTACAGAGAGCTTTGTTAGCTGAAAAGGATGAAACCGTATTAGAGGAAATTAAAAAGACGTTAAGCAACAGATAATTACTTCTGTTGCTTATTTTTTTTCATTTCTTTCATATATTTTTATTATGAAGTTATTTGCTCTTATGTTTTTGTTCGTTCAATACGATGTTTGTTTAACTATAGCGATTCGTATTTGATTGACAGAGGTGTATCCTATGATATGGATTGGCATTGCTTCAATTCTTCAACATATGTGAATCGTTATGGTTTTTCATAAAAAGGAGGTTAAGACTTGAAAAAACAACTGCAGGAGCATTTGCAAAAACGTTGTCAGGAATATGTTGATGATTCTACTTCTCTTAGTTGTACTAAAGTGGAATTGAAATCCAACTTATTTCAAAAAAGAAATGCTCAAATTGTATATGTAAAGGCGAGAGGAACCATTCGTTCTCATCACTCAGCAGATGAACGTTCAAGTGTTAATTATACAATTCATTGGCAGTTTTTTATTAAGCAAAATCAAAAATTTTATATCGAAGAAGAAATGGAGGAGCGTAAGGCCTATTTTGATAGAGAGACATTAGTGGAAGATGAAGAAGTCATTTTACTGTTTTCTGAGGAACAATCATCTGCAAAATGGAGGAAAGATACAGATTTACGTATTCCCTTTTATTATGATCGATTAAGGGCCGTTCAGTATGCAGAAACATGGTGGAATGAGTTCAATCCTTCATTTGAGATGTTCGAGAACGACTGTACAAACTTCATTTCGCAATGTTTACTAGCTGGCGAAGCACCCATGAGAGGAGCACCGAATCGTTCAGCTGGTTGGTGGTATAACAGAAATAACTGGAGTTATAGCTGGGCAGTGGCTCACGCATTTGTTTTGTATTTATCTAATTCAAAAACAGGATTAAAAGCCATTGAAGTAGATTCTCCTGAGAAATTGTTATTAGGTGATGTCATTTGTTATGATTTTGAAGGTGATGGACGTTTTAATCATACAACAATTGTAACAGGAAAGGATGCAGAAGGGATGCCACTCGTTAATGCGCATACGACGAATAGTCGTTTAAGGTACTGGTCATATGAAGATTCAACAGCATATACACCAAACATCCAATATCGATTTTTTACAATTGTAGGCGATGAATAAGACCGAATCAGAAAAGCATGATATAATTATAAGATATGAATTGAAGATATTTTTTAGAGGTGAACATATAAGGTGGCAATACACGTAGTATTATTTCAACCCGAAATACCTGCAAATACTGGTAATATAGCAAGAACTTGTGCAGGAACGGATACAATTTTGCATTTAATCCGTCCACTTGGTTTTTCAACAGATGATAAAATGCTAAAAAGAGCAGGATTGGATTATTGGGAGTTTGTCCAAATCCATTATCATGATAATTTAGAGGCTTTCTTTGAAAGTACTAAAGGCGGCGAATATTTCTATATAACGAAATTCGGTAAAAAAACGTACACAACATTTGATTATAGTGACGTTTCTAAGGATTATTATTTCGTGTTTGGTAGAGAGACAAAAGGATTACCTCCAGAACTGATTCAAAATAATCTAGAACATTGCCTGCGTATACCGATGAATGACAATATTCGTTCTTTAAACCTGTCTAATACAGCAGCAATTCTCGTTTATGAAGCATTACGTCAACAAAATTATATTCATTTGAAATGATGAATTAAAAGCATGTCTTTTCTTTATTGAATAGATGTGCTTTTTTATGAAGGTTGTATTTTCATACTTTGTCTATCAACATAGGTTTCAGTTGAATTCCGTTTCAGGACGCTTACTTTATGAGTATCGGATTTGATCCCCCCTTACACGTAGATTCTAATCCTTATGCTTTTCGCCTAGATGGCGTTTACTATGAATAAAATTGTGAAACAGTGAACAGGAATTTATTATTATCTTAAGTCCACATTGTTATAAATATATGTTAAATTTAAAATACTGAATTTTTAGATAAATGGAGATGTAATTATGAATCATTATTTTGTATTTGTTCTTATGTGTATTTTTTTAATTCTTTTACCTGGACCTGATGCGGCTGTTGTCACCAAAAATACGCTAGTTATGAAGAAGGTAGGTGGCTTTAAAACATCGCTAGGTATATGTTGTGCGTTAATGATTCATACGCTGGCAGCCATAGTAGGATTATCTGCAATCATTGTGAAATCTTCTTTTTTGTTTTCTATTTTTAAGTATGTAGGAGCGGTATATTTAATTTATTTAGGAATTAAAACATTATGGGCTTTGAGAAAACAAGAGCAGGCTGTAGAAATTCAAGCTGAAAAAGTGAATAATCATGTATCCTGTTTTAAACAAGGTTTTTTTACGAATATTTTAAACCCGAAGGTAGCAATTTTCTTTTTAACCTTTTTCCCACAATTTGTTGATCCAAAAGGAGATACTTTGATTCCTTTTCTTATCATGGGAATCACATTTATTGCTTTGTCAGCATTATGGTATTTGTTTTATGTATCTTTAATTATTCAAATTAGTGAATGGATGAGGAAGCCTATTGTTCAAAAAGGAATTGAAGGCATTACTGGTATTGTTCTTATTGGATTTGGAATAAGATTAGCATTAGAAAAAGCACAAAATTCAGTTTAACCATATAAAAGCGGATGTTTGAGAAGCCTAGCTTTTTCAGACATCCGTTTCTTTTGGCTGTTGTATTTGTCAATTACCTCGCCTTGTTATAGCATCTTGTATTTTGACCCTTTATATCTTGTTTCCATCTTGCTAGTGATGTTCTTAGTATAATTTTGGATAACAAGAAAAAAATACATGATAGGTATAGGTATGAAGGAGAGATGACAGATGAAAACAGTTAAAGATGTAATGACGACAAATATTCATTATTGCACTCCCTTAGATAATGTATATGAGGTAGCTGTTCTGATGAAGGATTACGGGATTGGTGTAGTACCAATTTGTGAAGAGGGTATTCTACTAGGGATGATAACAGATCGAGACATAGCGATAAGAGGAGTAGGAAGTAAACGTCCGGGTTCAACAAAGGTTACCGATATTATGAGTGAAAACTTAGTTACTATATCACCTAATACAAGTATTGATGAAGCTGCTGAAATTATGTCTGATGAGCAAATACGGAGATTACCGGTTGTAGAGGGAAATCGTCTCGTAGGAATGGTTTCTCTTGGAGATCTTGCGGTGAGAAAAAACTATGAACACGAGGCGAGCCAAGCGTTAAGTGAAATATCTGAAAACCATAGTGAATGGCAACACTAAAAGAAGACAAGCTTCTCAATATGAGAGCTTGTCTTCTTGTATGTAGCTAGCGCCTGAAGAAAATAATTATTTAGTACTTGGTTTATCATTAT
Source organism: Bacillus massilioanorexius (assembly GCF_902374955.1). GTDB lineage: Bacteria > Bacillota > Bacilli > Bacillales > DSM-1321 > Bacillus_AD > Bacillus_AD massilioanorexius. Next base: position 22,831 of record NZ_CABKRX010000039.1, read on the forward strand.
AACCAGAAGTAAAGATTGCGATTAAGAATGTAAGACTCACTAAAATAATTAATGTTAATTTCAACTGAATTCCCCCTTTTCGAAAATCACCTAAAATATCCATTTATTCCATATATAATCATTATATCGGAAGTGCGGCTACGATAAAAGGAAAACTATGGCTATTTTCGTACAAGTTCACATGCTATTTCTTTTTCATATGTTAAGTAAAGGATTGTTTAAATCAGCAAGTACTCTTTAATCATTATTATGCTTGGTTGTGCATAGATTATAGAAACATCTCTGAAAAAACTAGGGGAGGTTCCTTTATGGATATTTTGAGAAAAATTGAAAGATATAGAGAAGAAGAGCAAAAGTTAAAGTGGGAAGGCACCTTCGCAGAATATTTAGAGCTTTTAAAAGAGCGACCTTGGATTGCTCAATCCGCACATTCTCGTGTCTACAACATGATAAAGGATGTCGGAATAGAAGAAGTAAATGGAAAGAAAAGTTATCGTTTTTTCAATAGCCAAATGTTTGGTCTCGAAGAATCATTAGAGAGATTAGTAGAAGAATATTTTCATCCAGCTGCTAAAAGATTAGATGTTAGGAAAAGAATTTTATTGTTAATGGGTCCTGTTAGCGGAGGGAAATCGACTCTTGTTAGTATGTTAAAAAGAGGATTAGAGCAATATTCTCATAGCGATCTTGGTTCCATATATGCAATTAAATCGTGTCCGATGCATGAAGATCCTCTTCACCTTATTCCACAACATTTACGAGAAGATTTTTTTGAGGAGTATGGAATTCGGATAGAAGGAAATTTATCACCTCTTAATGTTATGAAGCTTGAACAAGAATATGGTGGACGAATTGAAGATGTAATGGTTGAGCGTATCTTTTTATCAGAGGATAAACGTATAGGAATTGGAACCTTTAGTCCATCAGACCCTAAATCGCAGGATATAGCTGATTTAACAGGGAGTATCGATTTCTCAACTATCGCAGAGTATGGATCAGAGTCGGATCCACGTGCTTATCGTTTTGATGGAGAGCTCAATAAAGCAAATCGAGGAATTATGGAATTTCAAGAGATGTTGAAATGTGATGAAAAGTTTTTGTGGCATTTGCTTTCATTGACACAAGAGGGAAATTTTAAAGCAGGAAGGTTTGCGCTCATTTCAGCTGATGAACTTATAATTGCTCACACCAATGAAACTGAATATCGTTCTTTTATTTCGAATAAGAAAAATGAGGCGTTGCATTCACGAATTATCGTTATGCCGGTTCCGTATAATTTACAAGTTTCCCAAGAAGAAAAGATTTATGAGAAAATGATTAGAGAAAGTGATGTAAGAGATGTGCATATAGCTCCTCATACATTACGAGTAGCAGCGATGTTTACCATTTTAACTCGATTAAAAGATCCGAAAAAGGGAGATATTGATTTAGTTAAAAAAATGCGCCTATATGATGGAGAAAGTGTTGAAGGCTACAATACAGCAGATATAGAAGAATTGAAGAAAGAGCATCAAGATGAAGGAATGTCAGGCATTGATCCACGTTATGTCATAAATCGTATTTCTTCGACTATTATTAGAAAAGAAGTAGCATCCATTAATGCATTAGATGTATTACGAAGTTTAAAAGAAGGATTAGATCAGCATCCATCGATTACGAACGAGCTAAGAGAAAAATATTTAAACTACATTTCTTTAGCTAGAAAAGAATTCGATGATATTGCTAAAAAAGAAGTACAGAAAGCGTTCGTTTATTCATACGAAGAATCTGCTAAAACGTTAATGGATAATTATTTAGATAATGTTGAGGCATATTGTAATAAAACGAAGCTTCACGATCCTTTAACTGGGGAAGAAATTACACCTGATGAAAAATTAATGCGCTCTATTGAAGAGCAAATTGGTATTTCAGAGAATGCCAAAAAAGCATTCCGTGAAGAAATATTAATTCGAATTTCTGCTTATGCTCGTAAAGGGAAGCGTTTTGATTATAATTCGCATGATCGATTACGTGAAGCTATACAAAAAAAATTATTTGCTGATTTAAAAGATGTCGTAAAAATTACAACTTCTAGTAAAACACCAAATGAAGAACAATTGAAGAAAGTTAATGAAGTAGTCGCTCGATTAGTAAATGAGCATGGTTACAATACAACTTCTGCAAATGAACTACTTAGATATGTGGGCAGTTTGTTAAATAGGTAAAAAAAACTAATGTTTACATTTATTTGAATCGGGTATTTTAAAGGTACAGATGTTTAAGGAGTGATGATATATGAATCAAAATCCAAAGAAAACATTTAATAAAGATTTTGTACCAGAAAATAGTTCGATGGCAAAAGATTTAGAAGAAGTGAAAGAATTAGGCAAACAAATGGAGCAGATGGAAACAGCAAAAGAACTTAGAGAAGAGAAGGATTTAATTTCTGATCCAATACAAGAAAAGCATCTATAAAAATTTTTATAGGGCTATCTTAAAAATGATGCTTCATCGTTTTTAAGAAGCCCTTATGCTATTACAAAGAGTTTTTACTTTGGTATATGGACGATTAGAGAAATATTTTGGTGGAAGATGGAATAGTAATCCGTTCGTTTTACAAATGAAGTCTGTTTTTTTGTGTGATCAGTTTCACTGTTTGCATATGTAGTATTGGTTTCAAGTTTGGGGAACTTCTTGTTTTAAGCGAGGATTTTCATTAGGACCAAAAGTAGGTAAAAGTACAATTGTCAAAATAATTCGCAAATTATAAGAGATTCGTGCATAAGATAAAGAAACCAAAAATTTTATCTTATACACACTATTGCATAGAGTAGTTGGGTCGTTTCACAAGACTGATGTTTAAGTAGTTGCATTCAATAATTTCATAGAGGAGGGGAACAGCATGTCGGTTAACAGCAACCATCAGTATGTTATTTCAAAAGAAGATTGGTCCCTCCATCGCAAAGGATTTGATGATCAACAACGTCATCAGGAAAAGGTTCAAGAGGCCATTAATAATAATTTACCTGATTTAATCTCAGAAGAGAGTATTGTCATGTCAAATGGCACTGATGTCATTAAAATACCGATTCGTTCATTAGATGAATTTAAAATTCGCTACAACTATGACAAGAATAAGCATGTTGGTCAAGGCGATGGAGATAGTCAAGTTGGCGATGTTGTAGCAAGAGATGGATCAAGTAATCAAAAGGGACCTGGGAAAGGCCAAGGAGCAGGAGATCAAGCTGGAGAAGATTATTACGAGGCTGAAGTTTCTTTATTAGAGCTAGAAGAAGCGCTTTTTAGTCAACTAGAGCTTCCTAATCTGAAAAGAAAAGAGCACGCAGAGCATACTGTAGAATTTATTGAGTTTAACGATATCCGCAAAACAGGTTTAATGGGTAATATTGATAAAAAGAAAACGATGGTTTCAGCATTTAAACGGAATGCACTTAATGGAAAACCAGGTTTTCATCCCATTTTTCAAGAGGATCTTAAATTTAAAACATGGAATGAAGTCATTAAACCTGATTCAAAAGCGGTTGTGCTAGCGATGATGGATACTTCAGGTTCTATGGGTATCTGGGAAAAGTATATGGCACGCAGCTTCTTCTTTTGGATGACTAGATTTTTGCGAACGAAGTATGAAACGGTGGAGATTGAATTTATTGCCCATCATACAGAAGCAAAAGTGGTTTCTGAAGAGGATTTTTTTACTAAAGGGGAAAGTGGCGGCACAATTTGTTCCTCTGCCTATCGTAAAGCGTTAGAAATTATAGAAGAGAAATATCATCCTGATAAATTTAATATTTATCCATTTCATTTTTCAGATGGTGATAACCTAACATCCGATAATGCGCGGTGTGTGAAGCTGGTCGAAGAAATTATGAAGGTATCGAATATGTTTGGCTATGGAGAAGTGAATCAATACAATCGTCATTCTACACTTATGAGTGCGTATAAAAATATTAAAAATGAACAGTTTTTGTATTATATTTTAAAACAGAAATCAGATGTATTTCACGCCATGAAGAGCTTTTTTAAAAAGGAAGAAGATAAGCAATTTGTGTAAAACAAAATCATTATAAAGTTTAAAGACATCTAAGCGGTGATTTAAAATCACTGTTTAGATGTCTTTTTATCTCAATATGGCTTTATTGCCTACTTTGTATAGTAATATGAATGTCTAAAAAGGAATAGAGATTCACTTTTTAGATAGCCCTTTTGTTTTAAATTTTATTCTACTTTGATACTTCCGGTTTTTGTTTCTAGTTTCAAAGTATGCTGACTATTGCCGTTTGTATAAGTATTGGTATCTTCACCAAAAATCGAAGTGCTACCAATTTTAGTATTCGCTGTAATCATGTAGTTTTCTGGTTTTTTATCTGTAAAAACTTTTATAGATCCAACAGAACTACTGATTGAGCCAGGATGTTGTAAAGAGTCAGTATCTACTTTAATAGAGCCAGCTTCACTTGATAATACAAGATTTTTGGTTTCTCCGAAAACCTTTATGGAGCCAACTTGTGAGCGTGCAACTGTTTTTAATACATCTACATCTTTCATCTGTATACTGCCTGTTTTTGAAGATAATACAAGATTTTTAGCCTGTATATTAGCCACTTTAATAGAGCCAACACTATTATCTACAATTATTTTTTTGAATTCTTTTTTTGGAAGATACACATACATTTTGTCTTCATTATATCTGAAATTGATTCCTAACTGAAATTGGTTTTTATGTGAAGTTTTTATAAGTAATGTATCTCCGTTAATTTCGACCTTTGGCTTCATTGCTTTATTTGATTGGGATGTTTTTATAATAATTTCATCAGATGTTCCTTCAACAATTTCAAAAGCTCCATAGCTTGAGTTAAGTTTGATTACTTGAATAGAATCACTTTGTATTTTTTGTGTATCTTGTTGTTCGATATTTGTAAAATAAGCTTTAGCAGTAAAAACGGTTCCAATAATTCCAATGGTCAGAAGGAAAATAGCAAGTATAAATAGCTTTTTATGCATGGTTTATTCCTCCTTTGACAATGGAAATATTCCAACGATAATACATTTTAAAACCTTTTGAAACTATTTTTGATAAATGATACATACCTACTAAAAGAAAAATACCTAAGCCAGAGCAAGCGATGGCGACAAAAAATTCAAAGAGATAATAATCATTAAATCCGAGTACTAAGCTTAGAACTTGAAGAAGAGGTGCTGCTGTTAAGCAAATACCAGCTACCCAACCACCGAATAATACACCTATAAGACCAATTGCTGGTCCAAGTATAAAAACGAGATTGAAGAAGCCGAGAGCGATTGTAGCAACGATAGAACCGAATGAACTAGAATTCTTTGTTGTATTCTCGGATAAATCCAAGCCACTATTAACTCCTAATTCTTTCGCAATAATTATGGGTGATCCTAGTTTTTCTACAATTTCTTCCTCTGATTTTCCTTCTGTTAAACCGTTGGCAAAATACTCGTTATAATCAGTTAAAATATCTTCACGCTCCTCTTTAGATAAAGAAGAGAGTAAGCGTTCTAATTCATTTAAGAATTGTTTTCTATTCATTTTGTTCACCTTCCTCGATAATTTGATTTACAGCTAAAGAGAAGTCCTTCCATTCTTGAACCAACTGTTTCATATATAACTGACCACTATCTGTTAAATGATAATATTTACGCGAAGGACCTTCTGTTGATTCTTTAAGATAGGTTGTAAAATACTCTTCTTTGGTTAATCGTCTTAATAAAGGATAAACGGACCCTTCGGATATTTGGAATCTATCTGAGATGTTTTGAACTAACTCATAGCCGTAGCGATCTTTTTTATTAACTAATACAAGTACACATAATTCTAGAACGCCTTTTTTGAATTGAACATTCAAATTTTGTCCTCCTTTCTGCAACTACTGTTTAATGTATAGTACTGAGTTAACTATAGTATGACATTTACTATTATTTAATGCAAGGTAGTGAAAAATTTTTTAAACAATATGCTAAACGATCATTTACATGTTTTTGCAAAATAAGACCACAATACCTTCCAGTGTACTGTGGTCTTATAGCTTTAATTTGAATTTTGACTTTCATTTCTGCTCTTTCGCTGTCTTTTAATCTTGGACAAATATAACATTTTTCACCATCTTTACGGCAGTCGTACAAGCAGCAAGCAGAGCGTAAAATCAATTTCTCATCTGGTTGATAAGGATTATCTACGTAACAAATTTTATGTTTGAAAGGGTTGCGGCTGCGATTAAATATTTCAGGTGATAATGTTCCACAGCAAGACGGACTGATTTTTCAAATGAAAATTATTATTTTAAACTTTTTATAACTTTATATTTATATAATGGTGAGTTGCGAATATTTGATAATAAATTCATCTAATTATTGATACAAAAAACATTTATGTTTTAAAAATCTTCTTTTGAAATAGATTAAATGTTTTGCTTTTTCAGAAAATAAGTGTTAGTATTTCAAAATAACAAATAGAAAAGAGGTACCTAAGATGAGAAGATTTAACAGTAAAAATATAAATCTTATAACTCTCATATTATGCTAAAGGCTCAAGCGTTTCTAACATATTAAAAAACGTTTGGGTTACGCTTGTTATGAAGTAGTGAATGAAGCGAAGTGCTCAAACGGGATGCATATATTTCCCGTCCTTAATGGTCAGGGTTTTTTATTTGAATTCATACGTTTGAATATTCGGAATATTTATGCAGCATAGGAGTGGTACAAGATGAGTAGAAAAGAATATATCATTGATCGCATGTTTAAGGCTTCAACAGGAATTGCGAATGCCGTATTAGTAACATTAGGGATTGGCCTTTTATTTGAATCAATTGGAAATTATTTAGATTGGGAGATGTTTCTAACAATTGGTGGGGCGGCTAAAGTACTGTTAGCTCCAGCGCTAGGTGCAGGGATCGCCTATCAACTTGGAGGTAATTCATTAGTTATCTTTAGTGCAATGGCTTGTAGTACTGTTGGTGGTGCAGCGATTAATCGGACCGCAGAGGGTGCTATTACGATTGTGACTGGACAGCCTATTTCAGCAGTGTTAGCTGCAATTGTTGCAACCTATGTAGGCAAAAGAATGCTAGGAAAAACAAAACTCGATATTATGGCTATTCCATTAGCGGCTATTTTTGTTGGTGGAATTGCAGGTGTTGGTTTGGCAAAGGTTACAACGCCATTATTAAATTGGATTAGTGGACAAATTACAGAATCTGTTTCTGGTTCACCTTTAATTGGTTCAATTGTTCTTGCTCTTGTATTTAGTTTATTATTAATGACACCAGCATCTTCAGCTGCACTAGCAATTGCGTTACAATTAGATCCTGTATCCAGTGCAGCAGCACTTATCGGTTGTACGGTACAATTCGTTGGCTTTACATTAATGTCATTAAAAGACAATGACCTTGGAGGTTTCCTCGCACAATCAGTGGTAACACCGAAGGTTCAGTTTCCAAACTTAATTAAAAATCCAATTTATCTAGTACCAACTTTAATTGCTGCAGCGATTAGTGCACCGATTGCAACGATGCTATTCAATTTTCAGGTTCCTTATGAATTGGGAGGAATGGGATTAAGTTCTTTAATTGCACCAATTAATATCGTCACATCACAAGGCATACAAGTATTTTTCATTTATGTAGCAGTAGGAATGATCTTACCAGCAATTATTACACTTATTTTGCACAAAGTTTTAAAACTAATGGGAAAAGTAAAACCAGGAGATCTTCACTTAGAAGTAAATTAATCATCCGTTTTTACTAACCATACTTGAATCTTTTCATATATGAATAGAAAGGTACCTAAAGAATTTTTCTTTAGGTACTTACAAATTGTCGCCAAAAGGTATGGATAGGGTTTCCTCTTCATATCTTTTGGTATTTTTATTGAGTACTAAGGCTCTATTGATATTGAATTTTGAATAGCTTGTTTTGTTCAATTGCAGCTAAGCTGAAGAAGTTATTGGCTTAATAAGCCACGTGCTCTTCTCAATGATAAAGTATTACGTAAGTGAAAACTACTAATCAACTATAACGGTTTAACAGGTACACATATTTCGCAATAATGGCTTTTAACCAAATCGTCCGTGTATCTTTCCAAAATGGGCTTGTTATCAATTTGATATCCACTATTGTGTAAAGCAGGAAATATTTCAGCCCATGCTTTTTGAATATCTTCTGCTGTATGTTTAACTTGGAAGGTTGCATATTCGCCACCAGAAAGTTCGCCTTCATAAACAGAATCCTCTAATGGATAATCCATAGAGATTACAATACAAGCATCATATCTACAATTTTCTGAAAGTGTTATAGCAGGATTATCTTGTGGAATTCCAAATATTATTGCTGATTTAAAAAGATTTTTCTTTTTAGCCCATCCCTTTAAATTTTCCATTACCTGACTGTTAGCGGGTCCATAAGGACCGACTTGTCGCATATATGCAACGCGATATTTTGGGAGAGTTTCAATTTTAAATGTCATAGATCGCTTCATCCCTTCTTCATTTGAATTTGTGGGGTACATTTTGAATGTAACATGCTTTAAAAATATATACGCTTTATTTTTATAAATTATTGAAAATGACAGGAACGTTAGTAGAAAAAGAAACAGTCGAGATTCTGGACTGTATGTAGCGAGGAAAGTGCATCGGCCCTGCATGTGGAAATCAATAAGGTTATTTTATATTTTGCACTATATAGAAGATAGGTGAAGAAGGTAAGCGATTGTTCTTATCCGAATGAGGAATGATGCTTTTTATTAACTTTAAGAAGTTCTTAAGATTCTTTTTAATCTCTCTTAAGATTGATTGGCTATCATGATAGTAGAACTCATGTAAGAGGAGAATTAAAATGATGAAAAATTCGAAATTCGTTTGGGTTATAGCCATCGCCATTATTATATGTGTAATTCCTAATTTAAAAGAGCTTGTTTCTTCTAAAGAAAATGAGTGGAAAAGAGCCATTTATCAAAAAGGGATGAATGAGCCCTACATTTCAGGAGAGGCAGCAATTGTTCTCAATCAACAATCTGAAAAAGTTTTGTTTTCTAAAAATGAACATGAAAAATTATATCCTGCCAGCACCACAAAAATTATGACGGCATTATTAGCTATAGAAAAAGGAGATTTAGAGGATGTTATTATGGTGGGTAAAGAAGTTTCTTTAAAGGAGTCAGGAGAAAGTACAGCTTATCTTCAAAAGGGTCAAACCCTAACATTAAAACAATTATTGTCCGGATTAATGCTTCCATCTGGCAATGATGCTGCTCGAACAATCGCAATTTATGTTGCAAATAAAGAAAAGCCTGGCTTATCCAATAAGAAAGCTATGGAGTATTTTGTGAGCTTAATGAATAAAAGAGCGAAAGAATTAGGGGCAAATGAATCGAATTTTATGAATCCACATGGTCTTCATCATAAGAATCATTTCTCAACAGCATACGATTTAGTAAAAATAGCATCTGAAGCAATGAAGCATCAAGAGTTTCAAGAGATTGTTAATCAAAAAATGTATAGAGATTCAGAATTAACATATTCGAATCGCAATAAATTATTAGATGATGATAATGATTATTTTTATAAAGGTGCAAATGGAGTGAAAACTGGATATACAGATGAGGCTGGCTATTGTCTTGTTTCATCAGCTACAAGAAAGAATCAAAATGTAATTGCTGTTGTTTTACATTCGACAAAAAATGATGTTTGGAGCGATTCGATTAATCTATTAGATTACGGTTTTTCTTCTGTAAAAACTAGTAACTAAGACTTAGGTAAAATTTAGTTTATATAGATTTTTGAGAAAATATTGTCTACTTTTGGCTTGTTTGATAAATTAGAACTAGGTAATTGTTTATTCTAAAAATTCAAATACGGAGATTGTTCATGAGTAGATTAAGGAGAGCGAAAAAAAGAAAAAAGAAAAAGATTGTTATATCAACGATTCTAGGTATTGCTATATTTTTAATTAGTGGTATTTCTTATGCAGCATACGGGTATTACAGTAGTTATAAGGATGCAGAAAAAGCAACTGGTATAAAAAAAGAGGAACTCGATTTTAAAGGAGATCCATTCGAAGGAACGATGAATGTACTCTTAATAGGAGTAGATACCCGTGGTGAGGAAGCCTCTAATTCTGATTCTATTTTACTAGCACAATATGATACTAAAACAAAAAAGGCGAAGCTTGTATCATTTTTACGAGATATGTATTTAAATATCCCTGGTAAAGAGAAGAAATATCGGATTAATGCATCCTATTTAATGGGTGGAGAAAGTTTATTGACAGAAACACTTAAACAGACTTTTGATATCGATATTCACTATGTAGCTATTGTCGATTTTAATGGATTTATTCATGCAATTGATACAGCTTTTCCAGACGGCATTGAGATTAATGTAAAGAAAGAAATGTCTGAAGGTATATGGCAAACATTGCATCCTGGAGTACAAAGACTAAATGGCAAACAGTTATTAGGTTATTCACGTTTCCGAAAGGATGCAGAAAGTGATTTTGGAAGAACGGAGAGACAGCATGAGGTACTACAAGCTATAACAGATGAAATCGTCAGTGTTAAAGGTATGATGAAAATGCCTCAAATGATAGGTTCTGTTCAGCCGTTTATTACAACAAATATAAAAACGGGTACTTTATTAAGTGTGTTAGCATCCTTTTTCTCAAGTGATGATCATACGATTGAAAAATTAAGAATTCCAATTGATGGTGCTTATGAAAATATCACACTAGATGATCAGTGGAGATCACAAGTATTGGATATTGATATAGAAAAAAATAAAGAGGCATTGCATGAGTTTTTAAATAGTGAACCAGTTACTGAATAAATCATAATAGAATAGTAGATAAAGTAATATAAAGAAAGTACTTAATTCTGCAGAGGATTATGATAGAGATTGTGTTTTTTTACTAAAGGCTGTTTTCTAAAAGATGGTTGTTTTTGAATAAGCTCGGTGGCGCATATATAGAGTGTAAGGATTGAAACTCCTTGTGGAAGCAGCGGGGGAGGCTATAGGTGAACCGGCTTTTATAAATAACATGGTAGTATAGGAACAACTAAGTCTGTAATCCTCTAAAAAATGGATGCAGGCTTTTTGTTTTTTATATAGTATTATGATAAATAATGCTTTTTTGATATAAAGCTAGAATAGTGATAACAGTGGTCATAAAGAGAGTTATAGATGAAGCTGCTTTCTAAAAGATAGTTGTTAAAACTAACATAAAAGGTCTATAGGATCGTAAGGTACTAGACTCCTGAGGAGAACAGCTGGGGATCCCAAAGGCTGGAGCTGAATTCAATTTAGTCTATATTTACTAGCTTGTTCCACGACAATAAAGTATGCGAAAACAGTATAAGATAAAAAGATGTAGTTAAGGAAGATAGCATTTGGTATTTTACGGAAATATATACCGATTTATTATTGTTCGGTTATAATAATGAGAGAAAAGCATAAGATGGTGCTATCGATATAACTTGGACATCTTAGAAAATTAGTAAAATGAAAAGAAGGTGGATAGCATGATTTTAGAATGTATTGTGCAAAATGAAAAAGACGCTATAATAGCTGAAAAATTAGGGATTAATCGCTTAGAATTGGTTTCAGCCATATCAGAAGGTGGATTAACACCAAGCTATGGAACAATCAAACGTATAATAGAAAATGTAGCCATTCCTATTCAAGTTATGATTCGACCTCATAGTTATCATTTCACATATGATGAGAGTGATTGGAATGTGATTCGTGAGGATTTAATAATAGCAAAAGAGTTAGGCGTAACAGGCATCGTATTTGGATGTCTGAAAAATGGAGAAATTGATCAATCACTTTTAGAAAAAGTAATTAATTTAGTTCCTGATCTTGATATTACTTTCCATCGTGCCTTTGATGAATTACATCATCAAGCAGATGGTTTAGAAGTCCTTTGTCAATATAGTAAGCATATACGACGCATCTTAACATCAGGTGGCATGGCTAATGCTGTTGAAGGAAGAGAAAAGCTTCAACAACTCATGACGTTATCTGATGTTTGGCACGGACCAAAAATTTTAGTGGGAGCAGGACTTCAAGCGGATAATATTTCTGAAGTTCATTCATTCTTAAAAGCTGATGAATATCATTTTGGTACGGGTGTTAGAATAGGAGGCTCATTAGAGAATCCTTTTGATGAAGAAAAGGTAAGTAAAGTTCTTTCAGTACTTCATTCAGAAATATAATTAGTAAAACAGAGAGATTAGTTAAATGAATCGTAGCTAGCTTAATCCATTTATGATTTTATAAAAATATCAGTTTGATTAATCAAGCAAGATAGACGCAACTTTATGACGTTTGTTATAAGGTTGCGTTTTTATTTGCCGTCGTAACCTAAAAAACAATGATTCACATCCAACTGGAAAAAACTCGAAAAACTAATGGTGTTAGTTATAATAAAACTAGTACCATTAGTTTTCAGGAGGCCTAATTATGAGATTGACTAAAATGAATACGATTTATCAACTTTCCTTCATGACTCATTTTTTCCCTGTAAATTGCTATTTAGTTGAAGAAGTAGATTCTTTTACTTTAATTGATGCGGCTCTTCCTTTCTGTAAAAAATCTATCTTGAACACGGCACGTAAATTAGGAAAACCCCTTAGTAAAATTGTATTAACACATGCTCATAGTGACCATTTGGGAGCTCTTGATGGATTGAAAGAAGAACTTCCTAATGTGGAAGTTCTTTTGCCAAAACGAGAATTAAAGTTGCTTGAAGGAGATTTATCATTAGAAGAGGGAGAAGGCAATATGCCGATTAAAGGGAGTTTTCCAAAGAAAATGAAAACGAGACCTGACACGTTAATAAATGATGGAAATCAAATTGGGTCCTTGGTAGCTATTCATTCACCAGGCCATACTCCAGGAATGATGGCGTTTATGGATGTTAGAAATAACAGTTTAATTGCTGGGGATGCTTTTCAGACAAAGGGAGGAATAGCTGTATCAGGTAATTTGCGTGTAAGCTTTCCATTCCCCGCCTTGGCTACGTGGAATAAAGAAGTTGCTATACAATCAGCAGAAAATCTATTAAGCTTTAAGCCATCCCTTTTGGCAGTGGGGCATGGAAATATCATGACTAAACCAGAGAAAAATATGAAACAAGCAATAAATCAAGCTAAAAAATATCTATTGGGAGGGGAATGATATGGCACCTCAAGCTGGGTTAAATCAAGAGATTATAACGAATAAAGCACTTGAAATAGCTGATAAAGAAGGGATGGATGCAGTAACAATGGCTACATTAGCAAGGGAGCTGCATGTCAAAACACCTTCTTTATATAATCATGTCAAAGGATTAACAGAAGTAAAGGAAGTTATGGCAATTAAAGGATTTAACCTCCTTTTTCAACATCTAAAGGAAGCTACTTTGGATGTCAGTAAAGGCTTTGATGCTATTCAAGCTATGGGAAAAGCTTATATAAGATTTGCTAATCAATATCCTGGAATGTACGAGGCTTCCTTATGTACTCCTGATTTATCATCAAAAAAAGTTCAAGTTTCAGGAGATGCTATTATCAGTTTGATGAGAGAGGCGTTGTCTATATATTCATTAACTGAATTTGAGATGATTCATACTATAAGAGGAATAAGAAGCTTATTGTATGGATTAGTCGATTTAAAAAGAAAAGGTGGATTTAATTATCAAGTAGACCTTGAGGACTCTTTAGAAAGTATTATTGGAACCTTTATGAAAGGATTGGATGAGAAAATGAAAGATAACTAGAAGGTATGAAAAAATGATTATTAATTAAATACCATAGATCATATAGTAAGCTACTATATTTCGTGATGTAACTTTCTTAATTTTCTGTCGTCTAATTGGTAAACAGGAAATGGAAGTGAGAATATGCGAAAAAAGGGATGGTGGATCGTAGGCATTTTTACAGCAGTAGTAATTTGTTTTTGGGGTGTATGGCAATTTGGTACGACGAAGATTACAAATAGTCAGGTAAAGGGTTCAGAAAGAATAATTTTGACGAATTCGAATTTGAAGATTTCTTTTTCGAATCCGATAAAGGCTTCAAGCATCAATTCTGAAAGAATAAAGGTTAAGGATGAACAAGGAAAGTTAGTCCCTATAACTTATAAGCTTAGTGATGATCGAAAGATGTTGATTGTTTCCCCTCCGAAAGAAGGATTTAATCTACAAACGAAAAACTACGAATTATCTATTTCTGATAACATAACATCAAGCATAGGAATACCACTATTGGGCGAAAAAAAGCTTGCATTTACAGTAGCAGCTACTTTACCGAAAATGCAATCAAAAAAGCAATTACAAGAGTACATGAAATCTTTTTTAAACAAAGAAAGGCCATTTGCAAAATCAGAGTTCTTTCAAAGTTCAAGAGAAGATAAAGCTGAAAAGACTTCAAATACTTCAAATGATTTTTCGCAAACGAATACACAAGTAGCGGGAATTGATGAAGGCGATGTTGTGAAAACAGATGGTAAATATATCTATACGATAAGTAATCAACAATTATTTATTACCCAGGCTGTTCCAGCAAAGTCAATAAAATTAACATCGTCTATCCACTTTAAAAATAACTTTTATCCGAGTGAGTTGATGCTTTCCGAGCACAAGTTAATGGTAATTGGTCATGGTTTTGATGAAAATCGAGGGAAATCTACAGAGGATAAAGTCGAAAAAATCATGCTAAATGGTTATACGAAAGTTTTCATTTACAATATTAGTGAAGCATCAAAACCGAAATTAATGAAAGAAATTGCAATGGAAGGCAGCTATGTTACGGCTAGAAAAAACGGAAAATTCTTATATTTGGTAGCGAACCAATACCCAGATCTATGGATGCTAAGAGAAGATACAACAGCTGTTATGACTCCTCGATTTTTTGATAATGAAAAAGGGGTATACGAACAGAAAGTAAGTCAAATAAGTTATGTGCCAGAGTCCAATGAATCAAATTACGTTCATATGGCAGCAATCGACTTAGAGGATGAAAAAATACCATATAAGATAGAAACTTTATTAGGCAGTGGAGAAAATATCTATATGTCTGAAGAAAATATGTATATTGCCGCTACGAAATATGGGGACCAAAATAAAAACAATTTCACTCAACCGTATACGGAAGTATATAAATTTAAAATAGATGGCTTAAATATGACGTTCTCTAGCATGGGTGAGGTAGAAGGTAGAGTTCTTAATCAATTTTCTATGGATGAACATAAAGGACATTTTCGCGTAGCGACGACAGAAGATCATGATATCACGAAAAGAGATTCTTCAACAAATGCTCTTTTTATATTAAATGACAATATGAAAAAGGTTGGAGAAGTGAATAATTTAGCTAAAGGGGAACGGATCTACTCTGTTCGTTTTATGGGAGACAAAGCGTATATAGTGACATTTAAGCAAGTTGATCCCTTATTTGTCATAGATACAAGCGAACCAACAAAACCAAAGGTATTAGGAGAACTCAAGATTCCGGGATATAGTACTTATTTACATCCTTATGATGAAAATCATTTAATTGGATTTGGATATCACACAGAATTAGTAAAAAATAACTTTGGTGGAGAGCCTAACGTAAGAAATAAAGGAATGAAAATATCCTTATTTGATATTACAGATTTTCATAATCCAAAAGAAAAAGATTCTGTTATTATCGGCCGAGCTAGCGTGGAATCTCCTATCCTTTATGACCATAAAGCATTATTTCAGCACAAGGATCAACATTTATTTGGTTTTCCAATCACTGTATACGATGAAATAGAAAATTTTGAAACGAAGCTAACTTTCGACGGAGCGATGATATATGAAATTACTCCTGAAAAAGGCATAGTTCAAAAAGCAAAACTAGCTAACGATAGTCAAAAGCGTGATTATCCTGATTATGATGAAATGATTCGAAGAATGATTTTTATTAAGAACGATATATATTCAATTTCTAATAAAAGGATTAATGCTTATCAATTAAGCAACTATGAGAAAATCGGTCAAGTAAAATTACCATTGAAATACTAAATAAAAAAAGTTGAATCTACATTCGAAAGGATGGATTCAACTTTTTTTATTTTAACCATTGTATAAATATATCATTTTATTTAGAGACAAAAGGATTATTTGAAATCCAAAAACGGTAAGGATAATCTTTTGCTTCACCCGAATTTTGAATACCAATACGTTTACCAACAGAAATATTAGATGGAGTAAATCCAGTTGAAATCGTTAAAGAGGAAGAAAAAAAGGTTTGTCCATAGTCAGCCATTGTAATATTCATAGCTTTAGTAAGCTTCCCTGGACCATTTGTTAGTTTCTTTAAATCTGTTATCCCTCTTCGTTTTTTCATGATTTCTTTCCCGACAAAAGGTTCAATAGCTCTTATTAAGATCGCGTTAGGAGTATCTTTGGGAGCACAAACAACGTTTACTAGGCAATGGGTATGCATTAAGTATGTATATATGTGACCAGGTGAATGAAACATAATTTCAGTACGTTTCGTTCGCTTGTTATTAAAACTATGTGCAGCACGGTCATTTGCTCCCATATAGGCTTCTGTTTCAACAATAAAGCCAGCTGTTGAGCCCTCTTCATCTTCTTTAATTAATAAGCAGCCTAAAAGAGATTGAGCTAATTCTAATGTTGGTTGATTATAAAAGCTTTCAGGAAGTATTTCAGGAATTAAAAGAATTTGGTTAGGATGTAGCGTTTTATTTTCCATGGTCCGCTCCTTCTTACATAGGTATGTTCGTAATGAAATAATGATAAAAAGAGGTTTTTATAGTGATAAAAGAGAAACCATAATATTCAAATTGTTTCATCTTTTTTATACTGCTTGTAAGTTAAAGCCTAATTGTTCATATATCGTACTTTAAATCTATTCCATAATCAAACACTAGTCATCAATCCTAAAAAAACAACACAAAAACGAAACACTAATGAAATGAACGAAACACTAGCATCTTTTCATTAGAACACTACTGGTATTATAGGGAAACAGTAAAAATGAAGGACGAGTTTCTCTATTTAAAACATGAGACAAACGTTGAAAAATAGGGATTTTAATTCATGAAAATGAAGATGATATAAAGTTGGCATGGCAATTGCAATAGAAATAAGTGTAAATTTCTTTCGAAATCATTTACCGTGCATTTATTCATAATCATTTTATTTTGGTAAATGTACTGAAAAACAAAGGAGGCATTATTAATGAATATCTTATTAGTTTGTTCAGCAGGTATGTCTACTAGTTTACTAGTAACGAAGATGGAAAAGGCAGCAGCAGCAAAAGGGGTTACAGCGAAAATATGGGCTGTATCGGGAGAAGCAGCAGAAGCAAACATGGATCAAGCGGATGTTTTACTTTTAGGTCCTCAAGTTCGTTTTTTATTGAATAAGATGAAAGGGCTTGCAGAACCGAAAGGGGTTAAGGTAGACGCTATTAATCCAGTGGATTATGGAATGATGAATGGAGAGAAAGTGTTAGAACAAGCAATAGCTATGTTGGGCACGAAAGCATAATAAACACTTTATTATTAT
Source organism: Bacillus massilioanorexius (assembly GCF_902374955.1). Lineage (GTDB taxonomy): Bacteria > Bacillota > Bacilli > Bacillales > DSM-1321 > Bacillus_AD > Bacillus_AD massilioanorexius. The sequence goes on from NZ_CABKRX010000039.1 coordinate 40,386, forward strand.
GGAAAAGAGGGATGATGACCCATGATGAAATTTATGGAAAAGTATATAATGCCAGCAGCTACTAAGATTGGAAATCAACGTCACTTGTTGGCAATTAGGGATGCACTTATTGGGATATTAGCGATTACGATGATTGCTTCTTTTGCAGTATTAATTAATAACTTAGGTGGAGCAATCCCAGCTTATGAAAAAATGATGATTGCTGTTTTTGGAGAGAACTTTAGACAGCTAGGCGGAGATATTTACTGGGGTACAATGTCATTCCTTACAGTTTTCGCTGTAGTGGGAATTGGTTACAAGCTAGCAAAATCATACGGAGATGAAGGTTTTGAAGCAATGCTTATTGCATTAGCCTGTTTCTATGTTTTAACACCTCAAATTGCGAAAGTAACTGTACAAGCGGATGGAAAAGATATAACAGGTGACATGTATGGATTATTACCTGTAAGTTATACAGGTGCAACAGCACTATTTACTGGAATTATTGTAGCGTTACTTGCCACTGAAATCTTTGTTCGTTTGTCAAAAGTAAAGTATTTAGTTGTTAAAATGCCAGATGGTGTACCACCAGCTGTATCAAGATCATTTGCAAGATTATTCCCTGGAATGCTAACTATTGCTATTTTTGGAATTGTAGGATTGTTATTCCGTAAATTAGTAGATGACGTTTATTTCCAAGATTGGATTACAAAAATACTTGTAGCACCACTAACAGATTCAGCAGACTCTTTAGGATTTGCTGTGGTTCTTGCTTTATTAATTCATGGTTTCTGGGCATTAGGCTTACATGGACCAAATATTCTCGGCGGTATTACAACACCTTTATTTACTAAATCAGGTGTGGAAAATATGGATTTATATGCAAAAGGGGTTAAAGACCTTAGTGAATATGGAATTATGGCAGGTAAATTCTTCGACGCTTTCGTATTCTTAGGAGGATCTGGTGCTACTTTAGGTTTGTTAATTGCTTTATGGATTGCATCGAAAAAACGAAAACAAATGGTTGCTCTTGGTTTACCACCGGGGGTTTTCCAAATTAACGAACCAGTTCTATTCGGTTTGCCAATTGTCTTAAATCCAATTTGGTTAATTCCGTTTATTTGTACACCTATTATATTAACAATTATTTCTTATCTATCGATTCAGGTTGGAATGGTTCATCCAGTCGTAGTTGATATTCCATGGGTAACCCCAGCGATAATGGGTGGATGGTTAGCAACAGGGGGACATCTATCGGGTGCAATCCTTGCAGCTATTAATCTAGCCATATCGATAGCCATATATTTCCCATTCGTGCTTATTCAAGAGCGAATGGATAAAAAGAAAATCACAGAATCAGGTGATGGTGGTCAGGCAGCGTAACGAACCTAGCAATATCTTTAATAAGGAGGAGACATCATGACAGCGTCTTTATCATTCGACCAAATAGCTTTTCAACTTATTCTTCATAGTGGCAATGCCCGAAGTAGTGTAATGGAAGCTATGTATTTAGCTCGTGAAGGGAAATTTGAAGAAGCAAAGCAAAAAGTTGAATCTGCAAGATTAGATTTGAACGAAGCACATAGGACACAAACAACACTTATTCAAGCTGAAGCAAGTGGTGAAAAGAAAGACGTTACAATACTAATGGTACACGCTCAAGATCATTTGATGACGTCTATAACAGTGAAAGAATTAGCAGAAGAAATTATCTTTCTCCATGAAAAAATGGCAAAAGATGAAAAGTAAATACTTGTAAGAATGGTAGTGAGATAGAGAAGGAAGAGAATGAATATTTCTTCTCTTCCTTCTCTAATTATCATAATTTTTAGATACATCCAAAGAACCTAAGTCGTGTTTCAAATAGAAAGGGTGAGTGGAATGGGTAAAGGAATTAAAGTTGTAACAATTGGTGGGGGTTCAAGTTATACACCAGAGTTAATCGAAGGTTTTATAAAGAGGTACCATGAATTTCCTATCGAGGAACTTTGGCTAGTTGATATAGAGACAGGGAAAGAAAAACTACATATAGTTGGAGAATTGGCGAAACGTATGGTTGCTAAAGCAGGAATCCCAATGACGATCCATTTAACTTTAAACCGTAGGGAAGCATTAAAAGATGCAGATTTTGTTACGACGCAAATGCGTGTAGGGCAAATTGATGCCCGCATTATAGATGAAAAAATTCCTTTAAAATATGATGTAATCGGTCAAGAAACGAATGGACCAGGAGGTTTATTTAAAGCTCTTCGTACAATTCCTGTGATTTTAGGTATCGTTAAAGATATGGAAGAATTATGTCCGGAAGCTTGGTTAATTAACTTTACAAATCCTGCAGGTATGGTCACTGAAGCTGTTCTTCGCTATACAAATTTCAAAAGAGTTGTAGGTCTTTGCAATGTTCCAATTCACATTCGAATGAACGTTGCAGAAATGCTCGGTGTCGAGGCAGAAAGAGTGCAAATCGATTTTGCTGGTTTAAATCATATGGTTTATGGATTACATGTGTATTTAGATGGAGAAGAAATCACAGAGGAAATTATTGATAAGTTAACGAGCGAAGAGACAAAAATGACTATGCAAAACATTGCTTCTTTAGATTGGGAGCCAGAATTTATCCAGGCTCTTCAAGCTTTACCATGCCCATATCATCGTTATTATTATAAAACGAGTGAAATGTTAGAAGAAGAAAAACAATCAGCTATGGAAAATGGTTGTAGAGGTGAAGTTGTTAAAAAACTAGAAGCTGAGTTATTTGAGTTATATCAAGATCCTAATTTAAATATTAAGCCACCTCAGTTGGAGAAGCGTGGAGGAGCGTATTACAGTGATGCCGCTTGCAGTTTAATGACGTCGATTTATAATAATAAATGTGATATTCAGCCTGTAAATGTTCAAAATAATGGAGCAATTGCAAGCATCCCGGATGAATCAGCTGTTGAAATTAATTGTGTTATTACAAAGGATGGTCCAAAGCCTATTGCTATTGGTGATTTACCAGTGTCCGTTAGAGGACTTGTTCAACAAATTAAATCATTCGAAAGAGTAACATGTGAAGCGGCAGTAACAGGAGATTACAAAACTGCTTTATTAGCTATGGTCATTAACCCTCTCGTTCCTTCAGATGTAGTAGCAAAGAAAATTTTAGATGAAATGTTAGAAGCTCATAAAGAGTATTTACCACAATTTAATCGTGATAGCATTGAGGTAGTACAATGATTAAAGTAATTGTAAATGCTGATGATTTCGGTTACTCTCGTGGAACGAATTTCGGAATCATAGATGCTCACCGATATGGTGTTGTTAATTCAGCTACAATGATGATGAATATGACAGCGGTAGATCATGCTTTTGAATTAGCTTCAGAAAATAAGGAGCTTGCTGTAGGGATTCATCTTGTGTTAACAGCAGGAACACCATTACTTCAGACAGGTGTAAGTTCATTAATCCAAGAGAATGGGAAATTCAAAACGCAATCGATGTTAATGAATCAATTTGATATGGATCCCGGTGAAGTGGAGAAAGAGTGGGAAGCACAAATTCATAAGTTTCTATCTTATGGAGTGAAGCCTAACCATATGGATAGTCATCACCATGTTCATACATTACCAGAGCTTGAGCAGGTAGTACGTCGTTTATCGAAAAAATATAATCTTCCGGTGAGAGTATGTAATATAGAAGATGTTGAAATGTACTCTGATATTGGTTTATTTGATTTTTACGATAGCGGAGTTACAGAGAATTATTTTGATGAGCTACCAAACAAAGTAATGGATGGCCAAACTGTTGAAATTATGTGCCACCCAGCTTATATCGATACCATTTTACAAAGCGGAACATCCTATTGTTCTCAAAGGTTGAAAGAACTTGATATCTTAATGAAAGCTAAACTACCTGAACAATGTGAGTTAATACAATTTGAATATCTAAAAATAAATCAATAGATTTTGAAAGATAACAGAGCCATCACGAAGAGTGATGGCTCTGTTTTGTTGGAGGAGCGGGAAATTGATAGAAGTTGAAACGCCCAGAAAAGATGAGGAACACTTAGAAAACGGGATATAACATTTAAAAAACAAGATAAAAGCCAAGAAGAATACGCTAATTTGCGATTCTTTTTGGCTTTTTAGTAATTAGAATGGATGATTTCTTCATTTTTAATAAAAATGTAAATGATATAACAAATTTCATCGTCAGGAATAGTGATATTATAATTTGTTTCGAGTGATGATAGACATTGCTTTGTTTTTATAAAAAGACGATAGTGATTATTAATATAATCTTCTTTATTTGAAAAACTTGTAAGTGGCTGTTGTTTTTGGAGACGATCCACCATACAACTGATGTGTAGCACCATGCCAATCATGCTATCTAAATTAACAAATTTATTTGTTGCGTTTTGTAGCTCTTGTAATGATCTACGAATGTTAGTAATTAAAGCGCTTCCTCCACTAATCTGCAAGGTTTCTTCAAGAGTAATTGCCATTTTACTATATGTTTCTTCAATGGTAATCAGTTCTTGAATTTTTTTCGTTGCCTTCATCGAAAGAATGTCTTTTAAATGAAAGGTAAGGATTGGTGATTGGATTTCAAAATTACAAACAATACAAAGAATGTTTCTCTCTTTTGAGATTTTCGTTAACATCGCTTGTAATTCGTTTTTATCAAAAATACTAATAGGGAGAATATCTAAATAATCCTTATTATAGTGCAAATAATTTTCGAGCATCGTTTTAATGGCGACTGCACTACCTTCTCCTGTTAAACAAGCAGTCAAAATGACGGACTTTAGTTCTTGTTGTTTATTAGATGGTCCTTTTTTCGTTTGCATATAGAAAGGAGTTAAGTTCCGCACATCTTGATAAAGCTCATCTAAGCTATAACCTATTTGTGATTTTCGAGAGGCTTCGAGTACATGTGCAGTGCTAACCATTGGCAATACTCGTACAGGAATTTGATATTCGGTTTCAATCATCTCCCCAATGTATGCTAATGAACCCATATCTATAAGTAAAAGTATTCCAGTAGGTGGCTCAATGGATCCGATATAGCCTTTTACTCGATCAAGAAAATTCTTTGGCGATTCATGTAGTGGCATATCTATTCCTGTAACTGCATCATTGTTAAGCAGATGATTGGTCACGTTAGCCATTTCTTTTGCGATTCCATTTCCATGAGCAAGAACAATGATTTTGGTATGAGCAGATGAATGCTCGTCACTTTCTACGACAAAAAACATCGTGATAAAAGCCACTTCATCAAAAGGAATATTTACTTGAAATGATTCTTCGATTAATTTAATGCATTCTAAAGCTACATTAAAAGGCTGCTTATAATTTTGTCTTATACTATTAATATTAGGATGATAGATTGGTTTATTGGCTTTAATTCGCTGAAGTAAAGTTTGAATATGTAAACATAAGCCCGATACAATCTTCTCATCATACGTTCGCTGAAGCTTATTTTCAGCCAAAGAAATTATTTTCTCGCTAATAGCAATAATATCTTTACTAACAATTTTTAGTAAATTTTCTTTGGATATTTTTTTATTAATGCTACTTAAATAATGTGTAAAATAACTTTGAATATCATTTTCCATTAAAATTGCTAACTCTGCATGATCTACATTACGTTTCTTTAATTCATCGTATTTTTGATCAATTTGATCATAAATAGTAGTAGAAGCAGATGAAATATTCGACAATAACCCTTCAGTTACATTAAAAATATATTGATGGTCATAGAAGGGGATGGAATGCTTTGTTTTTTTCTCGATGAATAATCCTTCCTTGATATACCATTGTAAATCTGTACTGAAAATTTTAATTTCGTTTCTTTTGCCTGTTACAAATTCTGAATAAGCCTTTGCACAAGCAAGCTGAATATCGGCTTTCAATTGTCCAATATTATTAGGACATTGATAAAAAATGAAGGAACGCATGGAATTCGCACTCACATAAATATCTTTGCCTATTCTTTTACTTTCCTCAAAGAAAAATCGTTTAATAAGTAAAAAACGTTCTTCATATGTTCGATCGCGTAACGGAGGGATGGTAATCGTCATAGGAATTCTGCGACTAAAGGTATTTAATAAAGATGATTCACGATTCTCAGTTGTCGCACAAATAATTAACACATTAGCAGTAGATTCGTTTTCAGTTTCACCAAGTCGTCTGAAATATCCATGATCGATAAAGGTAAATAACATCTCCTGTCCTTCTGCTGATAAACGATGTATTTCGTCTAAAAATAAGATTCCATTATGCGCTTTTTCAAGTAGTCCTTTTTGGTTAACAGCTCCAGTATAAGCTCCTTTTTTTACACCGAAAAGCTGTCCAAGTAATAGTTGCGGGTTATTAGCATAATCAGCGCAGTTAAAAACAATAAATGGAGCATCTTTTTGTAATCGCTCCGTTTCAATTGCAAATGTATGCATAATCGATGCAAACAAAGATTTACCAACACCTGTTTCTCCTAGTAGGAGCGTATGCATTCCTAGCGGGGGATATAGTACAGCAGATTTAGCTTGGTCAATGGCAGGACGAAGACTAATGTTCTCTTGATAGAAGAGATTGAATGTAGTATTCGGTTTTTTTGATGTTTGTTCGATGGAATGATCGAGGGGAAGTGTTTGATTCATAATAAATTTAACTGGTCGAGAATTCGTTTTTTGTAATCTGTTCTCTTTAACCAATTGATTTAAATCATTGCTGACATTAGCCCTATTCATATTGAGTAAGTCGGCTAGTTCTATTGTCGTAAAAGCTGTATCAAATCCGAAATGCTCTTGGATTGCCTGAAATATGTTGTCCTTTCTTTTCATGTTATAGACCCCTTCGTTCAAGTAATAATAGGTCTATTATACAATATTTATTAAGATTTACATATATTGAGAACTTTGGAAGAGAAAAGCTTTAGTAAATAGTGATAGGAGATTACCAATAAGAATAATCTCCTATCAAGGTTTAATCTAAATGCATCATTTTTGTTAATTTCTTTGAAACCAATAATAAAATTAATCCAAGTACGATAGCCATAACTCCAATAATGGCAAATACCTCAAAATAACCAAGAGATTGAGTAAACGTTGCAATTTGCCCACCTAAAATATTGGCAATACCTGAGCTGGAGAACCATACACCCATTAGTAAAGAAGCGATTTTAATGGGGGCGATTCTACTTACTGTTGATAAACCAACAGGTGATAAAAATAGTTCACCTAACGTATGAAATAAATAGGTCAATACAATAAAAATGATATTGGCTTTAGTCACAATAGCATTTTCATTGCTACCTGTTTTTAAGACAGCGAGTAATAAGATTAAATAGCCAAATCCAAGCATAATCATCCCTAAAGCCATTTTCACAGGAGAACTAAGATCTCCTCGTTTAGATTTCGATAATTTAATCCAAAGCATGGATACAACTGGGGCTAAAAGAATAATAAATAATGGATTGACTGATTGAAACCAAGGGGTTGGAATAACGAAACCAAAAATATCACGATTGACAAATTTGTCTGTATATAGTGTTAATGAGCTCCCTGCTTGTTCAAACCCAGCCCAAAAAAAGACAACAAAGCAAGCCAATATTAAAATAACAGCGGTTCTTTGTTTTTCGATTTTTGTTAAAGGAGCTGTTTTAGTATCCGAAGATGAACGATTAGGTCGTCCGGTTGGCTGTTTACCTAGGTTCCCTAAATACCGATTGCCTAATGAATTATAAAGAATTTGTCCAATCACCATACCAATAGATGAAGCTAGGAAACCATATTTATATCCATGTACAAAAACGCCATTGACGCTATCTACAAATAATTTATCAGTTAAAAAAGCAATAATAAGTGGGGCGAAGAAAGCACCGATATTAATCCCCATATAAAAAATAGTAAAGGCAGCATCCCGCTTGGGATCGTTCTCTTCGTATAAATCACCAACTAATGCGGATATATTTGGTTTAAAGAAGCCATTGCCAATGATTAAAAAAGCCAAGCCAGTAAACATAGCCCACTGAGCTTGGTCAATAAAAATAGTGAAATTTCCTACTGCCATACATATTCCACCAATGGTTATAGCTAGACGCTTACCCAGATACATATCAGAAAGATATCCGCCTATAAGAGGAGCGATGTAGGAAGCGCCTGTATAAAATCCATAAATGCTTAATGCAATGCTAGGTGACATACCAAGTCCGCCACTAATGAGCTCTTTAGTTAAATACAGGACTAAAATACCTCTCATTCCATAATAGCTAAATCTCTCCCACATTTCTGTAAAAAACAATAAATATAACCCAGGTGGATGCTTTGTCGTATCTTTCTGTTTATTAATAGCTGAACCCATTTTTGTTCCTCCTGAAAATATGAGCTTAGAAGATGGGGGAATTTAAAAGTCCACCACCAATCAAAGTTCCATCTTATTCTCATAGTAATATTTCCATAAATAGAACGAACTATTAATAAATTGTCGAAAGATACTAAAGAAGATTCAATAATAAAACCACGCTAATCATATAGCGTGGTTTTATTATTACTAAAGGGAAACAAAGTTTGTCAAAATCGCTTAGTTAATTAAAACTAGGTGTGTTTGAACCATTTCCTTGTATCGCTTTTTCAACTGGAACATATTCATATCCTAAATCATTAGCAACGGCTTCAAAGGTAATATTTCCATTAGCTACATTGACACCTTTTGCTAATGCAGGGTTTGTTAATATAGCTGGAACCGCTCCTTTATTTGCTATTTGTAAAGCGTATGGAACAGTTGCATTAGTTAGTGCAATAGTCGAAGTTTGCGGAACTGCACCTGGCATATTCGCAACGGCATAATGAACGACGCCATGTTTTATATAGGTTGGGTTGTCATGAGTTGTTATATGATCAACTGTTTCAAAAATTCCACCTTGGTCAATAGCCACATCTACAATGACTGAACCTGGTGACATAGATTTAACCATTTCTTCAGTAATCAACTTCGGAGCTTTTGCTCCTGGAATTAATACAGCCCCAATTACTAAATCAGATTCTGCCACAGCTTGTGCAATATTGTATGGATTAGAAATAAGAGTTGTAACGCTATTTCCGAATATATCATCTAAGTAACGTAATCGATCTGCGCTAAGGTCGATAATGGTAACATCAGCGCCTAGTCCTATGGCAATTTTGGCAGCATTTGTTCCAACACCACCACCTCCCACAATCGTTACTTTACCTCTCTTAACACCTGGAACTCCACTTAGTAAAATCCCTTTTCCGCCCTGAGAGCTTTCTAAGAATTGAGCCCCGATTTGTGCTGCCATTCTTCCAGCTACCTCACTCATTGGTGTTAGAAGTGGAAGAGAGCGTCCTTCGGAAACTGTTTCATATGCGATAGCTAAAATTCCACTATCTTTTAATGCTTTTGTTAAATTAGGTTCCGCAGCTAAATGTAAATAAGTGAATAGAATTAAATCTTTTCTAAAGTATTTATATTCACTAGGAAGTGGTTCTTTTACTTTCATAATCATGTCAGCCTGTTCCCATAGAAGATTTACATCTTCGATAATGCTAGCTCCTGCAGCTAAATAGGCATCATTTGTAAAACCACTACCTTCTCCAGCTCCTTTTTCTATAAAAACTTCATGTCCATCTTTTTTAAATGCAATAACTCCAGCGGGTGTTAGTGCAACTCGATTTTCATTATTTTTAATTTCCTTTGGTACACAAATACGCATATTACAAAACCTCCACAAAATATAATGTCTTTCTTTCGTTCTAACTGGTATCTTGACTCCTATTCCATTTATGCTAGAAAATAAGTGCTTACTAATGGAGTTTGAATGCTAGTTAAAAAAATACGATTTGCTTCTTTACTTATCGTTTGGAGATGAACGAAGTCTCCACCAATTATATATCCACTTTATAAAAGTATAATCTTGATTGAGTTATTAATTGTTTGTGAATTCTAAAGAAATAAAAAAGTACCTTTTGTGAAATTCTACAAAAGGTACAATGAGTAGTATATGCAACTGTATGATCGGTAGATGATTTTCTTAACTCTTGTTGACGTTTACTGTTTGTAGCTTTTCAAGGAGGCGTCTTTTTCTGTACAGCATAATACCAACCTCAGAAACATCTTGAATCATGGTACGGTTAGCATAGGCACCAAACAGAATACCTGCGATTGGTACCATCTGTAGAAGCTTTTTCCAACCAAATTGATCTCTGTACGTATAAACGACTTCTCTCCAGCCTTGGAGCTGAGAAACCATGTCTTTTGAAGCTCGTTCTGCTTGAAATGATTGATTTAGTTCATTTAAAATAGCTTCTTTTCCAACAATATCTGCTGAGGCAAATTGAAGACATTTGACAATAAAAATTCTTTCTTCGCGATTATTAGGGTCATAGCCATGGATAATTGCGATTTCCTGTAACGTTTTTAAAGATAAGCCAAGAATAATGGGAATATCTATGGCTAAGGTAAATATTCCTCCCATTCCAGTGGAAGCACCTTGTACGGTTGCTAACTTAGCTCGATTATTCTTTAAGTCTTCACTTAACTCAATCATATTTTGGAGTGGAACATTTTTAATATCCTGAATATTTTCGATAGAAAGATCAGGGTTTGTTTTCTGAATTTTAGTGATTAGTGATTTTTCTTGTGTTAAATATTTCCCACCATTTTGAATATAACTACCTAATTCATCTAGTAAAACGCCAATCTTCTTTTGAATAAAGGCAGGAGTAAGTTTATCTAATAACTTAAAGGGTAAACGACTTAGTCTTTCCCAGAACCACAGCCCTTTCTGATCTTTTTCCCATTTTGTTATGATACTTAATTCATTTAAAAGAGTTTCTTTTGTTTCCAAGATCATCATTCCTTTAGATAATTTATAAAAGTAATAATTGTTGTAAGAATAGGAGGTTAAAAGGAATCATCTTTCAAAGACTGGATAAATTGTTCATATTTATCTAATAAGAATTCAATATAAAGTGTCATTTTTTGAAGAGGATCCTTTAAGTTGATCTCACCGATTTCACCGATTCTTTTCATTCGATAATGTATGGTATTAACATGTAAATGAAGATCCTTTGCCACTAGATATGGGTCTGAATCATTTTCTAAGAAAGATTTTAAAGTGAGAACTAAACTTGTATGATTTTTGCTGTCATACTCACATAAATTCTGAATATTTCGTTTAAAAGAACTATACTTTTTACTATCATACAGGGTTTTAATATATTGATAGATTCCGAGTGATGCGTAACTGTACAAAGGGTTTGCCTTTGTTGAAAATGCATTCTGGAGCAGTAAAGTATATTGGGCTTCCTGATAGCAGGTTTTGGCATGGATAAAGGAATCATATGGCTGACCGCATGCGCCTTTTATTTGTTTAATTTCAAAACGAGCATTCATTTGGGCAATAAAAGAAGATATGAAGTTATTCAATGAATAGGTAAAATCGTCTTGATCAGAAGGACTCGCCATTAGAATTAATTTTTTCTGGTCAATTGTATATAGGTTAACCTTTATTTTTTGTGTTGTGCTTAGCATGTAAGTAATATTTCGTTCTGTCGAGTGGTCAATGGTATTGGGAAATGTAAATAATACAATGGAATAGACAGCTGGCAGCGGAATCGATTGTTCAGCACAAAGTTCAAAAATTTCTTTTTCTGTATCAAAATGTCCCGTTAGTAGTTTCCACAAAAACTCTTGGTCATTTTCTTGGTGTCTTTTTTTCTTGTATTGTAATAGTAGTAGTTGATTTTTTGCTTCTTTAGCTGCTATTTTCAGAAAGGTGAGGTCTTCCTCAGAAAATGCTCGAGAAGATTCTAAGGCCCAAATAAAACCAAGGACTTCGTTATTCTTTCTTACAGAAATAGCGGCTCTTCTTCCAAGCTCTAATTCATCTTTAGAAGGAGTGATAATAGGAGCATCCTCTTTTAATAGAGCCGGCATAATTCCTTCCTTCCAAAAACTGTTAATGATTTTTTCTGGTACTCTTCTTCGAATAATAGTTGAAATGCGAACCGGATCACTAAAGTCATCATGTATGCTATAAGCTAATAAACGATGATTTGCATCCTCAAGAGTAACGGGGCAGCCTAGAATATGACTGATACGATCAACAAATTCAGTTAAATCTCCATGTATTCCTTTAAAAATACTACTGTGATTTTGCATGCTTTTTTCTCCTTTGTTGATCTCTTATTTGTATTTTAATATATTTACAATTTTTTTAAAAATAAGTGAATTCAAAAAGAACAGAAGTTGGGGGAAGAGTAGAGTTTATGAAGAATAAAAGGAGACTAATAAATAAATTGATAGGTTGCCTATAAGTGATTTTTCTTTTAAAAACTACGTATCATCATATAAAGTATAGGGGCCTCCCAAAAGTAATTAATCACTCTTAGGAAAGCCCCTTTTGACATTAAAAAATTAAATTTAAAACTAAATACACGAGTCCAGCTAATGTTGCTGAAATTGGTAATGTAATCACCCAAGTAACTAGCATTCGTTGAGCCGTTCCCCATTTAACACCTTTTAGACGATGAGCAGAACCAACCCCAAGAATAGAAGAAGAAATAACGTGAGTTGTACTTACTGGTAAATGAATAAATGTAGCTCCAAAGATAATTGCGGCACCAGTTAAGTCAGCAGCCACTCCGTTAACAGGACGGATTTTCATAATTTTACCACCAACGGTTTTAATGATTTTCCACCCACCTACAGATGTTCCTAAACCCATTGCCAAGGCACATGAGAATTGTACCCAAAAAGGAATTTCTGTTGATGTCACATAATTATTTGCGATTAAGGCCATCGTAATAATCCCCATTGCTTTTTGAGCATCATTTGTACCATGTGTATAAGATTGAAGAGCAGCCGTAGCTATTTGGATATACCTAAAACGTTTATTGGTTTTTGGTAAGTTATGATTTTTAAAGACCACTTTGAAAATACTATATACGATAAAACCAACTACAAAAGCAAGTATTGGTGAAAGAATTAGAGCCTGTATAATTTTTGCGAACCCGCCGAGTTTAATGGCTCCTATTCCTGCTGCAGCAACGGCAGCTCCTGCAATACTACCAATAATAGCATGAGAGGATGAACTTGGAATACCATAGTACCAAGTAATTAAGTTCCAAGCAATGGCAGCAATTAATGCTGCTAGAATAACAAGTGATCCGTTTTCTAATGTAAATGGATCTACAATATCTTTTGTAATAGTTTTAGCAACACCTGTAAATGTCATTGCACCTACAAAGTTCATTACGGCGGCTAATATAATAGCATGTCTAGGTTTTAACGCTTTCGTTGAAACGGCTGTAGCAATAGCGTTTGCTGTATCATGAAATCCATTTATAAAATCAAATGCTAGAGCACCAATGACAATTAAAATGGTTAATATAAGTAAAGTATCCATTTGAAATAGGCTCCTTACGCATTCTTCATAATGATAGTCTCAAGTGTGTTTGCTACTGTTTGACAGCTATCAGCAACCTCTTCTAGACTCTCATAGATTTCTTTATATTGAATGATGCGAATTGGATCCTTTTCTACAACGAATAGATTTTTTATACTTTGACGGTGTATACCATCACATAATGATTCGTAATCTTTAATTTTAATGGCATGATCACGAATATCTAATAATTTCTTTGAAGAAAGCAAGTCAACGGCTTTATCAATTTCGTATGCACTATTGCGAAGATGTTCAACTAATTTCAGCATATACTCATCTGCATTTACAATGGAGTACATTTCAAATAAAGCTGCACAATGCTCAAGTCCATCAAGTACGTCATCCATACTCATAGCAAGATGAAGAATGTCTTCACGTTCAATAGGTGTAATGAAGGCTTTGTTTAATTCTTTAATTACTTCATGAACATAAGAATCACCTTTATGCTCGTAGTCTTTCATCGCATCTGTGAATACTTTTAAGTCGCTAATGTTATTTAATTTATAATCAGCAAAATAGTCAGCACCCTGCTTTAAATTGTCTGATATGTTAATTAAAAGAGTAGCGAATTTATCCTTTTTTGATTTAAAAACCATTATTTTTCCTCCAAAATCCAAGAAGTTTTAAATTAAAGTTAGTTTTTAAACTAACTGACCCGACGATTATTTTACGCAAAATTTTCAAGAAGATAAAGTATTTGTTAAAGAAATTTACAAAAACTTAACATTGAAATATTTGTGGAATTTATATGGATATTGTAATAGCGTTTTCAATATGGATGATGTTGGAATATATGTGTTGGGAAGGGTAGCCAAACCCTTGATACATAAGGATTTTGTCTATAAATTTTATTGAGTATTAGCATTGGTTAAATTTGAATAAATTATGAACAAAATCTACTGCTTATTTTTATAATATGTACCAAATATAAAAGAAGATTAGACAATTTGAGGTTTTATTTTTAAAAAATCGGTAAATATATACATAAATATTTATTACAATAATGGAGGTAATTACTATGTTTTCGTTTTTATGGTCGTTAGTTGTTGGAGGAATAATCGGTTGGTTAGCAGGATTAATTGTAGGAAGAGATGTACCTTTTGGAGTATTGGGTAATATATTAGCTGGATTTATAGGAGCTTGGTTAGCGTCATTCTTTTTTAAAGATTTTGGACCAGTTTTCGGTGGATTCGCTATTATTCCGGCATTAATTGGAGCGGTGATTTTAGTGTTTATCTTAAGTCTTATCTTTAGAGGAATGAAAAAAGCTGCATAATCAGGATATTGAAGCGTGTCCAATTTGTTTGAATAAAAGCAATTGGACACGCTTTTTTTCAGGCTGTTTTCGCATACTTTGTTTCCTATGAACAAGTAGTGAATAGAGGCTGTGTTGAATTCCGCTCAAGAATACTCACTTGTTCAGATGTTCCCGCATAAGTCTCACAGCTTCCGCTCTTTCTATTCACCAAAAGGTTAGATTTTAAAAAATAGCCGGCTCATCAAGAAAGGGGGCTTGAATCGTTAATAGCTCTTCTGTTATCGGGTGTTTTAATGTAATTTGATAAGCGTGCAAAGCTTGTCTTTTGAAAATTGGTTTTCCACCATATAAAATATCTCCTGCAAGTGGATGACCAATGTGACTTAGATGTACACGAATTTGATGTGTTCTACCCGTATCCAATTTACATTTTATAAGTGTAAGCTTTGTCTTATTATCGTACTGAATAACCTCATAATGCGTAATAGCATGTTGACCAGTTGGAGAAACTCTTCTTCTTGTGGCGTGGTGTCGGTCTCTTCCAATATTAGCTGAAATGGTTCCTTTTTTGTCTCGTACTTTTCCATGAACGAGAGCTTTATAGGTTCTTGTTATGTTTCTTTCTTCGAGCATTCTATGCAGAATAGCACCGGTAAATTCATTTTTTGAAAAAATGATAGCGCCACTAGTATCTTTGTCTAGTCGGTGAAGATGCTTTAGATCTCCTTGATGTCCTTCAGACAATAAATAGAAAGCAACAGCATTAAGTAGGGTATCTGATTGATTTGGCTGTGATGGATGTGTTTCCATTCCAGCTGGTTTATTTACAATAATCATAAACTCATCTTCATATAAAATTTGTATATCTTGGTAGAAAGGTTCAACAGTGTTGGTCGTTTCCTTAAACATAGGTAACAGTAGTGTATCATCTTCCTGAAGCTTGGTATTCCAAGGCACAGTTTGATTATTAAGAAGAATGCTTTTTTGCATTCTCCATTCATGGACTAGCTTCTTAGGAGCTTTCCAATAGGTTCTTAACAAATCTTCAATTGAAAAGTTTGTCCATTCTTTTGGAACAACTATTTCGAGAAATTGACCTTTTTTCGATGTGCTTATCATTTTATCCTGCCAGCTCCTTCAATTTAAATATTGTAAATGTTCCTTAAATAAACATGGTTGTAATTGTCAAATCTCAAGAGTGAGTTTCGTTTGAATTTTTATGATATTCTAATATCGGGATTGGGTTTAAAAAATACGAACATTGTTTATAAAGGGTGGGGGTACAATTGAAAATTGCTTTTGCTTCTACTGAAGAGCAAGAAAAGGCAATAGAAGGGTTAATTTTGACAATTAGATCATCTATTTTACCAAATTATATTTCTGAAAAAGATCTTAAATCATTTGATGAATTTGGCCTTTTACAATTTACAAAGCACAGAAACCTCTATAATGGCACATTGGCTGAAGCATATCATGTAATGGTTGCACTTCAAACAATAATACAAGTTATTGAGCATGTAAATGAATGTGATGAATTAGAATTTGTAAAACTCCAGAAATTATTTAATCGAAATGTACAAAAGCTGCAATATTACGGAATATTTTTCCCATTTTCGCTAGATTCTTTTACCAAAGTAAAAGCAAATCAAGAATATTCACAGAATATTTCTCAGCCATTAAATGACATGATCATGTAAAAAAGAGGCTGTCTCAAAAGTGATTTTCATCGCTTTTGGACGCCTCTACGCTCTATATTACATTAATTTTTAAAATTATCTTGTTTATGGGTGTATTTTACCCTGCTTACAAAAGCTGAAGTATCGCTTTTTGTGAAGTAATATACAATATTTTTGCTCCACTATTATAAAATGAAAAATATAAATGAAAATGACATAAGGAAGAGGGTATCCAACAAAATCATACTTTTGGGATACCCTCTTTTTGATGAGTAATAAATTACTTATCTTCAGTCATTTTGGATTTTATTGTTGATTCTTCTTGAAAAAGTCTTCAAATACTTTTTGATCAGTATCTCCTACAATTCGGTCCTTTTCTTTTCCATTTTCATAAACGACAAGGGTCGGAGTGTTTTCGATTCCATAATCATCCCAGCCATTTTCAAATTCATACAGGTTATATTGGTTAACGTCGATATCAAGCTTCTTTGCAGCAGCAAGAACTTTTGGTGTTGCTTCTTTGCAATAATGACATGTTGGACTATAAAAATATACGATGGTTTCTTTTTCATTGTTCAATTTTTTTTCAAGATTTTCTGGTGTAATGACATATTGATAATTCTTATCGTCAAGTTGGTCAATTGTTTCTTGATGTAGGTCGTCTTTTCCGTAGGGATTATCTTTTACTTTCTGTGAATTTTGTGTGTTCGTAATTAATGCTATACCGACGAATAAAGCAATAATAACGATTAAAAATATAATGACTTTCTTCATTAATAAGCCTCCTTAGCGTTTTTCCAGACTATGTAACTGCAAACAAAAATGATGATAAATGCAGTGAGAGCTAAAAAAGGTATGGTAATGAATCCAAACCAATTTATATATTGCGCTTCACAAGGTATTCTACCACAAGAAGGAACAGTGGCTGCGAATGATGGAATTTTTTGAATTATATAATGGTATGTGGAAATACAAGTACCTACAGTAGAAAGAATCATGGAGTAAAAGCCTATGTTGAAATCCTTTTTTACGACTGCTATACCTAAAAATATTGTGAAAGGATACATGATAATTCTTTGATACCAACATAAATCACAAGGTATGTAGTGACGTATTTCAGAAAAATATAGACTCCCAAAAGTGGCAATTATTGAAGTAGCCCAAGCAATAAATAAAAAATTTTCAATCTTTTTATTTTCCAATATTTACACAACCTTCTATATATTTGTTTAAAATTATAGTATGTCATATAGAAGCATGTCTATAAAATTATTTCTAGGATTGCTTTCCTCGTTTGTATCACTCTATTGTGTAACGACTTATTGAAAATAAAAAAACGGGTATCACATTGATTTTTGTTGTGTGATACCCGATGATTTGTTTCGTTTATTATGTGTTTCTTTACTTTTCCGCTTGCTTACTTGTAGGCAACAAGTATATTTCAAAATCTTTTTGTAAAACTAGGAATAGGACTCAAATAATATCTCGTGCTGCATCAAAGTGGTTGAAGCATGCTCAAGATACCTCAGTAGGATGTAGAGATTTTGTTGGATAGTGGTATAGTCATGTTCAAAACGGTAAGCGTGTAAAAAGTGTTCAATCTTTTTCGATAAAAATTGATCCTTTGTACGTACCATGAGAATTAGTAAATTATCCCATTCAGAACGATGTGTATAATACAAGGCTCGATCGTAGTCGCTTTTGGTCATTACGTCTTCCTCCTTTTTGAGGAGATAATTATATTTTGTACAGGAACGGCAAAACATTTCCTTGCAAAACTTGGACAGTCTTGATAATTGAACAGTATTTATTACCAATATGTCAGGAGGCCGTTTGTGAAAGTATTTATACCATTGCTTATAAGCTTTATCTTATTGTATGCGAATGTCGTGCAAGCGGATTATACACCTTATACGTATAAAAAAATGATAAATGATATGCATGACATTCGTAATAAATTTAATGATCATGTTGAAATGAAGAGTATAGGTGTAAGTGAACAAGGGAGAAAGATATACGCTCTTCAATTAGGAAAAGGAGAGAAGAATGTATTATTAATCGGATCGCATCATGCAAGAGAATGGATTACGAGCGAATTTTTAATCAAGCTTCTACAATATTATGCTGAAATGTACGAAAAGAAAAGAAACATTGGTCCTTATTCATCCTCCATTTTTGATCAGATTTCCATAATCTTCATTCCAATGCTGAATCCAGATGGTGTTTATATACAACAGAACGGGTTAGAAGGAGAGTCGATTGTAAACAAAGCTAAACTAATCAGTATGAATCATTTGAGTTTAGATTTTACACGATGGAAATCAAATGGGTTAGGTATTGATTTAAACAGACAATACCCAGCTGATTGGGGGCAACTAAAAAAAATTCCGTTCTGGCCCTCTTACAAACAGTATAGAGGAAAGGAGCCTGTCCAAGCTAAAGAAGTAAGAGCATTAGTTGAATTTACTAATAAGCTAAATCCTTTATTAGCCATTGCCTATCATACGTCAGGTAGAGAAGTGTATTGGTATTATCATACCAAAAAAGAGTATATTTTAAGGGACTATACCTTAGCTGAAAAGATTGCTTATTTAACAGGGTATGAGCAAACATTTCCTGATATTAATGCAGTAGGAGGAGGATTTACAGATTGGTTTATTACGTCGTTTAATCGACCAGGTTTTACGCTTGAAATGTGCGAAAGTGTTATAGAAACTAATCCTCCTCGTTCTTGTTTACAAAAGGAATGGGAAGGAAATAAATTAGTACCAATCATGCTCTTATTTGAATTAATGAAAAGAATTCATTAGGGCAAACTAGACTAACAACTCTTCAGTAGTTCATCATTATTTTTCGCTGCTTTCATAATTTTTTGTTGTTTAATAATAAGTAGAGAGTATGGGTTGTTTTTATGTTAATTTATTTAAAAACAACTGATAACTACATTATTTTTTGACAGGAATAAAATTATTATCAATGAGTAACCAGTTTTGTGGAAAGGATAATCCAAGTTTCCAGTAACTCATTCCTCGTAAATTGAGTTCCTTCAATAAATTGAATTTTGCTTGAATAGAACGAGCATCTTCAAACCAAACTTCATGCTCATATCCTGATTCATCACGATATTTAAAGTAAGGAGCTTGTGCATTATAGTCGTATTTAATATTTACTTTGTACTTTCGTGCAAGGTCGATTGCTTGTTGAGGACTAATCGCTTTAGCCGTAGTACCGGGTTTGAATGGTAATGTCCAATCGTACCCGTATAAATTTTGTCCCATTAATATTTTTTGAGAAGGTATCTCACTAATCGCATATTCTAATACAGTTCGTACAGGACCTATCGGAGAAACTGCTTGTGCGGGACCCCCAGAATACCCCCACTCATAGGTCATGATTACAACAAAGTCTACAACAGCTCCTTGGGCTTTATAATCATGTGCTTCGTACCATTTTCCTTTTTGAGTAGCACTTGTTTTAGGAGCTAGAGCAATAGAAATAAACCAACCTTCTTTGGAAAATCTCTCTTTTGCTTTTTTCAAAAATGCCGTGTAAGCATCTTTATCTTCTGGACGAAGATGTTCGAAATCAAAATGAATATCTCTAAAGCCGTATTTTTTAGCGGTTGTTACAATGTTGTTTAGAAAGATATTTTGTACATTTTGATTATTTAAAAGTATACGACCAAGTTCCTCGCTAAATTGATCATTTTCTTGATTAGTGATAACCATCATTAGAACCACTTTACTTTGTTTGGAAATATACGGAAAATCATTCAACAAGGGTTCTTTTAAGCTTCCATCGCGTAATGCTTGAAAACTGAATGGGGCGAGATAGGTTAAATAAGGAGCAGCTTCGCGAGCTCCTTTTTCTAATGTAGAGGATACACTTTCTCCTCTTGGCTCAACATAAGCGTTAAATTCTGCATTTCTTTTTTTTATAGGTGGAATTTTAAGTCTTTGTCCTACTGTTAATTGGGAATGTTGAGAAATACCATTTGCTAAAGCAATGGCTTGAGGTGTTGTACCTAATTTTCTACTTATAGTCCACAGACTATCACCTTGTTGAACCCAATAGTAGCTACCTATAATGGGGATGACGAGTGCTTGACCAACGACTAGCTCATTGGGTGTTTTAATTTCATTTGCATCAATGATTTGTTTAGGTGTAGTGCTATAAGCTTGAGCGATGCTATCGATTGTTTGTCCTTGCATCACAACATGGATTTGCATAGTATGCCTCCTAACTTTTCTTTTTTTACAGTGTATGTATAGCTTTAAATATTCATGTTAAATAAGGCACAGTGATGTAGTTGAAAAGATGAATAATGAAAATATTGATAAAGATAATTGGTTAAAAATAACAAATGAGATATGATAGAAGTAAGAGCAATTGATGAATAGATGAGAAGATAGGTGAGGAGAAGATGAAGAAAATTTTGGTGTTTGGGGGCACTAGATTTTTTGGGAAAGCACTCGTGCAACACTTGATAAAATCCGATTATCAAGTGACGATTGCTACGAGAGGTATTACACCTGATGAGTTCGGTCAATCTGTTCGAAGGTTGATTGTAAATCGAGAAGATCGGGATAGTATACGACATGCTTTTCAAAATCAATTCTTTGATATTGTATTTGATAATATTTGCTACAGCCCTAACGAAGCAAAAATGATTTGTGAAGAACTTGAAGGGAAGGTAGGTCGCTTTATTTTTACTTCAACCATGTCTGTTTATAATCGCGAAAAGTCTATAAATGAAATCCAGTTTAATCCATATACATACGATATTGTTCTTGGGAATCGATCTGCGTTTACATATGGTGAAGGGAAAAGGTTAGCAGAAGCAGTTTTCTTTCAAAAAGCTCCATTTCCAGTAGTAGCTGTCCGATTTCCTGTGGTCTTAGGAAAAGAAGATTATACAAGACGCTTATTATTCTATTGCGAACATATCGTTAATAATCAAACCTTGAATATTTCAGATGGTGAACTTTGTTTTATTGAAGCAGAAGAAGCTGCTAGATTTTTAGAGTGGATTGGCGAAAATGAATACTGTGGTCCGATTAATGCTTGTAGTAATGGCATCATCTCTATGAAAGAAATTATTTATTACATCGAGAAGAAAAGTGGGAAAAATACTATACTATCTGATCAAGGAATTGAAAGTCCTTACAATCTTATTAGTGATTTTATCATTTTAAATGACAAAGCAAGAACATTAGGATTTCAGTTTAATGATTTAAGAGATTATTTGTTCGATCTTTTGGATCATTATTTGAAAGAAGTCCAACCAAGTGATGAAATGTAAAAGGACAGGTAAAGTTTTTTCTTGTAAATCTTAAGAATTTATTTAGATTTATCCTTAGTTTTTCTTTAGATTTTGTTTGTATTATACAATTACAAGTTACATAGGTAGGATTGAATTTGTGATTGAGGTGGTAGGATGAAGGGTGTAAGGAAAAGTATTTTATGGATTGTATTCATTTTGTATATGGTCATTTTAATGAAAGTAATCGTATTAAAGTATTATTCAATACAAGACGCATTTAATCAAATTTATCATTTCCGTTTAGAGTTTCTTTCGTATGGATGGGAAGAAGCGAATTTTATTCCTTTTCATACTATAATAGATCATCTGTTTTTATCAAAAATTCCTTTAATGGCAAAGTTAGAAGGTATATTGACAACTCTAATAGCATTTGCTCCATTAGGTGCCATCCTACCACTACTGTCAAAATTATTTCTACCAATTAAATATACCTTATTCACTGTTGTTAGTATAAGTATCGTTTTTGAAATGCTGCAATGGATTTTTAAATTTGGAATTTTTGATGTGGATGATGTTTTATTATATACATTAGGAAGCTTAGTTGGATATTTGCCAATTAAGGCATTGCAATTATTGAAACAGTCGACTAAAGCTCGGTTACGTAATATGGAATCATAGATTTCTTGTGATGATTCTGTTTGAAAAGTGATTTTTAATTTTTTATCAAACGCTCTAATGTGTACGTTAATATTCCTTGGAATGACTAGTTTTCACTTTTAAGACAGTGGTTGATATCCATTTGTCATCCTTAAATAACAGAAGGGACGTAGTTCAAAAAGATTTGAACTACGTCTTTCATTATTATTGGGTTAATCAGTTGGATATATTGTTGTTAAAGTAGAGGGGCCGTTATAATATTGGGCCTACTTACCATATATGTCTATTGGTGAATTGTTCAATTTTTAATTTGTTTTCTTCTATTAAATATTCCACTCGTTCTTGTTCGATTATTTCCTCAATGGTAGGCTTTTTTAATTGTATTGTAATGGTGAAAAATAATAACTGTAGGGTCATACAATCACATCCTCATACATAGTGTAAGCGTCTGTTACCAAGCGCTTAAGGATTAAGCATTTAAAATTAAGGCTATTACTTATCTTTATCTTCATCATGACCGTCAAAAAGAGGTTCATCTATTTGAAAGCCGATAGTAGTTAAATAATAAAATTTTCCTTTATCATCTTTCATATGCTTGAATTCTTCTATTAACTTTTTGTATCGCTCCAGCCAATTTTTAAATTCTTCTTCATTTACTTTAGCTTCAAGCTGCATACCAATTTTAGGGTTTTTGTATTGAAAAGCTTCTTCAGGAGCAGATAGAGTTCGAATTTTTGCGCGGGATAGAATATTTAAAAAGGAGCTACGATAATAATCTTCAGAGTCACTGGATTGTGGTATTAGTTGTTCATCAAGAATAAATTTTTTGGCAACAGCTTTATAAAATTTTTGGATAATGCCATTCTTTTCTTCTTTTCTAACAATGTGAATAAGTTCGTTATTCTCAAGCTCTGTTAATGCATAATGAACCTTAGAACGTGCAACCTCTAAGATTTTGGAGAGCTGTTGTCCCGTATACGCTTTTTCTACTAATAAATACAAAACTTGATTTTTAAAAGGATCACTTATTACTTTTAATTGGCTATGTGTATCAATCATTTTCATGTTCTGCTGTTCAAGCATTTCACACACGTCCCGTCTTTTGAAATGAGTGAATTTTTTAACTATATACATTACATCATAATTTACAATTATTGTAAATAGACATTTGGTAAATAAATATGTTTAAACAGAATCATTTATATATAGTGGTTTGAACGATGAAAAGAGTAGGGAACATTAGTTATATGATTTTCAAAAAAGGATTATAATGATTTAAGAGAGATTGCTTAATGGTTCTGTTTTTGTATAAGATGAATCTTTTTTTTATATGAAACGTAGATATTTTATATAAAAGAGAAAGGGAGTTTATAGGATGAATACCAAAATTGTGAAATGGCTAATTGTTTTAGTTGTTATTATTGGAGTAGCTGCTACTTTTTTTACTAGTTATAATGGATTTGTTTCAAAAGAGGAAGAAGTGAATAAGTCTTGGGCACAAGTTGAAAATCAGTTACAACGTCGTGCGGATTTAATTCCTAATTTAGTTGAGACAGTAAAGGGTTATGCTTCGCAAGAAAAAGAAATTTATACGGATATTGCAGATGCACGTGCTAAATTAGCTGGAAGTGAAAGTCCTGAAGAACAAGCAAAAGCAAACGATCAGTTATCGAGTGCTTTAAATAGATTATTAGTTGTAGTAGAAAATTATCCGGAGCTTAAATCAAATGAAAACTTTCAACAATTAATGGATGAATTAAGTGGAACTGAAAATCGTTTATCTGTCGCTAGAAAAGATTACAATGATATTGTTTCATCATTTAATACCCAAGTGAAACGTTTCCCAGGAATGATTGTGGCACGTATGGCTGGATTTGATGAGAAAGAATATTTTAAAGCAAGTGAAGGTGCACAAGAGCCAGTTAAAGTTGATTTTGGAACACAAAAGTAGGTGACTGATATGAGAAAGGTCAAAAGAAGTCAGGTAATTCCCATATTGTCTCTTCTTTTACTTCTTTTCAGTTTTCCTTTGCAAGCTTTGGGAGCCGTTGAGGATATCATACCTAATCCAGAAGGTTCAATATATGTAACAGATCCTAATCATTATTTATCAGAATCGACGAAGCAGGAGCTTATTAATCAATCAAATCTGGTTAGAGATCGCACTTCGGCGCAAATTGGATTTGTGTTAATTGATTCATTACAAGGCTATACAGTTCAAGAATTTGCCGTAGCAGCCTTGCGTGCATATGGATTAGGGGAAGAGGGGAAAGATAACGGGGTTCTAGTGGTTCTAGTACCAGGAGAAAAAAAAGGTGAAAGAGATGCTTGGATTGAAGTAGGGTATGGCTTGGAAGGAATCCTACCAGATGGAAAGGTAGGGCGTTTAATGAACGAATACCTTTTGCCGTCATTAGAGGATGAAAATATCGATCAAGCCGTGTTAGATATAAGTAAGGCTCTTTCCGATGAGATTATTCAAGAATATGATGGTCAGGGAACTGGAAATGGTGAGCAATCTGAAGAGCCTTTATCACTTTTTGAAAAAATTGCTGTAGGCTTTATTGGAATTATTGTTATTATTGTAGTGATATTTTTATGGAAAATATTTACCCGTAACATGTCAAGAGAAGAGAAGGTAGATCTTTTATTTCTTATCTTCCATGTCATTATTAACCTTATCAGTAGAGGTGGAGGTAATAATGGTGGTGGAAGGAATGATAAAGGAGGAGGAGGCTCATCCGGTGGGGGTGGAGCAGGCCGCAAGTGGTAAGATAATTTTAAAAAATCGGTTATCCCATTAATCTATAAGGATAACCGATTTTTACTTTAATTGGCTATAATTCGTTCTTCTATTATTTTAGTAAGATATTTGTACCAGCTAAATCAGATTGTCCTTTGTAAGTAGCGTATGCATAGATGTTGTAGTAATTTCCTGCTGGTAGCTTCTGTCCATTTGTAAGCTTGCCGTCCCACTCGAAAGTAGAATATCCAGATGGAATGTTTTCATAAACACCGATATCCCCTAAATATGCAAGTGGTTGTCCATCTTTATTAGATAAATAGACAAATAGCTCCACCGTTTCAGCTCCGCCTGGGAAATGTCCTTCGATTGCAATTTGATTAGAGTTGAGTTGCTCAGCTCCTAACCATTGAACTCGAGGATAATCAGGCTCTTTTACAAATAGGATAGTTGGAACATCCCATTTTTCCTTACCGTCACCGATTGTTATAGTTCCTTCATAATAACCAGGAGCAAGCTTTCCAGCATCTACTTGTACATTCATATTAATATCCTTTGATTGACCACCATTGATTTTCAGGTTATTACTTGTCATAACTTTAATTGCATCAGTAGCAGTTTTGAAGTTTACTTCAAAACTATATGTTTTTCGTTCAGATGAAATATTTTTAATTGTGAATTTTTGCTTTTCTACTTGTTTCCCTCTATCTTTATAGAATGTTCCAAAAGAATGACTGCCAGGTGTTACAAGTGTTTTAGTATGAATCGCATCTACTACTCTTATACTTCCTGCACCCTGTGTGTTATGTGGATAAGATTGTCCATTTGAAGGATCTTTTAAATCCTCTGCTGTGTTCATTAATGCTGCTTTCACATCTTCCACATTCCATGAAGGATTAGCTTGTAAAATAAGAGCCGCTGCACCAGCTACATGTGGTGATGCCATACTCGTACCTTGCTTTGCACCATAGCCATGTGGATTTGATGGGTCATGCGTAGGAATCGTACTTACAATATTTACACCAGGAGCTGATACATCTGGCTTGATCATCCAATTATAAGCAACTGGTCCGCGCGAAGAAAAATCAGCGATTGTTTCTCCTACTCTATTTGCAAAATTAATATTAAAGGAAACTTTGTTATTTCCCTTTTTTAATTCAGCAAGAAGCTTTTGACCATCTTCTGAAGTTATTTTGATAGATGGAACATCCATTCCAGCAACATCTGGTTGTTCTCCAGCAACATTGTTATAGATAATCGCTCCAACGGCACCTGCTTTTTTAGCGTTTGTCGCTTTATCTACAAATGCATATTGACCACGACTAATTAATGCAATTTTCCCTGTTAGGTTCTTTCCTTGGAAATCAGCTGGAGCGCCTAATCCTACATCTACAAATTCAAATTCTTTGCCATTTAAATATAATAGTGCTTCATCATTTGGAAAGCCCATTACTTTTGCTGATGGGAGATTAATATTTTTTGCAGTAACTGTTGAATTATAAACGTTGTAAGGTAATTGAGTCGCTCCTACAGATATAGCTTCTGCAGCAGTACCAGGTGAACCAACAGTCCAATTGTCTGGGCCACTGTTACCGTTAGAAGTAACTGCTACAACACCTTCAGCCATTGCCCAATTCAAAGCTATACTTGTCGCATAATCTGGATCATTTAACGAGTTACCTAGTGATAGATTCATAACGTCTGCGCCGTCTTCTACAGCTTTTTCAATACCAGCGATAACATTTTCAGTAGTACCACTGCCACCTGGTCCTAAAACACGGTATGCTAGTAATGTAGCATCAGGTGCTACCCCTTTAATTAGTCCATTAGCTGCGACAGTTCCAGCTACATGTGAACCATGGGTTGTTGCTTCTCCTCTTGGATCACCATTTGGTGTTTCTTGAGGATCATTGTCATTATCTACAAAGTCCCAACCTTTATAGTTATTGAAAGCGTGTGTTAAATCAGGATGTGTATAATCAACTCCTGTATCGATAACTG
Source organism: Bacillus massilioanorexius (assembly GCF_902374955.1). GTDB lineage: Bacteria > Bacillota > Bacilli > Bacillales > DSM-1321 > Bacillus_AD > Bacillus_AD massilioanorexius. The sequence continues at coordinate 67,409 of NZ_CABKRX010000039.1, forward strand.
CGACTTTAACTCCTTTTCCGGTATACCCAGATTCCCATGCTTGATTTGCACCAATATGGGGAGCACTATTTACCATTTTAGGACTAAATTCTTCTGATGATATCATATTTCCTTCTCCCACGTCGGTAGTTCGATATTCTACATCAGGGTAAACGGCTTTTACACCTGGAACGGATAAAAGGGAAGGAATTTCATTTTCAGATAACTCTAATGAAAAACCTGAAAATACTAAATCATACTCGCGATTAATTTTTGAGTGTTTTATTGATTTGTTTATTTCAGATTTAACTTGATTGCGAACCTTTGATAGATTTTCTTTTGAAGTGCTTTTTCCTTTTTGTTTTGCTTCAATTTGAGAAGGTTCTGTTAATTCAACTATAACATTTGTTTTTTGGGAAGAGGAAAGATTGAAATCTCCAACCAAATTTGCAAGTTTAGCAGCTTCGTTAGTTGTGGTTTTGTTAGCGGCAAATACCCCTGTGCCTGCTGATGAGAATGTGAGTAAAAAAATTAAAGTGATTAGAAAAGCATTAAAGAATTTTTTTGACATCCTTTGTTTCATCTCCTTTTTAGTCTGTTGCTATTGTTTCAAATTTCGCCACCTTTCTTCTTTTTTCATTTTTATGGACAATCTCAATATTCCGTTTGGAGCTCTGTTTTACCTTGAATCTTTTTTCTTATTTATTCAACATAATGCGATGGACGAAAGGCATAGGTTTCTAGAATAGATAATTTATATTTAGAAATAGTGTAAGAAAAATAGAGGACTATTTTCTTATCTCAACGGAAAGGAAACAATTTCAATATATAGTGGTCTATTTGATATGGTAAAGAGATAAAGTTTTTTATAAGATTTATAATTTTATTTTGAATGAATTGATACGTCATTTTTCACGTCTATTTTCATACTATGTGATAAGAGAACAAAAAGGGGGGAATGATGTGAGCATAAATGAACAAAGAGCATTAGAGAGAGCCATTGATGAAATCACAGAAATTGCTACTGGTTTTGGATTAGACTTTTACCCGATGAGATATGAAATTTGTCCAAGTGAGATAATATATACATTTGGTGCCTATGGAATGCCAACACGTTTCTCACATTGGAGTTTTGGAAAGCAATTTCATAAAATGAAACTGCACTATGACTTTGGTTTAAGCAAAATTTATGAATTAGTAATCAATTCAAACCCTTGTTACGCATTTTTATTAGATTCTAATTCTTTAATTCAAAATAAGTTAATTGTTGCTCATGTGTTAGCTCATTGTGATTTCTTCAAAAATAATATACGGTTTCAAAATACAAAACGAGACATGGTTGAAAGCATGGCAGCTACAGCTGATCGCATTCGCCAATACGAAATTGAATACGGTAAGAGAGAAGTCGAAACATTTTTAGATGCTGTTTTGTCGATTGAAGAGCATATTGACCCCGCTTTACTCCGTCCTGCTTCCACTATTATTTTGGAGGATGAGGAAGAAGAAATTAAGAAAAGCATTTCTACGTATGATGATTTGTGGAACTTAGATAAGAAAGAAGTGAAAAAAGAATTACCAAAGAAAAAGTATAAAAAGTTCCCACCTCAACCACAAAAAGATTTATTATTGTTTATTCAGCAGTACAGTCGAGAGCTAGAGGATTGGCAACGCGATATTTTAACGATGATGAGAGAAGAAATGCTGTATTTTTGGCCACAGCTTGAAACGAAAATCATGAATGAGGGCTGGGCTAGTTATTGGCACCAAAGAATTCTCCGTGAAATGGACTTAACATCGGGGGAGTCTTTAGAATTTGCGAAGCTTAACGCTGGCGTAGTGCAGCCATCCCGCACAAGCATTAACCCATATTACTTAGGCTTAAAAATCTTTGAAGACATTGAAGAGCGTTACAACAATCCTACTGACGAAATGATTCGAAGAGGTGTGAAACCAAACTCAGGTCGTGAGCAGATGTTTGAGGTACGTGAAGTTGAATCTGATATTTCCTTCTTACGCAATTATTTAACAAAAGACCTTGTGATGAGAGAGGATATGTATTTGTTCCAGAAGCAAGGGAAAGATTACAAGGTGGTAGACAAAGAATGGACGCATGTACGCGATCAGCTCGTCAATATGCGGGTGAATGGTGGCTTCCCTTATATCACGGTGAATGATGGCGATTATTTACGGAATGGTGAGTTGTACCTAAAACATTGGTATGAAGGTATTGAACTTGATGTAAAGTATTTAGAAAAAGTAATGCCTTATATTTATCAGCTTTGGGGCCGTGGTGTTCATATGGAGACGAAGGTTGAGGAAAAGCCAATTCTATATACGTATGATAGTAAGGGGATTTATAAGAAGTATTTGTAATAAAGGAAGTCAACGAGTAATCGTTGGCTTTTTTGCTATGTTTTAAAAGAATGTTACCAGAGCTTTTTTATATAATGCGACGAGGTAGGATAGTGCATTAAGGTTTAATTTGACGAAATAAATATAAGCCCTAAGATTGAATTTGATTACAACCACGAACCTATGGATAATAAATTAGAAATGTTAAAATTTTTCATATAAAACAACTGATTGTGGCATATAGAGGTGTATTTTATGAAAAGAGTTAATTTGACAGTTATATTTGCTTTAAGCATATCAATCCTTCTCATAAGATGTAGTAATAAAAATGGAGAGATTTTCATCTGAAAACACATCTTTATTTTGTACTTTTAAAAATAAGAAACTAAACTTTAGTTTCAAAGTTCCAAAAGAGGTAGCAGAATACCAATCAGAGCCGTCATATTGACGGTTTTTATTTATGGATAAGAGGGCATTTTTTGTTGAAGAAAATTATTAGAATGTAGTGGTTTCCCGTTAATATCTCAATTAGAAGTCTCTTCAGCACCTTCCCATCCTACCAATCTCTTTATATACATGTATTTACAATATATGGTAACATGATGGTGGTGCCTATTCAGATAGGACGGAGGAAGAACTATGAATGATGAGTCTATCATCTGGTTGTTAGGCTTGCTTGTATTCGAAATTTCCAATGTGTTGGCTTTTTTGACTACCTTCATAAAATCGAAATGGCTGGGGGTTAGTGGGGGCATAATATTAATCCTATCTCCGTTACGAACGTTCAAGCTTGTCGCTCTATATGATGAAGGTGGATTTGGGGCAGGAATTGTTTCGATTCTATTCGGTTTTCTGTATTTCTTGAACGAGGTTCTCTAAATCGCCATTCGAGCTAATAAAGCAAAGAAGAATGGTAAATCTATTTAGCAACACCCATTAGAAAACTCCTTATATAATATAAATTGTCTTATTAAGAGGAGCTATATGACATGTGCTTGGCAACTTGAAATTAAAAGATGAAACTGATAGACAACAAGGTGGAATGATAATGAAGTTCCTTGATATATATGAAAATAGTTTTAAATGATTAAAGAAGAAATTAAGTTTTGGACACTGATCAAAATTATTTGATGTATTTCTATATTAGATTTTATGAATAAATGTTATTAAACAAACGGAGCAGAATAGCGTTAGGAGACTATAGAGTTTTTAGTCAATTAATTAAAGAAGGATATTTTTTATGTTTAACGGATTTTATTTGTTAGTGGTGTACTCGTTTTTTAGGTGTGGTTATTGGTGGTTTTTTCTTCAGTGATAGTTTAGCTGACAACATAGATGATAACTCCAAACATGAAATAAAAATAACTTATCCTCAAAATGGACAAGGGCAAACGTTTGGTTCAGCAGCAGGTGCTTCTTCTTATGAGAATGAACCTGATTTAATTAGAGCTTACGGAATAGACGGTTAGGGTATGTAAAAAAGGAAGATTTGGATGATCCACATCCTAACACCCCTGAAGAAGCAGTTAAACTTACAAATGAAGCTAAATCAAGAGAAATTCCTTTGTATGATGTTGATGGTGAGACCATTATTGGTAAGTTTACTGTAGGAGAATAAAATTTGTTCTATTTATTGAACAGGTTCTATTTATAGTATAGAGGTAGTGTTATTAAAGTAACAGGTACTTTACTACAATATCAAGCGCTCTGTGATAGCCTTTTTCTGTTAAGGAGCTAACAGGGCAGTTTAACTAAGGAATAATTTCCTAAATACTGTATTGAAGTAAAATAAATCATGGAAAGATACTTGGAAGGAGGTTGTAATGAAAAAGTTTATAGTAGTGGGAGTATCGATTTTATTAGTGGTGTTTACATCACTATTCTTAATTTATAAATTTTATAAGATAGAACTTTTTAAATCCTATTATGATACAAATAAAGTGAAAAAAGTTGGAAATATCGTATTTCATTATAACCCAGAAAGTGAAGAGAAAGTTGAAGGGATAGAAGATTATCTTAGGAAAATTACTTCATTTCAAAAAGAATGGTTCAATTATGTTGTTAAAAAAGAAATTCATATTTTTTTAGGGAAAAGTGATGAAGAATTACAACATGATGATAAAGGAAGTTACTACGAATATTTGAAAATAATATACTTAAATAGTGAGATGGAAAAAGAACAATTTGACAATATACTAGCCCATGAATTAGCTCATTTATATTTTACTGAATATGTCAAGGACCAAAATATCAATGTAGACGACATCCCATTGTGGTTTCATGAAGGTATTGCTATGTCTTTTGCTCAAAGGCTTAGCCCTTCTACTATTACAGAACGAGTAGTCAAAAGTGAGCCTTTGATGGATATATCCCCGAAAAAAATGGATGATGGGAAAAATGCTTACTATGGTTCACAATATATTGAAATGATGTTTGCAGTTGAATATATTATTCACCAAAAAAAATTACAGTTATTAATCAGGTAATTAATGAGATGGGGAAAGGTACCTCATTTAGAAAGGCATTTGAAAATTTAACTCAAATTAAATTAGATTCTTTTCATTCATTCTTTGATAGTGATATTAAATCTCTGAAAGAAATAGAGGACTTATTCAACAATCGAAAGTATGAAAAGGTTAAAAATCAAATTCTGTTTATATTTGAAGAAAAAGGGTTTTACTTTAATGAAGCACCATTACTTTTACAATATCTAGTAGACATATACGTTAAAGAAAAAGATTATAAAGAAGCTGAAAGATATTTAGTAAAATATACTGAATATGTTGATACCCCTTCCATTTATGAGAAATTATCTAATATATCATTGTTCTATGATAAGAAATTAGCTATTAAATATGCTGAAAAGGCAGTTAAATCAGCAGAAAGAAAAGATTGGAATGTTGAAATATATAAGGACCAATTAAATGAACTATTAAAATAATAGATTAGGCAGTATCTCATGGTGGTTTCATATGGGTAAATATA
>NZ_CABKRX010000040.1 GCF_902374955.1 Bacillus massilioanorexius
TATGACCCGTACGGGATTCGAACCCGTGTTACCGCCGTGAAAGGGCGGTGTCTTAACCGCTTGACCAACGGGCCTTAATAAAATGATGTGGCGGAGAAGGAGGGATTTGAACCCTCGCGCCGGTTACCCGACCTACACCCTTAGCAGGGGCGCCTCTTCAGCCTCTTGAGTACTTCCCCATTACATAAAAATGGCTCCGCAGGTAGGATTCGAACCTACGACCGCTCGGTTAACAGCCGAGTGCTCTACCACTGAGCTACTGCGGAACGTATACATGGTGGGCCTAAGTGGACTCGAACCACCGACCTCACGCTTATCAGGCGTGCGCTCTAACCAGCTGAGCTATAGGCCCATTTTTTGGAGCGGGTGAAGGGAATCGAACCCTCATCATCAGCTTGGAAGGCTGAGGTTTTACCACTAAACTACACCCGCATTCTAATTATGGGGCGACTGATGGGAATCGAACCCACGAATGTCGGAACCACAATCCGATGCGTTAACCACTTCGCCACAATCGCCGTTATTTTTTCTTAATGGTGGCTCAGGACGGAATCGAACCGCCGACACAAGGATTTTCAGTCCTTTGCTCTACCGACTGAGCTACTGAGCCATACCAAATTATTTAAATGGCGGTCCCGACGGGAATCGAACCCGCGATCTCCTGCGTGACAGGCAGGCATGTTAACCGCTACACCACGGGACCTTACTGATTGCGGGGACAGGATTTGAACCTGCGACCTTCGGGTTATGAGCCCGACGAGCTACCAGACTGCTCCACCCCGCGACGATGTGAATGTGACTATTTGTTTTTTGAAAATTATGGAGGAGGTAGAGGGATTCGAACCCCCGCGAGCCGTTAAGCCCCTGTCGGTTTTCAAGACCGATCCCTTCAGCCGAACTTGGGTATACCTCCGTATTAAAATATGTGGTGGACCTTGTAGGACTCGAACCTACGACCGGACGGTTATGAGCCGTCTGCTCTAACCAACTGAGCTAAAGGTCCTTTATTTTTTGGTAGCGGCGGAGGGAGTCGAACCCACGACCTCACGGGTATGAACCGTACGCTCTAGCCAGCTGAGCTACGCCGCCAAAAATAAAGTCTTTTAGTTTAATGGTGGAGCCTAGCGGGATCGAACCGCTGACCTCCTGCGTGCAAGGCAGGCGCTCTCCCAGCTGAGCTAAGGCCCCATTTAATTTCGGTTTGTATATGGAA
>NZ_CABKRX010000041.1 GCF_902374955.1 Bacillus massilioanorexius
AATAAGAGGTTGTTTTAAAAGAGTTATAATTTATAGAGTTTGGTATTAGATGGATATCTACCTGTTTGAATTTACTAATCAACAGGCGAAGGAAGCTCCTTATTAATGGCTTCTTATTTCGACAATACTCTTGTGAAAAAGTTGGCTCCTAGATGAAGATTACCTGAAGATTTAACTAAAGAGTTACATTACATCATCTTTTAACAATATAGTTAATAATTGATTAATCCATTAAAGGGCACAATTGTTTAACAACGAAGGTAGAAAATGATCCATCTTTTTTATAAAAATCATTCTTATTACTACAATATAAGAATCCATTTTGATAAATCTTTTTTTCAAAATGGATTCTTTTTATTTATCGTAAAATGCATTCTCGCTTTATGTTCTTTTAACTCCAACAACTGATTTCTTAGAAAAGATCGCCTTGCAACCAAGTCATTACTGATTCCTCCTAAGCATTGAATCTCACATATTATACTAGATATGCTTCTGAAGCTAAATTGCCCCGTTTGTCCAACAAAAAAGAACCAACTAGTATCAGTTCTGCTCCAAAGTTAACGCATCTGTTAATTGAAGAAGCTACTTCCAACTAACGATACAATAAAATGGTGGATCAATCCTTTTTTAGAAACATGGCTTATTTTCTCCAAATGAAATAACTTATACTTATTATAAGATCGATGCCTAATACTAACGACCACAATTTGAAAATAGATGATAATGCCTCCGTTCTTGTTGGATCATTTACAAAAAATATGATCCCCAGTAATAATCCAGTTCCGATGCAATACGCTAAAAGATGTCTTAGCCGGCTTTTAAAATAATATTTGGCATAATCAAGCCCGACCCTTTTGATAGGTTTTTCTCCTTGCTTTACTATGTAATATTGAAATCTTTCATCTGCCCACTGAATCATGCTTTTACCGAACGCAATGGATATACCGATATATACGGCTGCAATAGCATGCGCCTTTGTTGCGGTTGCGCCCATATACAAATCTACCCCGGTAATAACCAGTAATAGCACATCAACAACAGGTGTCATTGCCAAAAGAACTAAACCTAGTTTCTCTTGTTTTACAATATATCTAGTTATTAATCCTATTATAATAAACACCCAAAACAGTATCTCGCAAGCTACAATACTCCAAGCAATTGCATTCATTTTATTTCTCCTTTTCTATTTTGATACAACCTATACATGTTTACTGAATATTATGCTAAATCAAGTTTAAACGGTGACGTAGCGTAACCTGCAAGCTTTTAATTTAATAAAATAGGGCTGTATCAACAAAGACGTGAACTCTTTATTGATACAGCCCATTCATTATTCCTTATCTACATAACATGAAACACGATTTCTCCCCTGTTGTTTCGATTGATATAATGCTTTATCCGCAAATTGTATGAGAAGATCCGAGCTTACATTTAGATTTAGTATCATTGTTGCTACTCCTACACTCACAGTAACAATCGCCGGTGTATGCAATGATGATTCATGAGGAAGCTCTAATTGAAAAATACTTGATCGCACACGCTCAGCGACAGCCAATGCGCCTATTTGATCGGTTTCGGGTAAAACTATGACGAATTCTTCCCCACCATACCTCGCTACAAAATCTCTCGGACGTTTGATTGAATCTTTTATCTTTTCTGCAACTATTTTCAAACAACTATCACCTTAATTGTGACCATAATGACCATTGTACAGTTTAAAATAATCGATATCTATCATGATTAATGAAAGATTACTTTGAACTGTAATAGCAGCTTTCCATTCTCGATCTAATATATCATTAAAATAACGTCTATTAGGAATATTAGTTAGCCCATCTAATTGAGAAAGGTTTAATAACAATTTATTTGGCTCTTTTTGCTGCTGTTCAGCCTTTTTTATTTCTGTGATATCATGAACAAAACCTAGCATGGCTTTTTCACCATAATAATCAATCATAGAAGCCCAGACTTCACATGTGAGCAACCGACCATCAAATGTTTTGAAGCGTATTTGTGATGAAGGGGATCTGTTCTCTTCTTCACAAAAATGCATCATCGTTTGTATTTGAACAATGCACTTCAACCAATATATTATATCTATATATTTAATTATATACTTTATCTTTCTACTTACAATGAAAGTTTCGTTTTCATAAAAAACACTAAAGGACTTTGAATTTTATGTTAAATACAAAGTCCTTTAATATTTTTATATAAGTATATTTCGGTTATCTAGATAATGCAGTAACAAACTTCTCTGGAATTATTTTTTTTATTCTACGATAAATCTTAGCATTCACATAAAAAAAGCGAGATTGTTTTCCACCTAGTTTAACCATTTTTTTCGCTAATACTTTCGTTTCCTTTAGCTCCTCAACTTTTTCATCTGATAAATATAACCCTAATAACCCTCTGTGAATGAGCTTATGAAATTGTTTATGAGGAAGTCGATCTAAGTATTCCTCTGCTTTTGAAATAAAATGAGACATTCTTGAAAAGAGTTCTTGATTATTTCCATAATAAAAGCAGAAGTTTAAATCTCCTCCATCGAGATCTTCTTGCTGATCAATGAAATAATCAAGTAATATATGTAAACCTTGTATATATGGAAAATATCCATTTCTTATTTGCTCTGCATGTTCTACTTTAAAATCATCTCTCAGCGCATAGGATATAAGACAAAATATTCCTAACGTAGATCCTGAACACGCGGAAAACTCATACCAAGACATTTCAGGAAGTTGATCTTCATAAACGGAAAACCATTTCTGAAGACGCTCTACACGCTCACTTTTTTGGACATGCTTATGCACTTGTAGATCAGAATAGTATTGACAAAGTTCCAATAGATTGGAAGCAATTTTATCATAATGATCTAGCTTTCTCAAAAAAGACTGACATGTACTGACAAGTTTATGTAAATAACCTCCATCATCTTGTTCTTTACGTAAACGATAATAATTGGTTTTTTCACTCTCCCTTTTCAATGAATGAATCATCGCTTCATGAAGAGCTGCAAAATCCTTATCATCTAATGACGTACTTCGGTCACATAAATTATCTAAATAATCACTGATGGTTTGATATGCGACAATAAAAGTAATAGCGTCATTTTTTTTATCTTCAGCGAGTAGAGAGAGAATGGCTCCTCCCTCACAATGGAAATCTTTATTTTCTATACTATCAAGAGCTTGTTTTCGTAGTTCTGGATCTGGAATACGCATCGCTTCACTTTTCCAAAAGTGAAGTTCTTTTTGCACTACTGGAAAAACATCTTTATAGACTTTGTTCATCAATTTTAATGGTGTAGTTGGAATTCCCAAATCCAATTCCTCCTCTTTTATACTACATAACCCAGATTTCTAAGTCGATTTTTCACAAAAGACTCAGCGTAATAAAATACTTCTTCTTTCTCTGGCTCACTAAATATTTCATGATATAAACCATGCCATTCTTTGTATTGTTTTTCACTAACCAATAAATAATTGAACCATTCTTTTACGGCAATCTTATCTACTATCTTGTCTTCTCCAGCTTGCATTAATAAAACTGGAACATCACCCAATTCCGGTATATTTTCAAATGCTTCTTTAATATTTACTAGCAATTCATGATACCAGCGAACAGATACTTTCGTAATATACAAGGAATCATTCATGCTCGATTCCCGTATTTCAGGATCTCTTGTTACCATATCAATGGTAATACCTGTAGTGGCCTTAAATTTAGGATAAGCAATATTTAATAAAGCAGATGCGGCTTGTACTCCTTTTGGCGGTGACATGAGAACACCTAAGCAAGGTGAAGACAAAATTATTCCCGCGATATTAACTTCCGCTTCTTGTAACAAACGAACTGCTATCAACCCACCCATACTATGTCCAAGTAAAAAGATTGGCAAATGATACTGATAGGCTTCTTGAATCCAATCCTTCACTTCTATTAAATATTCTTCAAAAGAGTTAATATGTCCTCTTCTAGCTCTAGTCGTTAATCCTTGTCCAGGCAAATCCCCCATAATGACATGGTAGCCTTCAGAACGCCACATTTCAATTAACCATCTATATCTCCCTTGATGTTCCATAGCTCCATGAACTATGACTATAACTGCCTTTGCATCCCCTTCGGCTTCCCATTTATACATGATGTACCCTCCTAAAAAAGATCATTACTGTTATTTCTTACAGCAAGAAAAGCACAAGCGCCTAAGCGACTTGGTCAGCCCCTACAGAAAAAGACAAATCGTTATCGAAGCTATTTAGCAATCTCCTAAACAAAATGGCTTATAACCATGAAGGGCTAATCATGCTGGAGCTAGACAGTCTTCTAGGTCCAAAACTTTTTTCTTTTTAATGAAACACTCAATACGTTTGATATCTTCTTTAAATCGCATTTGGATATTTATTTCCTTTATTATACTCACTTTTAACGTATAGAAAATATCACATTATTTACAAAATAGTCTATTTACATTTTAAATCAATCTATTCATTAAATAAAAGAAATTGTACATCAAGTACCTTTCCGTTTAAACTATTATATAGAATTCTTTAAAAAGGTCAATTTCACATGGGGAGTGTATGTAATGTTAGTTTATCCATTTCATGAAAAAAAACCAGAGATAGATGAAAGCGTTTTTATTGCTGACTATGCTGTTGTAACTGGTGATGTAAAGATTGGCGAGAAATCAAATATATGGTTTAACACCGTTATTAGAGGAGACGTTGCTCCTACAATTATTGGAAAAAGAGTGAGTGTTCAAGATAATTCTGTACTTCATCAAAGTCCCAATAACCCATTAATTATTGAAGATGACGTAACAATTGGACATAGCGTTATCCTCCATAGCTGTATTGTCAAAGAGGGCGCTTTAGTCGGAATGGGTTCTACTATTTTAGATGAAGCAGTAATTGGCGAAGGAGCATTCATCGGTGCTGGAAGCCTAGTACCTCAAGGAAAAGTCATTCCTCCTAATACTTTAGCTTTCGGGAGACCTGCAAAAGTCGTACGAGAATTAAATGAAGCAGACATTGCCGATATGCAAAGAATAAGACGTCAATATGTAGAAAAAGGACAATACTATAAATCTCTACAAAAAAAGTAAGGAACTTATTTAAGGAGCAACCAAAAGTAAAACAAGTCTGTTAGAAGGTTACTCTTTAGCATGGTAGGCACTAGATCTAGAAAATACGTTATTGTTCCATTTATATATACGAATGAAATACAAAAAGAGAGCATTCATAACTAAATGCTCTCTTTTTTATTATGCTTTTAGAGCTGCTGCTTTCAACTCTTCTGCTTTATCTGTACGTTCCCAAGGAAGGTCAATATCTGTACGACCAAAATGACCGTATGCTGCTGTACCTTTATATATTGGTTTACGTAGATCTAACATTTTAATAATTCCTGCAGGACGAAGGTCAAAATGATTACTTACTACATCTACTAATACATCTTCATCAACCTTACCAGTACCAAAAGTATCTACTGCAATGGAAACAGGTTTAGCAACGCCAATAGCATATGCTAATTGAACTTCTGCTTTATCTGCCAATCCAGCAGCAACGATATTTTTAGCAACATAACGCGCGGCATAAGCTGCAGATCTATCTACTTTTGTTGGATCCTTACCAGAGAATGCTCCACCACCATGACGTGCATAACCGCCATACGTATCTACAATTATTTTACGACCTGTTAATCCAGCATCACCTTGAGGACCACCAATAACAAAACGGCCAGTAGGATTAATAAAGTATTTCGTGTTCTCATCAATTAATTCTGCTGGAACTACTTGATTAATAACAAGCTCTTTCAAATCTTTTTGAATTTGTTCAAGAGTTATTTCTGGGTCATGTTGAGTAGAAATAACAATTGTATCAACTCTAACTGGCTGATTATTTTCATCATATTCAATTGTAACCTGTGTTTTACCATCTGGACGTAAGTAGCCAAGAGTTCCATTTTTACGAACTTCCGTTAAACGACGTGCTAATTTATGCGCTAATGAAATAGGTAAAGGCATAAGTTCTTTTGTTTCATTACACGCAAAACCAAACATTAATCCTTGGTCTCCTGCACCAATGGCTTCAATTTCTTCTTCTGTCATTTGTCCTTCTCTTGCTTCTAACGCTTTATCAACACCTGCAGCGATATCAGCAGATTGTTCATCTATAGAAGTTAACACTGCACAAGTTTCAGCGTCAAAACCATATTTTGCTCTAGTATAGCCAATTCCTTTAATTGTTTCTCTTACAATCTTAGGAATATCTACATAAGTAGATGTTGTTATTTCTCCAGCAACTAACACAAGTCCTGTTGTAACAGATGTTTCACAAGCTACTCGTGCATTTGCATCTTTTTTTAGTATTTCATCCAGAATGGAATCTGATATTTGGTCACAAATCTTATCTGGATGTCCTTCAGTTACTGACTCTGAAGTAAAAAGTCGACGTTTCTTAGACATCAAATTACCCTCCTCAAATTTGGTAGAGGCTTTCTCGAATAGTTATACTATTCATTTTTCCCTCTTTTGTTGACGGAATTCATTTTCCTAGACACAGGAACTTTCTTTAGGTTTTTCAGAGGATTTTTTGTCCATAAAAAAAACCTCTCCTTGATGTGAGGAAAGGGTACTTGTTTACGTACATCAGCCTTTCGCTCTTATCGTTCAAGGACCAATGCCTTGCATCAGTTGAGCACCTTTGCTACAAAAATAATCAAATATGTGATTATTTTACATATAGCAGGTTGCTGGGCTTCATCGGGTCTGTCCCTCCACCAGCTCAGGATAAGAGAATCCGTTCGTTTACACATAATAACACAACTATAATATTTGTCAACTTTTCACCCTTATAAAACCTTGGGGAATATGTAATAATAGAAAGTTTTATGAAATGTGAAAATTCTAACATACTTTCTTTGAATTTATATTTTATACTTAAATTAAGATGGAAGAAATCTAATAATACACATTCATTAATGAAAACGTGCATTTTTTGAACTGTTTGTGATTTTTCAATAAATTAGTATAGATTAATAAATCAAATGTGTTATACTATTTAATATGTTATACTATTAAGAAAAAAATTACATTAATGATAAAGGAAGGTATTTCTTATATGAATACGGTAGAGATTTCAAATGAGCTACATGAACTCTTAGAAGGAAATAATGTCTCTGTTCAGCTTTCTGTTCCACAATTAGTTGAAAAAGTATTAACTCGTAATGAAGGAGTACTTACATCTACTGGTGCTGTTAAAGCTGAGACTGGAAAATATACTGGACGTTCTCCTAAAGATAAATATATCGTTGAAGAAGCATCTACTAAAGATAAAATTGATTGGGTTAATAACCAACCAATTTCTCAAGAAGTATTTTTAAAGCTTTATAATAAAGTTATTTCTTATTTAAAAGAAAAAGAAGAAGTATTTGTTTTTAATGGTTTTGCAGGAGCTGATAAAAAATCACGTCTACCCATTCAAGTAGTAAATGAATATGCATGGCATAATCTTTTTGCACACCAATTATTCATTCGTCCTACTAAAGATGAATTAGTGGATCACGATGCGCAATTCACGGTTATTTCAGCACCGAATTTTAAAGCAGATCCTACTATTGATGGAACGAAATCAGAAACGTTCATTATTATTTCTTTTGAGTATAAAACAGTATTAATCGGTGGAACAGAATATGCTGGAGAAATGAAAAAATCTATATTCTCTATCATGAACTACCTTCTTCCTGAAAATAACATCCTTTCTATGCATTGTTCTGCTAACGTCGGAAAAGAAGGAGATGTTGCATTATTCTTTGGACTTTCTGGAACTGGTAAAACAACATTGTCTGCCGATCCAAACCGTAAATTAATTGGCGATGATGAGCATGGCTGGTCTTCAAATGGTGTATTCAATGTTGAAGGTGGATGCTATGCTAAATGTATTGATCTTTCTAGAGAAAAAGAACCACAAATATTTGATGCGATTCGCTTTGGCTCAGTATTAGAAAATGTTGTGGTTGACGAGCACACTAGAATCGCTGATTATTCAGATAAAACATTAACAGAAAACACTCGTGCTGCATATCCAATCGATGTTATGAATAATATCGTCGTACCAAGTGTTGCAGGACATCCAAATACAATTATCTTTTTAACTGCCGATGCATTTGGAGTATTACCTCCAATTAGTAAGCTATCAAAAGAACAAGCAATGTATCACTTCTTAAGTGGATATACTAGTAAACTAGCTGGTACTGAACGTGGTATCACTTCTCCAGAAGCAACATTCTCTACTTGCTTTGGATCACCATTCTTACCATTACCTGCAACAGTATATGCTGAAATGCTTGGTCAAAAAATTGACGAGCATAACGCTAATGTATTCCTAGTAAATACAGGCTGGACTGGTGGAGAATATGGTGTAGGTAGCCGCATGAAACTAGCGTATACTCGCGCAATGATTCAAGCTGCACTTGAAGGGGATTTAACAACTGTTGAAACGGAAAAAGATGCTATTTTCGGTTTAGAAATCCCACAACATGTTCCTGGTGTACCAGACGACGTTCTACAACCATATAAAACATGGAGTGATCAAGCAGCATATGAAACAAAAGCAAAAGAATTAGCTACTAAATTCCGCGAAAATTTCAAGAAATTTGCCAATGTTTCTGCAGAAATCAAAGAGCTTGGTGGCCCAATTCAATAATAGGTAAAAAAGCGCAAGCTCCAGTCTACAAATATATAGACTGGAGCTTTTCTACTGAACTAGGGAATATTTCCCCTTAGCAATATAAAAAGAGCGTCCAAGTAGTGATGAGACATCTTTAAGACGCCCTTATGAACACACTTTTTGTATTGTATATCATTTCATTTGCACTTCAAAAATACTCTTACTTTACATGAACTACTACCTTTTCATTTTGAATGATAATCGACCATTTACCCTTGTGTGGGAATTGTAATTCACCAGAATAAAATCTTGTTTCTGCTAAATCCGTCTCATCTATATTATCTGTTGCTGTAAAATATAAGGTTTTCTTTTCACCTGTTTCTTTTGAAAGGATTGTAACAGGAAGAGTTTTCTTTAACTTGCGATCATGCACCTCAATCTGTACTTCTCTCTTATCATTCACTACAAAATCCTCTTTAGAACGATAAATAATACTCTTATTAGACTTTGGATAGGGCTCCTTTACTGTAATAGAAAAGTTAGCAAATGGTTTGTTATCTATCGTAAAAAAGAAAATCCAATCTCCTGCATATGGAATGGAACGAAAACTTGTTAAAAGGTGGGCATCCTCTCCGTACAAACTACCTTGTAGTGATAGACCACCGAATGGCAATATCTCTACTTCTTCATGCGTTTTACTATTCTTTGCTACGATATTGAGTGGCTTATTTACCAATTGACTTGAATCCCCCCATACATAAACGAACATCTTCGCAATATTTCTCGAATCCTCCGCTACCCATTCAAGACCATTAAAGAGAATACCAACTTTATTAGGTATCCCTAATACCCCCTGTGGGTAAACTAGCCGTCCATCATGGTCTAATAAATCAAAATATACACCTTTAGAAGAAATTAATTCCTTTTTCGGTGATTCTTTCGGCTTTATCTGCTTCACATAGTTTCCCATGAATACAGTAGAAAAAACGAATAGTAAAACGATCGTACAAGATGTCACCCATATCGCAAATGGTCTAGACCTTTTACTTTTCCTTATAGGCTTCCTTTTTTCATTAATAGATTGCAATATATGGTCCCTTTTTGTATCAGTAAGCTGAAAATGAGGAAGCTGCTTTAAATTATTGAGTAATTCATCATTCCTTTTATTACTTTTCATAAGGTCCTTCCTCCAATAATTTTTTTAATTTTTTCAGCGCTCGAAAAAAGGTCACATCTACTTTATTCGTACTCCACCCTAATATTTCCGCACATTCACTACTCTTCATTTCCAAAATACCCTTTACATATATAACATCACGATACGAATCCTTTAGTTTAACTATCGTACGATATAAATGTCTTTGCTCTTCATCTATTAATAATTGGTCTTCAATACTATCGCTTCTATCTTCTTTTTGTTTTCTAGAAAAATTTAAAAATAAGTGTTGTTTACTATTTCTTCTAAAGCTATCTCTGGCAACATTCCTCGCAATTGATATAAGCCATGTTTTAGGATGTGAGGAAGCTCGATACTGGTCTAATGAGTATAAAGCTTTTAGAAATGTTTCTTGAACGAAATCCTCTATATCTGTTCCTCCTGTATAATAAGCTAAATATCGAGAAATATCTTTTTCATACAATCGAAACCATGTTTCTATGACATCTCGTGAATTCATAATTCACCCCCAATCCATTTCATGAAGTAGACGTTTTAAAACAAAAAATCTTACACTATTTAAAAAATTTATAATGAAACTAGATGACTGTTTTTACATACTTTCAAATAGTGCCCCTATGAGGTCACCAGTTCCGATGCTTCCGTAGAAAACTCAAGCTTACGCTCCAATTGACCTTTTTATGCTAATGTTATCCATTGCACTTCTTTAATAGCATTCTTTTAGCAAACAGCCTGATAGGCATTTGATTAAATGACCTATACATTCGTAATGTTCTTTAGAACTATGAAAAATCCCTTTAATCAGACCTATGTTAACATTGAATTAAAACAGAAAGACCCGAAAAAGTTCTCTTAAAAGAGAAACCATTTTCGGGTCTTTCTTCAACCTCTATTTATGCTTATTCAAATAAGCTATTATTTAACCATCTTCCCATAGTTGATTCATCAGTGATTTTATCGATTTTCTTCTTTCTTCTGTAGCCAGCTCATTTTTCACCCATTTATTATCGATAAGCTCTACGACATCGCCTTCATAAACATTATCAGCTACTAAGTCTTTTAAAATATCTTCAGTAACTCCGTTTATTTCAATGACAACAAACTTACCCTCAAAACGATCTACAATGCCTTTCATAAAACATCACTTCCCTATTGTGGTGTAAATGCTGTACTTGCACTTGTTGTTTGTCCATTAGCTGAAACAGTAATATCACCGTTTACAGTATAACCTTTAGCCGCACGACCCGTCCTAAATTGAATCATGGCGATGCCATTCTCATTTGTTATACCACTATATTCTGTTTCAGTAGATTTATAATGTAATTTCAAATTAACATTTGCGTTAGATACAGGTTTACCATTCGTATCGACCACTCTAACCGATACTGTTACAGATGCGTTCTGACCAGGATTAGGCTGATCTATGCTTGCTGTCGCTGTAATCGGTGTAGTAACATTCGTATTATTTTTTGGTACTTCCGTTGTTGTATTTCCCTTTGATTGTGTTGTTCCAGTATACTTCCAAGCATTCTTATTCACTTTCATAGTTGTTCCATCCGTCTTAAAAACAATCGTTCCATCCGTATCTGTTCGATATATATTGACATGATGGCTTGCTAATCTTGACAATATTTCATCTTCTGGATGACCATAATTATTTTTGCCTACTTGTATCACACCATAGGTAGGCTGAACTTCTTGGACGAATGATTCTCCCGTAGAATATTTACTCCCATGATGACCCACTAATAAAACAGTTGATTTTACCGTTTCACCTGAAGCAATAATTTTTTGTTCAGATTCAATTCCGGCATCACCTGTGAATAGAAAAGACTGTTCACCATATGATAATCTAACGACAGCACTCATTTCATTTGTTTCCGTTGAATGATCGATAGGTGCAATCATTTTTGCTTGGACAGCTGAATCAAGATCCAGATTCATTCCTGCTTTTGCTGTAGAAATTTTCAATCCTTTATTTTGGATCGATTGCAATACAGATTCGAATGTTTGAGTACTACTTTGAATTCTCGGCATATATACTTTTCCGATAGTAAAGGAATCGATAATCGCATCAATTCCTCCAATATGATCAGCATCTGGATGCGTTCCAATTAGGATATCAACATTTTTTATACCTAATTGTGATAAATAAGTAACCATCAGATCTTCATCATCGTTATTGCCACCATCAATGACCATTACCTTTTTATTAGGTGTAATGATAACTTGAGCGGCCCCTTGTCCAACATCAACAAAATGTACTTCTAATGTTCCATCTCTTGTTTCAGTAGAGCTAGGACTTGTAGTAGCTGGCGTTTTTTCTTCTTTGTTATTCTTTATTGGTTCTTGTGCTTTACTTTCTTGATTTTGATCAGAAGAAGTGGATTGTTCATTTTTCGTGCCTTCAGACGAAGAACTTGATTCCGTAGTCGATGAACACCCTCCTAATAAGATAGACATGATCAGAACTGTGCTAAAAATAAAACCCATAGTAGATTTAGTTTTCACCATTTTTGTTCGAGACAGTACAATAGCTATACTAACTAAAATTAAGACTCCTAACATCATCATATGAAGGCCCCTCTCGTTGTAATGAAATCCTTTTTGATTTTATCTGTTT
The DNA here is from genome assembly GCF_902374955.1 of Bacillus massilioanorexius. Classification (GTDB taxonomy): domain Bacteria; phylum Bacillota; class Bacilli; order Bacillales; family DSM-1321; genus Bacillus_AD; species Bacillus_AD massilioanorexius. Next base: position 12,470 of record NZ_CABKRX010000041.1, read on the forward strand.
CTGTTCAATCAAAAAGGAGCCATGCAACAGAACTAAAACAATCCTTACAAGAAACCAAAATGGATTCCTAAAAGGAATGATTTATTTCTGAGCATGGCAAAATGATTCGTTTTGTTATTCTTTAGTTTACCGAATGTAATGAAGTTAGTTCATATGTAATAATTGTATGATTCTTTTCCCATACCACTTTTTTTATAATACCTGTCCCCGATGTTTCACCATCCATTGTTTTTTTCACAGGTAAAGGAATTTCTATAGGATATAAACGGTATCCATTCTTTTTTAACGAAAAATCATTACTTTTTAAACGCTCTTCTTTTCCTTTTGTAACAATCATAGTATTTAATTCTAGAGGCATACCCATATTTCATCTCCCCTTTCTATACATATATTTTACCATCATTTATTATGTTGTTTCATCCAGTTCGTTAACTTTTTCACTGTTTCACGATTTATTTCCGGCGGAAAAAAGTGGGTAAAATGCGGAAAATACCAACTCTCTACGACCTTATTATGCTTTAGCAAAATTTCTTCTAATCGATAAGCCTGCTTAACGGAAACATTTTGATCTAAAACACCGTGTATGATTAAAACGGGGCATTGAATTTCATTCACTCTTTGGTTAGGAGTGCGCTCTTGATATCGCTCTGGATACTTACTAGGTGGCCCCCCTATTACCCTCTTCATCATCCGTCTTAAATCAATTCTTTCTTCATAGGTTAACGTAATATCTGATACTCCACCCCATGTAACTAATGAAGCAACACTTGGACACTGAATAGCTGTCCATAAAGCCATTATACCTCCACGCGAAAATCCAAAAACATGAATATCACGTACTTTTTTATGATGTTCTAACACTTTATAAGCTGCAATCGCATCTTGTCGATCAGCTCCAACAAAATCCTCTCGTCCCTCTCCTCCTTGATTACCACGATAAAAAGGGGCAAATACAATAAATCCTTGAGATGCAAATTGGATAATGCGCCCTGGACGAACTTTTCCTACATTTTTAATACCACCACGTAAATATAAAAACCCATCATATTTCTCTTCACATTGCGGTTCAGCTAATAATCCTTTAACACATAGGCCATCAGAAATATAGGTAATTGTAAACAATTTAATTGTTGGATGAGGAGACGGGAAAGGAGTACAAGAAACAATTGTACCATCTACCATATTCATTGCTCTATTTCCCTTTCTTTAATTCCATAATTGTTATAGGCATTCACACATTTTTTAAATGCTTCATAAGATATGTTAAACCTTTATGGGAATAAATACACGTTTTTAGGAGGATCTTGAATGAAAAAATGGCTGAAAATAAGCATGTCAATTTTAATTATTGTATCCATGTTTACATTAATTGTAGCATGTGGAAAGGAAAAAATTAAAACGGTCAAAGTAGCAGAAGTAACACGTTCTATATTTTACGCACCGCAATATGTTGCTCTAGAAAAAGGTTTTTTTGAAGATGAAGGTTTAAAAGTTCAAATAACCACTACTTGGGGTGGAGATAAAACGATGACTACTCTATTATCCGATGGTGCAGACATCGCATTAGTTGGATCAGAAACCTCCATTTATGTTCATGCCCAAGGTTCAAAAGACTCGGTTATCAATTTTGCCCAGCTAACTCAAACTGATGGAACCTTTTTAGTTTCCAGAGAAAAACTAGATAGTTTCTCATGGGATATGTTAAAAGGCAGTGAGTTTCTTGGCCAAAGAAAAGGTGGAATGCCACAAATGGTAGGCGAATTTGTATTAAAGAAACACAATATTAACCCACAAAAAGATTTGACTCTTATTCAAAATGTTGATTTCGCCAATATTCCAAATGCTTTTGTATCTGGTACTGGAGACTTTGTTCAGTTATTCGAGCCACAAGCTAGTATTTTTGAAAAAGAAGGGAAGGGTCACATTGTTGCTTCATTTGGAACAGAATCAGGTAAAGTACCTTATACGACATATATGGCAAAATCCAGTTACCTAAAAGATGACAAAGATACTGTTGGAAAATTCACTCGTGCCATTCAAGAAGCACAGACATGGGTTGAAGAGCATAGTGCCAGTGAAATAGCCAAAGTGATTAAACCTTACTTTGAAGATACTGATTTAGAAACGATTATTGCTGTAGTTGATCGGTACAAAAATCAAGATTCCTTTGCCACTAATCCCATTCTGGATGAAGAAGAATGGAGCAATTTAAAAAATATTATGAATGAAGCTGGTGAATTACCTCAGGATGTTGCATATAAAACATTAGTTAATACTGACTTTGCCAAAAAAGCTTCAAAGTAAGGAGGCTTTCCATTGAGCTTTCTAACAATAGAACATGTTCATCATGTATATTTTTCAGAAAATGATGCACTGACGGCTCTTGAAAACGTGTCTTTAGAGATAGAGAGAGGTGAGTTTATCTCTTTCCTAGGTCCTAGTGGCTGCGGAAAGACAACTTTACTTTCTATCATTTCTGGATTATTGTCACCTACTTTTGGAACTCTAGCCTTAGATGGTGACGTAAATTACGCAGAGAAAAAGCATGAAATTGGTTATATGCTTCAACAAGATTACTTGTTTCCATGGAAGACAATTAAAGAAAATATTATTTTAGGTTTAAAATTACAAAAGACCAAACAACCACAATTAGAATTACAAGCATTAAAATTGTTACACGAGATAGGTCTAGGTCACGTAGAAGCTCAACTACCTAAACAGCTTTCAGGAGGAATGAGACAAAGAGTTGCTCTTATACGAACATTGGCAACCGATCCTAAATTATTATTACTAGATGAACCATTTTCCGCATTGGATTATGTAACAAAGCTCAAATTAGAAGATCTTGTATTCTCTACCTTAAAGCATTTCCAAAAAACAGCTGTACTAGTAACGCATGATATCGGTGAAGCAATCGCAATGAGCGACAGAATCTTCTTATTTGCCGCTAAACCAGGTAGGATCTATAAAATCTATAATGTACCTGATGAATTAAGAAAAATCTCTCCTTTTGAAGCAAGAAATCATCCGCTATATTCTTCGTTATTCCAAACGATATGGAAGGAGTTTGAGCTTATTGAAGAACTGGCAAATGAATATTAAATCGCTTCACCATGATTATAGACAGAGTCTCAAAAAAGAGAAAAAGTACGTATACTTTTATCAAGCAATTATCTTCATCCTCTTTTTTTCATCATGGGAGATTTCTAGCCGTTTTGAATGGATTGATCCACTGATTTTTAGCTCTCCATCTAAAATCATTGCTCTATTTATCGATAAAGCAGGCGATGGAACTCTATTTACCAATGTCGGTATTACATTATTTGAAACAATACTAGGATTTATTCTTGGCACACTAATCGGAACTTTATTAGCTGCATTATTATGGTGGTCCCCTTTCCTTTCGAAAGTATTGGATCCATATTTAGTCATCTTAAATGCCATGCCTAAAGTAGCATTAGGTCCGATTCTCATTGTTGCACTAGGTCCTGGATTTACCTCTATTATTGCTATGGGAGCGATCATATCCGTTATTATCACTACCATTGTCGTATATACGTCATTTAAAGAGGTAAATGATAACTATTTAAAGGTTTTAAAATCATTTGGGGCTAGTAGATTACAATGCTTTTATGAAGCTGTACTTCCTTCTTCTATGCCGACCATCATTTCGACCTTAAAAGTTAATGTAGGATTATCATGGGTAGGCGTTATAGTTGGTGAGTTTTTAGTCTCAGCTAAGGGGTTAGGCTACTTAATCATTTACGGATTTCAAGTGTTTAATTTTACACTAGTGTTAATGTCACTCTTACTTATTGCTGTCTTCGCAACTATTATGTATCAGCTAGTGGCCCTATTAGAAAGAAAATTAATTAAATAAAAAAATCGTTATCGGTCCTTTTATAAAAAATGAGTCTGAAAACATTATAAAGGATGAGTCAATTGAGGCAACGCCTCCTTCAACTCATCCTTTATAACTACATTCATATTCTATACTTATTACAATCTCTTTACATACCTATTGTATGCAACTATCATTATGAACTATCTGTAATTCCTTCAGCCTTTTTAAACTTAATACCACTACTTGATCTCTCATGATAAAGCTAAATGTTTTATCGGAAAACGTGTCTGGTAACTCTTTTATAAAAAAAGCTCCATCAGTTTCTAAATAATTATTTTTACTTTCAAAACAATCAACCCTTGCAAAATACACATTCTTCACGAAGCTTTCTTCCATACCTTCTACCTTATATTGCCCGATATAAATTAAATCCTTTATGTGTGCACCTGTTTCCTCCCACACTTCTCTTTTGGCCGCTTGCTCAATTGTTTCACCTAATTCCTTTTTTCCACCAGGGAATTCTAGTCCTCTTTTTTTATGCTTTGTAAAAACCCATCCATTAGAACTGTATAGAAGGACTAATACATGCCCAGGAGAAGTAGAAAATGTATTAAGGTTTGTTGAGAAATGTACACTATTTCCATTAGTATCTGTAAATGATGTAATCAACTTTTAATACCCTCTTTCATCAAGAGCTCATTATATTCTATTTTACTTAATAATCTAATCCTATTCCACAAAAGAGCGATTAGATAAATGAAAGATTCATATCAAGTTTTAGATTGATCATTTTTATTCTTTATATCATTTTGTATAAATTCAACTATTTTCACAATCCAATCTGGTAATGGTACTCCCACCTTGATGGCATAGCCTAATATAATCGCCATCTCATTACTTATATAAAAGAGGAGAGTTGCATTTCTAATCATGTCTCCAGTATTTAATAACTCATCTAAAATGAAACTAATAATAATGATTCCTATTAAAAGTCCTCTTTTTAATGTTTCTTTTATAAATATTTCCCATTTTAGTGTTTTGGTAATAATTCCAACTAAGAGAAATGATACTAAATCAATCACTAATAGCCATCCTAACACCATTAAAATCCACTGAGAATATTCTCCACTCATATGGATTAAGCTACCACCCAAAAATGCAAATAAAGGTAATCTGAGTGATGATAATTTCACTTGTTACCCTCCTTCCTGATATTTATTTTCCAATTTGTTATAGATTAAAAAAAAGTTTTGTGGGTAAAACAATATTAGAAGAATATTTGAGCATTACCTTGTGGTATTAAGGGGATTAGGTGATACAATATTCTATGAAAGTAAACAGCATTTGCATGTACTTTTCTACTACTTTTGTTAAGGTGAGGTGTTAATATTGAAACTCGTTGATGACTTATTTGAACACTATCGTACAAAACTTACAGGTGATGATGAAGATATTGATATACTTACTTTGGCGGTATTAGAGCAGTTTGATCAAAAGGAAATCCTTGAGCATATTTTAGAAATGGATGAAGTAGAATTAAAAAGTTTTTTTGGGTTGTACATAATGGAAACATTAAAAAGTAAATTTGCAGAAGTAAATCAATCGCAACAAAAAGGTTCATTTATTTCCCACTATCGAAATATTCACTAGTTTTAATCTAAATAAATGAGTCTGTCATATATATGAAGAGGCATCTAAAAGGTGATGTATATCATCTAATAGATGCCTCTTCCCATTTGTTTACACTTTTACATCTACTACTTTACCTGCATATGGATGTGCAACTTGCTGTATCGACTGCTGCGTTTCTTGAAAATCATCCAACATGACGATAGCTTGTGCAGCCCCTACTGACATGGCATTTTTCATTAAACTCATACTAACCGTATGCTGAAGGCTTGCTAATTGTTGACTCATGATAGAACTAATATCCATTTCTATTCGCCTCCCTCTACTCTTTATTTATACAGTTACAATACTTATATCGTAAATTTTAAAAATTACTTTAGGTATACTACCTAGAAAAATGACCAACATGGTACAATGGAAAATATAAGAAAAAATAGAGATGGAGCGATTCTTAAAATGATTCCCATTTTAGTTATTTGTATCATTATCGTTTTTGCTGTCATTTTGATTAGTGTTCTCACGACGTCAAAAGCATATAAATATAAGCACACTATTGACCCACATCCTTCTGATACAATTGATGATTCTCATGATCAATAAGGAGTTTTAAAGCTATTACCTCATAAAAAAGAGGTCTAAAAAAGAATATCCATTCCTTTTTAAACCTCTTACTTATTCTAAGCAAAGACTTGTTGTAGTTCCTCTTTAGTGTGCTTCAACCAGTAATTCATTAGTTTCTTTGCACCTTCTAAATCATGTAATTTTGCTTGCCCACATTGTTTTTCATTAGCTGCGGGAATCTCTACTATTTCTATACCGTCCTTCATTGTATGCTCTAATACATCAATAATATCTAATACTGTTGGTTCTCCACTTACCACTAAATAGAACCCAGTTTGACATCCCATAGGAGAAATATCAATGACATCCCAATTGTCATATTTCTCTGAGTGTTTACGAATATTGTATGCTAATAAATGCTCCAATGTATGAATCGCGTCAGGCTTCATTGCTTGCTTATTTGGTTGGCAAAAACGAATATCAAATTTATTTACGACTCCATCACTTCCAACTTTATGAACACCACAGTGTCTTACATAAGGGGCTTTAACAATATTATGATCTAATTCAAAACTTTCGACTGATGGCATATTTCTTCACTCCTAACAAATTTATTCTTTCTATATCATATAGGTAAAATCAGATTTTTTCATCTTATTCATTCACTTTTTAGAATTATTTTTCTTTTATGATTACTTTGCTATTCTTTACGTTATGTCAATTTTTTATTTAGGTGTATAATAATATGAGATTTGAAATGTCTTACTGTATTCAAAGTGAATGATAGAATCAAGTTCTACAACAATCTAATAATAAGCTTTGAATTTTTTTGATTCACTTTATTTCCAAAAAGGATGACATAACATGAAAAAAGTATTACTGTTTATAATTCAATTTTATCGAAAGACTATATCTCCCTTAAAGCCACCAACCTGTAGATTTTATCCGACTTGCTCAGCGTATGGTCTAGAAGCAATACAACGTTTTGGTGCTTTAAAAGGAGGTTGGTTAACAATAAAAAGAATCTTAAAATGCCACCCCTTACATCCTGGTGGAGTTGATTTGGTACCTGAAAAAGAAGAGAAAAGAAAATAATGTTTGTCGTTATTTGCTAAAAAAAGAAAACACGAAACTCTTGCGTTCGTGTTCTATTTACGTTAATATACAATATGATAAATCGTAATCATTTCGTTTAATGTTTTGTAAATCGTAACAACTACGATTAAGAAATAAACAGTTAAAGCTTGATGCAAACTAGGAAGGGTAACAAATATACAAAATCTAGATGATCATCTTTGGGTTATGCAGTCTCAAGTTTAACAAATGGTTATTTCGATACTATGCAAATCAGGGGGAAATTATGAAAAAAAAGCTTGTATTATCCTTTCTTCTTCTGATTGCAGTCATTCTTACAGGCTGTAATCAAAAAGAAGAATCGAACAAAACTGAAACACTAAATGTATACACAACGGTATATCCTTTACAGTTTTTCGCAGAACAAATTGGTGGAAAGTATGTAAATGTTCATTCCGTATATCCACCAGGTACTGACGAACATACTTTTGAACCATCACAAAAAGACGTCATAAAAATGGCTGAATCTAATCTTTTCTTATACATCGGATATAATTTAGAAGGCTTTGTAACAAAAACAAAACCTATTTTAGAAAAAGAAAACGTAACACTTTTAGCTGTCGGAGAGAAGATACATTTAGATGATGAATTACTAGCACATGATGAGCAAGGTGAAGAGCATGAGCATGAACATGAAGATGATGGACATAATCACGGCGACGTAGACCCACACATGTGGCTAGATCCTGTTTTGGCTAAATCAATGGCTGCTGAAATTAAAAAAGAGCTTATTAAACTTAAACCTGAAGAAAAACAATTTTTTGAAGAAAATTACAAACAATTAGTAACTAAACTAGACAAACTTAATAACGGTTTTAAAGAGACTATAACTAAAAGCCCTAAGAAAGAAATCATTGTATCTCACGCAGCATATGGATATTGGGAGAAACGTTATGGCTTAGAACAAATTGCTGTATCTGGGTTATCTAGTTCAAGTGAACCTAGCCAAAAAGAGCTGAAGGCAATAATGGAAGTAGCCAAAGAACATAACATTAACTATGTACTTTTTGAACAAAACGTCCAATCAAAGCTCACAGAAATACTCCAAAAAGAAATTGGAGCAAAGTCATTACAACTTCATAATCTATCCGTTTTAACTGAAAAAGATATTGAACACAATAAAGATTATTTCAGTCTAATGGAAAAAAATCTTGAAACACTAAAAACAGCACTACAATAATTTGCTTTTCCTATATAAATACAGAAGAAAATTACCAGTCATGACAACTACTTATAAGTAAAAACTAAGCTTGTAAGGAGGATGAGGTACATGGCAAAAGATGTTAAATGCAGTGCGAATAGTTGCTTCTATTGGAAGCATGGAAATCGCTGCTCTGCAAAAAATATTATGGTGGAAATGTACTCCGATGGGAAAGCACGCACTAGTAGCCAAACGGGGTGCCAAACATTTAAACCAAAAGATATTTATTAGTAAATCACAATCTCCACCACCATAATAGTATGGTGGTGGATGTACATTAGCTAGACCTCGGTCTAGCTATTTTTTAATGTAGAAAAGAGGGTGTCTCAAACGGCATAATTTGGTTGGCAAAAGTTTCATACAATCCTTCCTCAACTAAAGATAGAATAAAGCGACGTGACAAAGCGCGTAACATCAACTTTTTTTAGAAAGTAAAAATAGAGATCCCATAAAGCGTAGGGGCTGTCTGAAAAGCGATAAAAATCACTTTTTCAGACAGCCCCGCTCTTCTTTTTATTTAAATACTCCATTTACATATTTAAACAACACAAAGCAGACCTCTATTGAGCGCCTCCTTTGCTTTATTCTACTATTTTTCCTCAAAACTAACCGTTGGCTTTAAAAATTGAAGTTCTTCTTCAGCTAAGCCTGAAATTTCCTTAATAACATGCATAGGTAACTGAAGATTAAATAATACTTCTGCAATGAAAAAAGCGTTTTTATTTTTTCTCATAATCTTATACCTACCTGTGTTTTTTTCGGTTTTCAGAATACTAAAGCTCCGTTTCAAATATTATACAGGATGTGAAGTAAAATAAAAAACATCTAAATACCTAAAAATTGATTTTTTTACTTTTTTTGCAACTATTTATTATATTATAAAATTTTCTTGATATACTGTCAGTTTATCAAGAACTGTATAATTTATGTTGTAGCCTATCCCAGGAGACTTAGAAACCTTCACTGTGCCATTTTCTACAACAATTTCAGGATCAATAATATCTTCATCCCAAAAACGTGAAGACGAAGAAATATCACTAGGAAGCGTGAATCCTTCTAAAGAAGCTAAAGCTATATTATGAGCACGAGAAATTCCAAATTCAATCATCCCCCCACACCAGAGAGGAATCCCGTTATTTAGACAAAGATCGTGAATTTTTTTAGCTTGTTTCCATGCTCCTACTCGTCCCATTTTTACACATATAACCTGACAGCTATTAAGTTCGATAGCATTTTGAACAGATGTAAATGAGACTATGCTTTCATCCAAACATATGGGTGTTGTTAACTGTTTCTGTAATTGACCGTGTTCTATTAAATCATCATGTCCTAAAGGCTGTTCAATCATCATTAAGTCAAATTTATCAAGAGCTTGTAATGTTTTCAAATCTACTTTTGTAAATGAAGAATTAGCATCTACCATTAATGGTATATTTGGATATTCGTTACATATGTTTGATACATATTGAATGGCTGTTCGTGGATTGATTTTAATTTTATATTTTTTATATCCATCTTTTTTATACTCTTCAATTTGTTGTATGGCTTTTTCTATATTATCTGAAGCTACAACTACTCCTGAATCAATTGTCTTCTTTACACCATTAAATAATTTCGATAAAGGTATATTCAATTGTTTACTGTATAAATCCCAAAATGCACATTCAATTCCCGATTTGGCCATATGATTCCCTCGAACGAACGAAAAAAGAGTCTCGAGTTGGTCAGGATGTGATACTTGGATTTGTTGAATTGCTGGAATCAAAAAATCTTTCAACATGTAGTAGCATGTTGTAATCGTTTCTTCCGTATACCATGGGCTTGAAAATGCTACAACTTCTCCCCAACCACTTAATCCATCGCGATCCTTCACCTCAACGATAATCGCTTCCCTTTTCGTTATCGTTCCAAGAGCATTTACAAATGGCTGCTTCAAAGGAGAAGCAATTCTTCTTAAGCTTATAGATTGTATGTTCATAATTTCTCCTTCAAATGTTGGAGTAATTGGCGTCGTAAAAGCTTATTCGATGAATTTCTAGGAAGTTCATCGACAATATACATTTTTTTTGGTACTTTATACGATGCTAAATGTGATTGGCAGTGTTCAATAAGATTCTCTACCTGCACATTTTTATTAGATAAAACAATGAAGCCAACAGGTACTTGACCCCACTTCGCATCTCCAATACCTGTCACACCTGCTTCAAAGACAGCTGGATGTTTCATTAATACAGATTCAATCTCAGCTGGATAAATATTTTCCCCACCTGAAATAATTAAATCTGAGCGACGATCCACTACGAATAAAAATCCATCTTCATCAAGATATCCCATATCCCCTGTTTTTAACCATCCATTAACGATGGCTGATTTTGTAGCATCCTCACGGTTCAAATAACCTTTTGTTATATTTGGACCTTTAACCATGATTTCTCCCACTTCATTAGGTGCAGCTTTTCTGTCATCTATTTGAATTTGAATTTGAGCAGGAAAAAGTGCCTTTCCTGCCGATCCCAATTTATTCAAGCTATACTCTGGAGATAGCGTTACAATTTGTGAAGAAGTTTCTGTCATTCCATAGGTTTGAAAGACAGGTATGTTCTTTTCTTTACATTCTTCTAGAAGGCTAACTGGTGCAGGGCCTCCGCCTAAAAGCATGCAACGAAATGACGAAGGATAGGTTAGATTATTTAACTGCACCAGCATTCTATTTAATGTTGCTGTTACAACTGAAATAATCGTAACCTCCTCTTCCATAATAGAACGGTTTACTCGTTCTTCATTAAATTGTTCATGTAAAATAACCGTTATACCATAGATGACACTTCGAAATAGAATAGACAATCCGCTTATATGAAATATTGGCACAACGCAAAGCCAAATATCCTTCTCATGCAATCCTAAATTTAGCATAGAACCCATTGCACTCCACCAATGGTTACCATATGTTTGTATAACTCCTTTAGGGTTGCCTGTTGTTCCAGACGTGTACATGATGGTTACCGTTTTTGATAGATCAAATTCCTCTACAATAGAAAAAGAATCACTTTTATCCATCGATTCAATCGCAGCCATTGGAATAAGCATTGCTTTATCTTCTAAAACATCCTTTATCATCTGTGTATAGTTATCACCTGTGATTAACCAATCTAATTTTGAGTCCTTAAATTGCCATTCAAGTTCCTTTGTTGTTAAACGTGTGTTATACAATACTATCTCAGCCTCTAAATGCATGAGCGCATGTATTGTTATCACCATGTCTAGTTGATTGCTCTGTAAAATCCCTACTCTGCTTCCATACTGTATTCCATGTTCAAATAACTTACTAGCGTACTCTACAGAGCAATCAAATAGTTCTTTGAAAGTAAGTTCTTTTCCCGACATCTTTATCGCAATTCGATTTGGAGATAACTCCGCTCTCTTTTTTAACCAGTTTGGTAAAACATCCTTCATCATTTTTCTTTTTCACTCCCTTTTAAAAAAAGCGCAAACCTTGATTAGCTCCAATCAGCATAAGATAAGCGACTAGTAGATTACGATCTAACCTTCTAGTTGGCTAGACTTCTTACCTCGAGGAGTAAGCACTGAAGCTAGGCATGAAACTAAGTCCAAAATCTGATACTTTCTTATCTTTAGAAAACGTAATCCTTTTTCAAGGATTACACAATCTTCCAAAATCATATACGGTGGTTAGAACTTTATTAAATCCATAACAAAGATTATACATTTTCTGAACGAAAGCGCACTCTCTTGGAAACTCTTATGAGGATAGGCTATTCCCTCTCTAAAAAAAGAGAGTGTCTCAAAAGCGATACTTTTGGTTGACACCCTCTTATTCTTACCTATTAAGGAAACTTAGGAAATTGGTCGAAATTCGGCTTACGTTTCTCTTTGAAAGCGTCGCGACCTTCTTTAGCTTCATCAGTTGTATAATATAATAGTGTAGCATCTCCAGCAAACTGTTGAATACCTGCAAGTCCGTCTGTATCTGCATTAAAGGCAGCCTTCAAGAAGCGTAGCGCCATTGGGCTCTTCTCTAGCATTTCTTCACACCACTTAACCGTTTCCGCTTCTAGTTGTTCTAAAGGTACAACTGTATTTACAAGACCCATATCTAATGCTTCTTGTGCATTATATTGACGACATAAGTACCAGATTTCACGAGCTTTCTTATGTCCAACGATACGTGCCAGGTAACCAGAACCGTAACCAGCATCAAAGCTACCAACTTTAGGACCTGTTTGACCAAATATTGCATTATCAGCAGCAATTGTTAAATCACATACGATATGTAATACATGTCCTCCCCCGATTGCATAACCTGCAACCATCGCTACAACTGGTTTTGGTATAACGCGAATTAATCGTTGAAGATCTAAAACATTTAAACGTGGAATTTGATCGTCGCCTACATAGCCACCATGTCCGCGAACTTTTTGATCTCCACCAGAACAGAATGCTTTACCACCCTCACCAGTTAAGATAATTGCACCAATCTTTTCATCATCTCTCGCATAAGCAAATGCATCAATCATTTCCGAAACGGTCTTCGGAGTAAATGCATTATGCACATGTGGACGATTAATTGAGATCTTGGCAATACCATTATAAGTTGAGTAAATTATTTCGTCGTATTCACGTTCTTGTACCCAATTGAATGCCATACTATTTATACCCTCCATTTTTCAACAAATTCACTTACTATTTTACCAAACTTTTCAGGATTCTCCACATGAATTGCATGACCTACCTTTAATACATTTTCCCATTCACATTGTAAGAATCTTTGTTTCATTTCTTTTGCGATATGACAAAACTTTCGATCATACTCACCAGTAAGTAATAATATAGGTACTTGTATGTTAGATAGATGATCCCACCAAGACGGCTGTACACCTGTACCCATTCCTAATAAACTATTAGCTAGTCCTACTTCATCATTCGAAATTCTTTGCTTATAAATGATAGCTTTCTTTTCATCTGAAAGCTTTTTTTGCGATTCAAATAGAGCTATACTCTGCCAATAATCAACAAAATTCACTATGCCCTCCTGAACGATTTTTTCAGCAAGGCTCGCATCGTTAATCTTTCTTTTTTCTCTCTCATCTATACTTGCTAATCCAGGTGAAGCACTTTCTAATATTAATACTTTTGTATACTCCTCAAATAAAATAGCAAATGTTAAGGCTAAACGCCCTCCCATTGAATATCCTAAAATATTTGCTTTTTTTATTTGTAAAAACTGCAGTATATTTTTTAGATCCTCAGCTACAGCTTCAATTTGATACCTTTTTTCATGATGAGGTTTATCTGTTAATCCATGTCCTATAATATCAGGCATAATACACATATAATCATTTTTTAGATAGTGAATCGTTTCTTTCCATGTTTCATAATTGCCAGTAAATCCATGAAGCAATACTAATGGCTCGCCTTTACCTTGAACATCTACATGATAAGTAACATTATTACTTTGTATTTTCATTATCTTTACCTGTTAACAAACAGTTTATTTCCTGGGAAACATGATTCCACAAATTTCGATGATCAAGTACGTTTTTTTCGCGTTCGGTCACTAATTCAATTACTTTTATGCCATTCAAAGAGAATGATTCGACAAAGCTTTTTTTAAAATGTTCCCAGTCTTCAACTCTGGTAAACTTCCCACCATACATTTCAACAGCATGAGAAAAATCTAACCCATGTGGAGTTCCAAATAGTTGTTCAAAATGTTCCTTTTCAGAAGATTGTGGTAAAAACGAAAAAATACCTCCACCATCATTGTTAATGATAATTATCGTTATATCTCTTTCCAGCATCTTTGCTGCGAGCAAACCGTTTAAATCGTGGAAAAAGCTCAAATCACCAATCACAAGAACTGTAGGACTTCCTTCAACACTTACTCCAAGAGCTGTTGATACAACCCCATCTATTCCATTTGCTCCTCTATTTGCATAAAGAGTAACATTGGTTTCATTACAATGAAAAAACGTATCACAGTCTCTAATAGGCATACTATTACTAATAAATAAATTCGAATTTTGTGGAAGCAAATGCGAAAGCTCTGTAAAAACTTGTCCTTCATTTATTGAATTTAAACTTTTAATTGATTGTAAAACTTGTTTCGTACACTGATTTATTTGTTGCCATTTGTTATGCCATTCATTTGAAGAACTATGAGAAATTTTTTGTGATAAAGATACGCACAATGCGGTTTCATTACCATAAATCATTTCTGTAGCTAATCCTGTTGGCTCTCTCCATCCTGAACCACCATCTACAACAATTTGTGGTATTTCTTTGCATTGTTTAATAAATAAGGTTAATGCTTTAGAAACCGGCATAGCCCCAAAACGAATAATAACATCTGGCTGAAGTTCTTGGACAGCTTGATCGAATCTTAAGAAAGTATCATAACAGTCCATTACTTGCTCTTGATAACGACCTTTTCTTAATTGTGACAAAGGATCCGCCAATATTGGATATTGTAGCTTATCAGCCAATTCTATTACCGCTTCAGCAAATCCATCCTCACTTATTTCTCCACATATAATTAAACCTTTTTTCTTGTCACGTAACTGCTCAAGAAGTACTTCAATATCCTCTTCATGAAGAAGTTTCGTTCCATCTTTAAAACAGTCCTTAAATGAAACTTTTCCTCTTCCTACTTGAAAATAATCTTTTTCCATATTAGGAATTAATGGTTCTCTTATTGGGAAATTAAGATGAACTGGTCCTGCAGGATGACTACTTGAAATCATTGCCGCTCGTCTGCCTACATTTCGAACATATTGGATAGATACATCCTTTGATTCAGGAACTGACATTTCACAAAACCATTTTACGTGCTGACCATATAAATGAATTTGATCTATAGCCTGAGGTGCTCCAATATCTCTTAATTCATGTGGCCGATCGGCTGTAATGATGACTAAAGGAACGCGAGAATAGTGTGCTTCTACAATGGCAGGATAGTAATTCGCCGCTGCTGTACCTGATGTGCAAACTACTGCAACTGGTTCCTTCGTTGATTTAGCTATACCTAATGCAAAAAAGGCTGCTGATCTTTCATCTATGTTAATATGCACTTCAATATCAGGATGCTTAGCAAGAAGCATGCTGATTGGAGTAGAGCGTGATCCAGGACTAATTACCGCATGTTTAATATTTGCTCTCGAAAGCTCGTCCACAAAAGCAGACGTATACATTGTTAAATCTTCTTGATGATTCATGTTGACGATCCTCCTAAAGCATTAAGCATTGGCTGGAATTTAATCCATGTTTCTTTATATTCTTCTTCTGGATTAGAATCCTCTACAATGCCACAACCCGCAAATAAAGAAGCTTCTTTGCCTTGTAATAATGCTGATCGAAGTGCTACAGCAAACTCACCATTACCGTTAGCATCCATCCAGCCAAGTGGCGCTCCGTAAATACCTCTCTCTAGGCTTTCATTTTCTCTTATCCACTTCACCGCTTCTTGTTGTGGCAAACCGCCAAGTGCAGGTGTTGGATGGAGCTTTTTCACAATATCCAATAGAGAAACATTTTGTTCACTTTTTGCAACAACTGGAGTATATAGATGTTGGATGTGCTTTATTTTCATTAAAATAGGCTTACTTGGTACATCAACATCATGACAAACAGATTGCATTGCTTTTTGAATCATTGAAACCACATATTGATGCTCTTTTAAATTTTTAGGATCATTCAATAATTGCTGACCAAGTCTCTCATCTTCTATTTCGTCTTTACCTCTTGCAATTGACCCCGCTAAACAAGTCGATAAAATAGTGTCGTTTTCTTTTTTCACAAGTCTCTCAGGAGTAGCTCCAATAAAACAATCACTACCTGATTCCAAGCTGAATATAAAGCTTGTACCATGTTCTTTTAACAATTGAGGTAAAATTGCATCTGACATAATATTGTTCTTAAAGAATAATCTTAATTCTCTTGCAAGAACGATTTTATCAATGTTTGAGCTTGCAATTTTTTCAACTGCTTTGGCTACTTGTTCTTTCCATTTATTAGGTTCAATCTCCCGCTTCTCAACTAGTGTATTTTCCACAAACGAAAGTGGGGTTTTGCTTGCACGTAATAACTGCTGCCCGTTTTCAAACACTTCAATAAAGCGCTTTATATTGTCTCCTGGAGAACATAAAATATTAGTTGTTAAATACGTTTGTTTTTTCACATTCGTAACCATAAATTGTGGAACATAGAAAAAAGGATCCCCGAAGTTATCCCATAATAATGATTGTGATTTTTCTTGATCAAAGGAAAATCCTCCAAACATAACAGGACCAATTGCAGATAATTCTTCTTCTTTCTGAATAACACTATTATCAAGCAATGTTTTCCAATATTGTTCTATATGGATAAATCTATCGTTAGTGGTAGTTTGTACTCTGTCAATTTTACCTAGCCCAACAATAGCATGTAAGCTGGTTGGTTCTTGCCAAAAGAACCGTTCTCCTAAGAATTGCTCTCGTCCAGACTGATAAAAAGAAAGGGGGCTTACTGCCTCCGTTTTCACTACTTTACTAAATAGTACTGGAGTATTCGTTTCGTTAGATTTGTTTAATGCTTTTTGTAATCCTTCAAGGAGTTGTGTTTCAATTACGATAGCCATAAAAATCCCCCCTTTTACCAAATCGATATATACCTTTAAACCTTCTTAAAGATACACCTGTTAATTGAATTGTGTCAATGTTTCAAGCCTTTTTCCAAGAAAATTTCACCCGAAAATATAAAAGTTTTTATTTACATCTAGTCCTTCTTTATATTATATTTGAAATTTACGTTATTCACTACAATATAAATTAATTGACAGGAACTAACACTTTTTCTACACTTAGTTTGTGAAGGTTCGTTCACAATTACTAAATAATATTTTCAACTAACATTTAGAGGGAGAGACACATATTCATGCAGACAGAAATGAATACAAAAGCTGTAGAGTATATACCAAATAAACCCAGTTGGAAAGTTTGGTGGAAGCTTACTAGACCTCATACTTTAACAGCTGGATTTGTTCCTGTATTAATTGGTACTGCACTTGCCATTAATAATTACGAAATCAATATCATGTTATTTTGTGCAATGATGTTAGCAAGTTTATTAATACAAGCAGCAACAAATATGTTTAATGAGTACTATGATTTTAAAAGAGGACTTGATCATGAAGGATCAGTTGGAATTGGAGGAGCTATCGTACGTGATGGGATTACCCCAAGAACCGTAATGACTATCGCCTTATCTTTATATGGAATTTCAGCACTTATCGGCGTTTATATTTGTATGTCTACAACATGGTGGTTAGCGGTAGTTGGATTAATAGCAATGACAATTGGTTATTTATACACGGGTGGCCCTATTCCAATTGCTTATACACCTTTTGGAGAAATCTTTGCTGGGCTATTCATGGGTATGCTTATTATCCTAATATCCTTTTATATTCAAGCTAACGAAATCACAACACTTTCCATATTAGTTTCTATTCCAATAGCTGTAACAGTAGGGGCAATTTTGCTTTCGAATAATATTCGTGATCTTGATGGTGATAAAGAAAACGGTCGTAAAACATTAGCCATTTTACTAGCTAAGAAAAAAGCTGTCATTTTCCTTGCTTCCATGTTTGCTTTTGCATATTTATGGATCATTGCCCTAGTATTAATGAACGTTATTACACCATGGACATTATTAGTCATTCTTAGTCTTCCATTACCTATTAAATCAGTTAAAGGATTCTTGACTAATGATACACCTATAAAAATGGCACCTGCGATGGTACAAACAGCTAAAACAAATACAATCTTTGGATTCTTATTAGCCATTGGATTATTCATCGGTCATTTTATTTAATGTCACTGTTGTTCGTTACTATTAATTTAAAAAAGGAAAAAAGCTATTATTTTGATAGCTTTTTTTCTTTGTCATTCTTTGCAGAGGCTACTTATTATTTAAGCAAATAATAAGGCTCCCATTAAAGAACTACAGCAATTGACAAAGAGAAGCAATCAAAAATGAAATACGTCTTAACATGCTAGCCAAATATCCAGTTATGTCTCCACCCAAAAACATTTCCCCACAAACCAAACTTCATAACCTTTTTCCCACTAAGAAATATTTCTTTTACAAATTTCGTAAGTTCCCGCTCCAATCAACCAATCATTTTTTATCAGCTGATCTACTAAGAAACAACAATCTTTTAGAAAATAGTGCTAAATAAAACTTACTTAGGAGAATGTTTTTTTGAGGGCTGTTTATACTATGTAAGACGTAGAGAAGGAGGTTTTAGACCATTGATTTCACATAAACAATTAGAAGCACTTAAACAAGAATTACTTCATCTTAAAAGTGATATGAATCATACATTTGATGTAACATATGATAATGGAAATGTAAGAAGCTTAAAAAACTCTGTTGATGAACTTTCCTCTTATGACAATCACCCTGCTGATTTAGGTACAGAATTATTTGATCGTGAGAAGGACTATGCACTAGAAGCTCATACAATGTATGAATTAGAAAAAATCAATCAAGCTCTACAAGCAATCGAAGATGGATCGTACGGAAAATGTCTTGTTTGTCATGAAGATATTCCTTTAGAACGACTACAAGCCATTCCATATAGCTTATATTGTATTTCTCATACTCCCGATCAAGATATAAAAGAAGATCGACCCGTTGAAGAGGATATCATGTTACCACCGTCACGTGACTCTTATGATCGAAAAGATGGATATGATAGCTTCCAGGAAGTAGCACGATTCGGAACCTCAGAAACGACATCCGATTTTTTAGGACATTATGATAAATATGAAAGCATATATAATGATGCAGATGATCAAGAAGGATTCACAGAAGATTTTGAAACATTTATTGCAACTGACATAACAGGAAATGAAATAGATGTCGTCCAATCAAGAGCCCATGAAAATTACGAAGATATTTTGGATGAAGAAAATATTGAATCTATTATAGGTGATATTCCATTTCATCGTACCGATGGATATGAAGAGGATTAAAAATGATTAACATACAGTTTGGATTATCATGAAAAGTGACATGACAATCACCACATATACATGGATATAGAATAAATACCCTACCGCTTTGATAACCTCACGATAGGGTATTTTATTATCTCGTGAATATGTAGTAAATGACGTAAAACCAACTAAAACAGCCATGAATAATGGCCCAAATAATAGATTTATGTAAACTCCAGGAAATCGTGATTGCTAATGCTGAACCAAAAGTAATTCCATTTGAAACAAATTTTGTCGAAACACTCTTCTCTCTTTTTGCCACATTTATACTTCCTTCCATTAATGGATTTTCCTTCTCAATTCCTTTCTTAACCTCAAGATAAACCTTTTTATTTATATATTTTTCGATGTATGAATTATGATTAAATATTAGTTCTATTTTGGATTTCATTTATGCGCGATCCATTAGTCTTCTTTGATCTACTATGAAAAAAAGGCATTCCAAAGCTGGAATGCCTTAAATAAACCAATTAGTGTCACATATAATCAATGAAGAGAAACAAAAGCTCCCACCTGTTAAAGCAACTCTTTATTAATATTCAAATTGACGGTAATAGCGACGTATGTCAAGATCATGTTTTGTACAGTTTTCAAAGTGACGAGCTAAGCGATCAACAAGTAATGTCGAAGTAATAGTTGGAGCAAGAATCCAACGGAATTCATCGTCAATTCCCTTTAATTCGTAATCTAGCGGATCAATAACTGTAAACTTCTTGCTGTATTTTTGCACAAAAACCTCAACTCTATCGTCTATTACACGACGCTTTCCTTCACCCTTTACTAAAAATACAGGAGTATCTTCCGCAATTTGAGCAGCAATCGGCTCGAATTTTTTCTTAGCTGCTAGTAAATTTGCAGGCAGATGTTCTATTTGTTCGGCAAATTTATTATAGCCTGGAAATTCTCCTTTATTAGCTACCATCAACAATCATCATGAAGCTTCTCTCGTTCCATATGTTTTCAATCTTTCATAATCATGAGCAATCATCTTAATATCTAATTCAATAGGAATGCTATTTTCTAACAGCTTCTGAAGTTGTAATGCCGTTCCCATACCTGTAAAGCAAGATGTTACAATCGCTCGTTGCTTTGCTTTTTCAGGATATATTAATTTATATTGTGTTTCTTGATTTTTCTTTATTAGTTCAACTAGCTCTTCCAAATAAACATCTTTATGAATTAACTCACCTACGTATAAAGCCATCTGAGTTGATACATTATTTATAATGGCTATAGGTGCCTCAATAGTTGTACTAAATCGAGCATAAATATCTTTTAACGAACCCATATCAACTAGAATGACAAGTCCTTGAGATACGTCATTACGCTCGATATATTGCATAACATTTGTTGCTACTTCTTCTAAACGAATATCAAGTAGCATATCAAAAGCTTCAAATATGTTTTTTCCTAACATTCGATTCGTCACACTTGCTATAGAACTAGCTGTTGCATAACCATGTGCCAAAATAATAGCTTTCGCTTGTTTTTTTCCCTTACCTACGCGAAGACCTTTTAAATAAAATGATAAAAAGATTTCATCCTCTAAATCTAGACTCGTATCTAATTTACTTTCTATTAGTTTCACCATACGTTTGGCAATAATATTTTCTTCATGCGCATTTTCTTTATATATGTAAATAGACCCTTTAACAAACTCTGTTCCTTCTCATTCCAACGAAACTGATGCTGATTACGAAAATAAAAATAATAGGCGACAGCATAAAGATTATTGCCATTATACTGTAGAAAATGGCTATCTTCTATGTAGCGAAAAACCACTTGTAACGCCGATATTGTATAACGAAGCATTATTCCTTCTTGTTCAGAAACACGCTCGAAAATTAACTTGTCCAGCATAACATTAATTTCGCTATTGATGTTTTCTTCAAAGATAGTTTTATCGATTTTCTTACTACATTTTGTTGCATATAGTTCGCACATTTGCTCAAACATATTTCTAATCAATTTGATATCCGAAATGTCATTCCCACATAATTGATCAACTGTCATCAATGGTGATATAAGAATCATCTTATTCTGACCGTATCGCAAATCTGTTTCCATGTACCCTTCCTCAAACATACTTTCCGGTATATTATGTAAATGTATTTCAAGTTTCTCTTTTTTTCTATTTTTAGAAAAAGAAACGGCACACAAATATTTAATGACATTTTAGAACTCTCCAATATTTCCTTTATACGTATTTTCTAATAACACAGTAACAGCCATCGAAGACAATTGAATATCACGTTTCAGTACTTTTGCTTCTTTCAACAAAAAATTGTATAGAAATAATTGTTTTTCAAATTTACCTCTTTCATTTAGAGATGGAATATAAACATTTAAAGGAATACGACGGATGAAAGTTTGTAAGAAATGAGTTTTGGGATCTTCAGTTGTCGCGAAGACTAATCGTACATTAGATGTATGCTCTCCTTCACTTTCACCCATCCTTCTAAAAACACCACGATCCATAAACGTAAACAACTTTTCCTGACTCTCTTCATTTAATCGATGGACCTCATCTAAAAACAATATACCTCCATCAGCCTTTTCTAGCATTCCTTGTTTCATTTCATTAGCCCCAGTAAACGCTCCTTTGACATGACCAAAGCAGCTCGGGATTATTTGCATATTGAGCACAATTAAATGATAAAAAAGGAGCATCCTGATCAAGTACATTTTTTTCTATGGAATATTGCCATATTATAGCGGCCATCATACTTTTACCTGTACCTGTAGGTCCATACAGCATAATGGGTAATCCATTCCCTGGATAAAAAACGGGTGTCTTAATTTGTTCAATTACTTTTTTTAGACTAGCATCTGCTCCTATTAAATCTTAAAAAAAATGTTTTTCTTCTACAAAAATATCTTTGTCACTCTCTAATTCAGAAATACTTAAATAAATAGGCTTACTTACATGATAAAAATTTCGTTCGAACGACAGCTTATCTAAAAAATATACAGGACGAGTATTAATTTTAATGACTCTTCCTTCTTCAACAAGTTGATTTAAATAATGACTAATCGTGTTTCTTTTTACAGAAAAGTATTCCGACATATAAATCGCTGTATAATGACTTTTATCCTCCTCTGAAAAAAAGCTAGCTGTTTCTGTATCTAAGAAGTCCATAATATCGTCTTTAAGCAAAGCTAACATCCTCTCTACTGAAGTTGAAAGGATAAACAAAGAAGTATTCTGAGAATTTGCTATCCATACAGTATCATAATTAATTATAAAATTGTTAGAATACAGGAAACGGAATGATTTTCCAACAATGTATAGTCGAATGATATAACAATAAAGAGTAATACAAAAAAAGGTTGCTTGTACTGTGAAAACAGAACAAACAACCTTTTTTATCGTGTTGAC
>NZ_CABKRX010000042.1 GCF_902374955.1 Bacillus massilioanorexius
CGGATTCAAACATTAAAGCAGAATCATATTTTTCAGAGTATGTATAGAAAAGCAACCTGTGCAGATAATGCGACAATGGAAAATTTCTTTGGGATTTTAAAACAAGAAATGTATTATGGAGAAGAATTAGTATCGTACGATGAGTTAAAACGAAAAATCGAAGCGTATATCGATTACTATAACAACAAACGCATTAAGCAGAAATTGGCTGGTTTAAGTCCCGTACAATACCGAACTCAAACCAGCCAATCAGCTGCGTAATAAAAAATCTAACTTTAAGGGGTCACTACCCTTTTGCTGTCTCTTTTTTCTGCTAACGCACCTGTTACTTTAAATAGTTCTCAATACTTTTTCTATTTTTAACAACTAATAACTTGTCACTATATATCCCAAATTTTTTAAAGAAATTAAGTTTACCGACTTCTTCAAAATATCTATTCCATCTAAACATTTTAAAGAATATTTTTAGAGTAGGTTTGTAATTTGACTCTTCTAATTTGAATTTTTGTAATACAAATCGTTTAATTATTCGATAGATTCTTATCGGATATTTAGTATCTAAGAAAATAATTAATTCTGCATTATAAAAACTATTTGCCACCCAATCCTCGTTATGAACCCCCTCAATAATCCAAGTTTCAGAATGAATAATAGAATTCATATACTGTTTTCTTTCTTCATCCGTCCTTCTTATATCTCCAGATTTTTTTCTTTTCCAAACTACATTATCTAATTCATAAAACGGAATATTTAGTTTTGAGGATAAATCTTTCGCTAACGTTGTTTTTCCACTTCCAACGGAACCAATAATATGTATTTTTTTAGGAGTTTTATTGTTCACTTTAGACCTCCCTCATCAATAAACTTGTATGTGAAATAATTCCATATTAATGTTGATTTATCCTCTTTCTTGTTCCACTAAGCTGCTCCGTTAGCGACATAAGAAAATTAACATTCTATTACACATAATCTACGTTATGTGACTTAATTATTAGATTCATTTGAATAATTTATATTCAAATGTAATAATACTCATATTAATCATTTGGTGGTGTTAAATTGAATTTTTTAACTTCTGAAGGATTAGTATTCTTAATTGTATTATTTTTTTTGCATCAATTATCTTCCTACTATTTAAGTTAATAAAATAATTAATTTTTAATTAAAGTTTATAAAAATATTTTTTGCGGTGCTGAACATGAGTTTTATTACTACTAAAGCAATCATTGTGTTATCTATTATAATTTTCTCTTTCGTAGTTCTTATGTTTGTAATTAGATTTGTTACAAAAAAGAAATAATACCGAAGGAAAAGCACTATTTTTTTTATTATGAATAGCTTATATTGTGGTTTTACTTTAGAAAAACACTTTCTTCAAACTCATTTTCTTTTCAGCCTATGTGTACCTTATTCTTATTCCTAAAAACGCAACTCCTTAATATGCCTTGTAATTATTATCCAGAAGATCACCTCTACTGGATATTTTTTGTTTACTATATTTAAATGTGCTAAATAATTAGAACTTCTACTTTCAATTTGAATAACATAACAGTACAAGGTAGCAATCTGATTCTTTCTTTTACAATCGTATTTCTGAGATTGATTGATTTAGCCCTTCGCCTGTCACCCATTTATCCACATAAAGGGCTTTTTTTTACACATAATGTGTCTTTTGTTCACAAACACTTCTAAATCTACTCATACTCTTGACGCATCCATTAGATATAGTTATATATACTTTTGTATAAATAGTTTTAATAAGCAATAACAGGTAAAGAACTAATGTCTATAAAAAACAACATTCGTAATCAAATTTATTTCTTCTGTCTAAGTTTATATTCCTTCATTACTATATCTGTGTTAATGGCTTTAACAGAAAGTGCAGATATAAATTTCCCATTAATAGGTGCTGTTACATTTGAAATTGCTTGGAAATTACCCCTAATTGGAATAATAACTGCCTTTTTTATTAAGAAGAATCCATTTAAATATGTGATTATTTTTCTAAATGCTTTTATTCTTATCTTTTTTATTACTAGAGTAATAAAATTTTATGATCTTACAATTACGCTCTTAGAAGTGTTTTTTTGTTTCACAAAATACACATAATATGTCTGCTACGAAACTAAATAATATTTGTTTTTTATCTCAAATTTATAAATACACTTATAACTTCTTGGAAGATACACATAATAACATTTGTGAGTTGTAAAAAATCTTAACTAATGTTATTGAAACAAGGAGTGTATTTATGGGTATCTTAAGTGGTAATCCTCAAAATGAACCAATGCATTACGGTGAAGTATATGGAATATACACACAATTAGCTGTTACAAAAGCAGCATTGGATGGCTACCAAGTCTATTTCAATCATACTGGCGATAAAGATTTGAAAGAATTTATTAAAGATGTAATAAATTCAAGTATTAAACCTGCCATCAAAGAACTTGAACAATTATTGATAGCAAATGATGTTGTTGTTCCGCCTACCCCTGCTGAAAGACCTGAAGTAGACATTGAACAAATTCCGGTTGGAGCTAGATTTCAAGATGCTCAAATTGCATATGCTATAGCTCGCGATATCGCTACTGGCTTAACAGCAATGAGTGGTCTTATTAGTCAGTGTATTCGCGAAGATATAGCCCTAATGCTTACTCAACAAAGTGCCAAAAGTTTAAAAGACGGTGCGAAATTATTACAAATTATGAAAGAAAAAGGATGGTTACTTCCTCCTCCTCTTCATATGGAAACTAAAAACAAAGAGTAAATTATCTTGGAGGAAGTTAATTTCTCTTCCTCCATTCTTTATTGTTTGTTTCACATAATAAATATACTGTGTACCTTATTGAGCTAACCTACGCCATTAGCAGCCTTGATCTTCAGCTCTAGCACCTGTTAGTGAAGTGATAAATAATTTAATGAAATTTCAACTAATTTTTCCTTTTATGATTTCTTAGTAACGAAACCAAGTAATATTTGGATTATGCTTAATACAAAAAATACTCCTGTTGGTAAGTACCATTCCCCCAACAAAATAGTCGGTATAACAATACAAAGAAAAATAATGCTCCCATAGTGAAGGTCATTGTAAATATTTTTTTATCTTTCTTTATAAATCCATAAGTTGAAGCAATGGCATTTCCGATCCCAAAAATAATCATTCTAAATAAAGCTAAACTTGCCCAATTATTAAATGGCAATTTACCTATCCACTCTTGTTGAAAGCTTCCCTTTCAAAAAACGTTGACACACCTACATAAAAAGTTCCTAAAGACAATAATAAATTATTAGAATTCAAAATATTTTTTAGTAACATTTTTTCCTCTCCGTTCATTTCCACATGAAATAAACTGCTTCGTTTGTCCGATAACGACTTTAGAAAAAATAGCGGTAACCCGTACAATTAAAAAGAGAATACTAATCTAGTTTGATATATAAGTTCACCTAATTGGAACAATAAACATACTTACCTAAGTAAAACTAACCTCCCTCAAACTACTCCCATTACCTTAAGGTTCAAAGTAAACCTCCCAGTTTTAATAAGAATTCATTCTTGTTTTCATTCCATAATATCTCTATGAAAGGAGATGGCTCCTGAAGGAAATAATCCAGGGGAATATTTTCCAACCAATAACATTCACCAGGATATACTTCGTTACAATCAAATAATCCAAGTACATCTTCTTCAAATGCCATTCCACCAACTTTATATTCATAAACTGAAAATAATCCAGTGGAAAAATTTGCAAATCTGTAATTTCATCTTCCAATATTCCAACCTATTTCCATTCTAAGACATCAAAGCTTGAACCATAAAACCAAAAATTCACCATTAGTGCGTTTGACGGAACCTTTTCTATTTCTAATGTTGCCTTTCTTTTTCTTGATAAATAGACATATAATTTAAATCTCAGAAAGTGTATGTGATCATTTGTAATAAAGTTTGAATAAAATCTTGTATTAAAATAAATAATAGACTACTGTTCGATTTTAATGTTCCACGATATAATGGTGAGAGTTTGTTCCCAGTAAATATTTTTATGAGCAGTGAGGTAGTATATGAAAAAAAGAACCACAGACATTATTTTTATCCTTATTGGTGCATTTCTATTTGCGTTAGGTGTAAATTTATTTGTTATTCCGAACGAGCTTGGTGAAGGAGGAGTAACTGGTATCACGATTATTACCTATTATTTATTTGAGTGGTCACCAGGTTTAGTCAACTTAATTCTGAATGCATTTTTGTTAATAATCGGTTATAAATTTTTGAATAAAGTAACAACGATTTATACGATTATTGCTGTAGTTTCTAACTCGCTTTTTCTTCATCTGACAGAAAGCTGGAATATTACTTCTAATGAATTGATGGTAAATGCCATTTTTGGAGGAATATTTGTAGGTTGCGGGATTGGCCTAATCATTCGGGTTGGCGGAACAACAGCAGGTACTACCATCTTAGCAAGGATAACACATAAGTATTTAGGATGGAGCATTAGCTATGGTCTATTGTTTTTTGATTTGATAGTTGCTTTTTCATCTTATTTTATCATTGGTGCGGAAAAGCTGATGTTGACAATTATTATGCT
>NZ_CABKRX010000043.1 GCF_902374955.1 Bacillus massilioanorexius
GCCTCTTTTTCCTAGTTCAGTTATTCATCTTTTTTCATTAAGAACAACACTCGTATCTGCAAATAGATCATGAATTCCTTGTTTTTTGGGAAGTATTCCAATTAATGCGTAAGTAATCCATATCGTTTTACTAATAAAGCGTCCAATAAACTCACGGAATATAACCGTACCCCATGTTAGCTTCTCTTGTTTTAAACTAATAACCTTAAGCCCGAATACCATTTTCCCTAGCGTTTGACCTAAGAATTTGGTCATCAAAACAAAATATAAGTAAAAAATAACCGCTTTAGCTAGAGCATATGGAGTAAAAATCCAAAATGAATATTGAAAGAGATCCAACGCCTTAAATACCGGACTTATTAGAATCCCACTAATACTAAAGATAACTATTAAATCTAATAAATAAGCCCAAAAGCGCATCCAAAAACCTGCAAACCTTTCTTTATTAACGTCTTTATCTAATGGCTCCTCTATTACATGCTCCTGTAAAGGAACCAAAGATTCTTCACTTTGTTTCATTTGAACATAATTAGATTCTTCTTTTTCATTATGATTCATTTCTACAGTTGTATCATTAGAGATATTTTGTATATTTTCACTATTTTCTTCATTTCTATCTTCTCTCAAATCAGTCATTTTGTCCCCTCCTATTCTGCATATAAATACATTAATCTAGGAGAATTCGGTTGAGAAATGGCCGTTAACACACTTGAAATATCTGTTTTTTCACCTAATAATTTTTGAGCAGTTAAAGAAAATAGTGAACCAAATCCAACTGAATCAGTATAACGAACAACTGATGCATCTTCATCTTTAATGGCCACTTTCATGGCTTCCGTTACATCCTCTAAATAACCAAATTCATCGATTAAGCCCACCTCTTTTGCCTGACGACCATCATAAATCCTTCCATCCGCAATTTTACGAACTTGTTGCTCAGTCATCCCTCTACCTTCAGCAATAATTTTCACAAATTGGTTGTAAGAGCTATCAATCATATTTTGTAATATTTTTCGTTCTTCAGCTGTCATTTCTCTACTTGGAGACATGATATCTTTATATGGTCCGCTTTTTATTGTTACGGTTTCAATTCCTAGTTTCTCAGCTAGTTTTTCATAATTATAACCTTGCATAATAACTCCCAATGAACCTGTTAAAGTTTCTGGACTAGCAAAGATTTTATCTGCAGGTGCAGAAATATAATAACCACCTGAGGCAGCAGTCGCTCCCATTGATATGTAAACCGGCTTACTTGTTTCCTTCTTCACTTCTTGAATCTTTTTATAAATTTCCGCACTTTCAACAACACCGCCACCTGGTGAGTTTACTCGAATAATAATTCCTGCTATAGACGAATCATCCTTCGCCATATCTAATTTATCTAGAAACGATCGATGATTGTAACCACTCGTGCTAAACATAGTTGTTGAACTAGATGTATCTTGAATGACACCATCAACATCTAAGACCGCAATCTTATTTAAAGAACTTCCTTGTTCAATTACTTCTTCTGTGTAGACATCCTCCGTCATATTTAGAAAGTCATTAAACATTCCATTTCCTTCTTCGTCACTTGAAAATAATACATTTGACGCTAAATTAAAAATTATTGAAAAGACTAATAACCCAGCTGCAATTCCTAATGCTGCCCACCGTTTTCCATTCATTTCTTTAATTCCTCCTTTTTACCTGCTCCTTTTAATACGTTTCAAATTTCAAAAAGCTTCACTACAATGGTAAAATAAATAATAGAATCAGAAAACTAAAACTAATCAAAATGCTACAAAGCCAAAGGGGAGAGTCACTATGACAAACAGACGAAATGTTTTCTTTTTTCATAATAATACGCAAGACATTCCAGATATTCTAAAAACAGCGGAAAATTTAGCATCAGAATATAACTTTTATATTGTTGATGATGTAAAAAAAGCAAACATAATCGTCAGTATCGGTGATGATGGCGCATTTTTACAAGCTGTTCGCAAAACTGGTTTTCGAAATGACTGTTTATATGCAGGTATTTCTACTACTGGTAATCTTAATATGTATTGTGATTTTTCAATAAAAGAACGCGATAAAATGATTGAAGCTATCACAGACGAACTTATTGAAGTACGTAAATATCCAGTTATTGAAGTATCACTAGATGAACAGCCCGTTTTTTATTGCTTAAATGAATTAAGTATACGTTCTTCTATTATTAAAACATTTGTGCTGGATGTTTATATCGATGATTTACATTTTGAAACATTCCGCGGAGATGGAATGGTCATTTCCACACCAACTGGTAGTACAGCATATAATAAATCTATGAGTGGTGCAGTTGTTGATCCTATGTTACCTTGTTTCCAAGTGAGTGAATTAGCTTCTTTAAATAATAACATTTATCGTACTCTTAGTTCACCATTTATCCTTAGCGGAGACCGAAAATTGACTCTACGCGTAACAGACATTAATAACGCCTTTCCAATTATCGGTATGGATAATGAAGCATTAAGTATCGCAAATACAAAAAAGATTGAAATCTCGCTCAGTGATCGTGTCATTAAAACAGTAAAACTAAAAGATAATTCCTTCTGGGAAAAAGTACAAAGAGCTTTTTTATAAGATTAATAGTTTCAAATAGTCTTTTAACCTTTGTAAATGCTAGAAAAACGCTAGCCCTAAAACTAATACTAATTTCTCAAATCATAAAAGCCACCTATTTAATAGGTGGCTTTTGATATATGGAATATTCACTAAAAAGAGATATCTATATCTTTTGTTCATCTTTTCACATGATAATGACAATGATATAATAATTTCTTGTTTACTATATTTCGAGGTGATAAAATGGAATTTTCTTTTTTCAGTGTTGTTCCTCCTATCATCATCATAGCATTAGTGATTGTAACAAGAAAAATCGTTCTCTCATTGGGCGTTGGTATTATCCTAAGCGCCCTAATTTTGGAAAATGGACATATTGTACAAGCATTAAAAAAGATGCTAGAAGCTATATTACAATTATTTTATAGTGATGGTTCATGGAACTCAGGAAATCTTTATGTACTTTCGTTTTTATTATTATTAGGAGCCTTAACCAGTCTCATATCATCATTAGGTGGAAATCAAGCCTTTGGCGAGTGGATTGGTCGTCGAATTCGTACAAAACGCGGGGCACAACTAATGACTACAACATGTGGAATTTCTCTTTTCCCTGACGATGTATTTAACATGTTCGCAACTAGCCAAATTACTGGTCCTATTATAGATCATGCCAAAGTCCCTCGTACGAAACTGGCCTATATGATTCATTCAACATCCGATCCAACTTGTGTACTTTGTCCATTATCAAGTTGGGGAGCAAATATCATTGCTATCCTTACAGGAATATTTGCCGTTCACCAACTAACAGATAGTCCGTTAATCGCATTTATGGTTATAGCAACGACAAACTTTTACGCTATATCGACTTTATTGTTTGTTTTTTCTTCTGCCACATTCGATATCAATATTGGTAAAATGAAAAATCCTATTAAAGCGAAAACACAAGCTTTAGTGTCTACTTCAAATAAAGGCTCTATCTGGGATTTAATTATTCCAATTAGTTTTTTAATTATTGGATCAGTTGGTGCTATGATTATTACTGGTTACCTAAATAGTGATTCACCGACTTTTATGAATATCTTTTCAAACTGTGAAGTAAGCTTATCCCTCGTAATCGGAGCAAGCTTAGCCACTTTTGTTAGTTTATTATTATACATAAGACAAATAAATACAGGGAAACAAAGCATTAAAAACATCTTCACTATTCTAAAACAAGGTTTGAAAACAACTTTACCAGCCGTGGAGATATTATTATACGCATGGGTGCTTTCTAGCTTTATCGGAGAGCTAGAAACAGGTTCTTATCTAGCAAGCATCATAGATCAAGTGACTTTACCACCTTCATTTTTACCACTCATTTTATTTATACTTACTGGTGCTATGGCTTTTGCTACGGGTACATCTTGGGGAACTTTTGCTATCATGCTTCCTATAGCTGCTCAAATCGCAATCGCAAGTGATTCAACGATGATGTTTTTCTTAATGAGCGCTGTATTATCTGGGTCATTATTCGGTGATCATTGTTCGCCTGTTTCCGATACAACTACTGTTGCTTCAGCTGCTGCTGGATGCTCCCAAATTGAGCATGTTGTTACTCAGCTTCCATATGCTTTAATATGTGCAGCCATCACATGTATATCCTTCTTCCTACTTGGAATTACAGGCATGAGATGGGTACCATACATCTTTATTATTCTTGCAATAATTGCACTGATTTTCTACTTTAGAAAAAGAGAAAATCATACAAGTGAGCAGCAAATATAAATCATATTTTTGTAAATAAAACGCAACGAAAAGTTCTCGTTGCGTTTTTTAGTGGAAGTTAAGCACCTATTTTCCTTGAATTCATTTTTTTCATCATTCGTTCTCTAATTTTCATTTGAGATAATGAATAGAGAAGTAATGCACTCCAAATAAACATAAACGAGATGAAATGCACTTTAGTAAATGATTCATGATAAATCGTAACACCGATAATTAATGACAATGTCGGGGCTATGTATTGGAGAAAGCCTAGCATTGATAAAGGAATATTTTTTGCTCCCATTGCAAATAGAAGTAATGGAACGGCTGTTACAACTCCACCACCTATTAAGAATAATAGTTCATTGACAGAATAGGTGCTAGCAGGTGTTTGAAATATAATGTAGATATAATAGCCAATAGCTATTGGTGTAACCATCATCGTTTCTAAAGTTAAGCCGATTGCCGCATCTGCATCAATTAACACTTTTGCCAATCCGTATAGTCCAAATGTAATAGCAAGCGCTAAAGATATCCATGGAAAGCTACCGAGATAAACCGTTAAAATGGATACACCTATTGCAGCTAGACAAACCGAAAGAATTTGCACCTTATTTAACTTTTCTTTCAATACAGTTACTCCTAAAAGAACACTTACAAGTGGATTTATATAATATCCTAAACTTGTATCCAAAATTCTTCCTGCATTTACAGCCCAAATAAAGATTCCCCAATTCGCACTTACTAAAAGAGATGCAGCAAATAAAGCCCATAGCTTCTTTTTGTTCTTACTAATTTCCTTCATGTAAGTAATAAATGATGACCATTTTTTAGTAAAAAGTAAGAGAAAAACCATAAAAACAAAAGACCAAAAGACCCGATGGGCAAGTATTTCAGTAGAATCTACATGTTGTAGAAATTTCCAATATATTGGAATAACTCCCCACATTAAATAAGATAACGCACCATAAATAATACCTTCCATCTCTTTATTAGAACTCATGTAATTACCGCCTGACATAGTTAGAATATTCAAATATAATACCATAAAAATACAGTCGGAACATAAAATAAGATTTAGAAGAAATATAAGTCTCTATTCTTTATATTGTTTTTAAAGCTCTTCTAGTACAATAAATAATCGGTGGAAGTAGATAACCCCACCGATCATAACCACACTTATTTAGATGCCGAGCTTTCCTTCTTATTTCTTAATTCAACTCGACGGATTTTACCCGATATCGTCTTAGGTAATTCATCTAAAAATTCAATTGCTCTAGGATATTTATAAGGTGCAGTTAGTTGTTTTACATGCTCTTGAAGTACCGGTATTAATTGATGATTATTTTGATCATATCCATTTCTTAAAACCACGTACGCTTTTACAATACTTCCGCGAATCTCATCCGGCCAAGCCACTACTGCACATTCTTTTACCGCTTGATGTTTTACAAGTGCATCTTCCACTTCAAACGGTCCTATTGTATATCCTGAACTGATGATAATATCATCACTACGTCCTTCAAACCAAAAATATCCATCTTCATCCTTTTTAGCTTGATCTCCTGTAATATAATATTCTCCGCGGAATTGTTTCGCTGTTCTTTCAGAATCATTTAAATATTCCTTAAATAAAGCAGGAGAACTTACATGAACAGCAATATCACCTACTTCTCCAACATCACATACTTCGCCATCTTCATTAACTATGTCAACTGTATTACCAGGAGTTGGTTTACCCATAGAACCAATTCTTACTTCCATTCCTTTTGTTATACCTATTAACAGTGTATTTTCAGTTTGGCCATATCCATCTCTTACTGTAATATTAAAGTGTTTTCGGAATGTATCAATGACTTCCTCATTTAATGGTTCTCCAGCTGAAACAGCACTATGTAAGTGTTCGAGTTTGTAATGACTCAAATCATCTACCTTAGCCATTAAACGATATTCAGTAGGTGTACAGCACAACACATTAATTTGATTTTCATCTAAGAGAGATAAATATTTTTCTGGATTGAATTTGCCATTGTAAACATAACCAGTTGCACCCATTCCCAATACAGATAAAAAAGGACTCCAAATCCATTTTTGCCATCCTGGTGCAGCAGTGGCCCATACAATATCATTTTCCTCAATACACAACCAATTGGAAGCAGCAGTTTGTAAATGAGCGTAGGCCCAGCCATGTGTATGAACAACACCTTTTGGATTACCTGTTGTTCCAGATGTGTAAGCTAAAAAGGCCATATCATCTCTCGTTGTATTGGCTGCTTCTAATTCATCGCTAGACACTTCAGCCAATTCATCTAAAAATAACCACCCATCTTTGGATTGTCCAACTGAAAACTTTATTAAATGCTCAGCTTCTGCAATATGATCAAATTCATTAACAAACGATTCATAGCAAACAATTCCTTTCACATTTCCATGATTGATTCGATATTGTAAATCCTTCGCTTTCAACATTTCTGAGCTTGGAATAACAACCATTCCTGCTTTTAGTGCTGCTAAATATACTTGATAGGCTTCAATTAGCCTTGGAACGATGACAAGAAGTGTATCTCCTTTTTTCAGTCCAGCATCCAAGAAAGCGTTTCCAAATTTATTAGTCGCTTTTAATAAATTCTGATATGTAATTTCCTTTTTATCACCATGTTCGTTTTCCCATTTTAAAGCTACTTTTTCACTACTTTTATTAAATTTTTCTACTTCACTTGTTAAATTGTACTGTAATGGAGCTATCAAATCTTCTTTCTTCATCCCTTATCCCCCTTTTCTTACTACTTACTCTATATTATACATATTTGTAAGAAAATTCAAAAACTTTTCTACGATAATATATCCCCTCTATTTCGTTTTGTCATACTCTTTACCTAACTTATAATCCATTCACATCACAATAAAATTCGTTATATTTTTTCATATAAATGACTGAATTAATAACCCACTCTATTTTATCTTTTTCCATATAAAAAGGGGATGAACCTATTAGTTCATCCCCCGTAGCCATGATATTAGATTATTTTTGGTATCCGCCTAATTGTTGTTCAGCCATTTGAACTAAACGTTTAGTAATTTCTCCACCAACTGAACCGTTCGCACGAGCTGTTGCATCTGGTCCTAGTTGTACTCCAAATTCTGAAGCAATTTCATACTTCATTGAATCAAGAGCAGTTTGTACTCCAGGTACTACTAATTGATTTGAACTTGTGTTTGCCATGTGTTTTTCACCTCCTTGTGATAATAGAATGTGTCAAAACACATGGCGCTATTCCACTGATACTTTGGTAATTGTTCACAAATAATGCAGTAATCTTTAGAATAAATCCTCTTCCACATTATTCACAGCATTTCTCTTCGGTTTTAAATGAACAATCTCCGTTTTTTCTACTGCTTCTTTGATCAAGTCACTGAAATCCACAAAGGTTTCGTAATGGTTTACCTTCTCACGACGTGGCATTGTTTTAGGATTTACTGGTGTGAAGACTGTACAACAGTCCTCATATGGTCTATTTGAAATATCTAGAGTCCCTAATTCCTCAGCCATTTTGATAATTTCTAATTTGTCAGCTGTAATTAAAGGACGTATGATTGGGGTATTTGTTACCTCATTAATAGCATACATACTATGCAGCGTTTGACTTGCCACTTGCCCTAGACTTTCTCCTGTCACAATTGCCAATGCTTCTTGCTTTTTAGCAATTTCATCAGCTATTCTTAACATTAATCTTCTTGTAGTAGTCATTGTATAGTTTTCAGGAATTTGTTGTTGAATGATCTTTTGAATTTCAGTAAATGGCACCACATGGACCACCATATGGCCACTTGTTCCAGCAAGAACTTCTGCTAAATCAAGAACTTTTTGCTTGGATCTTTCACTTGTAAAAGGCGGACTATAGAAATGAATACACTCTACTTCTATCCCTCTTTTCATTGTCAAAAATCCAGCAACCGGACTATCGATCCCGCCTGATAACATTAACAACGCTTTACCACTTGAATTTTGCGGTAATCCACCAGCCCCTAAAATAACTTCTCCTGTAAAAAATACACCTTCTTTTCTAATTTCAACAATTAAATTTAAATCAGGCTTTTTTACATCTACTTTTAAATGCTGGTTATGCCATAATACATGACCACCTAACGCATGATTTACTTCATTTGTATCAAGCGGAAAGGATTTATCGGCTCTTTTTGTTGTCACCTTAAACGTTTCGATTTTTCGATCTAAGTTCTTAATATATTGAAGTGCCCCCGCTTTCATTGCATCGATATCTTTTTCCACTTCCATTACAGGACTAAAAGATTGAATACCGAAAACCTTACGAAGTTTTTCTTCAACGGCTTTGTAATCTGCTCCATTTAGCATCAATCTCATATGATCTCGCGTTGATAAGATTTCAATGCCATTAAAGTCCCTTAAGTTATTTTTTATACTTCTTTTTAATTTAGCAATAAATCCTTTTCTATTTTTACCCTTTGTTGATAATTCACCATAACGAATCAAAATTTGATCGTATATCATATTTATTACCTCATAACTTCTTTTAAATTTTTAAGTACGTTTTTCAGTGTCTTTATAAATTGTTTCGCTTCTTCTAATTCGTTTTCATAAGACAAACTCACCCTAATACTGCTTGATGCTAAAGCTTCATTGTTTGTCATCTGTAAAATTACATCACTTATAGACTTTTTCTTCGAAGAACATGCACTAGTTGTTGATACATAAATACCTTGATCTTCTAATGCATGAACCAATACTTCTGATTTGATTCCGGGAACTGAAAAATTAATGATATGAGGAGCATACCCATCCTCCGGTGTATGAATAACTAAATCATCCATTTTTTCAAGCTCTTTTCTCAGAAATTGATGTATTTGAAATAATCGTTGATTTTCACGATTCATTTTATCTAAACTAAGTCTTAAAGCTTTGGCAAGAGCAACAGCTCCAGCAACATTTTCTGTTCCACTACGTATCTTTCTTTCTTGACTACCTCCAGAAAATAATGCGGAAATTCTTACACCTTCACGAATATATAATACGCCAGTTCCCTTTAAAGCATGGAACTTATGTCCTGAAAGAGTACACAAATCAACACCTGATTTTTTTATAGAAAGCGGCACTTTTCCAATGCCTTGAACGTAATCAACATGGAAGAGGATTTTAGGATAATCTCTTAATAAATTCCCTATTTCTTCAATTGGTTGAATGGAGCCGATTTCATTATTCACATGCATAATTGATACTAATATAGTATCTTTTCTTATTGCTTTTTTTACATCTTCCACACGAATTCTACCATTTACATCGACTGGTACTTCTGTTATTTCAAATCCTACATCTTTCAATTGTTCACATGCCAGTTTAACTGATGGATGCTCAATAGCTGTAGTAATAATATGTTTACCTCTATTCTTAAAAGCTAAAGCTGCACCTTTGATAGCTAAATTGTTTCCTTCTGTGCCACCAGAAGTAAAATACACTTCCTGTTCTTTTATTTCTAGTAGTTGTGCAATTTGTTGACGAGCTTTACTTAATAATTGTTCAGCCTTGGCACCTACTCCATGTAAAGATGAAGGATTCCCAAAATACTTTGTACTTACTGTTAAAAAAGTATCCATTACCTCTTTATACGGTACAGTTGTAGCACTATTATCAAAATATATCATGATTTACACCGTCCATTAAATGCTATATGCAAATCTTAATTTTAACATAAATTCAACAAAAAGATAACATACTTTAATTACCAACTTTAAATGTGAAATTTCTTTTTGCAAAATCAAACTATTTTATGTACAATTTGCGTATGTGAAAAAACGAACATACTATTCGTTATTATGATAAATTGTTTTAATATAATAAATTTTTTAAATATTTGCTTTTCTATATCGAATTTCAGCAAAATTTATTTATATATTGAAATAATAATTAATTCCGCAAATTCATCAGGAGGAAACTACATGAACAAAGATTTATCCCCAAAACAAACGTTAACCATCGGATTGATGCTATTTGCATTATTCCTAGGAGCCGGTAATATAATATTCCCTCCATTTTTAGGACAACAAGCCGGAGAAAATATATGGATAGCCGTTTTCGGCTTTTTAGTAACAGGTGTTGGTTTACCTTTATTAGCAGTTATCGCAATCGGTAGAGTAGGGAGTCTCCAAAACTTAGCAGGACGTGCACACCCTATTTTCGGAATTGTGTTTACAATTGTAGTCTATTTAGCAATAGGACCATTTTTCGCGATTCCAAGAACAGCTACCGTGACTTACGAAATTGGTGTATTACCATTTTTAAATGAAGGACTTTCACAATCATCATTACCTTTACTATTACTTTCTATCGTATTTTTTGCTGTATCTGCTTGGCTTGCATTAAACCCTTCGAAATTAGTGAGTAGAATTGGACAAATCATTACTCCTATATTATTAACTGTATTAGCTATTTTAGTTGGAAAAAGTATTATTAACCCGCTAGGTTCTATCTCTAGTCCAACAGAGGCTTATCAAACAAATTCTTTCTTCAATGGATTTATTGAAGGCTATCTAACAATGGACACGATTGGAGGATTAGCATTTGGAGTTATAATCATTTCTGCAGTTAAAACACTAGGTATAACTAGCCAGACGGCTATTACAAAGAATGTGGCAAAGGCAGGATTCATCGCAGCATTTGGTTTAGCAATAGTTTATCTATCTTTAACTTATATTGGTGCTACAAGTGTAACTAAAATTGGCATGCTAGATAATGGTGGAGCAGTCATTTCTGCTGCGACGAAGGCCTTATTCGGGAATCTAGGATCAATCATTCTTGCTCTAACAATTCTATTGGCTTGCTTAACAACTTCAGTTGGTCTAATTTCTGCTTGTTCACACTTTTTCTCAAAACAAGTACCAGCACTATCTTACAAAAGTTTAGTATTTATTATCGCTGGATTTAGTATGGTTGTATCAAACGTAGGATTATCACAGCTTATTTCTATTTCTTTACCTGTCTTAAGCTTCATTTATCCTTTAGCCATTATGCTAATCGTTTTATCGTTCTTCCATAAGTTCTTTAATGGGTATTCTACGGTATATATTGGCTCTATTTTGTTCACAGGTATTGTGAGTTTATACGAGGCTTTAACTGCTGCGGGATTAAAAATGGGAGTAATTTCTGCTTTTATGTCTTCCTTACCTCTAGCAGAGCAAGGAATCAGTTGGTTCGTCCCAGCTATTATCGGTGCATCAATCGGCTATGGATATGGTGTTTTATTCTTAAAAGAAACAAATGTTCCAACGGAAACCACACTTCTAGATTAACCAAATCTGAACCTATGAAACTATAAAGATTTCTTTAAAACCACCCCCTTCTATTCCTAGAAAGGGGTGGTTTTTTATTGATTTACAACTACTTTTATCAGCTTTAGTTTTTAATGCTTCCTTATTCATACTTAATATTCCAAAGGGAACTCTCAATAAATAATTCCTCAAATTTGCATCTTGAGAATTATTTAATGCAAAGACAGAGCGATAGACTAAATCCCCTCCACTCGTTTGTAAGTGATTGCCTTTATTATCTAATACGTTAAAACGAAAATAGTCTTGTTCAAGTAGGACTTACCGTTTTATATGTAAACAACGTTGTTGCTTTTCCTTTTATAATGGATTACATCCAATGCATCTTCTTT
Organism: Bacillus massilioanorexius; assembly: GCF_902374955.1. GTDB lineage: Bacteria > Bacillota > Bacilli > Bacillales > DSM-1321 > Bacillus_AD > Bacillus_AD massilioanorexius. The sequence goes on from NZ_CABKRX010000043.1 coordinate 12,018, forward strand.
ATTATGAACATATAAAAAAGCCGTTCTATATAATTTTTCACTTTCTGCTTTTACTAGTATTTCAAATGCCTGTTCATCCCCTTCTATTGCTTTTTTTATGAAATTTTTATCTAGTATCTGTGATCCCCCTTCATCTATTAGAGTGCTTTACTACAACAAAAGGCTTTGATTATTATATAAATTTTAAAAAATAAATATAAAAAAGCCACCCAAAGGATGTTTAGAATCCCCTGAATGGCTTTTCTTTACACATTATTTTCATTAATTTTTAAGAGCATCATAATCTAGCTCTACCTTCATACTTTTCAGGACCCCTGGATCAATTTCTTCTAATACAGAAGCAGCAGTTTCTAGAGCCGCTTCATACTCAAAATTTCTAAATTTATTCTCAGCATCTTGTAGAGAAGCTTGAACAGATGGATAGCGACTTCTATAACGATTCGAATATTGAATAACTTTTTCTATTAACAATACTTGTTCCACTAATTCTTTTGTTTCAGAAGTATATTCATCAACTAATTTCACTGCCTTTTCAAGGAATACTTGTACAGAACCCATGTTTAAAGGCTTTTCTTCTAGTTTTTCATTCACTTCTTTAACCGCTAGCAACGCTTCTTCTAAATACTTCTTATACTCCTCTGGTACACCAGGAACATTGTACTGAGTTAACCATTTTTGACCATTATGTAATCGTATCGTTAATCCTTTAATTTTCTCTCTCGCTTCTAGTTCATCTTTTCGGAGATCACGAAGCTTGTTAGATAATGTTTCATATTCTTTCGTAAAGGAACCTAAAATACGTTCCACCTCTGCCAAGCTATCAGCTAAAATTGAATATGGTATATCTTTCTGTTCTACTTTTGTTTGCAATTTCTCAAGCTGATGAACAGCAGAAGTCATCTGTCTATCAAGATTTCTTTGAACTTTCATATCTTCTTCCGAAATATGATAGCTAGACTGAATGCTATGTATTTCCATTTTTAGTTTATCATTTTCATATGTCATATTGCTGATTCTGTCTTTTACTATATCTTGATTTTCATGGACATACTGTCTAGAAAGAACCTCTTTTTCTAACAACTCATAAAGTACACCAATACTATCCTTGACTTCTTCCATACCTTTTTCAGCATCTTCAATTTCTGCTTTTTCTAGAACTTCTATAAAGTTATCGATTTTCTCTTCTATCTCTTGAAGCTCCTTAGAAAATTCCATATGACTCAAAATATAGCCTTTTTCAAGCATTTCTTCATATCCGTCTTTCAGCTCTTTTACTTGATTAGGTATAGTAGCATTACATTCTAATAGCAAATCAGGTATTCTATTCATCTTATCATTCGTATCTTTAATAACAGATTTCAACTTCAGCACATGTTCTCGAGCATGCAAATAATTACCGTTCGCTGTTGCTTCTTCATATTGTGAAAATATTGGGACCATATCATCCAAACATGATTCTAACTTATCAGCAGCACGACCATACGTATGTCTATGAGCAAGAAGTTGCTTTTTAGCTGTTCGATAGCTTTCTTTCAGCTCTTCGATTTCTAAGCGATTCTTCTCTTCACTTCCTACAAGATCGTTTAATTCATCGATAATGGATTGTATATCCCCTTCAATTTCACGAAGATAAGCAGAAATATCCCTTTGAATTGCTTTTGATTTAGAAAATCGATACTTATCAATAAATTCTTCAGCATCAAATAGCATTTCTTCCACATCTGGCAAACGAACAGTTACAATTTCATCCCATTCATTTCGCCACTTTTCAAACATTTCTTCTGTTTCACCAGTCATGTTTAGCTGTTTGACCTTCGAAAGCTCATCGAGAACAGGGCGGTTCATAATGTTCATTTTCCACTCTTCTAATTTATCAATATCTGTGTAACGCTTCTTTTTGAAAAAATAACCTATAATAAAAAAACCTAGAACTAAAACAATTAATCCCAAAATATATTCCATTATAAAGCCCCCAGTTTCAAACAATCTGTCGATTTTTACCAATTATTATATTACTAATGTCCCTATATCGAAAGTAATCTATTATTAAAATAGAAGTTACTTGTAAAATAATTTATTATTCTTTATATTTTTCGCCAAGAACATACATAAAATCCTCTAATTTGCGAAAAAAACTATAAAAAATTCGTTTTTTATAGCTTTTATGATACCATGTAAACAAACTTTTTTGAGTAGTTATTTATATTTTTCTAATAAATTATATTTATAAACTTTTTATGAAGGGGGATTTATCCAAATGATTGCAGACGGACATATTCATACACCATTTTGTCCTCACGGTACTTCAGACAAAATAGAAGAATACGTCGAGTGGTTTTTAAAGAATAAAGTTGAGGAAATTTCCTTTACAGAACATGCACCATTTCCAAAAGGTTTTATAGATACAACTCCGACTATGGACAGTAGTATGAAGATGGAACAACTCCCTATTTATATTGAACAACTACAGACCATTAAAAATAAATATCAGAATAAAATAAAAATTAATATAGGATTAGAAGTAGACTATATCGAGGGATATGAACAAGAAACAACAAAGCTTTTAAATGACATTGGCCCGCTACTTGACGATAGCATCTTATCTGTACATTTTATTAAACACGCTGAACACCATTTCTGTATTGATTATAGCGACGAATATTTTGGCGAAATTGTAAACATCTGCGGTTCCATTTCAGCTGTCTATAAAAAATATTATGAAACTGTAAAAAGATCCATTACTTCAGACCTAGGAAAATATAAACCTAAAAGAATTGGACATATCACATTAGCACATAAATTCCAATTGAAATATCCACCTGAACATTCATTCAAAGATGAAGAAGAGGCTCTCTTACCACTTCTCCAAGAGAGAAAGCTCTCATTAGATTATAACGGCGCTGGGACGGCTAAGAAGTACTGTCAAGAACCTTATCCTCCTGATTATTTGATTGCTAAAGCCATTAAGCTTGGAATACCGCTCATATATGGGAGTGACGCTCATCAAGTAAAAGATTTGGGGCAAGGATTCAAAAAACTGAATAATCAAGCAATATTGTCAAAACCTTCTAGTTTATTTTTATAATGTAACTTCTAAGTGAGAATATAGTAGGTGATGTGTAATAAATTCAATACATTGCTGCTTGTATTGTTCGATATAATAGGATTCTTGAGGAATGATTTGTAATAGCTCAACTGCATAGTGCGTATGCAATAAAGGCGCCGTTAATAATCCTTTTAATTGCAAGATAAAAGAAGGAATATGAACCTTTCGAAAAAGTTGACTTTGAATACCTTGTTCAACAACATATTGAAGATAATATCTTTCCTTTGCCATATAAGTAGAGAGAATTTCACGATTAAGCGTTGTATCTAATGACATTTCTCTGGTAATAAAACGTGCAGCATTAAACTGTTGACCTTGAAATTCTAGTAGCTTGACTACAATGTTTTTCAAGCAGTTATCTGGAGCCTCTTGGTCAATTCGTTCTACTTCATGCTCTATAATTTCTGTATATTTCTCAAGATAATTTACAAAACAATATTCTAAGAGACCATTTTTATTTTTAAAATAATAAGCAATATTAGCTGGATTTATTTTTGCTTTATGAGCAATATCACGGATGGATGTTCCGTCAAAACCATTGGAATGGAACAAAACAATCGCTGCATCTAAAATAGCACGCTTCGTTTTATTATTATTTTCGTTTTCCATCGAAATCACCTACCGTATTATAATAGTTTTACTCTCTTTAACGTTTCGACAAATAGCTAAGCTCTCCTTTATAAGAGTTTCGACACAAATTGAGTCTCCTATTTGCAAAACGATAGAAATATGATGAACGGACCAAAAGAAAGGAAGTTAATGATGTTTAAAGTCGAAAACTATTCTGAAACATTAGAAGAAAAGTATAATCAACTCCATAAGCAACTGCTCTCTCTCATAGAAGGTGAAAAAAATATCATTGCTAATTTAAGTAATGCCTCTGCACTTTTAAATGTATTTTTAGACAATGTGAATTGGGTTGGTTTTTATTTATATGAGGAAGAAACATTAGTTTTAGGACCTTTTCAAGGATTACCTGCTTGCATTCGTATTCCTTTAGGAAGAGGTGTTTGCGGAACGGCCGCTCAAGATAAAGAAACATTAATAATAAACGATGTTGAGCAGTTTCCTGGTCATATTGCTTGTGATGCAGCTTCACGCTCTGAAATTGTCATTCCAATTTTTAAAAACGAAGAATTATTTGGCGTTCTAGATATTGATAGCCCCATATTAAACCGTTTTTCAAAAGAAGAAGGTCAATATTTACAAGAATTCATAAAAATTTTAGAAGCACATCTATAAGAGAAATCCATTTATCACACGATGCACACTCTTATTAAATAAAACTATGTAGACAAAAGGCTGTGACCAATGAAATTGTCATTCATTCTGGTCACAGCCTTTTTCTAAATGATTAGCTATTACTATTTTATTTTTGCCTGAATTCTTGGCTTCATATAAAGCTGTATCCGCACGTTTAAATAAAGCTTGCGGATGATCTTCCTGTTCTGTATTCCAATAGGAAATACCACACGAAACCGTTACTTGTGGATTCGTTTCTTCTTCAACTTTTCTTCTAATTCTTTCTGCAATAGTCATCCCTATTTCAAGATCCACATTAGGTAAATAAATTGCTAGCTCTTCTCCACCCCATCTTGCTCCTATATCAGTCGAGCGGATGTTATGAATAATAGCATTTGAAACTTGAATAAGGATTTCATCGCCCACTTGATGACCGTACGTATCATTGATTGACTTAAAATTATCAATATCTAACAATAAGAAAGTTCCTTTTTCCTTATACTTCATAGATTCCGTTAATTTCTCATCCAAGTAATTACGTGAATACAACTTCGTTAAATGATCCGTTACAACCATTCTTTCCAATTCTTCTCGTAAAATCGAATTTGTAAATGCTAAAGTTGAATGATGAATCAACGATTGCAATAGTTTAAACATTTCAAAAGAAAATTGGTACGGTTCACTGTGGATAACTAAAGCAAATCCTTTAATAACACCACTTTGAATCATAGGAACTGCCATAACAGAACGATATTTCAAACAATCTGGATCACCTAATTGTAAATCCCCTAAAAAAATCGCTTCCTTTTCTTTATCGATTTTTTCTTTAATAAATTGGATATAAACGGATGATAGCTCAAGATTAAAGAATGACGAACTACCATGTAATACTTTTACTTCATTATCTGCCGTATACATAACAAAGCCAATTTCCTCAGCATTAAACGATTTCCTGATCTGATCACGCATATAACCCATCGTCTCACTTAAACGCAAGTTAGAGTTCAAGTTATGAGAAGTCTCATTGATGAGTTGTAAATCCGCAATTAGTCTTTTGGATTGCTGATATAATTGAGCATTTTCGATGGCACTCCCAGCCGTATAAGCCAGTAAAGTGATGAATTCTACTTCACTTCTTGGAAATACTAGTGTGTTAGGGGAAATAACTTGCAATACTCCATAAACACCTTGTCTACCCTTCAAAGGTGCATATAGCAAAAAACTCCTCTCAACAAGGGAATCTTCTAATTGAATAGTTCCTGTTACATAAGCTTGCATCGCCACAATATTATCGTTGTCATCCTCTAAATCTTTTATTGGTAAATCATCATGGTGATTATTGTCATGAGATAATAATAAGAAGTATGTAAATAATGGGTATACCTCCTGAAGAGTGTATATAATTTCTCTTAAAACATCATCCATATTCATAGATGAATGGAATTTTTCAGTTACCCGAAATAATTGTTTATATCGTTTTTCTTCTGCTACGATTTTTAAAATATTAGAGGCTACTTGAATTATATTTGTACACTCTTTAGAAAGAGCTTTATGGAATGTAGGATCCTGAAGTGATGATTCATTATTTTCTTTCTGTTTAACAGCCATGATACCAATCAAGCTATCATCTTTTGTTAGAGGTAAAATCAATTGATATCTTTCAAGACCTTGAATTGGATGACATTGATAATTAAAGTCCTTTTCCTTTAATTGATCCATTACTTCATTAAGCATAATTCCTAATACTTCATCATATTTATGAAATCCATTATCTGTTGTCGCCTCTAAGAATAATTGTTTTTTCCATTGATTATGTCTATAAAAAGCGACTTCTTCCGCTCCTAAAAAATCTTTCACTTGAATTAAAAGTTCTTTAATAATTTGATCATAGTGGATTTTATCTCCATCTATCTCTAAACACTTAAAAAAAGCACTTTTTAATTCAGTTAGCCATTGAGTTCTTTGAAATTCCATCTCCATCATCCCTATTTTGTGTTGCAATTTCACACTCACCTTGTCATTAAATAATCTTGATTATGTCATGTAATTGTAATTATACCTTTTTTTAATCATAATTACTTAAAATAATTATGTCTATTCCGTATCATTTGGTTATTTTTACCTAATACTCTGAACAAAAGAGATTTTTCATCAGTTAGTTATACCCATGATGAAATCAAGTACAAAACTACAATTGTCATTTAAAAAGTTGACTTATCTTATGTAACATTATATAATGGCACTTGTGTAAAATAAGTGGCTTGTGCAAACAGATTGTGAGCTCATTTTATTCCTCAATAAAGAGGTGTATCTTGTAACTCTTAGGCTGCTAGGGCGAGGATACATGAAAATAAAATGAACATAATCACCGTTTCACTACGTTTTTATTTTACAAAATAAAAACAAAAGAGGAGGAGTCATTCATGGCTCGTTATACAGGTCCAAGCTGGAAATTATCCCGTCGTCTTGGTATTTCATTATCTGGTACAGGTAAGGAGTTAGAAAAACGCCCTTACGCTCCTGGACAACATGGTCCAAACCAACGCAAAAAATTAACTGAATATGGTCTTCAGTTACAAGAAAAACAAAAACTTCGTCATATGTATGGAGTTAACGAACGTCAATTCCGTACTATTTTTGATAGAGCGGCTAAAATGAAACATGGTATCCTTGGTGAAAACTTCATGGCATTACTTGAGTCTCGTCTAGATAACCTTGTTTACCGTCTTGGTATGGCACGTACTCGTCGTCAAGCTCGTCAATTAGTTAACCACGGTCACATTCTTGTTGATGGAAAACGCGTTGATATTCCTTCATACAAAGTATTACCTGGTCAAACTATCTCAGTTCGTGAAAAATCACGTAACCTTGACATCATCAAAGAAGCAATCGAAGTAAACAACTTTACTCCTGATTTCGTAACTTTTGATGCTGACAAATTAGAAGGTACTTTCACTCGTTTACCAGAACGTTCTGAAATGCCAGCTGAAATTAACGAAGCGCTTATCGTTGAGTGGTACTCTCGTTAGTCTCTTGAAAAAACCATCCGTATATACGGATGGTTTTTTTATTTTGTCTAAAACTGTTTTCACAAACTTCTTTCCCCTATAAACAAGTAGTAAATATCGATCAAGTTGTGTTCTGCTTTAACGTTATTATACTAGTTTTATCTACGAACTTATTTAAATAATAAAAACTGCACCTCCAATTGTTAGTTGTGTCTAACAATTGGGGTGCAGTTCACAACTTACGAAACAGCTTTACCCTTATTAATAGTGAATTAATGTGTATTTTTTCTTACCGCGTCGGATAATCGTAAATTGACCTTCTACTCGATCATCAGCAGAAAGTACATATTGTACATCAGTCACTTTATCCCCGTTGATACTAATTGCACCATTTGAAATATCTTCTCTTGCTTGACGCTTAGATGGTGAAATTTTAGCATTCACTAATACTTCAACAAGACCCATTTCGGCATCTTCTTCTTGCTTAAACGATGGTACATCTTTAAAACCTTGCTTTATTTCAGAAGCCGTTAGACTTTTAATATCCCCACTAAATAAAGCCTGTGTAATATTGATTGCCGTATCAAGAGCAGCTTGACCATGCACTAAGCGAGTCATTTCTTCCGCTAACGCTTTTTGAGCTTTTCTTAAATGAGGTTCTGTTTGAACAGACTCTTCAAGTGCTTCAATTTCTTCTTTTGTTAGGAAAGTAAAGATTTTTAAGTATTTCACAACGTCTTGGTCTGCTGTGTTAATCCAGAACTGGTAGAACTCATAAGGAGATGTTTTTTCAGCATCTAACCAAACTGCACCACTTTCCGTTTTACCGAATTTTGTTCCATCTGACTTAGTCACTAGAGGAATTGTAAATCCAAAAGCTTTTGATCCTTCACCTTGAACTTTACGAATCATCTCAAGACCCGTTGTAATATTTCCCCATTGATCGCTACCACCAATTTGCACTTTACAATTATGGTGTTGATATAAGTGATTAAAGTCAATTGCTTGCAGAATCGTATAAGTGAATTCAGTAAATGAAATTCCTGCTTCAAGTCTGGATGAAACGATGTCTTTAGATAACATATAGTTAATACCAATATGTTTACCAAAATCACGTAAGAATGTAATCATATCTAAAGAAGCAATCCAGTCATGATTATTCACCATGATCGCTCCATTGTCTCCGTCAAAATTAAAAATTCTTTCCATCTGTTTCTTTAAACATTCAACATTATGTTGAATGGTTTCAATTGATTGCAATTGGCGTTCTTGTTTTTTCCCGCTTGGATCTCCAATCATTCCAGTTGCTCCACCAACAAGTATAATCGGTTTATGTCCATGCTGTTGAAAACGACGTAATGTCAAGAAAGGTAATAAATGACCAATATGCATACTATCAGCTGTTGGGTCAACTCCACAATATAATGCAGTGCTCTCCTTCGCCAACTGATCTTTTAAGCCTTCTTCATCTGTTTGTTGATAAATAATGCCTCTCCACTGTAAATCTTGTAGTAAATCCATACACTTATACCTCCTATAAAAATAAAGTAAAACTTCCTTCAGTGGATGATTCCTCTTCACTGAAAGTTAGTTGAATCAATCGGATTCTGTCCGTCATTTGATGACCCACTTGCTTAGTTTCTTATTGAAGTGAACATTTTAATAGCGATAAATACAAAAACGCCCCTTCATAGAATGAAGGGGCGAAATAATCGCGGTACCACCCAACTTGAGGATTTAAAACAACACATCCTCCGCTCGACAAAGATAACGGTTAAAACCGTTTGTTACTACTAACTGTCCATACAGCGTTCCCAACAAATGCTCAAGGTAGTAATTCATGACCCTATTTATACTGATTTGCACCAACCATCAGCTCTCTAAAATAGTGATAGAGTCACTACTGACACCCGTCATAGCAACATTATTAAAATTAAAGAATAAAGCTTACTGTATTCTATCCTAGTGAAAATAAAAAGTCAATCTAAAACAAGCTAACTTTTACTTAAATAGCTAATAAAACAAGTAGGACTAAATACCCTTTTGGAAAATATTACATATAATATTTAGAAAAAAAACACTTTGCCAATCTTATTAACACCCTGATTATGATATAATAAATTCTGAATTTCAGGGGGTTGAAAAAATGAATGAAAAGAAAAGGCCCAATAATTTAATAGATTTTTTCAAACGACTACCAAGCTCAAAAAATAAGCGTTATTTTCGTATTACTTATCAAGTCATTTGGAATCTAATTCTATTATTTTTTGTTGTAGGTACTATCGGTGCAGCTTTTGCTGGCGGAGTAGGTGCAGGTTATTTTGCATCGCTTGTTAAAAACGAACCAATCCGTTCAAAAGAAGCACTATCAAAAGACATTTATAACTACGAAGAAACCTCGCAAATATATTTTGCTAATGATGTATTTCTAGGTAATCTCCGTACAGATTTAGAACGAGAAGAAGTGCCTCTCGAAAAAATGTCTCAATATTTAAAAGATGCCATTGTTGCAACTGAAGATGAATATTTTTATAAACACGATGGAGTCGTGCCAAAAGCGATTTTCCGTGCGCTGTTTCAAGAAATGACCAATTCGGCTGTTCAATCTGGTGGAAGTACATTAACACAACAGTTAATCAAACAGCAAGTGTTAACAAATGAGGTATCCTTTGAGAGAAAAGCAAAAGAAATACTATTGGCTCTTCGAATTGAAACTTTTTTTGAAAAAGATGATATTTTAGAAGCCTATTTAAATATTTCACCTTTTGGAAGAAATTCCTCGGGTAGAAATATAGCCGGTGTCCAAGCAGCAGCTCAAGGTATTTTTGGGGTAGATGCCGATAAATTAAATCTTGCACAATCAGCTTATATAGCTGGTTTACCTCAAAGTCCTTTTGGTTATACTCCTTTTACAAACAAAGGAGAAGTGAAAGAAAATCTTGAACCTGGATTAAAACGCCAAAAAGTCGTTCTATCACGTATGTTCGCTGAAGGATTTATTACTGAGAAAGAATACAATGAAGCACTCGCTTACGATGTTACAAAGCATTTCGCACCTGCAAAAACACGCGCGTATGAAAAATATCCTTGGTTAACAACTGAGGTTGAACAACGTTCCATTGAAATTATTGCCAATTATTTAGCTAAACAAGAAGGACATACTGAAAAAGATTTAGAAAAAGATAAACAGTTAAGATTGCAGTATCAAAATTTAGCTGATAAAGCCATTCGACAAAACGGATATAAAATTCATACAACGATTAATAAACAGATGTATGATAATATGCAACAAGCAACGAAAAACTATCCATATTTTGGTTATGACAAAAAACAAAAAGTAATTGATCCTGAAACGAAAGAAGTAAAATATGTATATGAGCAAGTAGAAACGGGTGCTATGCTAATTGAGAATTCAACAGGTAAAATTCTTAGCTTCGTAGGCGGAAGAAATTTCGAAAAGTCCGAAACGAACCATGCCACTTCTTCAAGAAGACCTAACGGATCCACTATGAAACCTTTAGTTGTATATGCACCAGCTATTGAATTAGGAAAATTAGCACCAGGTTCATTGGCACTTGATGCACCAATGCGAATTGGTAGCTATGAACCTAAAAACTATGGTTTAAATTACAGTGGTCTTACGTCAGCACGTAACGCTTTGAAAAAATCACTAAATATACCTGCACTTAAATTTTATATGGATATTATTAACCAAGACCCTGTAAAATATCTCGAAAAGATGGGCATTAAAAACTTAACTGAAGAGGATCATCAAATCCCTTCTATGGCACTGGGACCACATGAGGTGACAGTTGAGGAAAACGTAAATGCTTATGCAACTTTTGCTAATGGTGGTAACTTCGTTGATGCCTACATGATTGAAAAAATCGAAACCAAAAAAGGCGAAGTCATCTACCAACATAAGAGCACGCCAGTTAAAGTTTTCTCACCACAAACATCATACTTAACTTTAGATATGATGAGAGATGTCATTTCAAGTGGAACGGCAGCCTCTTTGAACAATCGTTTGAACTTCCGTTCTGATTTTGCAGGTAAAACCGGAACTGGACAAGACTATAAAGATGCTTGGTTCGTGGCTTCCAATCCAAATATTACATTTGGTGTTTGGACGGGTTATGATACACCTAAATCATTAAAAATAAATTCTGGACTAACTTATAGTCAACGTAATATCTATTTATGGGCAGATCTATTAAATTCCGCTTATAAAGTAGATCCAAATTTAATTGGTACTAAAAAACGATTCCAAAATCCAGGCGGTCTTGTAACACGAAATTATGCATCACTATTAAATTTACCAAGTGACCTTGCTGCTAAAGCCGGTATCGGACCAGATTTATACCCAGCTAATTTCAATATGATGCTAGTTGACGGAGCCACTTCAAGTGGAAGATTCGTTACAATTGGTGACAAACGATATCTTGCTCTGCCTTCAACACCAGCTGAGTTCGTTGAAACAGGTGCCATTTTGTCCGATGCTTTCCTTGATATGATTGCTGGTAAATATATATTAAAAGGATATTTATCTTCTGAGCTAGGAGGATTATCGTCTGGAGCAGCAACAATGAACGACAACGGTCGTGCACCTGGTGCAGTTACAGTAAGTGTCAATGGATCAACCATTTCTTGGAATAGACATGTTGATGGAGATGTAATCGGTTATCGAGTTTATAAGGATAATGCGAAAGTAGCAACAATTAAAGCTGGACAATCCTTATCATTTAGTGGTGGAAATGGATCCTATATTGTTAAAGCGGTTGATATCGCAGGAAATGAATCTCCGGCTTCCAATGTTGTAACGATTGGAGCAAAAGAACCAGAGACTCCAACTACAGACCCTAAGCCGCCTAGTACAAATAAACCAACAACACCACCTGCTACTAAGCCTGATCCGAAGCCTGATCCAAATCCAAAACCAGATCCTAATCCAACTCCTGATCCCGAACCAGACCCAGATCCAGGTACGGATACTAGAATTGAAAGATGAATTAACATATTAAAAGAGGTGGTCATTATGACCACCTCTTTCATATTCTATATTTACTTTAAAGCACAAGCTTCATAATATTATTTCTATTAATCTTCTAATGTTGATAGGTCACCTGTAGGTAAATCTAGCTCCCAAGCTTTTAATACCCTTCTCATGATTTTTCCACTGCGAGTTTTTGGTAGTTTATCTTTAAACTCTATTTCCCTTGGTGCTGAATGAGCAGCTAAGCCTTGTCTAACAAATTGGCGAATTTCTTCAATCAACTCTTCTGATTCTTCGTAGCCATCCCTTAAAGCAATAAACGCTTTAATAATTTCTCCACGAACAGGATCTGGCTTACCAATAACCCCAGCTTCAGCCACAGCTGGATGCTCAACCAATTTACTCTCTACTTCAAACGGACCAACTCGCTCCCCTGCAGTCATAATAACATCATCAATTCTACCTTGGAACCAAAAATAACCGTCTTCATCCATATAAGCTGAATCACCAGAAACATACCAATCTCCAGGCATAAAATAGGATTCATACTTCTGTGGATTATTCCAAATTTGATTCATCATAGATGGCCAGCCCTTTTTAATAGCCAAATTTCCCATTCTATTTGGAGGTAGTACATTTCCTTGATCATCGACAATAGCTGCTTGTACACCTGGTATTGGTTTTCCCATTGAACCCGGCTTAATTTCCATGCAAGGATAATTACAAATTAATTGTGCACCTGTTTCCGTCATCCACCATGTATCGTGAATGCGTAAATTAAACACCTTCATTCCCCAACGAACCACTTCAGGGTTCAACGGTTCACCTACGCTCAAAATATGACGAAGACTACTTAAATCAAATCTTTTAACGACTTCATCCCCAGCTCCCATTAGCATTCTAAATGAAGTAGGCGCACTATACCATACACTAACACCGTAATCTTCAATTGTTTGGTACCATGTTTCAGGCTTAAATCTTCCTCCTACAACAACATTTGAAGCTCCATTTAACCAAGGACCAAAAATACCGTATGACGTTCCAGTTACCCAGCCTGGATCCGCTGTGCACCAATACACATCATCTTCTTTTAAGTCTAGTACCCATTGAGCGGTTTGATAATGCTGAATCATTGCATTATGTACATGTAAAACTCCTTTTGGTTTGCCTGTAGAACCAGAAGTATAATGAATTAATAATCCATCATTACGATCAACCCAAACAATATCTAGCTTCTTGCTTGCTTCACTAAAATATTTATTGTAATCGAGTATTTTTCCTTCTTCGGTTACACCTTCACCTACAACTAAAACATGTTTCAACGCTGGAAGTTCGTCAACTGGTATTCGGGGTAATAATTCTGGAGTTGTAATAATAACTTTGGCTTCACTATCATCTAGGCGATCCCGTACGGCTCCTTCCATGAAAGCTTCGAATAATGGTCCAACGATTGCACCTAATTTAATTGCACCTAATATGGCGAAATATAATTCTGGAGATCGTGGCATAAAGACAAATACACGATCGCCCTTCTCAACATTCGCTACTTTTTGTAAAACATTACCTGCTTTATTTGAGAGTTCTTTCATTTCTTTAAATGTATACTTCTCTTCTCTATCTGGATTTCGATAGTATAGAGCAACTTTGTTTTTTCGAACTCCTAAAGTATGGCGATCAATTGCTTCATAAGCCATATTTACTTTTCCAGTTTCATGCCAAGAAAAGTTCTGTTCAACTTCTGCCCAATTAAAATTATTCTGCATATCGTCGTAGCTTTTTAAATTGTAATCCCCTTGAATTACTGATAGCGCTTCTACTTTCATTCATCCATCTCCCCTTTTAGAAGTTTCAAATACTATTATATACCAAAAGTAAAATATTCTCAATTTTAAAAATATTTAACTATATTATTTAAAATTATTTATATTGTCAAAAATATACCGTATTTCAAATCATTACAAATAATATAATCATCATGTTAAAATAAAATTTTTAAAAATTCAAAATTAGTATTTCTTTTTATATTTTTATATGATTAATTTAGAAGAAGTACATGTTGAGGTGGTGAAAAAATGGAACATAAGAAAACTTATCATTCAAAAAAGTTAAATACTCCACTAGGTACTATTCTCATTGAGGGACCAATACTATCAGAAACTCTGGAAGAATACCCTTTTCATGAAGGTCTCGTTGCTTTTCGTCCTGCTGTACAGCAACAGAAAGCAATATTAGATATTTCTAAGTTACCAGAAGGAAGGATCATCATCGCTAGAAACGAAAGTCATATCATTGGTTATGTTACGTTCTTATACCCTGATCCTTTAGAAAGATGGTCAGAAGGTAACATGGAGGATCTTATTGAATTAGGTGCAGTCGAAGTCATTTCAGAATACCGAGGTTGCGGTGTAGGGCAGAATATGCTGAAAGTTGCGATGATGGATAACGCAATGGAAGACTATATTATAATAACAACTGAATATTATTGGCATTGGGACCTAAAGGGAACCGGTCTTAATGTTTGGGAATATAGAAAAGTCATGGAAAAAATGATGAATGCAGGTGGCTTAGAATACTTCGCAACTGATGATCCTGAAATATGTTCACATCCTGCTAATTGTTTAATGGCAAGAATTGGTGATAGAATTGAGCTAGACTCAATAGAAAAATTTGATCAATTACGTTTTATGAACCGCTATATGTACTAAATTTCAATTCTTTTTCATACGTGCAATGATTTAAGCTGGAATTCAATTGATAGGCAATTGTATAAAAGGGGATGTATCAATGTTAGTAGAAGATATTATGTGTAGAAAAATTGTCAGCCTAACCGAAAGAGATACGATACAGACTGCTATAGAAATTATGAGAAAGCACAAAATTCGTCACGTACCCATTGTGGATGACACAAATCACTTAATCGGACTAGTATCTAATCAAGATATTCGAGATGCTACACCATCCATTTTTCATAGCAATGACCAAGTAGATATTTTTCAAAAACCGCTTAGTACAATTATGCAGAAGGATGTACTTACTGGGCATCCCCTAGATTTTTTTGAGGATTTAGTTTCTGTGTTTTATGATAACAAAATTGATTGTTTACCTATTTTACAGGATGGAATATTAAAAGGAATTATTACTGAAACAGACTTATTGTATACATTTGTAGAACTTACAGGTGCGAATCAACCAGGCTCTCACATTCAAATTAAAGTCCCTAATAAGACAGGAATACTATATGAAATTTCTACTATTTTCAAAGAGAAAAGAGTGAATGTCCATAGTATTCTTGTTTATCCAAACAAAAATAATGAGCAAGAAAAAATATTGGTCATTCGAATTCAAACAATGAATCCACTTGCTGTAGTTTCTGAATTAAGAAAACATGGATATGAAGTATTATGGCCAAAGGGACTGGAGTTTCCATCATGAACAAGTCCGTTTTTGTCTATTCAGAAGAGCTTTTGCGCTATAAATTTAGTAATGATCATCCTTTTAATCAATTAAGACTAAGGATCACTCTGGATCTTTTACGAAAGTTAAATGCTATTCAAGATGTTGATATAGTTAAACCGAGAATGGCTACTGATGAAGAATTATGTCTTATACATGATCCATCATATATTGAAGCCGTCAAAAAAGCCGGACAAGGTTTATTAGAATCCGACTATGCAGAGAGCTTCGGTCTAGGAACAGAAGATACTCCTATGTTTCCTGGAATGCATGAAGCCAGCGCATTACTCGTTGGGGGTACATTAACAGCTGTTGATTACGTGATGTCTGGTCAAGCAAAGCATGCTTTAAATTTAGGTGGTGGACTTCATCATGGATTTAGAGGAAAAGCATCCGGTTTTTGTATATATAATGATAGTTCAGTAGCTATTAAGTATATCCAACAAAAATATAATGCTAGAGTACTATATGTCGATACAGATGCGCATCATGGAGATGGGGTACAATGGTCGTTCTATGACGATGAAAATGTCTGTACATTCTCTATTCATGAGACAGGTCGCTATTTATTTCCTGGAACAGGAAACATTAACGAAAGAGGACTTGGAAAAGGATACGGTTATTCTTTCAATATTCCAGTAGATGCTTTTACCGAGGACGATTCTTGGTTGGAAGCTTATGAAACCGCTTTTAGAGAAATTATCGAGTACTTTAAGCCTGATGTGATATTAACTCAAAATGGAGCAGACGCACACTATTTAGATCCACTTACTCATTTGTCTGCAACGATGAAAATTTTCGAAAAAATACCTAAGCTTGCCCATGACCTTGCACATCAGTATTGTGATGGCAAATGGATTGCCGTCGGAGGAGGAGGCTACGATATTTGGAGAGTAGTCCCACGCGCATGGTCAAGAATATGGTTAGAAATGACGAATTCATCTAACATTTGTGGAAACCTTCCAAAAGATTGGATAGAGACTTGGCAGGGGCAATCACCCGTAACATTACCCAAAACCTGGGAAGACCCCGATAATATGTACACTCCAATCCCTCGAAAACAGGAAATCACCGAGAAAAACTTACAAATGGTAGAAAAACTATTATACCCCATTAGATCAAACAAAAAATCAGTGCAAGAATTACAACACAATCAAATCGAGCCAAATAAGGACTGTAGCAGCCTCCAAAGTGATAAATAATCACTTTGGAAATGCCCTACATCATAAGTATGCTCAGCCGTCGCCATGCTTTTTGTTCAATCTTCACTTCTTCTTCGCAAAACATTTAACATTCTCATAAAAAAATACAGAGGTATGCTCTACTATTAGTAGAACAGACACTCTGTATTTTTTTATGGAAAATGCTGTGTTAAGTTCACCGTGCTAATGCTTCAATCCATACTTCCACAAGCTGGTACCTGTCTCAGACAGTAAAATTACAGCAATCCAGTAATTATTATATTTAAAAAACTAATGATCTTTTAGTTTTTTGTAGAATTACGTTCTTCAATTCGATGTGGTAAAATAACTGTTTGTTTTTCGACCATTTCTTTATTCATAAATTTCGTTAAAAGTCTCATCGCAACCGCTCCTATATCATATAGTGGTTGAACGACTGTAGTAATTTGTGGTCTTACCATCAGGGTTAATTTAGTATTATCAAAACTAATAACTTCAATATCTTCTGGTACTTTATAACCTTGATCTTGAGCCGCATGAACAACTCCAACTGCCATTTCATCCGCTCCAACTAAAACAGCAGTTGGTTTAGTATCAAGCTGACACAATTTCTCGATCGCTTCGATTCCAGAATCATACGAAAAATCACCTTCAACAACATATTCTTCTTTAAAAGCCATTCCATGTTCTTCAAGTGCTCGTTTATATCCTGCAATTTTTTTCTGATCAATTGGCTGAGCAAAACTTCCTACTACAAGCGCAATATTTTTATGCCCTCTTGTAATAAAACTACATACACTATCATACGCTGCTTCTTCATAATTAATATTAACTGATGAGATCGTACCAGTATCTTCTAATGAGCCTGCTAAAACAACAGGTACTGGAGACTTTTTAAATTCTTCCATATGCTCTTCTGTTATGTTTGCACCCATAAAAATTAACCCATCTACTTGCTTTCCAAGCATAGTATTAAATAAGTGTAACTCTTTATCTTTATTTTCATCTGAGTTACTTAGAATGACATTATAATTATACATTGTCGCAATATCTTCAATTCCTCTAGCAAGCTCTGCATAAAAGATATTAGAAATATCAGGAATGATTAACCCTACTGTCGTTGTTTTCTTACTAGCTAGTCCTCTTGCAACAGCGTTAGGGCGATATCCAAGACGCTCAATCACTTCTGTTACTTTTTTTCTAGTGGCAGGTTTCACATTTGGGTTTCCATTAACCACTCGCGAAACTGTAGCCATGGATACATTAGCTTCTCGAGCTACATCATAAATCGTTATATTATTCATTTAATTTTGGCACTCCTTCTAATTAAGTAATGGTCTATTCTCTATAAAAACTATATGTCAATATGATAGGTTTTGTTTTTAAGATAGATTCTTGTTCATAATTACACAAAAAAGTATATGGAAGCATTATAAAAAAACACTATTAATACTTTATATTACGACACAGTATACATTACTGCAATGTTGTTTTATAATTTTTTCCTTAAAAAACAATACTATGCTTATATATTACTATTATACATCGTTTTAACGATAGAAATTTCTATATTTTTAAATATTAATTTTTATATGTAGATTTTTTGAGGCCATCTTTTTCATAGAAAAGACGGCCTCACATTTAAGTTGTATGGAAATTATTCTTGTAGAGGAATGGGACTATATAGCATCGTTCTTTTTTTCATTGGATGGTTGATCATGTTGATATTCATTTTCCCAGAAATCTGCATTCTTAATTCCTAATGCTTTTGGGTTAAAAACTGGATCAAGTCCCTGCTTTTTTTGACGTTCATAATCTTTTAGTGCAATTAATGCTGGTTTCACAAGTATAAGGATAGCCAAAACGTTCAGCCATACCATTAAGCCTAAACCTGTATCTCCTAATGCCCAAGCAGCCTCAGCCGTTTTAACAGAGCCATAGAATGTTGCGCCAATAATAACAAACTTTAATACCAGCATAGCTAATCCATTCTTTTTGCCTCTTGTTAAATAGGCTACATTTGTCTCAGCAATGTAATAGTATGCCATAATAGTGGTAAACGCGAAGAAGAATAATGCAATCGCAACGAAGGCTGAACCGTATCCAGGAATAACTGTATCAATCGCAGATTGTGTGTAAGCAGGACCTGGTTCTACGTCCCCTACGTTTTGTACAATGTATGTTTCATCTGGTGCTTGCGTATTGTACATACCTGTAAATAATATGATAAATGCCGTAGCTGAACACACAAGTAATGTATCAATATAAACGGAAGCAGCTTGTACTAGGCCTTGCTTAACAGGGTGAGAAACCTCAGCAGCAGCTGCTGGATGTGCTCCTGTTCCTTGTCCTGCTTCATTCGAATAAATACCACGCTTAACACCCCAAGCGATGGCCATCCCTACAATTCCACCAAAAGCAGAATCTAAAGCAAAAGCACTTTTAAAAATCAGAGCAAATACAGCTGGGACTTCAGAAATATTCATCACGATAATAACGATTGATAATAGAATATAAGCCAATGCCATAAATGGAACAATTAGTTGAGCTACATGAGCAATCCTTTTTACCCCTCCAAAGATGATGAATGCTAATAAAGCTGCTACTAATATCCCTGTTATAGTAGGATTTACATCAAATGCATTATCTATCGAGCTAGCTATAGCATTCGATTGAACACCTGGCATTAAAATAGCCATGGCAATTAAAGCTGCAATCGCAAATAAATAGGCAAACCATTTGATTCCGATGCCTTTTTCAATGTAATAAGCCGGCCCACCTCGATATTGTCCATCCTGTTTTACCTTGTATATTTGAGCAAGCGTCGACTCAATAAATGCACTAGACGAGCCAATAAATGCAATAACCCACATCCAAAAAACAGCACCAGGTCCACCAAAAGCAATAGCTGTTGCTACCCCTGCAATATTCCCTGTTCCAACACGTCCTGCTAATGCAATGGATAACGCTTGAAAGGAGGAAACACCCGCATCTGAGCTCTTCCCTTTAAACATCAGTGTAAACATTTCTTTTATATGCCTTATTTGAAGAAAACGAGTTAATAACGAAAATAGCAATCCTACACCTAATATCGTATAAATAAAATATTTGTGCCACAAAATCTCATTCATGTGTACTGCAAAATTCTCCATCATATCTCTCCCATCTATTAATATAATTTTGAAATACATCATTCATATATCGCTATGAGCGTATAACTTTATGCTAAATCCACCCCTCCCTTTCGAAATTGATCCAAAACAAAACGACTTCCCCTTTACCTAATAATCCATTTTGTTTTACTTGATAAAATTGTTTTTCAAAAATATTTGAAAATACTAAATTATCAATATATTTATTATACATATATTTTGGCGATTGTCATGGTTTTTATGTAAGAAAAGTTCACATGGACCATTCTTCCTATAAAAAGAGGGTATCAAAACCAATGTTTTAGATACCCTTTTTCAAGCTTTTCTCTATTGGCTGTTTTCGATTTGTTGCCTATAACAAGTTAGGAATATATTCGTCCTTTATATGCTCATTTTATTCACTAAACTTGTTTAACATAACCATCTTTTAGAAAACAGCCTATCTATTTAACATTCCTTATCGTACTGTTACTTTTAACTGATTTTGAATTCCTTCCCAGAAAGCATCAAACTCTTTGAAATCCATTTGTTGAGCCGAGTCAGAAAGAGCTACACTTGGGTCTGGATGAACTTCTGCCATTACTCCGTCAGCTCCAATTGCCAATGCAGCTTTCGCGGCTGGAAGTAATAAATCTTTACGTCCAGTAGAATGAGTCACGTCAACAAGTACTGGTAAATGTGTTTCTTGTTTTAAAATCGGAACAGCTGTAATATCTAATGTATTTCTTGTCGCCTTTTCATAAGTACGAATTCCTCTTTCACATAAGATAATATTTCCGTTTCCTTGTGACATAATGTATTCAGCAGCATGAATAAATTCATCGATTGTTGCTGATAATCCACGTTTTAATAATACTGGTTTATCAACAGCACCTGCAGCTTTTAATAATTCGAAGTTTTGCATGTTACGGGCACCAATTTGAATGACATCGATATAATCGATAGCCGTTTCAATGTCTGCAGGATTTACAATTTCACTAATAACTGCCAGTCCGTATTCATCACCAATTCTTTTTAAAATTTTCATCCCTTCTAGTCCTAAACCTTGGAAATCATATGGAGATGTTCTTGGCTTATATGCGCCACCTCTAATAAATTTCAAACCTTTTCCTTGTATCACTTTTGCCACTTCTGCGACTTGTTCATAAGACTCAACAGCACATGGACCGAATACCATAGTAGGAGTTCCATTTCCTACTTTTTGACCTTTTATTGTAATAATAGTGTCTTCTGGTTTTTTCTTTCTTGAAACGAGTAACGCCTTTTTCTCTTCATCCTTTTGTAAGTCTAAACTCATTTTAAAGATTTCCTTAAAAATATGCTTAACCGTACTTTGTGAAAGTGGGCCTTTATGATATTCTTCAATTAAATCAAGCATTGCTCTTTCACGTAAAGGATCGTATTTATTTACACCTTGTTTCTCTTTCACACGTCCAATATCACGAACAACCTCTGCTCTCTCGTTAATAAGCTTTAATATAGATAGATTAATCTCATCTAATTTTTCCCGTAATTCCATTAACTCATTATTAGTCATTTATCCCATTCCTTTCGAAGAGTTGCTATTAAAGCCCGAATAATTATGCGAAAATTGAATAATTAGCTATCCCACCGCTTTAATGACACTATATTTTATGGTACATTTTAAAGTAATTAGGGATTATTATAAAGTAAATAGACATAATTGTCACGCAAAATATTTTTAGTACTTAAACGCTTTTAAGCGCTAAAGTATTTTTGTTTTGGTTGTTATCTAAAGGATCGTTATTTTTAATTATATTCTATAAAACATTATCCCTTAATGATAAGGCTAGTAATACTAGAAATTCTGTTTTGAAAATATATCTCTATTGTTCTGTTAAAAATCAACATATAGCACATATCTAATCAATACATATAAATAGAGAAGATGACAAAGAAGGTGTGTCGAATGCAAGAAAAATTATTTGCTTTAGATATAGGTACACGCTCTGTAGTAGGAATTATTATCGAAAAAAATGAAGATTCATTTCGTGTAACAGATATAACCTCAAAAGAGCATACTGAGAGAGCTATGCTCGATGGACAAATTCACGATGTTTTAGCTGTCTCAAAAGTTATTAAAGAAATAAAAACAGAAATGGAAAAACGACACGGTGAATTAAAAAATGTTAGTGTCGCAGCTGCAGGTAGAGCATTAAAAACAGAAAGAGCATTAGTTTCTGTAAATATTCAAGGTAAACCTATGATCAACAAAGATGATATTCTTCATCTTGAATTAAGTGCGGTGCAACAAGCCCAAATTCAAATTGCTGAAAAACACGCTTCTGACAAAACCTTTGATTACTATTGTGTAGGCTATTCCATACTCTATTATCGTTTAGATGGTACAGAAATTGGTAGCTTAATAGACCAAAATGGTGAGGAAGCTTCAGTGGAAATAATCGCTACTTTTTTACCTAAAGTTGTGGTGGAATCTCTAATTTCCGCTTTAAAACGGGCAGACTTAGAAATGCAAGCATTAACTTTAGAACCTATTGCTGCCATAAACGTTCTAATCCCTCAATCGATGAGACGTCTAAACGTAGCACTTATAGATATTGGTGCAGGTACATCTGATATAGCTATTACAGATACGGGTACTGTCATTGCCTATGGAATGGTCCCTGTAGCGGGTGATGAAATAACGGAAGCGATTAGCGATCAGCTATTACTTGACTTTCCTCTAGCAGAACAAGCAAAAAGACAGTTAAATAACCAAGAAAGCATAAAAGTTACAGATATACTAGGTTTTGAAGATGATGTCCCTTCTAGTGAAGTCATTGAAAAGATAAAACCTACACTGATTAAATTAGCTGAAAGCATTAGTTCAGAAATACTAAATCTTAATAATAATAAGCCTCCAAAAGCGGTTATGCTTGTTGGAGGAGGAAGTCTTACTCCACAACTTCCTAGTCTTATAGCCGAACAATTACAAATGACTTCTAATAGAGTTGCTGTAAGAGGCATTGACGCTATCCAAAACCTAACGATAGATACTGATGTTCAGCAAGGACCAGAGCTCGTTACACCAATTGGAATAGCGCTAGCTGCTCAAAAAAATCCTGTACATTATATTACAGTTAAGGTCAATGAAATGCCTGTACGTTTGTTTAATATGAAAAAACTAACTGTTGGAGATTGTTTATTAGCATCTGGAATTAAGGTGAATAAACTTTATGGAAAACCGGGAATGGCCAAAATGGTCAATGTAAATGGTCAAACGATTACAATTCCTGGTATTCATGGTCGTCCACCCATTCTTTTATTAAATAACCAACCTACCTCTATCGATGATACGATTAATGAAAACGATGAAATATTTGTTGAAAAAGGAAATGACGGCACCTCCTCGGATGTCCTCATAAAGGATTTATTAGATGATATTCCTAGAAAGACTGTTATCATTAATCAAACCAAATACGTAATTGAAGCAGTTATTAAAAAGAATGGTGTTGTTGTTAATAGTGAAGAAGTCGTTGATGATCGTGATGAACTTATTTGTAAACTTCCCGAAACAATTGAATCTCTTATAAAAGC
Source organism: Bacillus massilioanorexius (assembly GCF_902374955.1). Taxonomy (GTDB): domain Bacteria; phylum Bacillota; class Bacilli; order Bacillales; family DSM-1321; genus Bacillus_AD; species Bacillus_AD massilioanorexius. Next base: position 35,711 of record NZ_CABKRX010000043.1, read on the forward strand.
TCTTAACTTACATCAATTACTTAATCAACTACAGCCGTTTACGATTTATTTAAATGATAAAGCTTATTCATTTAATAAATACTCAGGAAGAATAACGAAAAATGGTTTGGATGTGGCGCTTTCTTCTTCATTTGAAGATGGGGATATCATTCAGATTGAATCCTCCACTACACCAACGCTGGGTGATGTAGCTGATTCCCTTAACATTAAATTACATCATTCAATACCAGTATCATTTAACGGAAACATTGTTACATTATCTAAGAATGTAACGGAGTTTTATCGATATAAGCAACTATTACAAGAAAAAGATCCATTAAAATACGGTGAAAAATTAAAAATTGTACAAAACAAAGTAGAACCCTTTATATTTCAAGACTTATTTCGCTATGTAAATATTGATTTACCTAAGGTTGCTAATGGAAGATTTATCATTATAAAAAATAATAAAGAGGTTGGGTTCCATGAAGAACTAAATCCTGGGGATGATTTAAGAATCATGTGGCCTACTACTAGCAATAAAGCAAATCTGAACGCTTCAGCCCACAGAGAGAATTAATGAACAAACACAAAATAGGCTATCTAAAAAGTCTTTTCCAACACTTTTTAGATAGCCTTTCATTTTTGTCAACCTTGCTCTTCTTCTAACGCCTTTGATATCGATTCAACTGTTATGCGCCAATGAGATTCATGCCATGCTACATTTCCATTTTTAAAAATAATCATTTGAGGTGATTGATGCTTTACATGAAACTTTTCCGCTACAAATTGCGAAAGCTCTTGATCTTCTTGAACGATTAAATAAATAGCTGGTACCTCAGGGTGTTGATCATTAAAATGTTGATATTCTTTAAAGGCTTCAGCACTAATAGGACAAGTAGCGCTATGTTTAAATAACATAAATCTTTCTTTGTCCAAATATCCCTCTAACTGTTGTTCTGTAGAAATATGCTCTAATGCCAAAATTTATCATCCTTTCTTTTTTGAATGCACTCTTTGATACCATTTGTATAAACGGTGGAAATTCCTGGGATTCATGCAAGAACAGCAATAACATTCGAAAGCGTTAAAAAGATCCATTAAATCTCAACTGGTTTATAAAGCAATATTCCATTTGCTTAGCATCTAGAAAATAATCAATTCCTTATGCGATTATAAACAATTCCTGCTATATAAAGCTGAAGGGCGTCTAAAAAGTGATGAAATCACTTTTTAAACAGCCCCATTTAACAATCCAATTATTACTATAGTGTACCTTCAACTATTCTTTTATTCTCGTTTCAGCTTCTTGTAAAGCTTTTTCAGTTTCTTCAAGTATCGACTGAGCTTGATCTGAGCTAGTTTTACCTTCAACAGCCTCTTTAGTCGATTCAACTGTATTTGCTGGTTCTACTTCATTGTTATCATCATTATCTCTCTTTTTGATATTTTTCACATTTTCAATGATTGTAGATGTTTGCTTCGATACAGTATTAGTCAATGAACTTGTTTTCGCTTTTGCTGCTTCTGCAAATTCAGTTCCTTTTTCTTTAGCTACTTCTCTAATTTTTTCAGTTTTTTCAGCTACATTATGTTTAATTAAATCCTTTTTTTCCACTGCAGTATGTTTGATTTGATCTGTTTTCTCTGATAAATGTTTTGCTTTTTCATTAAGTTCACCGCGTAATTCTTTTCCTGATTTCGGAGCTAAGAAAAGAGCTGTTGCTGCTCCTACTATTCCACCAATTACAGCACCAATCATAAAACCTTTACAACTATTTGAACTATTGTCTATATTCGTTTTTGAACTCTCTCTTAAATAGTCTTTTTGATTATCATTAGTCATCATAATGGATCTCCTCACTTTTTATATTTTTCGAATTAGTTACGTGAGCGTACAAAACTCTTCTTATCAACTTGATCAGTTTTCTCAATTGTGTATGTAGGATTTACAGTAGTAGATGATTTCTTTTCAGCTCTTTTTCTTTGCCATAGATTACGTAATTCAAAAAAGGCATTTCCCCACTGAACAACTTGAGCAATCTTATCTTGATTCTGCTCCAATTCTTGTTCTACTTTCACTGATACTTTTTGTATAGATGTATTAAAATCTTGAATTGATGTACCTATACCTTTAACAGCATCAACAACTGTATTTAAGTTTTCGGATTTCTTTTGTAAATCCTCAGCCAAAGCATTTGTTTTATTCAATAATAACGTAGACTCCGTAGTTAATCCTTGCAACTGTTTTTCTAAACCAGTTAAAGTATGAGATACACTATCAAGTGTCACTTGCAATGATTTAAGCGTCTTCGTTAAATAGATAACTAAAATAAAAAATGCTATGGCAGCTAAAGCAGCACTTAGATACAAAATAATTTCCATATTTTAACACCTCCAAGGAAGATACTATTCAATAGTACCCTTTTTTATACATTATAAACTATTCATTAGCGAAAGCACCGAAAAAAATATTACTTCTTCATTATATTCGCAAAAGATATATTACTAAAAATTATAATAAAATTCGGGTACAATATAAAATAGAACTATGATAGTCGAAAGCTCAAATCAATTTCTTTATTAAGAAGAGTCTTCATACCAAAAGTACCATATCATACGTTCTTAATACAATGGAGGTTATAGATAATGAAAGATCCAAGAATTGATACATTGGCTAAAAATTTAATCAATTATTCGGTTAAACTTCAAAAAGGAGAAAAGGTTTTAATCGAAAATTTTGGTCTACAAAAAGACCTTGTTAAAGCTCTAGTAAGAGAAGCTTATGCAGCTGGTGGATATCCTTTTGTCTCTTTAAAAGATCATCAGGTTGATCGCTCCCTGTTATTAGGTGCACAAAAAGAGCAATATGAAATGATGGCAGCATTTGAAGCGAATGTCATGAAAGAAATGGATGCCTATATCGGACTTCGAGCTGGAGACAATATCAATGAATTTGCTGATGTTCCAGCTGATAAAATGAAAATCCAAGGAGATACAATTCAGAAAAAAGTACATAGTGAAATCCGTGTTCCTAAAACAAAATGGGTCGTTATGAGATACCCTACGAATTCTATGGCACAACTAGCTAAAACAAGTACTGAAGCTTTTGAAGATTTTTATTTTAATGTTTGCAACTTAGACTATAGTAAGATGAGTCAAGCAATGGATAGCTTGGTTGATTTAATGAATAAAACAGATAAAGTTCGCTTAACTGGACCTGGTACAGATTTAACATTCTCCATTAAAGATATACCTGCTATTAAATGTGCCGGAGAAATGAATATTCCAGATGGTGAGGTTTTCACTGCACCAGTAAAAAATTCAGTTAACGGTGTTATCTCATACAATACGCCTTCACCTTATCAAGGTTTCACTTTTGAAAATGTAAAACTAACTTTTAAAGATGGTAAAATCATTGAAGCAACAGCTAATGATACAGAACGAATTAACAAGGTATTTGATACTGATGAAGGTGCTCGTTTCGTTGGAGAATTTGCAATTGGAGTAAATCCTTATATTTTACATCCAATGCAAGATATCCTTTTTGATGAAAAAATCGATGGTAGCTTCCACTTTACTCCTGGTCAATGTTATGATGAAGCATTTAACGGTAATTCATCGAACATCCATTGGGATTTAGTAAATATTCAACGTCCTGATTACGGCGGAGGAGAAATATATTTTGATGATGTATTGATTCGTAAAGATGGACGCTTCGTCATTCCTGAGTTAGAATGTCTAAACCCTGAAAACTTAAAATAAAAATTCTGTAAGTGACGTAAAGTAACGTCAATAAAAAGAGGGTGTCCAAAAGTTAGATGGACACCCTCTTACATTTTATGTTACTTTCATACTTTTTCTCTTAACCAAAAATAACATAAAGCATAGGGGCTGTCTGAAAAGTGATGAAAAATCACCTTTCAGACAGCCCCTTTTTACTATTTGTACAGATTCTATTGATTTAAATAGTTTTCATATGATTTTTGGAATTTTTGTATATCTCCAGCACCCATAAACAAAATCACACTATTATTGTACTCTTTTAACGGTGAAGGATCTTCTTCTAAAAGTAGTTCACCATTTGGAATAATATCTAGCAGATCATTTATCGTCAATTTACCTTGGTGCTCCCTAACTGATCCAAATATATCACATAAGAACACTTTATCAGCTAAGTTAAGACTTTCGGCAAATTGATCTAGGAACTTTTGAGTTCTTGTAAAAGTATGTGGTTGGAATACTGCAATAATATTTCGATCTGGATACTTTTTTCTAGCTCCATCAATTGTTGCTTTAATTTCAGTTGGATGATGTGCATAGTCGTCCACTAAAATCTGTGTACCAATTACCTTTTCAGAAAATCTTCTTTTTACACCAGTAAAAGACAATAACTGTTGTTTTACAACTTCAGCATCAATTTCTTCGTATTTACATAGTGTGATAACAGCTAATGCATTTAACACGTTATGATTACCAAAAGTAGGAATTGTAAATGTTTCATAATAAGTATTTCTTACGAAAACATCAAAAGTTGTTCCTTCTTTTGATGTAGAAATATTACGCGCTTGGAAATCATTTTCTTCATTAAATCCATAAAAAATAACCGGAACTCGCGCTTGAATTTTTTGAAGCTCACGATCATCACCACAAGCGATAATTCCTTTATGAACTTGAAGTGCCATTTCCTGAAATGCTTGGAAAACATCGTCCAGACTTTCAAAATAATCCGGATGATCAAAATCAATATTTGTCATGATAGCATAGTCTGGATGATAGGATAAAAAGTGACGACGGTATTCACATGCTTCAAAAACGAAGAACTCCGAATCTTTTTCACCTTTACCAGTTCCATCTCCAATTAAGTAAGAAGTAGATTTAGCACCACTTATTACATGCGCTAATAAGCCGGTAGTTGATGTTTTTCCGTGAGCACCAGTAATTGCAACACTTGTATAGTTGTTAATAAATTCACCTAAAAATTTTGGATAGCGAATGATAGGTAGTCCTAGCTCAATCGCTTTCTGAATCTCTTCATGCGTATCAGGAAAGGCATTTCCTGCAATAATTGTCATATCACTCTTAATGTTATTCGCATCAAAAGGTAAAATAGGTATGCCAGCATTTTCTAATGCTATTTGAGTAAAAAAATCTTTTTCAATATCTGAACCTTGAACATTATATCCTTTATCATGAAGTATTTGTGCAAGTGCACTCATACCAGATCCTTTAATACCAACAAAATGGTAAACAGTCATACGGGAACCTCCAACAATCGTCTTACTGCAGTACAGCATATGACGTTATACATTTTTTAGCCAAACACTCAGTTTTAATTTCTAAAAAATGAGAGTAATTTATTCTATACTCCTAAAAAAATATTATAGCACAAATAAGTTTTTCATGCCAAACTCTCCATGGACTCGTTTCTACTAGTTCAAAAGTTATATTCCGAACTAGTAATCAATCTAATAAATCCACTTTTTCCAAGCGCGGATTTGGCCTATATTTCCGCCCTTCTTTAGCTTGAGGTTTACCATTTAGCATAACATTATCCCCTGTAAAACTTACATTTACTTTAAGTAAACTACTCCCTATTCCATACATATCTACAGGAACGCCTTGCTTCTCAAACTCTTCAATTCTCTCAACTGTAAATCCACCACTAACCATTATTTTCACATGATGATAACCTTCGTCATCCAATGCTTTTCGAAGTGCAAAAATCAATTCAGCATTTACCCCTCTTGGGTCAAATGTACCTAATACATGCTGATTTCTCAAAAAATATTTATCAATTAGGGTTCTAGATGTATCGATACGAATCGCTTTTAACAAATCACCAAATTCTCTTGCTACTTTTAATGAATCTGTTATGACATCATTATTATAATCAACTAATGCTGTAAGAGTATCCTCAGGAAATTTCCTATGATACGCTTTACAGGCAGCAACTATATCACCATCAAATAGTTGAATAAGCGCATGGGGCATCGTACCCATACCTTGTTTACCCCACCATTCATTCATTGCATGAGTAGCTTGAGCTGTTGATCCACCTATATATGCAGCATATCCGTCCCCAGCTTGTTGCGTATAATGATCATCCCTATCTCCCATAAAGATAACCGGTTTTTGAACACCTGAACTTTTTGCCGCTTTTACAACATTATATACATTCGTAGCTACAGATGTTCTACGAGATAGAATTCCATCAATTAAACCTTCTAAGAATCCAAAGTTTTGATACTGTCCCTTTATTGTTAATACAGATTCAAAGGGTTCGACCATATCACCATCACTTAAAGAGTATATTTCAAGCTCTTCTGGTTTAGTAGCAAATTCTTTAATCAATGAAATTACTTCATCTGTCCCACATAGTACAGCTTTTTTCCTTTGAAAAAATTGCATAACAACTTCGTTTTCAGGACAAAATTCTTCTGCAATCTCTTTTGCCTTTAAAAAATATACAGCAGAAAACCAACCATCTTTAACACGCGAATCAAATTTAAACGTTCGATTCGTCAATCTGTTAATCTTCCCTTGAAGTTTTAATTCGATTTCCTTCATAACCAATATATCCCTCTTTTTTCATCGTATGTCGTACAAATCAACACGTATATTAAGAATACCACTTTATGTTTTGACAAACGATTTTTAAGCTTCACTTTATTGTAAAACTTATATATCAGGATAAGTCTCAAACGTTCTATTTTAATCTATTATCGCATTTGCTTCTCTTGAAGCTGAACCCATTCTTCCATGTCAGCTTTAGTCATGAGTACATCGCGTGGTTTACTACCGCGAGCTTCTGATACGATACCATGGCTCTCCATCATGTCTATTAATCTTGCAGCTCTATTGTATCCAATATGAAACCTTCTTTGCAGACTAGATGTTGAAGCAGCATTTTGATCGACAATAAATTCACATGCATCAAAAAACAATTCGTCTCTTTCATCCGAAACTTGTGCCTTTGCCAATAAGTCATCTTGTTGGAATAAGTATTGTGGTTCTTGTTCTTTTTTAACAAAATTAACTACATCCTCGATTTCTTCATCGCTAACGAATGTTCCTTGCAATCGAACTGTTTTTGAAGAACCATTTTCCAAAAACAACATATCGCCTCGACCAAGTAGTTTTTCAGCTCCTACACTATCAATAATTGTTCTAGAATCTACTTGTGAAGAGACAGAAAAGGCAATTCTTGTTGGAATATTAGCTTTTATTAAACCAGTAATAACGTCAACGGAAGGCCTTTGTGTCGCTACAATTAAATGAATTCCACATGCTCTCGCCTTTTGTGCAATACGACAGATTGATTCTTCAACCTCAGCCGGAGACATCATCATTAAGTCAGCTAATTCATCGATAACAATAACAATATAAGGCATCTTATCAGCCAATTGTCCTGCTTCCTCGGCTTTTTTATTAAATCGTCCAATATCTCTTACACCAGCATGAGCAAATTTTTCATATCTACTTTCCATTTCATCGACAGCCCATTTTAAAGACGCAGTAGCAGCTTTCACATCCGTAATAACAGGACTTACTAAATGTGGAATATCATTATATGGCGCTAACTCAACCATTTTAGGATCAATCAACAATACTTTAAGCTCTTGTGGCGTCGCCTTATACAGGAGACTCACTAACATTGTATTAATACAAACACTCTTCCCGGAACCCGTTGCACCTGCAATCAATCCATGAGGCATCTTACGCAAGTCCGTTACTACTGGAGATCCTGTAATATCTAATCCCAAAGCAACAGTAAGAGGAGATGAACTTTCTAAAAAAGCTGGACTGTCCAAAATCTCTCTTAAAAAAACGGGTCTGCTCTTACGATTTGGAATTTCAATACCAATTGTATGCTTACCCGGTATCGGTGCTTCCATTCGGATATCTTGAGCAGCTAAGCAAAGCTTTATATCATCTGTTAAATTCGTTATTTTATTTACTTTGACACCAGCTTCTGGTTGGACTTCAAACTGTGTAACAGCTGGGCCTTGAGTAATATTTACAACTTTAGCTCGAACATTAAAGTTATGTAATGTTTCATTTAACATGAAGCCTTGTTGATCTAACCAAGTATCGTCATTTTCACCTTCTATTGCTGGATGTAACAGTTGCAAAGATGGAAACTGATAATAAGGTAAATCTGAATCTATTTGCTTTGGTTCTACCTTGTTATCAATGGCTTCTACCTTTGGTTCCTCAAATTGAATCGTTTTTTTTTCAGACAAATTTGTTTGCTTATTTAACTTTGCTTTATCTTGTCTAAGCATTACAACATTAAAAGGGATATGTTTCTTTTTCGGACGTTCAATAGGGTCATTAATAGAGTCTTCAACTATTAATGAAGCACTTTCAGAGACATCATAGTTTGCTTCGTCAGCTTTTGCTACTCCAGCGTCCTTTTCAGAATCTATTTGATCTTCCACAAAATTATTATTTTGGGAATCCACACTTTGTTCCTTTTCATCAGCTTCTTCAATAAGAGGAGCTACTACCAAACTATCAGCTAAATATGCTTCTTCGTATAAGTCAATTGGTGACTCAGTATGCTCTGCAGTTAATTGAGAAACTTCCTCTTGGCCTGAAGATAAAGTAAGTTCTTCATCTACGGATTCTAACAAGGTATCCTGTTCTATTGCAGTTGCAGTATAATGTTTTGCTTGTTCTGTTTGCAATTGAATCTGAGAGATTGCATCGCTTTCAATTGTCATTTCATCCTGCACTTGATTACTGAATTCTTTTTTCATTTCAGGTTTATCAAGTTGTTTTTCAGTGATAGGAGCATTTGCCTCTACCTCTTCTACTCTTCCAATTATGTTTTCATTAGAGACTGATTTATTAGTTTCCACTTCTAAATAACGATCATTAGATAGAGCAACTTTACTTTCTTCTACTCCACCGTTTTTTTGTACGTTGTCATAAATTTGCTTAGAATCGGCTTGGGTATGATCCTTCTCTTTAGTAGCATGAGAATATCGTTCTTCATTCACCTTAACAGATGAAATCTTTTGCTCTTTTTCTTCCTCCATTTGCTTAAGAGGCCTTTGTTGAAAACCATACACAGGTGAAGGTGTTTCTGTTGGGCGAAAAGGTCTTTTTTTCTCCTTAATAACCTCTTTTCGAGCTGAGAGTACAGGCTCTTTTTTTATTGTTCTTTTTTCATTATTGTTTTCTCGATGAGTATTAACATTTTGCCTGTTTACCTTCGGCTTCTTTCTACCTTCATTTGACTGATCAATAGGTAAAGGAAAACGGAATTCTCCCTTTGGATATTGGTAATTTATTTTCGCATTTATATCTTTAGATTTCGTTTGGAAATCATGTAAATCATCTTGTTTTTTAACAGCAGCAGCTTTTTTAGGTTGAGTAAAGAATTGACTTTGGTGTTCATTTGTTATTTTTACACCTTTATCTTTTAATGCTTTTAAGTCAAGTTCTTCATCATCTTGAAGAATGATTTCTTCAATTTCGTATACTGCATCGGCTTTAAACCACTTTTTCAATTTTTTAAGCCATTTCAAATAAATCACTCTTTCTAAAAACTATTATTCATCTCTTTATTTTAGCAGTATTTTTGAAAATTTCGAGTAAAAAAAAAAGCATCCCAACTAGTGGACCTTCCAGCAGTGTCACTTTTTTCCTAAACGCCGCTTATGGATAGATAATCAATCCATGAATTTCATACTATTTTCTTATCCTCTAATTTAAATACAACAAGATATCAGATAAAAATAGTCGTGAAGTTTGGATTGATTCACTTTGGGATAGCCTTTATGTTTATTTGTTTGTCTTGTTTTTTCCTAATATAAATATCGGTTCAAGTCTATCATCATGATAAAGGAATGATAACGCTGTAATTGGTACATGCCCACTTGCAAAAAAGCTCATACACATTTGCGCAAGTACATCATAGCCTGTATCGTTTCTAATATCAGCAACAATACATACATCTCCATGAGGAACAGCTACAGCCATATCGCCTTCTACTTGACTTCTCATGTACTTTAACCATTCTTCATTCAAAATTTTACTTGCATCATACCCATCTTTTGAACTAACAAAATAAAATATATTACCAGCAACAGTATCTCGTGCCGTTACTAATGATAGCTTATTTAAATTATCCATAGCTCGTAACTTAAGTTTCTCAACTGACCAGCCATTTTGTTCAAGCATAGGCTCTGTTATCAATCGATAAGTATTACCTAAATCAAGAGCGTAGTACACTCTTGTTTCTGCAGTATGCTCATCTGTAACAAATGCAATATCATCTTGATCCTTCATCGGAAACGATGTACTTCTTATGACTGGATAAATATGTTCTTCTTTATTCTCAAGGCTCTGAACATTTCCCATCACTTGCAATGCTTCAGTAACATAATATACCGTTTCTTGAATTGTTGCATCCAAAGCAACCTCAGCTTTAGCAACGATTGGTGGTAAAGATATGGTAATGCCTTTTTTAGTTGTACTATTTTCTATTCTCAATTCTTCTTTCTCAGCATCATAAGAAAATGTACGATTATTATCTTGCAGCTGCTCACAAAGCAGATTTTTTATTTTTTTACTAGTTATCTTCATGGCTCTTCTCCTTGAAAGAGAATTTATAACGATTGTAAGAAGCTTTGAATTTCTTCTTTTGTTTTACGGTCTTTATTAACAAATCTACCTAATTCCGATCCAAAGCTATAGACAACAAAACTTGGGATTCCAAAAACATCATTTTCTGCACATATATCTATAAATTGATCTCTGTCAACATAAACAAAAGTATAATCTTCAAATTCCGCTTCAATTTCTGGCATAAATGGCTCAATAAATCTGCAATCTGGGCACCAATCAGCTGAAAATAAAAATACAACCTTACTATTGTCTTTTAGCTCTTTAAACTGCTTTTCACTTTCTAATACTTTCATCAAATGTACCCTCCAGAATCTTAATAATCTTTATAATACAGTAATCATAACAAAGATTTCTTTCAACTCCAACATATAAGAAAAGCATAAGTGTCTTAGTCAACTCTGATTAGCTAATAAAGTACTATTTTTCATCAGAAACCAAACCTAATGAACTACCATTATCTAAAATAACTCAAAGTAAAATAGTTATTTAGTTATATTAAAATCTCTTTTTAATGAGAGAAGAAAAACTATTATATGTCTTTATACATTGTCTAATGATAAATAAAAATCTATAATAGTATTTATTTCATATATTGTTAAATATTGAAAAGGGGACGATATAACTATTATGAAATCTATCCGAGCAAAAATTATTTTTATTCTACTACTTTCAACGATTGGAATGATTTTATTTTTTACTATTCATACCATTTCAAACAACTTAAAAAATCAAAAAGAGAAAGAAATTCAAGCTTTATCTGAAGCTGTTATTATTAGTAAAGAAATTAAAATTGGAATGACGCAATTTCTAAGAAATCAGCAACAATACATATTAAATCCTCAAGAAAAAATATCGAAACAAGTAATAACTGAAATTGAACAAATGGAAAAGAGTACGAAAAACTTTAATAAAAAATTTAGTAAAAATAAAGACCTAAAAAAACATATACATGCTATTGAACAAGGAATCTTAGAATACCAATTAAATTTCAAAACGTTAGATGATAAATATAAAGAAATTGGTTATAATCCGAACGAGGGACAGCGTTTAGAAACAAATCAAGCAGCTAAACAATTCATTCTTCTTACTAAAAAAGAAAAAAAGCAAGCTATTGAGAAGCAATTTGATTCATTAAGAACGCTAGAAAATCTCTATTACTTAACAAAAAATGGAGATATATACATTCAATTTACTAATAATTCTAAAAAATTGGATAATGATTTAAAATCAATCCCTTCTATTCAAGATCAGTTCAATCAGTACTTATGGAATTTTTATATAACCATCGCAACATATCAAGAAACAGATAGATTCATGGATAAATTTGATCATAGTACTAAAACGATTGAATCCGAAGTTTCTTTATTAGAAAAAGAGGTTTCTGCTCAAAAAAAGTCACTGCAACTGTCATTAGATAAGAAAAAAAATCAGCTTTCAACTCTTCTTTTTATACTAAGTTTAGCTATAGTATTTCTTCTTTTACTTATTGGATATCTCTTAACGACTTCCATACAAAAATCTATTCATCAATTAAAAGAGGGTGCAGAAAAAATAGGTGCTGGCAATCTAAGTTATAGGGTTGATGTATCAACGAAGGATGAGATTGGAGAACTCGCTCATACATTTAATGATATGGCTAGTAAAATGGAAAACACCGTAAGACATGTTTTACAATCAGCGGAACAATTAAATTCAGCATCCCAACAACTAGCTGCTATTTCTGAGGAGACAACAGCTCAATCAACTGAAGTTCATGCTGCTATCAAACAAGTAGCTGTTGGAGCCACTCAACAAACTAGTAAACTTGAAGATGGAACAGAAATTGTCAATCAAGTATCATTAGCTATTCATGAATCAGAAACCTTAAGTAAAAATATCTTTGAAACAGCAACATTGACAGAAAAACAAGGGCAGACTGGGATTGAGATCATTAACGAACTTGAAAATATATCTAAACAGTTTTTATATTTGGCAAATCATGTAACTACACAAGTACAGCAAGCAGCTGCAAAATCGACTAATATTTCTAGTATTGTTTATACGATACAAGAAATAGCTGAAAATACGAATTTACTTGCTCTAAATGCTGCTATAGAATCAGCGAGAGCTGGTGAAGCCGGAAAAAGTTTTGCAGTCGTTGCTAGCGAGGTAAGAAAGTTATCCGAAAGAACGAAAACGGAAGCTTTACATATTCAACAATTAATTAATGCGATGAATAATCAAATGAACATTCTTTTAGCCGATTCTGAAAAGTTTAATGAATATAAAGAGACACAAAGTCAATCAGTTATGTCTACTAAGCAAGCTTTTAATACAATCGTTCATTTTATAATGCAAATTACAGAAAAAATGAAACAAATTCAAAATTCCATTCATGATATCCATCAATCTAATCGTAACCTTGATGGGAAACTGAAAGACATTTATCTTATTTCTGAACAATCCACTTCCGTATCAGAAGAAGTAAGCGCATCAAGTGAAAGCCAGCTTCATGCAATATCGCAAGTAAGTGAAGCAGCCACACAACTTAGTTTCATAGCAAATGATTTACAAAATACAATTAGTTCATTTCATATTCATTCACACGAAGATTCCTTAGATAAATGAGAAAAGAAGCTAAGCATATCAGCTTTTTTAGAAAGTAGTAAAAACACACAAAAAACATAACATTTTTTAAAATCAAAAACGTAGGGCTTCTCAAAAGGGATTTTAAACCCTTTTGAGACAGCCCTATTGTTTAATGGATGAAGCGATTTTCATCATCTCTTCAGCATATTTGGTAATATCTTTCGAAGTTGTTTCAGTTGTTACCTTTACTCCACCTACTGCAATCGTTAACTCGTATTTATCTGATGAGATTTCTCGAATGGAAACCACACCTATTCTTCCTTCTTGTTTAAAGACCGTATAGTCTAAATACTGATCATTATTTTTTTCAACACTTTCTTTAATCACAGTACTAGTTTCCTTTTCATTTGGATTAATGAAAATAAGTACTGGATTATCTTTTTTCTCTAACATAATATTATATTCTTTCTCTTCTTTTACCTTATAGCCAGAAGGTAAGAAAAACTTCGTATCGCCACTTTTCGTATTCGTTTTTTTCGGAACATCCATAAACGTACTTTCTGCCGCGTCCATTGCTTTGTCTTTTTCTTCTTCAATATTCTTAGAACAAGCTGAAAGAAGCAATAATGACAAGCACACAATAAGGAGAAAAGAAAGTCTTTTCCTTACTCTCATATATTTCCACCTCATCTAATCCATACTATTATAGCCCTTGTATTCATATTGACCCATAAGCATTTTCATAATATGCTCAAACATTTGGCTTCTCGTTATCGCTTCATTCGTAAAAATGCCTATAGCTCCTTCTTTTTTTCGTATATTTTTTTGTTTTGTAAAGTCATCCATTATCGGACCAAGTTCTTCCCCTAATAAGAGTCTTTCTGTAATTTCTTTTGGTAATGGAATTCTTGCTCCTCCAGCTATAATAGGTTCTTTTCCATCTATTACTAATGCTCCCCAATTACATAAAAATAATCCGTATGAAGTTTGAACGACTCCACCTTCTAAGCCAATACCTATTTGAGCTTCTGTTTCTCTCAAACATGCTTGTGCCCGATTAATAGCTCCTTGAATCGTTTCCTCATCAGAAAATGGCTGCTCCGATACACCTGAAGAGACATTCATTGGGATAATCTGATTATTTCTTCCTGTAAATGTTTTTTGGACAGCTTCAATTTTAGCTGGATTATTACTTCCAATCGCAATTTTCATCGTTTATATCCCTCTAATAGCATCTACAGTTGCTTGATCTGTTTTTCTAACAAGTGTAACCAGTAATTCTTTTGCTGCCTCATAATCATCTACTGAAATGATAGAAGCATGAGTATGTACATATCGAGAGCATATCCCTACGAAAGCACTTGGCACACCATCATTACTTATATGCACTCGTCCAGCATCTGTCCCACCTTGGGATACAAAATATTGGTATGGAATGTTATTGGATTCAGCTGTATCTAAAACAAATTCTCGAATCCCCGTATGCGTAACCATTGAACGATCAAAAATTCTAAGTAAAGCACCTTTTCCAAGCTTACCAAAAACATCCTTATCACCTGACATGTCATTAGCAGGACTAGCATCGAGACAATAAAAAATATCTGGTTTAATCAGATTAGCAGCAGTTTGTGCTCCTCTTAATCCAACTTCTTCTTGTACAGTTGCACCAGAATATAAAATATTCGGTAATTTTTCATTTTGAACTTCTTTTAACAACTCTATAGCTAAACCGCAGCCGATACGATTATCCCATGCTTTCGCTAAGATTTTTTTCTTATTAGCCATTGGTGTAAACGGACAAATTGGAACAATTTGTTGTCCTGGCTTAATTCCAATTCTTTTTGCATCCTCGGCATCATCTGCTCCAACATCAATAAGCATATTTTTAACATCCATTGGTTTTGAACGTTGTGTTTCATCTAATAAATGAGGTGGTATAGATGCTATTACACCAATAATTGGACCCTGATCAGTAATAATCTGTACTCTTTGAGCAAGTAAAACCTGGCTCCACCAACCTCCTAACGTTTGAAAGCGAATAAGACCGTTGTCAGTAATGGAAGTTACCATAAATCCTACTTCATCCATATGGCCACCGACCATAACGGTAGGTCCTGTTCCATCTCCTACTTTCACCCCGAAAATACTTCCTAATCCATCTTGAACAATTTCATCACTGTATTTTGAAAGCTCTGAACGCATAAATTTACGAACTTCATGCTCAAAACCAGAAGCTCCTGGAAGTTCTGTTAATGTTTTATATAGATGTAAAGATTCTTGGTTCATAGTTCTACTCCTTTATTATCTGAAATGTCTTTATTTCTTTTATTTTACCGAAAGATATACCCTGACACCAACAAATTACCTGGAAATTCTATAGGATCTTGTAAAATCTTATTTCCTTTTATATGTAAAAAGAAAAGATTCATATCCGTTTTCGATCAAAAAATGTTAAATTGAAGTTGTTACTATACTCTTGTATACTTAATAGAAGAATATAAAGAAGTTAAAACTTAAATTTATTCTGAAAATGTAATCGTTACAATTACCACCAAAAGATAAAAAAATGAAGTGCCAACAAGTAAGGAACAGTTATGCCCTATATCCTACAGCTCCAACTAAAGTAAGACGAACAACCAAAAGTTGGTTTTTAACCTTTGGAACGATTTGATAAGCCATTGATGGAATAGGCACTCACGCTAAATAATACTACAGGATTAACACATACATTTCGTCATATTACTATTAAAAAAATCCTAATAATACTCTCTAGAATTATATATTTATAATTCAGAGTAAAAAAGACCATCCATGGTGTTACTCTCTATATTCTTTTATAAAACATGTAGATTAAGATGTTTTGCTACAAAATTGTGGGAGGAAATGAATAATGAAATGGAAAGATTTAGCTCTTGGAGTGGCAATTGGTTTTGCATGTGGATACGCAGCAAAATGCACAGTAGAAAAATACGCGCAGCAATCTCCTGATGAAATTTTATCAAAAGTAAAAAATGCAATGAAACAAGAAGGCAAAATTATCGGTTCTTGGATTTTAATGAAGCCTGAAAAATATGTAAAAAGCGGGCTAGAATACGATGTATTTAAAGGCGGATTAACAAAAATCACTGATGATGAGCAAAAACAATTATCATTCGTAGCAGACGCTTCAACTGGGACCGTTATTGAAATAAGTGAGCAATAGCTCCAATTATACATCGAAGAACTGTGGATTAGCCCCATATTTCTTCAGTATCTTTTAGAAGATATATCAACCATTCAAAAAGGCTGTGAAAAGAGATTTACTATTCTTTTCACAGCTTTTTTTGAGAATTGTCGTTATAGCGAGAATCCTCCTAATTTCGTTTCCAAGTATTCGGCTATACCTTCTTTACCACCCTCACGACCAAGACCACTTTCTTGCATTCCTCCAAACGGAGCCGCTGCAGCTGTAGGGTTGATGTCATTAATTCCAATTATTCCGAAATTCAACTGTTCAAAAGCTTTCATGGCTTTTGTAAGGTTATTCGTATATACATATGCAGCAAGTCCATAGTTCGTATCATTTGCCATCTCTATAACTTCATCAAAATGCTTATAGATAATGATAGGAGCAACAGGTCCAAACGTTTCTTGACGATATATCTCCATATCCTCGATTACCCCAGATAAAATAGTTGGAGCGTAGAAAATTCCTTTATCTAGTTCATTTTCTGTCAGTCTTCGGCCACCTGTAATGACAGCAGCCCCTTTCTCAACAGCATCACAAACCTGTCGATCAATTTTTTCGATTGCTGCCTCATCAACTAAAGGTCCAATGCTAATTCCTTCTTCTAATCCATTTCCCGCTTTTAATTGCTCTACTCTTTTTTTCAAGGTGTTAATAAATTTTTCAGCAATGGATTCATGTACAAATATTCGATTAGGACTAATGCATGCTTGACCAGTATTTAAAAATTTAACAAGAGACACACCCTTAGCAGCATGTATTGGATCTGCGTCCTTTAAAACGATAAAAGGAGCATGCCCACCCAACTCCATTGAAACTCTTTTCACCTGCCTTGCCGCTTTTCCCGCAATCATTTTGCCGACTTCTGTTGATCCTGTAAATGTAATTTTTTTCACCGCAGGATTTTGTAAAAACTCTTCTCCTATCACTTCTGGCTGAGAAGATGATAATAAATTTACTACTCCTTTTGGAATACCTGCATCGGCACATATTTTCATTATTTCAATTGCACATAGTGGCGTTTGCTCGGCAGATTTTATGACGATTGAACATCCAGCAGCTAATGCCGGAGCCAACTTTCTTGTAATCATAGAAATAGGATAGTTCCACGGAGTGATTGCCCCTACCACACCAACAGGTTGATGACGAACAATAAATCTTTGGTCTAATCTCGGAGCTGGAATCGTTTGCCCATATACTCTTTTCGCTTCTTCTGCGTACCAAAGAAGGAAATCAAGTCCATATTTGACTTCATTTCTAGATGCTTTTAAAGGTTTTCCTTGCTCAATCGTCATTAACCTAGCTAATTGTTCACTACGATCCTTCATAATGTTGTAGGCTTTGTATAAAAATTGTGATCTTTCGTATGCAGACAGAGCAGCCCATTTTGGAAATGCTTCCTTAGCCGCTACAATGGCAGCCTCGGCATCTTGCCTATTACCATCTGCTACCTCTCCAATTTTTTCACCAGTTGCTGGATTATATACGGAAAACAATTGATTTGATACAGATTTTCTCCATTCACCATTAATGTATAGCAATACAATCTCCCCCTGATTCTCTCTTTACAAACTACAACAAATCATCTTTTACTAATTATACCTATATTGGTTATAAATAACATTTCAATTCATCATCTATTTAGCTTGATTGCGATACTTGCTTTTCTTCTCTATATTTTTTATTATTTTTAACCCAATTTTTTTCTAAAAGTAGCCATAATACAATCCCTACTCCTAGACCCCATGCAGCTCCTTTTGTCGCTAATACCGCTCCGATAATAACAGCAATTCCTTTTTCTAAATTACCTTTATCATTTAAAATTTCCATTGCTAAATATCCGCATAAATATCCTTGGATCATCATCGTTAATGCCATACCAATATTAATTCCTGGTTGAAAAAGAGAGACGACTGGTCCTAATAATAAAGCAAAGCTCATACCCCAGAAAATACCGGTTGCTCCTCCCCAATAGCTCTCTACCTGTGATCGATTATTGCTCATAAAACGGTTAAGGACTAATACTTGCCCTGCAGTCCATTGAGGTCCTGATAAAGAGAGAAAAGGCATAAATAATGCTTGAATAAAATTGCGAATAGACACTATGATGCTGTTTCTACTAGCTTGAAACACTATTTTTTCATCTACTCGAACCTCATTTGCTTTTTTCAGAAGAGAGCTTATCACCAAAACGTCCCCAAAAGCGATAATATAAGCCGCTATAGCTAAAGGAATTGCTTTCAAAAAGTATGAAAAATCAGGAAAACCAATACTAAAAACACTGTAATTTGTGAAGATTTCTCCAAGAGGTAGGGCAACAATTCCCCAGTTTATTTGAGGTGTAGAAACTTCTCCAATTATCATCCCAAATATATAAGCCAACGCAAATGGAATAGCGATTCCAAATTGAGCCACATATCTAAAAAAAGAATATTTTTCTCTAAGCGGAGCTGCCGTATTTGAAAACATCATAAAGAATCCAAAAGCTGCACCAAGCAGAATCGTAATCGGCATTGTCCATACACGTCCGTCTGCCGAAAATTCTTTAAATACAGCCGCAAAACCAGCGCCTAATAATATACCTGCCTTTAGAGATGTAGGTAATTTTTTCACTAATACATCTGCCCCTTTAAAAATTCCCATTAACAGAAATATCAAGGCCACAGTAAATTGCAAAGCAATTAACGCAAGAATTCTTTCTTCTCCTTCAGGAAACCCTGTTAAAAATCCAACATAGAGAGGTATACCTGCAGTAATCCACCCTGCAATAGAAGGATCACCAAAATGAGTATGAAGTAAATAAAGAAAATTATTGATTATTACAAAAGCAATCGCTAATTCAAAAGGAATACCTAAAACATCCATCATTATCGCGGTAATACTCATAGGAACTACACAAAGAATAGCTCCCTGAATCCAATCAGGAAATTCCATTTTATAATGAATAAAAGGTAATCTGAGCTTTAACGCACCTAACATATATGGTTGTTCAGTACCATCTTTCCTTTTTTTATACATTCCCATCCTCATCTCTCCTTCGACAATTGAATTTCCTAAAGATTGGATCCTTATTTTTATAAAGTAAATCTAGTTGGAAAATCATTTTACCGTTTGAGCTTTTATATCTTTCATGAAATGTAATAATTCCTTAATGAACGAGTCCGGACTCTCTAACATAACATAATGCCCTGAACCACTGATTTCTACTATTTTCATATCAGGTTTTAACTCTTTTAACATCTCAACTGATTTACGAGGTAAAAGCTTATCCTTATCACCCAAAATGGCACAAATAGGGATTTGAAGCTTTGATAATGATACTTTACCTTCTTTATATTCCTGACATGCTTTAAAATCTGCATAAGCAATCTCTATGGGTACGGATGCTAACTCTTTCCGCTCCTCTTCTATTAGCTCTTTACCAGCATCTTGATGATAGGAAGCATGAAACAAAGATTGTGGGTACTCCCCATTTGCTAAAGTTTCTAATAATTTTGGATGTACAGGAAGTTCATAGAAGCTAGCAGCTAGAACGACTCCTTTTATTTGATTATTTCGATTGGCTAATTCTAAAGCAATTAGACCTCCCATTGAATGTCCGATTACGATTGTATCTTCCATTATCGATTGGTCAATATATGCTGCATAATCCTGGATGGATGTAATAATGTTATACTCGTTATCACCATGACCTGGTAAATCAATGACATCATAAGAGACTCCTTTTAAATGCTCACCAATCGCTCTCCATTTATTTTTTGTGCCACCTGCACCATGAATAAATAATAATTTCAATTCTACCGTCCCCCTAATAATGTTTTAGCAATTACTACTCGTTGAATTTGATTTGTTCCTTCATAAATTTGAGTAATTTTTGCATCACGCATCATTCTCTCAACTGCGTATTCATGAATAAATCCGTACCCACCTAACAATTGAACAGCATCGGTCGTTACTTTCATAGCCACATCTGAAGCAAACATTTTGGCCATCGAGGATGCTTGGGTTAACTCAGCATTTTTACCAGTAGCAGTTAACTCATTTACTTTAGAAGCAGCTCTATAAACAAGACCTCTTGCCGCCTCAATTTGAGTTGCCATATCTGCCAGCATAAATTGTACTCCTTGAAAAGAAGCGATGTTCTTTCCAAACTGCTCTCTTTCTTGAACATAGGATAAGGCTATATCAAATGCTCCTTGAGCAATCCCCAAGGCTTGAGCAGCTACGGTTGGTCGAGATTTATCGAACGTTTTCATGGCTATTAACCAGCCATCTCCTTCTTCACCAATTCTATTTTCAACAGGAATCATGCAGTTTTCAAAATATAATTGTGCCGTGGGTGACCCTTTAATCCCCATCTTTTTCTCTAACTTTCCAATCTGAAAACCTGGTGTATCTTTATCTACTACAAATGCTGAAATACCGTGATTTGTCTTGGCAAACACAGAATAAACATCCGCTACTCCACCATTGCTTATAAACATCTTTTGACCATTTAATATATAGGAATTTCCATTACGCTCTGCTCGTGTATTTAAGCTTTTTACATCCGAGCCTGCCTGTGGTTCAGTTAAAGCATAAGCGGCAATTTTTTGTCCTGTTGCAAGAAGAGGTAGATACCGTTTTTTTAGTGATTCATCTCCTCCTATCATAATAGGTAAAGTTCCTAGTTCTTGAACAACTGCAACCTGCGAAGATGAGGCACAGACTCTTGCAATTTCCTCAACTATTAAACAAAAACTTAATAAATCTAGACCTGCTCCCCCATATTCTTCAGGCATATTAGCACCAATATAACCGTATTCACTTAAAAGATGTAAGACATCCATGGGATACTCTGCATTTTCATCAATTTCCATCGCTCTTGGTTTAATTTTTTGTTGTGCGATTCGATGAATTTCTTGTTTAATTTCAGTATGCATCTTAGACAATTCGAAACTCATATCGCTCCCTCCTCACTCATATTGATTAGTTGTTGTACAAGAACAAACTTTTGCAGCTTACCACTAGTTGTTTTCGGAAGACTATTAACAAAATAATATTCACGTGGACGTTTATATTTGGCTAACGCTTTACCTTCTAATAAAAATTGGTCTATTATCTCTTCAGTCAGTTGACTTCCCTCTTTATTTACTATAAAAGCAACCACTTTTTGTCCCCATTGAATATCTGGTTTTCCTATAACAGCTACCTCTAATACATCAGGATGCTCAAGTATTCGATCTTCTACTTCTCGAGGGTATACATTTTCAGCTCCAGAATTAATCATGTAATCCATACGATCTTTAATCCATACGTAACCTTCTTCATCTTTATAGCCCATATCCCCCGTATGATACCAACCATACGCCATTGCTTTTTCTGTTGCTTCTGGTCGATTATAATAGCATTCCATCATACAAGGTCCTTTCACTAGAATTTCACCAGTTTCTCCAACCGTGCATTCATTATCAGGATTACTCACCCCTTCTTCAGGAACTCGTGCAATAACTAATTGATGAGTTAAAATTGTTTTACCAGCGGAACCAGCTTTCCCTAATTGTTCATCCGCATATAGTACACTCATTACAGGTCCCATCTCAGTTGTACCAAACATTTGAATAAGATCAGCATTTGTCTTTTCTTGAAAACGCTTGATTAGTATTGGAGCCATTGAAGCGCCTCCATAGCCTAGTAACCGCAAACTATTAATGTTGTAATATTCAAAATTCTTAACATTTAATAATAGATTAACCATTGTCGGTGCAGCAAACATATGAGTCACTTTTTCTCCCTCAATTGTTTCCATAACTTGTTCAGCCTCAAAATGATGTAAGATAATATTGGTTGCTCCAACCATAACTCTCGGTAAAAAGGAAGTATGGAGCTCTGCCGTATGATTTAAAGGTGCCACGGAAAGTCCTATATCATCTTTACTTAGCTTCATACACTCAATCATAAGAAAATTATGATGAACCATGTCTCGATGCTTATGGAGAACTCCTTTTGGACTTCCAGTTGTACCGCTTGTATACATCATAATATATCGATCATTTTCGGAGACTGACACATCAGGCTTTACATCATCTCCATCATTCATTAATTGATAAAAATCAAGGTCTTGTTCGCTACCATTTGGATCTGTGTACACATAATTTAAAACATTCAATCCAAGCTCTTTTGCGTCATCTACAATAGATCTTACCTCTTTTTCAAATAACAGAACTTTCGAGTTAGCATCATTTACGATAAATTGTAACTCACTCGCAGTGAGACGGTAGTTGATTGGATTGAAAATAGCTCCTATCTTTGCCGAAGCAAACAATGCTATTACAAATTCACTGGTATTATAAAGAAATGTAGAAACAACATCTCCCTTTTTCACACCTAATGCAACGAGGGAATTCGCAAACCGATTCACGTTCTCATTCAGTGCTTCAAATGAATATTTTTGATTTTTTTCTCGATAAATCAACGCCGTTTTGCTTGGATAATTATGTGCAGACCATTCTAATAATTCTCCAATGGTAGTACTCATCTTTTTTCCTCCCTTTTAACATCTCTCATGCAAAGGCGACTATGACTACTAACATGTCGCCCCTTTACTATTCATAATCCAGAAAAAATATTTTTCTTACTTAATAGCTATAAAACCCTTTACCTGTTTTCCTTCCTAAATGTCCTGCTCTCACTAATTTTCTTAATAAAGGAGCTGATCTATATTTCGAATCTTGTGTATCTTCATAAAGTGAATCTTGCACTAATAAAAGTGTATCTAATCCAATTAAATCAGCTAATGCAAGTGGACCTATCGGATGGTTTGCACCTAGCCTCATACCTTGGTCGATATCCTCCGCACTAGCAACTCCTTCTTGTAAAACAAATATGGCTTCATTAATCATTGGAACTAAAATACGATTAACTGCAAATAAAGGAGACTCTTTTACATCAATCGCTGTTTTCCCTAAAGACTCCACTAAGGCTTTAGAAAGCTGATACGTTTTTTCTGATGTATCATAACCACGAATCAATTCCACGAGTTTCATTACAGGTACAGGATTAAAGAAATGAAACCCCATTACTCTCTCTGGCTTTGTTGTGACACTTGCTATTTCTGTAATACTTAAACCAGACGTATTACTAACGATAATCGCATGGTCTTTAACAATTTCATCAATAATTCTAAATACTTCTTTCTTACTTTCTATATCTTCAATAATAGCTTCAATCACACAATCTGCGTTTATAAGACTTTGCCATTGTGTTGATGTAGTAAGCCTGGATTGATAGCCATTTTTTTCAGCTTCTGTAATCTTTCCTTTTGCTATTGCCTTATCCCAATTTTTATCCATCTGGTTTAAACCACGTGTAAAATATGTTTCTTCTTTTTCAATTGCAATGACTTCATAACCTGCTTCTAAGCAAACTTGTGCAATACCAGACCCCATTGTTCCAAATCCTATAATACCGATTTTCTTCATTTAATTTCTTCCTCCCGTTGATATAAAGTGCTAAACCAACTGACAAGCAGGGCCAACATAAAAAGCACACTTGAACCGTCATTGTAAATGTATACCTCCAGCCAATATATGGCTTCTATCAGGTAAGGTATATGACGACCTTGATTGAGCGATTTAGCTAAAGACTATTAATCTAGCAATAAACATAGACTTTTTTCGATTAACATAAAACTTTATCTTCCTTTAAACACTGGTGTTCTTTTTTGTAAAAAAGCTCTTACTCCCTCATCCTTATCGAATGTTGCACAAAGATCTCCAAAACATTGAGCTTCATACTTTAACCCATCAGAAAGAGATACTTCAATTCCTTCATAAACAGCTTTTTTTGCTTTTTGAATCGCTATTGGGCCCCTTGAACTAATAATCTTAGCTAACTCTAATGCTTTGCTATAGGAATCTATTTCTGTAACTTCTTCTACTAATCCAATTTGATAAGCTTCTTCAGCGGACAATGTTTCTCCAGTTAAAATCATCTTCAATGCTTTTCCTGTTCCTATTAATCTAGGAAGACGCTGTGTACCACCATACCCCGGAATTATGCCTAACTTCACCTCAGGTAACCCAAATGTAGATTTAGCTGTTGCAATTCTAATATCACATGCAAGCGCTAGCTCTAGTCCACCTCCTAAAGTAAAGCCATCGATTGCAGCAATCACTGGCTGTTTAAGGTTTTCAATGGCATTAAAGATTGATTGTCCTCTAAGGCATAATTCTTCCCCTGTTTCAGGAGTTAAACCAGGAAATTCTTTAATATCTGCTCCGGCAACAAACGCTTTTACACCTGCTCCTTTAATAATGACCACATGTATCTCTTCCGAAATCTCCTCTACTATTAGCTGTAATTGATTCAATACTTCTTGATTTAATGCATTAACAGGTGGTGAATCAATCGTTATTACCGCAATATTATGTACTTGCTCATAAGCAACCTTTGACATACACTCATCTCACTTTCTATTATCGATAACTTTATAATTTGCAATTTTTGTGCCAAAATTTAACATGACATTAAGTAAGATTTACATACATGAATAAGTCAAAAGTATTTCCAAAAGAAATGATTATGTATAAAAAAGAAACAATTGTTTCTTTTGGAAATACATGTGGATTGTGAGTTACTTTCTAATTGATAATTTATTTCTGAAATTATATAATTTTCAAAAAGGGAGAATAGGGTGTTTGCGTATGGAGATCTTTTCTTTAAGTGGACCAAGTGGAACTGGAAAAAGTACATGTGCACTCACATTTGCTCATCAAAAAAAAATACCTGCCATCATTGATGACGGGTTGTTAATTATTAATGGATATAGAATAGCTGGTACATCAGCTAAGTATGAAAAAAACTCACTTTCAGCAGTAAAAAGAGCTATATTTTTTGATGATACTCATGCTAAGGAAGTCATGAATGCACTAAAAATATTTTTCACAACGAAAATACTCATTATCGGTACATCTGATAAAATGACTAAAGCAATCGCCGAGCGACTACAATTAGGAACGATTAATTATTTTTTTCATATCGAGGATATTCGCTCATTAAGTGAAATAAAAATGGCACAATACGTTAGAAAAACAGAAGGCAAGCATATAATTCCCGTTCCATATAAACAAGTAGAACAAAACTTTTTTAAAAAACTCATACAAAAAGGAATGGAAATCTTTTCGAAAAAAGAAAGAATTGGTGAGACAACGATTGTTCATCCAGACTTTCATCGTAACTCGATTTATATTGATAAAAAAGTATTTAAAGATATTATTGATTTTACTTGTATACAGAACAAGTATGTAAACTCTTGTGATAATATTCAGGTTCACATTGATAGTTATCCGAAAGTAAGCCTTAATGTAGAAATTTTCTCTCCTTCTTCATTTAATATATTTGAAAAAATGAAAGAGCTCCAAAATGAAATTCAACAAAATTTTCTATTACATTTAAATATTGATTTAATTTCTATTGATATTCGTGTTACATCCACTGTAAAAATGTAAGAAGTCAAAATGAGGCGTCCAAAAGTGATTTACTATCACTTTGGACGCCTCATTCATATTACAAAATTTTTTGAACTTTTCAGTCAACCTCTAATAAACTAGCTAGATTACTTTTGAGGCGTTCTTCTAATAAATCGTGGTGGACGTTTTTCAACAAACGCAGCTACACCTTCTGGAAAATCATTATGATCTACAAAAGGCGTTGATCCTTTCCAAAGATCTGGAACACTATCTAGACACTGTTGTACAGATTGTTTAATCGCTAATAGGGAAGCAGGTGATTGAGAAGCCACCAAATTTCCCATTCTGATAGCATATCGATCTAAATCCTTTTCTTTGATTAAATAATTTAGCATACCTACTCTGTGAGCCTCATCTGCTTTAAGAACTCTACCTGTATATACTAAATCTTTCGCTAAGCTTGGACCAATCAAATTAACGAGTCGTTGAGCAAATTTATTATTTAGTGTAATACCTAATTTTCCAACTGGAATACCTAATTTGGCTTTCTCTGATCCAATTCGTATATCACATGCTAACGCGAGTTCAAGTCCTGCACCCATAGCCGGTCCATTAATCACTCCTATTGTAGGAATTGGCAGATGTTCAAATGTAGAAATTGTTTTCTCCATCAGAACAAACGCATTTTCTGCCTCTTCAAGCGACATTTGATGAAATTCCTTAATATCAGATCCTGCAGTAAATTGTTCTCCTACTCCCCTTAAAAGTAAAACCTTATTTTTGGGATTATCCAAAACCTTTAAAGCAATGTCTGATAATTGATTCCACATATTTGCTGTTAGGGCATTACGCAAATGGGGACGATGAATCGTAATAATAGCTAATCCAGCTGTTTCTTGTAATACAATTTTGGCTTGTTCATTTTCCATTCTTTTTATGTTTACTTGCATATCTGTCGGCCTCCTCAAATTTACGATCTTTTTATGACTGTTAAACGCACTTACATTTATATTAATGCAAGTTACGTGCCGTATAATGTAAACCTTCCCAAATAACTTTCAGTATTTATTAAATATTTAGAAAACTTTATAACCACTACTTTTATTGAATATTGTATTTTTTTAATTTAGAATAAAAGGACTTTCTGCTAATACCAAGCTGTTGTATCGCTTCAGATTTTGTTTTACATTTTGTCAAAACCTTCTCGATATGATTTTTTTCGATTACTTCTAGTATATCAGTTAAGTTGTTAGAAGTATCTATTGAAGGATAATATAATTCATTTATAGGTTCCACCTGTTCAAAATATTTTTGATTGTCTAAGAATCTTTCTGGGAGATCCGAAACCTCAATATACCCTTTGTTACAAACCGCCACCATTCTCTCTATCGTGTTCACCAATTCTCTTACATTTCCAGGCCAATCATGCATCCTCATTTTATTAAAAACACTTTCTAATATAGTGACTCGCTTATTATATTTATTACAAACATCTTCTAGAATTATTTGTGTTAAATATTCTAGGTCTGCTTTTCTATTTCGCAAAGCTGGTATATGAATTGGAACTACATTTATTCTATAATATAAATCTTCCCGAAACTCACCTTTTTGAATCATCTCTTCTAGATTGCGATGCGTAGCACATATAATACGTACATCTAAAGGGTAAAATATTGTCCCACCTATTTTTTGAAATTGCCTTTCTTGAATGACTCTTAATAGCTTAGATTGATTACTAAATGACATTTCACCAATCTCATCTAGCAACAAAGTTCCACCATTTGCCATTTCTAAAAGCCCTTTTTTCCCACCTTTTCTAGAACCCGTAAATGATCCTTCTTCGTATCCAAACATCTCACTTTCAAACAGCGAATCTGGAACAGATGCAATATTAATTGGAATAAAAGGAGAATTATTACGATTACTCGCTTCATGTATAGCTTTGGCAAAGACTTCTTTTCCCGTCCCACTCTCTCCGCGTAACAGAATGGTAGCATCCGTACTGGCAATTTGTTTAGATAATAAAACAGCTTTTTGCATCTCTATCGATTCGCTTTCTAATTTAAAGAAGTTTCTTCTATCTAGTTGCTTCTTTAAATCCTTTAAGTCCCTCTCATACTTCGCTATTTCTTCTTGCAAATGTGTAACCTCAGAAATGTCTTTCATAATGGTTACAACACCAATCATCTTACCATTTTCAATCAATGGTGAAATATTTGCACAAACATCTTGTTTTAGAGAATGTACATAGCTGCAATCATTAATTCTTGGGATACCATCTTTTAGTACTGTCAATATTCTGGAATTCGCTTCGATATCGGATAATTTTCTACCAATAATTTTTTTTGCTGGCACATTAAAATTTGAGGAGTATGCTTTATTGATATAAACAATTGTGCCATCATTTATAATTACTATGACTGCATCATGAAGAGACTCGAGAATAGATAACAAATGATTTTCCAATCTCATATTTATAGAACTCTCCTTTACAAATCCATTCATAAATTTGCTTTTGATATATCAAAACAGAACGGGACGTTAGTAAAAACGCGAAAGTACATATGCTGTAAAAAATACAAATTCATCTATCTTGTCTTCTAATATAACAGACAAGCCGTCTTGAAGGATTCTAGACGACTTGTTTAAATAACATAGACATTAGAACTATTAAAGATGAAAGGTCATCGTTCTATACAAAAAATTGTTCAACGAAAGATGAGCTTACTTTGTCTATGGTAGGAGGATTCCATGTTGGATTTTGATCCTTATCCACAAGAACAGCTCTCACACCTTCAAAAAAATCTGAAGTTCCCATAAATTTCATAGCAAGAACTTCATCCATTTGAAAGCATTCTTTCTTCGTCTTCCCTTTAGTTCTTCTTAAATGTTCTAATGTTACTTTTAGTGAAGTTGGAGATTTTAAAAGCATTTCTTCTTTTATGTTTTTCGCCCAAATATCACCTTGTTGTTCATTTTCTTGCAATGAATCCACGATTTCCTCTAAAGTCTCCCATTGAAAATGCCTGTTAATTTTCCCCTCATTTAATACCGGTTCTAAAACATCTTGGTTAGAACACACCGTTTTAAGTTTTTCTTGAAGAGTGATAAAAACCGTTTTACTTTCCCAATTTTGCTCATTTATCCACGCTTCTAATTCAGTCCATTTTGTACTTTTCAAATAATAATCAGCTGCTCCTACATGCAATAAATCGTCAGCCTTAATAGTTTTTGCTGTAAGAGCTAAGTATGTACCAATATATCCCGGCATTTGATTAAGAAAATAACTTGCTCCAACATCTGGGAAAAAGCCAATATTCATCTCTGGCATAGCCCATTTTGTATTTTCCGTAACTATCCTAAAGTTGGAGCCAGCAGATATTCCGACTCCTCCTCCCATAACAATTCCGTTCATATAAGCAAGGATTGGTTTTGAGTATTCATGAATAAGCAAGTCCATATCATACTCAATTGAAAAAAAGTCTTTGGCAAACGGCAATAAATTATTATTTTTATGATCATGAATAGATCGAACATCTCCACCAGAGCAAAATGCCTTTTCAATATTACTCTTTATACAAATTAATACTATCGATTCATCTTTAGCCCATATATGTAATTGCTCTCTTATTTTTTTCACCATATTAAGTGAAAGAGCATTCAACGCCTTTGAACGATTTAAAATGATCCAACCTGTCTTTCGTTCTACCTTAAATATTACCTCTTGATCAAACATTCCTGCACCACCTTTATAACACCCAAATATTAGTAAATCATTTTTATTATGAAAGTATATCATATCTATATTCCTCTTGGTTAAGCAAAACGTCTTCTTCCTGTCTATTCATTCGTTCACTACAACTACAATTCAAGTCAGAATACAGTGTAATCGTTATAGTTTTACGAAAAGAACCACTTTCCTCTTTCCAAAGTATAAAAAAAACTGCTAATCAACGATTAGCAGTTTTTGATGGAAACTGAGCTTCTACTCTATAAATTAGACTTCCTTTATTTGAAAACTTCTCTTCATACTCTGTCATAATATTATCTTCAACGTCACTATTATGCAGATCAAGATTTACATAATTTAATGTCATTCCATATTGCGACATACTTACAAGAGAGTATTCAAATAATCCACGGTTATCGGTTTTAAAATGAATTTCTCCTTCGTTTGGTAAGATGTCTTCATATATTTTTAAAAAAGTATGATATGTTAGTCTACGTTTAGCATGGCGTTTTTTAGGCCAAGGGTCCGAGAAATTTAAATATACACGATTTACTTCTCCTTTGTCGAAATAGTCTCGTAAATCTGCTGCATTAAATGGTAATAGCTTTAAATTTGGTAATCCTTCATTCATCACCTTATCTAATGCATCCACAATGATGCTTTCATATGCCTCGATACCGATATAATTAATCTCTGGATTCGCTTTTGCCATCTCAGTTATGAAACGACCTTTTCCAGTCCCTACCTCAATATGAAGTGGGCGATCATTTCCAAACACTTCATGCCATTTACCTTTTTTCTCTTCTGGATTATATATAACAAATTGCGGATTTTCCTGTAGTTTTTCCTTCGCCCAAGGCTTAAATTTAAGACGCATTATGACACTCCTAACTTTATTTTCGTTGAAAATTATTCATTTGTTTTTATCATTCACAAGTTACCTTTTCTTGTATTCTTTTGAATACATTTTTCTCATTTGAGACAACCTACAAAAGAAAAGCTCCTATATAAAGGAGCTTAAATAAATCTCGTTTAAACTGATGTTGACTCCACTAAAAACGCCTTAAGCACACTTAGCTTTTTAGTGTGAGACGCAGTATCAGCTATCTCGGAAGGTGCTAAATGTCCTAACAACATTCAGCTATAAAACATCATGTTGTACCTTACTACAGTAGTCAAGAAAAATCATTTTTTCCATGAGTACTGAATTATTCCTCTTTTAAACAATAGCATTTATCTGGTCAATGATGTTATTCAGCTTGTCAATCGATGATAAATAATTACCCATCGATTAAAGCTTCAATTTATTTAAGAAAGGTTGAGAAGAATATGCCTCTTTCACAACAACATCAAGTTATGGTATTAAAAGATATATTAATGAATCACCAAAGTGATTGCTGTGGATCTGTTTCAGAATGTGCCCAGGTAGAACGATTAGTAACCGCTCTATTAAATAATGGAGGACTAAATGAACAGTTAATTCCAATACTAAACGAAATACACACTTATAGCCAAAATGGGCAAAGTAGCTCAGACCTAAATGGACATATCAATTCATATCAGAATCAGCTATCTCAATGGGTAGAAAATATGAATCAGTATTCTTGAATATCGTTTAATAACATATCCAAATAAGTAAACCAATTATTCATTTCATCATATCTTTGCTTTGATTTATGCCACTGTATAGAGATGAGTGTCTGAGCAATCACATACCAATTCATTCTTTTAATTAATGATTCGGATAAGTCTAATCCATATTGTTCAAGCCATGTATTCCATTCTTCTTTAGGTATATAAGAATAAAGAAGCATACCTAGATCAATTGCCGGATCGGCTATCATAGCGCCGTCCCAATCTATAAGAAATAATTGATTATCGTCGGATAATAACCAATTATTATGATTAATATCACAATGACAGACCACGGCTTCTTCACATACAATTTCAGTCAAACGATTACGTAGTAATTGTAATGCTTGCTGAATGGCTACATGTGAAAGAAGCTGTTCATCAAGTGATTCTTTTATATCTTTAAAAAGCTCTTCAGGTTTCAATGGAGTTTTACCTAACCTAGTTAGCATGGATAACAAAGGGGCAGATTGATGTATCTTTTTCAATAATAAAGCCACCTTTTCTTGATTCATATCCTTATGTGATAATTCTCTTCCATCTAACCAGCGTTGAGCAGTAATTACATCTCCACTTTCTAGACGTTTTGTCCAAATGAGCTTAGGAACAATTCCTTCAGCTGACAATACCGCTAGAAATGGAGATGAATTTCTTTTTAAGAAAAGCTTTTGTTCCTCTTTTATGGCAATGAAGGCTTCTCCAGTCGCACCGCCAGCAGGAACAATTTCCCATTCTTGACCCAATATATGATCCAATGTGGTCACCTTCAATTTCGTTCAATAGCATTGAGAAAAAATCATGGATGATTTTTCTTATGATTTGTATACATAATTAACGTAAGTGTTCTTTCCAAAAAGAACATATTATTATTTCTAACAATCAGCAGAAATGTATACATATCTGACTGATTACAGTTTCTATTCATAAAATAAAAAAAAGCTATTGATTCTATAAACCATTTAACAATAGCTACTCACTAAATTTTAGTGAAAATAGACATTTGCGTCAAGTATGTACATTATAGATAATATCCAATTACTGATATAGAATCACACAAAGAACTAATATACCATACATATAGCCAATTTTACAATAATGAGATATTCTCTCTACATTAACTAATTCATTCTTTATCTATTTCTCAATATTTTTACAGCATCTGGTGCAACCTTAACAGATACATTCGAAAAGCCAATATGCTCACCATCAGCTTGGATAGGGACAAGAGCATCTGTTGACAGTGATATTTCTTTACAATTAAAGACTTCTACCCATTTCAGCTTCAAATGTCCTCCCCATAAAATGGTTGAAAACAATAATAACAGCATGAAAGAAGATATTTTACTCACCACTAATGCTTGTAATTGCCCATCATTTATCGATGCGTTTGGGGAAATTTTAATTCCACCACCAAAATAGGGTTGATTGCAAACTACAAGAAACCAAACATCATCCATTTTTCTCTTTTCTCCATCTATTTCTACCTCTAATGAAAAAGTGTTAAAGGCAAATAAGTTTTTCAGAAAAAAATATAAATATATAAATTTACCTAATTTTAATGCTTGAAACCTACTTTTCCATTTTGATTCATTAACGGCTTTGGATATACTTGCATCAAACCCAACTCCAATGCTATTCACAAAATGTCTTTTCTTCCCTTCAAAAACAAAAGCCCCTAAATCAATAGCTGAGACCTTCTGCTCTGAATGTAATAAGGAAATAATATCTTCCGTTTTTTTGGATTTCTGAATACCTCTTACATAATCATTGCCGGATCCCGCAGGAAAGCAAACTACCTTAGCATGAGGAAATGAAACAGCACCGTTTATTACTTCATGGAGTGTTCCATCACCTCCTAATGCCACAATAATCGTATCTGTATAAGTATTTTTAAGAACGTTCTCGGCAATTTCTTTTGCATGGCCAGGGTACTCTGTCTCATACAACGTATAAGATATAGCGTGAAGCTTCAGTACTTGTTCTACTTGCCCCCAAACATGGTTGCTCTTTCTGCTACTAGGGTTTCCATTTTTTATTATATATAAGTGCTTATCATTCGTTTTCTTGCTTTGTATCATCATCGAGCTCAATATAATCATTCCATTCTAGTCTCATAGTAGATGTAGTCTGACAATACTGTAAAAGTGTATCCGCACCTTTTAACTGCTGACTTTTTAAAGGAGAGCTTAACTTCCTCATAGACTGGAACCACTCAGGAAAATGTCTCTTATCCAGTAAATATAAATCATGAGAAGCTGTAGGAAAATCAATATAGCCTACCCTTGATATTATCGCTTTCTTAATAGGATGGTCTACATTAGATGCCTGATAAATCTTTTTAACAATCATTTCCGTTCGATTTAAAGAAATAGTAGGATTTAATATTTTTTTCTCTGTTTTTTGGTAATGTTTTTTCACCCAAAATTTCTCATTGGAGCCAACATAAACCGCATTTTCTTCATCCTCTAAAAAACAAATACACCACGTTGCCGTTGGCGTAATCATAATGATATCTGCCTCTACAGGAGCGTTCTTCAATTTAAATATAGGTTGATATAGTACTAGAAACGTGTCAGGAAATCGTTGTAATAAAAACTTTATCTTCTCATCAAGATAGTAACTTCGATCAACGATTGATCTTTCACGAATAGTTGAAGTAGCCCATTTCATTTGGAATAAGAAAACCTGATTTAAAAACGATCGCTTTAACTCATCAATATTACGCGGCATAGTAGGAACTTTCAGTTGAATTTCGTCAAAATGTTGAGTTTGGGGTTGATCGTGTATTTCTTCATTATCCTCTTGCTTCTGTTTTCTTTTTAATAAATTTTTCATTTTATAAAAGAAACCCGACTCAACTTCTGGCCATTCTGGATCATCTTCCTTCGTGAAATATTCGCTCATCTCACCAGAAAGAAATGACGCCTGCAATTTATTCCATTGTTGCTTTTTCAATCGAACAAATTGATTTGGATAATGGTATACATCTTGCTCATATCTAGATATATAGTCTTGTAATTTAATAAGCTGTCCCATCATATCACTGCCTGTTCTTAAGTAGTTGAATACCTCATTAGAATATGAAAAATTATTCATACACCTTACATTTTTTATTTCCAAAGAATCTATTATCTCTACCAAATGGAGTAAGTAAAAATGACCGTTTTCGTAAACTTTGTAGACTATGTACAAATAGTGAATATAGGTTCAAATCTGCTTAAGATGCTCACTTTCGCAATTCGGACGATGTGAGTATACTCAACACATAGCTCTCATATAGGGCTTACCTATCTCGCCGCTCTCACATGAGCCTTACACTTTAAGCGTGTTCAACCAGCGCTGAACCTATTTAAAACTAACAAATTTTAACCTGTGGGTGAAAAATAAATAGACTCTCTATTATCTAGCACTCATCTTCCACTTCTATTTTTTTGTTAACTATTTTCAAAGTGGGGGAATTGCATCCGTTTGAACGATATGAACAATCCTTACGTCAGTTCAATCGAATCAATAATTTGATATTTTGGAGTTTGATCAATATGAGTTTCGTAAAGTGTAATCTTTTCTGCCTTAAATATAATATCCTCCTTAAAAAGATTACCACATTTATCTAAATCTTTTTTAGTGAAAAGTGCATTTCCTTCATATTTTCTTGCTAATGTAATGTGAGGATTGAATTTTTTTTTGTCCAATTGATAGCCATTTACCTGACAACAATGCGATACTACTTGTTGGAGAGTAATTAAGTTTTCCCATTCGTAGGGAGCACACCATAAAATTCGTGGTTTTTCCGCCAATCCAAATATACCTATTTGGTTAATTCCCAACATAAATCCACTCTGATTTTGTAAGGAAATTCGTAAATCATTCATCATACTCTGATATTTTTCTTGTGAAGATGGTCCTAAAAAGGCTAACGTTAAATGATAATCTTCTTTATGAACCCATTTTTGAAAAGAATAGTCCATTCTTAGTTTCAAGCTTATTTCATACAAAAATTCCTTTACTTCATTTGGTAAAGATAATGCTATAAAATAGTGAAACGGCTTTTTCTTCAAAATACTATCACCTCTTATTATGAAACAGCCGGATTCGCCTATTTTATATGGCTAATCCGGCTGCTTTTTTTCATTCTTCTATTCGAATAAGCCACTTTTTTAAACTTCCATGTTGGCTAATAGGTTATCTATCGCTTCAAACTTTTTACCTATTTCGCTAACTTGTAAATGGCCTCTGCATACATAGCAGTAGCTCTTACTAAATCTTCGATATACATATACTCGTCTTTTTGATGTGCGATATCTTCTCTTCCAGGAAATAAAGGTCCAAATGCTACTCCAGCCTCTAATGATCTTGCATATGTTCCCCCACCAATTGCCAATAATTCAGCTTTTTCTCCTGTTTGCTTTTCATAAATTTCAGAAAGTGTTTGTACAAGAAAACTATCTTTTTCCACATGATGAGGATTTGAATGAGATAATGTCTCGAGTGTAAAACCATTTTCTTCTATTATTTTTTGCAATTGATTTTTAGCCTCTTCATAAGAATAAGAAACAGGATAGCGATGATTAATCCCGATCTTTCCGCCTTCTTCAGAAGTATAGCTTAATAAACCAACATTCAATGTCACTACACCAGTTGATGGGTCTGTATAAGAAATATTGAAATGTTCACCTCTAGAGTCTTCCCATAAATAGTCATGAATAAAAGAAAAATAGTTTTTGGCATGTTTTGACAATTGTAGACTGTTCAAAAATTGCGCTAAAAATAAGCCTGCATTCTTACCGTTCTTCGGTTCCATTCCATGAGCAGAAATACCTTTTAACTCTAGTATCACCTTATCTTCGTTCTGATTAACTTTACCTTCTACTCCGTATTTCTCTAAGAAAGCTTGAAAATCATTACTTAATTTCTCTAGGTTTTCTACTCCTAATAATACTGCCGTTGCTGCATCAGGAACCATATTAAATCGTCTTCCAGATGAAAACTCTTTAACGACAATTCCCTCCTGTATTTGCTTCGTATCAGGTGCAGATTGTTTTAAATAGTAATCCCAAATGCCTTTTTCCGCAAAAATAATTGGGAAATCTGCATCTGGTGCAAAACCTAGTTGAGGCATTTCTTCATGTTTAAAATATGTATCTACACAACGCCAATCGGATTCTTCATCCGTACCTAAAATCATTCGAACTCTTTTAGAAAGAGGAAGTCCTAATTCTTGAACAATTTTCATTGCATAATATGCCCCCATTGTTGGACCTTTATCATCTAAAGCTCCACGAGCATATATTTTTCCGTCTCTAATTTCTGCACCATAAGGATCGCTGCTCCATCCATCTCCCTCAGGCACCACATCGACATGGCAAAGGACCCCTAAAATGTCATTACCGCTTCCCATCTCAATATGGCCCGCTAGATGTTCAACATCTTTTGTTGTAAATCCATCCTCTTTTCCTTTATTTAGCATAAATTGCAAGGCCTCTTGAATACCTTTTCCTAGTGGTGCCTCTGGTGTGCTATTTTCTTCATCTAATACACTTTTTATTTGAAGGAACTTCTGAGTGTCTTTTATTAAATCAGCTTTTCTTTTTTCAACTTCCTCTAACCAATTGATTGAATTCATTTGTATTCGCTCCTTTTATATATTTTGTTGATATTGCCCGTAAGCATCTTTATTACAGATGACAAACAAGACATCATTCTCATTAATTGGTTGATCTAGCTTACCAGCAATATTTAATAGTACTTGATTTCCTATTAATGTGATGCCTTTCTCAGCCAAACTTAAATAAGCATCACGATATGTATTCCATCTTGAATCAGGTTTAATCTTATACACATCATCACCATTGGTTTTGCTCAAGAGCTGATTAAACAATTCAGTTGTTCCAGCTGATAGAGCAGCGTGTACAGTAAGTTGAGAAATCATTTCATCTGAAACGACAAATTCATCTACAGAAACATGACGGAATAATTCAATATGCTTTTCTTCAAGAACTTCAACCGTTATATGTAAATCACCTGTATACCTTTCCAATGCCGTAGCAATCATTAACGAACGTGCATCAGCTAGATGTGGATGTTTTATATCTTCTTCTGCAAATATAATAACACCACTTGATTTAGAGACATTTCCTTTTTCCAGAGTTTCTACATTAACTGCATCACCTTGAATATAATGTACTCGTTGATGAATATATGGTATTTTTTCTAATGTTGCAATTAAAACAATTTCTTTTCTCTTATCATACTCCAAAACTTCATCAATCGCATGTTTTGCTTTTCTTGACCACCCAAAGAGTACCAGATGATTTTTTCCTAGGTAACGCATTTTTCCTTCCTCCCTTAGCCCCCGTAAAACTGCCCAACTATCAATTAATTTTGTGATAAGAACGCCGATAAGTCCGATTCCAAATAAGAACAAAAATACAGCGAGTAAACGACCTGCCAACGTAACTGGATAATAATCACCGTAACCTACAGTTGTAACAGTAGTCATCGTCCACCAGAAAGAATCAAAGAAAGTAGGAAAAGTAGCTGGTTCTAACCATCTCATAATCGTTGTGCTTACTAACACAAGTATGCCGCTTGTTAAAAATAGTAACCAACTCTTAACCGTAGTTAACTTTCGAATAAGTAGCTGTAAAAAAATAAACATTCTCCTTTCTGTTCTGTTACCATGTCATAATAATAAGTGCTTTATAGGAGGTACATTTGCGTCAATAAAATTCCAAACAGCAAAACAAAAGCAGGTATAGATAAGACAAGACATGCTTTTACCCGTGATTGATAATAACTTGAACGATTCTCAAATTGTTTTCCTAGAGGATGCGATAATATCACTCGATCATAAAGTCCTGAAACCCACTGCCAAAGAAACCATACAAATCCACCAATAATCAAACCTTTAAATAGCAATGGAGGAACAACCACTACAGCCCCCAATGTAATTCCAACTAAGCGAAAATAACCGCTTAAATAAGAAAAGTTTCTGATAACAATTTTCAAAAAAAGTTCTAGAAAACCATTTTGAGCATTTCTTTTCGAAAATATTCTTTTCGAATATCTAAAGAGAAGTGGTTTTTTCCGTTTAACGATGTTAGGCTTTTCTATTTCAGGTGAAAGCGCAAAGATCATATTCATATATCGTAATCTTTGTTCATTTTCTTTTAATACTTCTTGTTGAAAATGATGAATTGTTAAAATTCTTGATTTATAAAGTAATAATGATAAAAAAATGATAAGTGTGGAAATAAAAACTGTATAGTAAACACTTTCAATAATATGTACAAAAATCAGTTGATTACATACTAGTAAGACAAGAAATAAAAGAAATGTAAGGCATTGGAGCTTCCAACTGATAAATTTTGAAAGCCATGTTTCTCGAAGAGTTG
Organism: Bacillus massilioanorexius; assembly: GCF_902374955.1. Lineage (GTDB taxonomy): Bacteria > Bacillota > Bacilli > Bacillales > DSM-1321 > Bacillus_AD > Bacillus_AD massilioanorexius. The sequence goes on from NZ_CABKRX010000043.1 coordinate 74,330, forward strand.
TTATAAAGAAAGATAAGCCAATATATAAAAACAAGAAGGAAGCAATTTCACCATGTACTAACGTAAATTGAACATGTAAAAATGGCCATAATACAATCGTAATCAATGTCATCTTTGCAATCAATTTAACAAAAGCTAAAAAAAAGGCCCATTTTTTTAATTGAATATACAAATGATTATGCTTAAATAAAAACACTCCATCAGCTTCTTTAACAAACAAACGAAAATGGCCGTTCCAACAAAACAGATAAACAAGCAATAATATCATTTGCATATTCATATATTCACTCCACGTAGGAAGCTCTATCCACCAAGAACGATAAATGATTGCTGAAATAATGGTAAATGGTATCACGATATATAATAAAACTGTCCAATCTAACACAGATTTAAAAATATTAAATTGAAAAAAGGCATCTTTTTTTACACGACTAAGAAGGATCGTGATGCTCTTCATATCGATGAACCTGCCGTCATTCGATGATAACAATCGAACAAAGAACCTTCTTTTAATCCACATACATGCTGAAAATCTTTATGTGTTCCAGTAGCTACTAAATGCCCCTTATCTATTAATAAAAATCGATCACAAATCTTCTCCGCTGTATCTAAGACGTGTGTACTCATTAAAATACCTACCCCACGTTGTTTTTCCTCGTCAATCAATTGTAACAATAGCTTTGTTGCAATTGGATCAAGACCAATAAAAGGCTCATCAATTATAAGAATATCTGGTTTGACCATCAGTGCTAAAATGATCATTCCTTTTTGCTGCATTCCTTTTGAATAAGTAGTTGGAAGTTCATGTAAGTGATTAGACATATTAAATTGTTCCAATAATGGGGGAACTCTTTTTTCTAGTACATCATCTGAGATATTTTCAACAGCAGCAATAAAATCTATATGTTCTTGTAGTGTTAGCTCATCATAAAAAATAGGTCTTTCAGGAAGATAGGAAATAATTACATCTTTTTCCTTGTAAATCTTTCCTTTTAAAAAAGGAATTAACCCTAATACACTTTTCATTGTTGTACTTTTTCCAGCACCATTGGCTCCAATCACCCCAATTAATTCCCCACTACGAACGGAAAAATCGATATCATGAATCATAGCCTTTTCTGCTTCATAACCAGCTTGTTCAATATGAATATTAAGTAATGACATACCTATCCCCTCCTTTTAAGTAATACGAAACTTCTATAATAAATGTTTCGAAGAATAAGACATTTCATTATATGTTTCCAAAACACATCGCGTTAATAAAGGAGAAGGCTGTCTCAAAAGCATAGTACAATCACTTTCCAGACAGCCTTCTCCCATTTATAGTTGATACTATCGAAAACTTCATTGTCAATGTATAAGTGAGTTGAATTTCAAATATGCTCGCTTTCACATGACTAGTGCTGTGTCTCTTCTCGGCATATAGCGCCTCTGGGATCCCATACCTTACTCTCTAATACACCAAACCTTTTTATTCTCGTTCTACACCGAACTTATTTAAAAACAACCATCTATTAGAAAACAGCCTATTATTGAGATAGCAATTGCATTATTTCTTTATAATCATTTTCTACGGCAACATCATACGCTGTCATACCATCTAGATTTTGTAAGGAAGCATCGGCTCCCTTTTCAAAAAGCAATTTTTACTATTTGAGGTTCCTCCATGTAGACAGCTGTGATAAAAGGAGTCTCACCTTCATCATCTAAAATATTGGGATCACTACCCTTCTTTAACAAAAGCTCTGCCGCCTCCTGATGACCATTTCAAATAGCCCAATGAAGGACTGTAGCTCCTATAAAATCTTCACCATTGAGCTCCGCTCCATTATCAAGTGCTGTTTCAATAGCTTTAAGTTCATTCTCACTAGCTGCAAGTATTAACTCTGATAGGTCATCAAATAGAACCATTTCTATGATTGAATCCAAAACAACCTCTGCTTTTTCCATTGCGTAAAATGCCCCAAAAAGAGACCTGGAATTAGAAAAATTACCAATAAATCCCATTATTCCATTTATCTTTTTCTCCTTAAATAGCGTTTTTCTTCTGGATTTAGCCAGTTATCAATTGCATTCATTCTTTTTGGTAAATGTGGATGTGAAGAAAATTTTTCACTTATCCAAGTGAATACTCCTCGTTCTTCTTCTAATTGAGCAATAAATGCTTCTTGATTCACTCTATATTGCAACTGCTTTCCAATCGCTAACGTAGTTAAGGCATTTTGTGCCGCATTAACATTTTTAAATAATACGTTGCATAGCGATCACAAGTGTATTCACAAGCCCGTAAATAAGCTTCCCCTATAAAAGGGATCCACATTGCCGGAAGAATGAACTTATGTTTCATGACGTGTCTTCTCTTAATATGAGCAAATTCATATGCTAACACAAACATCATTTCTTCTTCCCTGTCCGTTTCAATCATATCGAAAATTTCCGAATAAATTACAACCATGTTTTTACCAAAAAAAACGTGTAGCAAAAGCATTTAAAATGCCCATACTTTCCATTACATATATGCCAGGTGTTTTTTTCATTTTCATTTCTTTAGCAAGCGAGGTTGATTTTTCATATATTTCTGAAAACTGTTGAGTGAAAATTCTCACCGAATTTCTACGAATATGGGCCATATTTAACGTATGAAAAAAACTAGCTATTAAGGTAATAACGATTATAATAACAAGCCCAACAATTGTAAAAGCAAGCAGAGCATAAGTAAATGTACTACAGATTAATGCAATGGCAAAATACAACCTTTCTTTAGAATGTACTAAATTCCGTTTCGGTTTTTCCATTTATTTACTCCTCGAAAAATAATAACAAAACCAAGTTATTAAAAAGCAGATTGAATAGATATAAGTATTTGATTGGAAAATAAAGGTATACTTTGCAATTATTTAAACATAATATAATATTAAAGGTTTAATTTTTCAAAAGATTTCATTCTTTTATAGATTTTTCATTAAATTACCTTTAAAATAGTATTTGTACATAAGAGAAACATCAACTTGTCTTTATGATGAATCTCTTTAATTCTATTCCATAATAGGAAAAAGGAGATGTATGCCTTTCAAAAAAACAAAGCTTTATTCTTAAGAGTTTGTAGTTGTAGTTTTGTCACTTGCAATCCGTACTACACGGGAATGTACCCAGAGTATTACTGTTGATCTAAAGTGAAACTTCATTCCTGTAGACTAATAAGACATAAGGAGTGGTTTTTTGAAACCTTCAACGAATAGGATGCTAACCCGTATTAAATCCGTTTATATGTTTATAAAACAAAACGGGACTGTAACTACTCAAGACATTGTCGAAGAATTTGGCATCACTCCTCGTACTATTCAACGCGATTTAAACGTTCTCGCTTATAACGATTTAGTCGTTAGTCCTAGTCGTGGTCATTGGCGAGCAACAAATAAGAAAATTAGACTTTCCTCATGAAAGAACGCAAATTAAACTTCGAATAATTAAAGCCGAACTCATTCGAGTTCGGCTTTCTTTTCATATTGAATTAATCCTTCTAATTCCTCATCCGTTAACTCACGGTATTCACCAAGCTCTAAGCTTTCATCTAAAATCAGATCCGCCATAGATAATCTCTTTAAGTAAGTAACCTTTTTTCCTACAGCCTCAAACATCCGTTTAACTTGATGAAATTTTCCTTCTGTAATCGTAAGCTTAATTTTAGAAATAGGTGCTGAAACAATAATTTCAAGATCACCTGGCTTCGTAACATATCCATCATCCAACATGACTCCTTTTTGGAATGCTTGTTGGTCTTCCTTCGTCACTTCACCATCAATAATAGCAAAATATGTTTTCGGTACATGTTTTTTTGGTGATAACAAGCGATGAGCCAGTTGCCCATCATTCGTTAATAATAATAATCCCTCCGTATCCTTATCTAATCGACCAACAGGAAAAGGTTGAAATATCTGATCCTCTTCTTCCAATATATCAACAACTGTTTCTTGGCGATCATCTTCGGTTGCAGATAGAATACCTGCTGGTTTATTCATCATTAAATAAATAAACTCTCTATATTCTACTTCTACTCCAAGAACGGTAATGCTTTGTTTCTCAGGATCAACATGTTGCTTAGCGTCTTTGATGATAGCTCCATCTACTTTTACTGCACCCGTCTTTAATAACTTTTTTACTTCTTTTCTAGTTCCATAGCCAACGTTAGCTAACATTTTATCGATTCGCATCATATGTCCTCCCTTCATAATATATAGTCTTTACTACTATTGAAATTTCAAATACGGAACAACTGTCTATAAAAGAATTAGAGGGTACCAAAATCGTCCCTCTAACACTGTTTACTATTCTATCTAATGTTAATCTCGCATTATAAGCCCTAGACATTTAATAATCGGTGATAGCCATCACCGATTAAAGACTCACAATTTATTATAAACCAAGTTTACCTTTTATTTTATCAATTCGTTCACCAAATAATCGATTCGCTAATTTTGATTTTAAAGCTAATATAAAATACACTATTGCACCAACAGCTGCACCGACAATAATAATTGGCATTGCTTGTAATCGATTCGAAGCATCTAAGAAAGAAGACATTCCCCATACGACTAAAATAACAATAACAGCCATAACAGCAGTAAAAATAGTCATTAATAATGTTCTTTTTATAACAAGATTATATTTATAACCTGTAAAGTAGTAGATGACATAGAAATTCACTAAAGTAGCTGCTAAATATCCAATTGTCGTGGCATAAACAGAGCCTGCTGTTTCAAACATATGGATTAATGGAATATTAATAGAAAGTTTCACTAACACCCCAACTAATAAACTTAGAACGGTATATTTTTGCTGATCTATCCCTTGTAAAACAGCTGCCGTTACAGAAAAAAAGGCAAACAATATAGCCGTTGGAGCATAAACTTGTAGCACTTCTACACCAAGTGCATCGAACCCATAAAAGACCGTATATATTGGTTTAGCTAGCAACGACATACCTATTACAGCAGGTAGGGTGAGAAAAAGTAAAACTTGAAAAGCTTGGTCTAATTGATTTTTATATAAACTAGGCTTGTTTTCAACAAAAGCTTTTGTAACTGAAGGAACAATAGCCATAGCAAAGGCAGTTGCTAACGTCATAGGAATGATTACAAGTTTTTGAGCCGTAACATTCAATATTGACAATGCATATCCTGCTTCTTTAGCCAGACCAATATCAGCCATTGCTCTGTTAAACGTAAGCTGATCAATAAACTGAAATAACGGCATCGCAATTCCAACAAAAACAAATGGAATAGAATATAATATTATTTCTTTATACATATCCGCTAAAGAAACATCTAACATTCCTTTACTTCTTTGTTGTCTATGCTCAAACTTGGACTTATTTTTTCGCCAATGCCATATTAAAACGACAAAACCAGCTATAGCCCCTAAGGTAGCAGCAAATGTAGCAACACTAATGGCTGTTACAATACTTCCTTTAAGAATCACTATAACAACAAACGATCCACCTAATAAAACAAGTATACGAACTAATTGCTCAACAACCATGGAAACTGACGTAGGTCCCATTGATTCATTGCCTTGAAAATAACCTCTGAGTAAACTCATAGACGGAATTAATATTAAGGCAAAGCTAACAGCTCTCATTACTGTTGTAATTTCCTCAATAGAGAAGGTAGATTCTTCATTAATCATACTTGCGGATAACCAAGGGGCCGTAACAAACATGATTAAAAATACAAGAAATCCAGATGCTAGCATTAACTTACGGCTAGATCGAAACAATTTTTGTCCTAATTCATACTCACCCATCGCATTGTATTTCGCAATGAATTTTGACACTGCTAGTGGGATTCCACCAGTTGCAATACTTATAAAAATTGTATAAGGGACATAAGCATATTGATATAACTCAAGTCCACCTTGCTTTCCAACAATCGCAGTAAATGGTACAACATACAACAATCCAAGAACCTTAGATAAAACCATCCCTAAAGTAAGGATAAAGGTTCCTTTTAACAATTTTGATGACATATAATCCCTTCCTACTTCAGATCCATTATGTAGCATGCTAATAATATTACCACACTTTATACATAAATTAGCAAAAGATTTATTGTAATAATCATTCAAAAAATGACCTTTCATTAAAAGGCTCACTTACCTATTCTATCAAGGATTTTTATAAATCTCCAATTTCATTTATAATAAAAACAAGAAAAATTTAATAGTTGGTGAAATAATGAAATTTGATGTAATTGTAATTGGCGGTGGACCTTCGGGATTGATGGCTGCTATTGCTGCTGGTGAACAAAGGGCAAAGGTCCTTCTAATTGAAAAAGGAGACAAGCTTGGTAGAAAGCTGGCCATCTCAGGTGGTGGACGGTGTAACGTCACAAACAATCTCCCAATAGATGAAATTATTAAGCATATACCTGGGAATGGTCGCTTTTTATATAGCGCTTTTTCTGTATTCAATAATCAAGATATTATTCAATTCTTTGAAAAACTAGGTGTACAATTGAAAGAGGAAGATCACGGACGGATGTTCCCAGTATCGAATCAATCATCTACTGTTGTGAATGCTATGATTGAGCAATTAAATAAATATCAGGTAAAAGTACTACAAAGTACTACTGTTCAAGAAATTATCTACAAGGACGATCATGTTGCCTCTATTTTGCTTAAAGATGGTCGTAGCTATGATGCCCATGCTGTTATCGTTGCTGTAGGTGGTAAATCCGTCCCAAAAACAGGTTCGACAGGAGATGGATACGCTTGGGCTGAGAAAGCAGGCCATACTATTACCGAGCTTTACCCGACAGAGGTTCCTCTTACATCCAATGAGCCTTTTATTAAAGAGAAAACACTCCAAGGATTATCTTTGAGAGATGTTGAATTAAGTGTACTAAATCCAAAAGGAAAAGCACTTATTACTCATAAGATGGATATGATCTTTACACACTTTGGTATAAGCGGTCCTGCTGTTCTTCGTTGTAGTCAATTTGTCGTAAAAGCAATGAAAAAATGGAATTTAGAAGAGGTTACAATGAAGCTTGATATCTTTCCAGATTACAATCAAGAAGAGTTATTTCAGCTTATTGTGAAAAAAACAAAAGAGGATAGCAAAAAAGCCATTAAAAATATATTAAAAGGTTTTATTGTAGATCGCTATCTGCTTTTCTTATTTAAAAAAGCAGGCATTGACGAAAATGAACAAGGTGGTACTATATCACATGATAAACTTCGTCAATTTGTCTTGCTATGCAAGAGTTTTATATTTCATGTCAACGGAACACTTTCCATAGATAAGGCTTTTGTCACAGGTGGAGGAATTTCAGTCAAGGAAATTCATCCTAAGGAAATGAGTTCTAAATTTATGAATGGCTTATTCTTTTGCGGAGAAATATTAGATATACATGGCTATACAGGTGGGTATAATATTACTTCTGCCCTTGTTACAGGAAGATTAGCTGGTGTTAATGCCGCTATGTATAGTAAACAAGAAAAACAAACCACGTAAAACGTTAGCAGCCTGTTTTGATTTTCCAAACAGACAAAAAAAGAAAGCATCCAAATCAAACTTTGATATGGATGCCTTCTTTCTCCAATTAGCATAAATCGGTCGATTGAAACATAAAGTTCTGCGAGAGCAGCGGGACGGATGAGACCCTAAAGGTACAATGTGCTAGGAGGGGCTTCCCCTCTAGCACATAAAAAGCGAGCATCCTAGAACGGTATTTAACTAGGCTTATATCCCATACTTATTCATAGGTAAAAAGTATGGAAAACAAACTTCTTATATCTTCAATCGTACTGTATTTTTAGCGTTATCATTCTTTAGGAGCGATAAATGATCATAGAACTAAAGCAATAAATCTGATTGTTATCATCTTCTCCGATAGCCGCAACATTATACTTAATATCTACAAGTTGGTCTTCAGACATTTTACGCAAAAACTCATTCATTTCTTTCTCTAAATCTTTCTCATGTTCATAATCAAACATCTTAACCTTAATCATATTTTACCTCTCCAGTCTTCTTTTCAACTAGTTTCACCAAAAAGAAAGAAAAGTAAAACAATTATCGCACTTCACCAGTCCAGCTATTCATTCCACCTACTAAATTGACAACTTTTATATCATGCTCCATTAAATAGTGACATACACGCTCACTCCGTACTCCACCTGCACATACGATTGTATATTCTCTGTCTGTGTCAAATTTCGCTAGATGATTTGGTATCTCATTCATTGGTATATGTATTGCATTCGGAATCATTCCATTAACCACTTCATAATCTTCTCTAACATCAATTACATAAATCTCTTCTTCCGCTTCTATTTTTGCTTGCAGTTGTTCTGGCATAATTTCTTTCATTTCACTCATTTATTTGACTCCTATCATTATCAAATTCTTATACTTACATCAATTGGTTCTTATTATTGTAGTAATTTCCTTTACAAATTGCACGTAATATCTCTTCGTTCTACAAGTTTATATTTATATCGCTTCATTTGACATAACCCCACTTACAACAGGTAGAATTAACTATTCCATTCTAGAAAAATCTTGTCGTGCGCCTAAAGATACAATCAATAAATATGAGAAACAAACAAAAAAGAGAGTCTCAAAAGCATATTCTTTATACTTTCTGAGACTCTCTCCCTTTTTTCTAATTAGTTCGCTACAATATTAACTAACTTACCTGGTACTGCAATAACTTTACGTACAGTTTTACCATCGATTTGTTCTTTAATAGAATCCGTACCCATTGCAATTTCTTGTAATGTTTCACGAGTTGCATCAGCAGGAACCATTAATTTTGCTTTTACTTTACCGTTGATTTGTACAACAATCTCTACTTCATCATCAACTAATTTTGCTTCATCATAAGCTGGCCATGCAGCATAAGCAATTGATTCTTCATGTCCTAACTTACTCCAAAGTTCTTCAGCAATATGCGGTACGATTGGAGCAATCATTTTAACGAAGCCTTCAATGTATGCTTTTGGTAGAGCGTCTACTTTATATGCATCATTAATGAAAACCATTAATTGCGAAATAGCAGTATTAAAGCGAAGACCTTCATAATCATCTGTTACTTTCTTCACTGTTTGATGATACACTTTTTCAAGCTTTCCGCTATCATCATTTTCAACTAGTTTAGAAGTCATATTACCTTCTTCATCAACTAATAGACGCCAAATACGATCCAAGAAACGACGAGAACCATCAAGACCATTAGTAGACCAAGCAATTGATGCATCAAGAGGTCCCATGAACATTTCATATAATCGTAATGTATCAGCACCATGACTAGAAACGATATCATCAGGATTTACAACATTCCCTTTAGATTTACTCATTTTTTCATTATTTTCCCCAAGAATCATCCCTTGGTTAAATAATTTTTGGAATGGTTCTTTTGTTGGTACGACACCGATATCATATAAGAATTTGTGCCAGAAACGGGCGTATAATAAATGTAGAACAGCATGCTCAGCTCCACCTATATACATATCTACCGGTAACCATTCGCTAATTTTCTTAGGATCAGCTATTGCTTCAGTATTATCTGGATCGATATAACGTAAGAAGTACCAGCAGCTACCTGCCCATTGTGGCATTGTATTTGTTTCACGACGACCTTTACGCCCATTTTCATCAACAACATTAACCCATTCATCAATGTTCGCTAATGGTGATTCACCTGTGCCTGAAGGCTTGATTTCTGTTGTTTTTGGTAACATTAATGGTAATTCTTCAACCGGTACTGTTGTGCTAGTTCCATCTTCCCAATGAATAATCGGAATAGGCTCACCCCAATAGCGTTGACGGCTGAATAACCAATCACGTAAACGATACGTAATTTTTTTCGTACCGATTTCTTTTTCTTCTAACCAAGCAATCATTTTTGAAATAGCTTCTTCTTTATTTAAACCATCTAAGAATCCTGAATTTACATGTACACCATCACCAGTGTAGGCTTCTTTTTCTACATCTCCACCAGCAACCACTTCTTTAATAGGAAGTCCGAAAATTTTCGCAAATTCATAGTCACGTTCATCATGTGCAGGAACCGCCATGATTGCACCAGAACCGTAGCTGACGAGAACATAATCCGCAATCCAAATTGGCATTTTTTCATTACTTACAGGGTTAACAGCATAAGCTCCAGTAAATACCCCTGTTTTTTCTTTTGCTAAATCTGTACGCTCTAAATCAGATTTACTTTTTACTTTTTGAATATACGCTTCAACCGCTTCTTTTTGTTCAGGTGTTGTAATTTTTTCTACCAAATCATGTTCAGGTGCTAATACTGCATAAGTTGCACCAAATAGTGTATCCGGACGAGTTGTAAATACTTCAAAAGTTTCATCTGTACCATCAATTACAAATCGTACTTCCGCACCTTCTGAGCGACCAATCCAATTACGTTGCATTTCTTTGATGCTTTCTGGCCAATCAAGCTCTTCTAAGTCTTCAATTAAACGATCAGCATAAGCCGTAATCTTTAAAACCCATTGTCTCATCGGACGACGTTCAACAGGGTGACCTCCACGTTCACTTACGCCATCAATTACTTCTTCGTTAGCTAAAACTGTTCCAAGTGCTGGACACCAGTTTACTGCCACTTCATCTACATAAGCTAATCCTTTTTCATATAACTTTGTAAAAATCCATTGAGTCCATTTATAATAATTAGGATCTGTTGTATTTATTTCACGATCCCAATCATAAGAAAAACCTAATGATTTAATTTGTCGACGGAAAGTATTAATATTTTTTTCCGTAAATTCAGCAGGGTCATTTCCTGTATCTAATGCATATTGCTCTGCTGGCAAACCAAAAGCATCCCAACCCATTGGATGAAGAACATTATATCCTTGCATACGTTTCATGCGTGACAAAATATCCGTTGCCGTATATCCTTCTGGATGTCCAACATGCAAGCCAGCACCAGATGGATATGGGAACATATCTAGTGCATAAAATTTACGCTTGCCCTCATCTTCTCTTGTTTTAAATGTTTTATGCTCATCCCAATATTGCTGCCACTTTTTTTCAATTTCTTGATGATTAAAGCTCATAAATTTTCCTCCTAGTATAAAAACTGATCCTATTAGAAAAGCTTAAGCACTGAAGCAAGACTATAAACACTTTATAAAATACATTCAGTCATTACTAACAAAGTACAAAAGCGTAAGCTCCTTAGCCTGCCCTAGTTCAGTATTAGATCATATAGACCATTCATTTAGAACATTGACCTTCCAAACAGATTGGCTATTAACCTAGAGGACTAGACGCTATAGCTAGACTTTAATGAATTTGTCATATAGTCCACTATTCTATATTTCAGAATTTACTTAATAATATAAAAAAATCCTCTCATCCCTAAAAAGGGACGAGAGGATTATTAATGATATAATCTTCCCGCGGTACCACCCTAGTTAACGCTTTTTAGAAACGTTCCGCTCAAAAATCTATAACGTGATCTCACGATAAGCACTACTATATTCATGCTTATAGCTCAAAGGCGAGTTCACATTATTTCCGTACTGACTTTCACCAACCGCCAGCTCTCTTAAACGTACAACAATGTTACTACTCCTCATCATTGCCTTGATATTTAATTCTAACTGCTATTTTAGTAAATTTTAGAGAAAAATGCAAGTAGCCTAAGTATTTCACAATTTATCTTACTTTATTCAAAACTTATTTTTTTGCTACTACATATTTCGAAGAATGTCCTCTTAGTAATATTTTGTCATATAGTACTGTAGTACCTATTGCAATGACAAATAGAACCATAAGAACAATAAACATCATTTGCATTCCATAATAGTCTACTAATATTCCACCTAAAAAAGGTCCAATCATTCTACCTGCAGTGGCTGTACTGTTTACAATTCCTTGATAGAAGCCCTCTCTCCCCTTTGGAGCTAGTTCACTCGCAATTGTTGGAACAGCTGGCCAAACAAGCATTTCACCAACGGTCAAAATGAGCATGGCAGTAAGAAATCCAGAAAAATCGGTTGCAAATGCTGCTACAGCAAATGATCCCATAAAGATAACCATACCTACAATCATTTGAACCTTCACTTTATTCATAAATGCATAGACCAATTTGTTTACAAATGGTTGACCTAAGACGATTAAAGCCCCATTAATTGTCCATAATAAGCTGTATTGTCTTAAAGATACGCCAATTTCCTGTGTATATGCTGAAATTGTCGCTGTCCATTGTACATAACCAACCCAACATAATAAGTAGCCGATACATAAAACGAGTAATGCATATAGTTTACGATTGTTTTTCACTGGTTTCTGGTCACTTAACACATTTACATTTGCCGCAGGGTCACTCTCGATATTCCTATACGTTAAAACGACTAGGACAAAAAAGATGATATACATGAACATGTTGGCTGCAAAAATGTAATCAAATGAAAATGAAGCAATAAATCCACCAAGACCGGAACCCACTGCTACTCCTAAATTTTGAGCAACATATACCGCATTAAAGGCTCTTCGTCCCCCTTCTTTCCAAACCGTACCAGCCATTGCATACATCGCTGGAAAAATAAGTCCTGAACCAAATCCTACAAGTACTAACCAAACCACGTATAATGGCCAACCATGATTCATTGTTAATCCAATAAGTGCTAACAAAGTGATAGTCGTTCCAACTAATATAGATCGATAACCACCAATTTTATCAAATAAAAAACCACCCATTAGGTTACCTATTACTGTCGCAAAAGCATTAGCCATCAAAACTAATCCAGCAACTGATAATGATTTACCTAGGTGATCATGCAAATATATTGTATTTAAAGGCCATAGAAATGAAGAACCTGTTACATTAATAACCATTCCAATAACAATAAACCACAAACTTTTTGGCATTTAAATATGACTCCCCCCAAATCATTTATTTCGAGTTACAAAATAATTGTAAGAGGAATATACCGAACTTGCAATGAAAGAGCAATCAAAAAATATTTTATTGTTTTTTCTGACATTTTTATTACTTATAAGTGATTTTCCGTTGATATAGAAAACACTCGAAACACATTATGTAATTGAGGTATAATATTTTAGTGAATGCAATCTGTTCATCATTATTATTAGACCGTAAGATAAAAAAGTAAAGCGTAGGATACCATATGCGGAGAACATGTTGAATAGATAGTTTATTTCATCTTTACTAATTTTATATAGATTTATAGTTGAAAGAGAGTGAAACAGATGGGTCGTAAGTGGAATAATATTAAGGAAAAAAAAGCATCAAAGGATGCTAATACTAGTCGTTTATATTCTAAATTTGCACTTGAAATTTACGTAGTAGCTAAACAAGGAGAACCAGATCCAGAATCAAACCAAGCATTAAAGTTCGTTCTTGAACGAGCAAAAACATATAATGTACCTAAAAACATCATCGATCGTGCTATCGAAAAAGCAAAAGGTGGATCAGATGAAAATTATGATGAACTTCGTTATGAAGGCTTCGGACCAAATGGTTCTATGTTAATTGTTGATGCATTAACAAATAACGTAAACCGCACAGCTTCAAATGTGCGAGCTGCATTTGGTAAAAATGGCGGAAACATGGGTGTAAGTGGATCTGTTTCTTATATGTTTGACGCAACAGCTGTAATCGGTCTTGAAGGCAAAACAGCCGACGAAGTGCTTGAAATTCTTATGGAAGCTGATGTAGATGCACGTGATATTATAGAGGAAGAAGAAGCTGTCATCATTTATGCTGAACCAGATCAATTCCATGCTGTTCAAGAAGCTCTTAAAAATGCAGGAATTAGTGAATTTACAGTTGCAGAACTAACAATGCTACCACAAACTGAACTAACATTATCTGAAGCGGATCAAGCACAATTCGAAAAATTAATTGATGCACTAGAAGATTTAGATGATGTTCAACACGTATATCATAACGTTGATTTAGATGAATAGAAAAGCGTAAGTGCCTTGTAATGAAGGAACATCGGCTAAAATCTCCACGCCCTGTAGCAACACCGATGCGACCTTTATCCTGTAGGCCTCCTACCAGCATAAGCCAAGCCGGCAAGGTAATTGCTCTTTGTGACCTACTTGCCGGCTTGGCTTATTACCTCGAGGAGCTATGGCACTGGAGCTAGACAACATTAAAAACCGTCACCGGTCTTTATTCAAAATAGCCACTTTAAAAGGTGTAGCCGTTATAACGACTACACCTTTTTTCGTATTCTCAACCTATTACGAACGATCTCCACCTAACAAATCAAATAATCCACCAGCTATACTTCCTTCATCCTTCGAACCTCCTCTATGAGGAGCAGCAGCAAATACTCGACTTGATAAACGGCTAAATGGTAGAGATTGAATCCAAACAGTGCCTGGCCCACGTAGAGTTGTAAAGAACAAGCCTTCTCCGCCAAACAGAGCAGTTTTAATGCCTTTAACCATTTCAATATTATAATCTACACTGCCAGTCATCGCTACTAAGCAGCCAGTATCTACTCTTAAAACCTCACCAGGTGCTAAATCTTTACGAACAATTGTACCTCCAGCATGAATAAATGTTAAACCGTCACCCTCAAGCTTTTGCATAATAAACCCTTCGCCACCAAAAAAGCCCGTACCCATTTTGCGCTGGAACTCGATTCCGACACTCACACCTTTAGCAGCCGCTAAGAAAGCATCTTTCTGACAAATTATTTTTCCGTCATGTTCACTTAAATCCATAGGAATAATCTTTCCTGGATATGGCGAAGCGAAAGATACATGCTTTTTGCCAACACCAGTATTCGTAAAAGCAGTCATGAATAAACTTTCACCAGTAATAACTCGTTTACCAGCCGAAAATAATTTTCCTACTAAGCCACTACCTGAAGATTGACCGGAGCCATCACCAAAAATGGTCTCCATTTCTATGCCATCCTCCATCATCATTAAAGAACCTGCTTCAGCTATTACTGTTTCAGATGGATCTAGTTCCACTTCAACAAACTGCATATCGTCTCCATATAACTTGTAATCAATTTCATGATTATTCATTTCAATTACCCCCGATTTAAAATCTACTACTTTCTTCTTATTACCCTATTACGATTTATTATCTAACAAGTTTCGAATTAAATAGCTAAAAAACAGAAAAATTAGAAAAAATGTCACGTTCTTTTCTTTTATATGTCATGTCATAATACCTCATTCCTAAAGTTGCAGTTAAAAATAAAAAATGGGTATCTCCCAAAAATAAATGGAAGATACCCTCTTCATAAGTAGTTAATGTCTTAAAGTAATCATATCATGTTGTCTTTGCTCGATTTGCATTTTCATTCGATTCAATTGTTCACGTTGTTGATCATTCGAACTATGGGCTAACTGCTGTAATTCATTAGCCGCAATTTGTAACAATTGCTGACTTTGAATATATTCATCATCATTGTAGTGCTCCTGCTTAGATGCATCTAAATATTGCTGCTCGGCAAATTGTAATACTTCATTACAATTTTTCAAACAGCTGTCAATGGATTCTCTAGTTGCCATAAATGCAATCCTCCTACCTCAAGTCATAACTACATATTTAGTATGCAACATAAATCCGTACTCTATTTTAGTAATAATTAGCTCGTTTGAAAAATAAAGCAGAATGGATTATCCCCATTCATTCATGGTAAAATATTTTTTATGCACAATTTTAATTAAGGAGGTTTCTGATTTGAATCAGAAGAACCCGTTTCCATATGCAAGTGATGATAAACGATATCACACACTGAATTACCATTTTAGACAAACTTTTGGAGGTAAAATATTTAAGGTAGCCATCGATGGCGGATTTGACTGTCCTAACCGTGATGGCACAGTTGCACACGGTGGCTGTACCTTTTGTAGTGCAGCTGGATCAGGAGATTTCGCCGGTAACCGGGCAGATAACATCGAAAAGCAATTTAAGGAAGTAAAAGAAAAAATGCATCTAAAATGGCCTGACGGTAAATACATGGCTTATTTTCAAGCATTCACCAATACACATGCACCCGTTGAGGTATTAAGAGAAAAATTCGAAACAGCATTAAGTCAAGAAGGTGTCATTGGTCTATCAATTGCTACACGCCCTGACTGTTTACCTGATGATGTTGTAGAATACTTGGCTGAACTTAATGAAAGAACATATCTATGGGTTGAACTCGGTCTTCAAACAGTTCATGAAAAAACGGCTAATATCATTAATCGAGCGCATGATTACGAAACGTATGTCAAAGGGGTAGAAAAGCTTCGCAAACACAACATTCGAATTTGCACACATATTATTAATGGGCTTCCCCTTGAAACACCAGAAATGATGCTTGAAACAGCTAAAGAAGTTGCAAAGTTAGACGTACAAGGAATTAAAATTCATTTGCTCCATCTATTAAAAGGAACACCAATGGTAAAGCAATATGAAAAAGGCTTGCTTCAATTTTTATCATTTGATGATTACATTAATTTAGTTGTTGATCAGCTCGAAATAATTCCTCCTGAAATGATCGTTCACCGTATAACAGGTGACGGGCCGATTGATTTAATGATTGGACCAATGTGGAGCGTAAACAAATGGGAAGTATTAAATGCGATTGATGCTGAACTAAAACGTCGCAATAGTTGGCAAGGAAAATTTTACAAAGCTGTTGGAGGGGTAACAAGTGAAGCTTGATCGTATTTTACCTTATGCTCGTCTCCTTTTAGAAAAAGCTGTTTCACCTGGTGATTATGCCGTAGATGCCACAGCAGGTAATGGTCATGACACGTTGTTCTTAACAAAACTTGTTGGGGCAACTGGCCAGGTATTCTCATTTGATATTCAAGAGCAAGCACTGACTGAGACAGCTAAAAAATTAAAAGAAAACCAATGTGAAAACATGGCAACTTTACTATTAAAAAGCCATAGTGAAATAAAAAATTCGCTACCAGAGAATGCATACGGTAAAGTAACAGGGGCAATATTTAATTTAGGCTACTTACCTGGTGGAGATAAATCCATCTGTACAGTTGCCGATTCTACCATTGAAGCCATAGAACAATTGCTTGAAATAATGGCCACAGAAGGTATCATTATCCTTGTTGTTTATCATGGCCATCCAGAGGGTGCCATCGAGAAAGATCAATTAATGCAATATGTTACGAACATTCCGCAAGATAAAGCGCATGTCTTACATTATGGCTTCATTAATCAAGTAAACTCACCTCCTTTCATTATTGCTATCGAAAAAAGATAATGATTTCTATCATGTAATGAAAAGGATGTTTCTATAACTTTGTTGCCTATGAACAAGTATGAGTATAGGTTAACTCTCTCCAAGATGTTCGCTTTCCATGTGGCAGGCGATTGAGCACTATGCACATAATCCCTTGATGCTTACCAGTCCCACTTCTCCTGCAGTAGTCTCGCACCTTCTTTAATGATAATAGTAACAGCCAATTAGAAAGAGATTGTTCTTTTTAATTGGCTCAGTTCGTAAACATTGTTGGTACGGCTTAATAAAAAAGAGACAGCTTGGTGCTACACCCCAAAAGTTAGAGTGAAAAAACTAACTTTTGGGGTGTTTTTGTATGGCAAAATATAGTGATGAATTTAAATTGAAAATTGTAAAAGAGTATTTAGAAGA
>NZ_CABKRX010000044.1 GCF_902374955.1 Bacillus massilioanorexius
GAATGCTTTTTTATCGCTATTTTTCAGTTGAAAACATATATTTTTTGTAATGATATCCTATGCTAAAAATAATTCCCATTCCTAGCATATTGCCTAGTAATGAACTACCTCCATAGCTTATAAAAGGAAGTGGGATACCTGTAATAGGGAGTAAACCTATTGTCATTCCGATATTTTGGAAAACGTGAAATGTAATCATCGAAATAATACCTACGCATATATAAGTATAGAATTGGTTTTTTGTATTCATTGCAATTCGTATGATGTGATAAATTAACAAGAAAAATAAACTCACAACAATACTTGCTCCTACAAATCCGAACTCTTCTCCAATGACGCTAAATATAAAATCTGAATGACTTTCTGGTAAATATACTTCCCTGTTTCCGATACCTTTACCTGTTGTTTCCCCTGACCCTATTGCCAACAAGGATCTTGTTAGGTGAAAACCTGTAGAACTTTCGTAATTGTATGGATCCAACCATGAATAAATACGACCAAATTGATACTGTTTTACACCTAAATATTTTTCTAACACTTCAGGTGCCCATAATACCAAAGATAAAATGGTTGTAGCTAATACGGTTCCACCAGCAAATATCGGAACAAGTATTTTCCATGTGATACCTGAAACAAAAACCGTTCCTACTAATATAGAAAGCATAACTAGTGCTGTTCCAAGGTCAGGTTGTTGCATAATAAAAATCAACGGTAATGCCGTTACTAATCCCATTTTTATTAAAAGCCAAAAATCACTTTTGACCGTTTTTATAACATTCTTAGCATGGTGTGTTGTGATAACATTAGCTAGCGCTAAAATTAAAAAGATTTTCATAAATTCTGACGGTTGCAAAGAACCCATGCCAGGTACTTTAAACCAGCTTTTCGCTCCATTAATTACAGGAGCTATGTTACTAGGAGCAACAACTAGAAAAGCAAGCAAGGCTATTCCTAGTCCGTATGCATACCATGAAATCTTTCTTAATTGATCTGAATCTAATGTAATAACACTTAATATCAATCCAACACCAGCAACATACCATACAATTTGTTTAACTAAAAAATTCTCCCCATACTGTCCAGTAGTTTGAGCACTATATATAGCTAAACAGCTACTTAGGAAAAGGAGAAATAAAATTAAAACCAATGAGTAATCTATTCTAGATGTTCGAAATTTTACTGGTTGCACGAGTTAATCTCCTTATTATTAATGATAAGGAATGTTCGTTCCTCTAATTTTGATACTTTAATATTATACTTCAAGATGAAAAAAGCACAACTGAGAAACCTCATATGGATATAATTTCAATGGCAAAAAAAGCTTAAAATACGAAAAAGGCTTCGTCTTTAAGCTTTGTATATTACATGGATTTATTCTCATCATTTCAAATAGCATTTTATTTCTCGTTTGTGATCATGGCTCTAATCCGATGGCTTCATATTTACCGAGTACCAATATCCTTGCTCATTTCCTGTCTTTCTCGATTTTCTCATTTATTTCTTAATTACATATGAATATCCATACAACATGAGACACAGCCTATTTCAAAATAGTTATTTAAAAATCCTATTAATGAGAATCTTTCTAGAAAATAAAGCTATCTTCCATCAGATACAATTGTTATATCTGTATTCTTTAACCCTCGCATAATGCTGTTTACAATAGATCCTTTTCGTATTTCCTCCCATCTTGTTCGAGCAGACTGTCCCAATATGATATGTGTAATTCGATATTTTTTTGCTACTTCAATTATGATAGATGCTGGTTTAAAATGCTTTTTTTCTTCTATTATAAAGGTAGTATTAAATTCATTTGCTAATCCCTTCCATAACTTTACTTTTTGTTGTTTTTCAATAGAAAAGGAAGCTTCCTTTTCTGATGCAATATTTAATATATATAGTTCCGCTCTTAAACGGTGTGCCATTCTCCATCCCCTGCGAATTAATTTTTCTGCAGTTGGACCATAGTGCACACACACAAGTATTCGGTCATAAACTCCGATAGGACCATGAACTAGATTATCATCTTCTTCAATTTTTTCATCTACATCATTCGCTATTTCACGTAATACAAGTTCTCTTAATGCAGACAAATTATTTGAAGTAAAGAAATTTTGAAGAAATTGTTCAAATGAATTAAGTGAGGCTTTTATAAAATTACAACGTGAATTAATCGGACGAGGACCTCAGGAAACTAAAACGTATATAGTTCAAGATATGATCATTATTCGTTTTAAAGGTGTATTAACAGTTGAAGAAAAACATTTAGTTAAACACGAAAATGGTAAAAAGCTCGTCAAATACTCCGTGAAATGTATAGTCACAATTTCGAGGAAATCGTGGAACGTCTGACAAATTGTAAAGTTCTTTCTAGCCATAGCGATATTAGTACAAAAACAGGAGAACGAATTGAAGTGTTTATCATGGATAGAGATGTCGTAAGGTCATTAGAGATGTCTTCTTCAGATTAATTATAAAAAGCGTTTTTACAAACTTTATAGCTTATCAACATGTAGGAAATGTTAGCAAATTAATTCCGCTCCAGGATGCTTGCTTTCCACAGTTCAGGCGGTTAGCCTCCTCGGCACATAGTGCCTTTGGGGCTTACCTTTCCCTCTGCTCCCACAAGAGGGAGTCTCTTCCCTTACTCACCAATCAAAATTTTTATACTCATTGTATTTATTAAACTGGTTTTTTAAAAAAACTTATAAAAGAGGCTACAGACTGCCTGGCGTTCTGCTCTAAGTATGATGGACTGATACTAGTATCAGAGAAAACTTTCCATACAAAAGACAAAAGCGTACCATTTTTATCCCTTTATGAAACTAGCTTTAATCCAACAGCTGAAGCAAGAATCAGAAAAATAAAGAATATGCGCCAGCTATTTTTAGGCTCATTGAAGAGGAATATTCCTAAAACGGCTCCTCCAGATGCGCCTATCCCAGTCCAAATGGCATAGGCTGTTCCCATCGGCAACTCTAGCATAGCAATTGCTAAAAAGACGAAACTTCCAATGAAAGCCAATAACATAAAAAAGAAGGAAGCGCCATTTTTTTTAGAATGAAATTGATTAATCATTACGACTCCAACCATCTCACACATACCAGCCACAATCAAACTAATCCATGCCATTACACTTCTCCCCCTTCATGTGTCTGTTCTTTTGTAACGAGTTTTAATCCAACAACTCCAACTAGCAGCACTACGATTAATAAAACTTTAATAACATTAAAAGGCTCACCAAAGAAGACTATTTCTGAGAAGACTGTTCCTGCCGTTCCAAGACCTACAAAGACTGCGTAAACTGTTCCAACCGGTAAATCTTTTCCTGCCATAATCATTAAATAAAAGCTTACTGCTATACTTACAATAGTCGCAGACCAGCTCCAAAAATCATCTGCATGCTTTAAACCAATAACCCAGAATACCTCAAAAAAGGCCGCTATAAATACTTTTGCCCAATTCTTGTTCACCCGTTTTCCCCCTCATACTTCATTTTCGTTACATTTTTCCATATAAATTCGATTTCAAGAAGAGAGTGACAAGCTCTCTTGCTTATCTCAAGTACTTCTCACAGATATTCGCCTTTTTTCTTTTTGCAGAGTTCAACCATAACGTTTAACAACACTTAAAAGAACCATAAAAAAAACCCAGAAGAATAGCAAAATCGCTTATTCTCCCAGGCTTTTATCCTTCCGTGTCATCGCACACATTGTCTGCAATGAGTCTTCTCTCGGACCAGTCTAGCTATAAAGCTACGGAACCCTAGAAAACATTTGTCATTGATATATATTTGTCAAAACGTAACGAAATCATTTCTATATTAACAACCTATCATAAATTACTTTTGTTTGTCAAAGTTCCTTAATAAGTATAAATAAAAATAGATGGTTAACGGCCACCACAAAGTAACAAAAATAGGGTAAACTGCCCAAATAGTTTTCGGTGAAGAAATTACATTAACCATTATGAAAAATGCACAAATTAAAAGTGTGCCTATTATAGAAAATGATAAGTGATTTTTTTTCCGTATAAAATAAACTACAAGTGGCCACCACAATACAATAAATGTCGGATAAATAAACCACAGATACTCCAATCCAAATATGATATTTAGCACTCCATAATAGATAATAGTTAAGATGGCTCCGAACCATGCAATTGGTGCATTTAAGCAACGATTACCTAAAAAAAGCAATATTGACCATCCTAAAATAGGATAGACCGCCAATAAGAACCATAATACAGAAGGCGTATGTATGATATTTATAACGAACAGAAAAAGAGACAGCCACAAACTTACACTTAGACAGTACATTTTATATTTGTTTTGGTCTATAAAAATATATGTAATCAAACCTAGCAAAATAATAAAAAATGGATAGACAAACCATGGATAACCTGGAGTAGTCATATAATTTACAACTAAAAAAAGAATATGATCATTCCGCTAATGATAGAGATAATACTCATTCCTACTTTACCCATTTACTCCTCCTAATCATGCCCTTAAATAAAGAAACAACATTGTTAGCGGCCACCATAATACTGCGAAAGTAGGATAAACAAACCAAATAGTTTGCGGTGAATAGTAAAAGTTCATAAAGACAAACATTAAAATAATTAAAATACTCCCACAAACGGAATATCCTAAATTTAATTTTCTAATATACCTTTTGCGATTTTGTATTTTTGTTTCTTTAAATTTTTGTTTAATGAAGAATTGATTCAGCTCTGCTTCAATTTTTTTCTTTTTTTCCTCTGTTAACTGTTCATCTGGAAACTCTGAAAACATGCGATCTAACCATTCTTTAACCTCAGACATCGTTTTCCTCCTTCATTAACCTATCAATTATTATACTAAAAAATACTGTTAGATTCATAACGAACTACCAAATGTTTAATAATGCATTTTCAACTGCTCACAATTGTAGGGTTTCGTATCACATGGCATAATAGAGAAAAAGCTTCAATAGATAGCAATTTTTCATTCACTCACGAACTAAACTTTACATAATAATAGCTAGCTTAAATATATCTCACTAGAAAGGAATATACATTTCATGGCTAGAAAGAAAAGGATCAACCATCACCAATTAATGATAGAGACAGAAAAGCTTTTATTAGAAAAAGGCTATAATTCCTTCCATTTCCGTCTATTAGCCGAACGTCTAGAAGTTGGAAGGAGCACAATTTATGAATACTATGCGAATAAGGAAGAATTAATTATCGCTTATATTCATTCCTTTGCATTTGAACGTGTAGAGGAGTGTAAAAAGGTTCTACAAATATCAAATATAAAAGAAAAATTCAAAGAATTTTTACGAATTTTTCTAAAATACTCTCATGTTCAACAAGTAATCATTGTGCTAACACAAATAGAGGAAGAATTGAAGGAATCCGAGCGAACAAAGCCTGTTCGAGAACTTTCGAGACAAATTTATTTATATAGTCTAGAACTTATAAATGAGGCAAAGGAAAAAGGATTAATACGTAAAAATGTCAATGAAATATTGATTTCCCATATGATGTTCAATTTAATACAAATACCAAATTTTCAGAAGCAGACAGAAGAAGAAAGGTTAACGGAAATGCTAGATCTTATACTCCATGGCGTTGGTGCATAATCATTGACGCCATTTCTTTTACTATGGCATAATTTTACTGTATTCAATGAAAGAAAAATTTTTCATCATTATCGACATATGTGTCGGAAATAAAGGGGGATTGTTTTCATGTTCAAAAGTGTGTCCAAATTAACACGTTCCAAAAAAGGGGTAGGCATTACAATCGGAATATGGCTATTACTTGCTATCGTTTTATCGGTAGTTGCTCCAACAGCAAAGGAAGAAGTAAGTAAACAAGAGGGTAGTGGTTTACCTGAAGATTCGTTAACTGAACAAGCAGCTAGAGTAACGGACCAATACTTTTCTAAGGATAAGGGAACACCAGCTATACTAGTATTTACCTCAGAAAAAGCATTATCTGATAAAGAAATCTCTAGTATTGCTAACACAAGTAAAAATATTGAAGAACTGAATAACAAAAACATTAAAGAAGTATTGCCATTATATCAACTACCACCTCAGGTACAGCAGTCCTTCTTATCAGAAGACAAAACTAGTCTTACATTACCTGTTACATTACAAGCAGATTTAGAAACAAAAACGATTACAAAAACTCTAGAAAAAATTGAAAAGATAGCAAAAGAAAACGTCGCAGATTCAGTAACATACAAAATGACCGGTCCTGCAGCAATCGCCTCAGATGCTACAAAATTATTTGAGAATGCTGACGTTGTATTAATACTTTCAACTGTTGCACTCATTTTAGTTTTACTCATTGTTATTTACCGTTCACCATTATTAGCTATTATTCCATTACTTGCTTGTGGAATTGTCTATCAAGTGGTGAATCAAACATTAGGATTAGCAGGAAAAGCAGGCGTTTTTCTTGATTCTCAAACATTATCCATCATGTCGATTTTATTGTTTGCAGCTATTACCGATTATTCACTCTTTGTTTTTGCAAGATTTCGTGAAGAATTAGCTGTTTCAAACAATAAATATGAAAGCATGACAAATGCTATGAAGCAAGTCGCTAAACCCATTTTCTTTAGTGGAGCTACAGTAATTGTTTCAGTGTTAATACTGTTCTTTGCATCTGATGCAGCATACCGAAACTTCGCTCCTGTATTTTCAATCGCTATGCTAATTATCGTCATTGGTGGGCTTACACTTGTACCTGCTTTATTCACTTTATTCGGAAAAGTAGCCTTTTGGCCATTTATCCCGAAACCTAATAAGCCCCTTAAAAACAAACATACCATTTGGAATAAGTTTGGTTCCTTTGTATCAAAAAAACCAGGAATTGTGGCAACGATCATTACAATAATTATGTTAACATTCTCTTTTAATGTGTTTAACATACATTATTCTTTTAACTTATTAAAATCATTCCCTGATGACTTAGAGTCTCGCCAAGGATTTGAGATTCTTGAAAATAAATATTCACCAGGAAGTTTAGCTCCAACAAACGTTTTAATCGAATCTAAAGATGGAATTGATAATGAAAAACTAGCATCACTTGCTGAAGACATCTCAAAACAAGACGGAGTGGAAAGTGTTTCTCCTTCAATAGATATGTTAAAAATGAATCCTGAAGCTATATTATCCGAAGATGGAAAAGCAGCTAAATTTACCATTACATTAACGGATAATCCGTATTCATTAGAAGCAATCGATACAGTGAAAAAACTTCAAAGTAAATCGAATACATTCTTAAAATCAAGCGATTTAAGGGCTGATTCATCTCTATATTTTTCTGGTGAAACTGCTCATCAAGCTGACGTAGACCGTGCTAATGACAGAGATACACTAATTGTTGTAACTCTTGTTACAATCTTTATTACAATCATGCTTGGTATTTTAACACGCTCCATCATTGCACCAATCTATATGATGGGGACAATTCTCTTATCCTATTTCTCTGCGTTAGGATTAGGAATGTGGCTATTGGAACACCTATTTGATATTGATGCTATTAGCTCTAGAATTCCTTTATATACCTTTGTATTTTTAGTCGCTTTAGGAGTCGATTACAATATTATGCTTGTTTCTCGAATTCAAGAAGAAGTCGGACACCTCTCACTAAAAGATGCCGTACAGCGGGGCGTAGGATTAACTGGTGGCGTTATATCTTCTGCTGGTTTAATTTTAGCAGCCACTTTCGCCGTTTTAACAACACAGCCAATCATGGAATTGTTTACATTCGGCTTTATCGTTGCATTGGGTATTCTTATTGATACATTTATCGTTCGTTCAATGCTTGTACCTGCTATTATTGTTCTACTTGGAAAATGGAGTTTTTGGCCATTTAAAAAGAAAGATAAAATCAAAAGTACGTATTCAGCATAGATTTTATAAAAATCGTTACAAATAAGTAGCTTTCTTCATTTAGGGGGCTACTTATTTTTATTAGGATAACAATACTTCTCATACTCCTACCTTTGACAAGCAAATCGTATACATGTGGTAATGTATGAATACCCAAAATCATGTTTAATAAATTCAATCTCCCTATTTTCACTATACATCTTTCGACACGCTTCCATTATTCACACCATTTTTCTCTTAGATTCGACTCAATATTATCATTTAAACAACACAATTATCATTTAGAAAATATCATTCTTAATTATTTGATTTTATCAACTAGGATACATGTGATATTTTCAAAGAATAATATATAACAACAAGTTAAAACAATATGGATATTCTTATGTAGAACAATGATTGTATTCATTTCAAACTCTAATTTTTCATTTTATTATAACTACCACCCTGATAATTCAAATAGACAAAACCAAATAATTTATCCTATTTTATAATTATTATAAAAAAGCATTGATTTTATATTGAAAACTGTTATCATTTAATTATTGAAATTGTTAATACTCATAAGGGGGATTTACTTATGCCAAATAATCATTTAACGACTAGCTGGGGTGCTCCTGTTGGAGATAACCAAAATTCTCAAACAGCAGGTTCACGCGGTCCAACATTAATTCAAGATGTTCATTTACTTGAAAAATTAGCTCACTTTAATAGAGAGCGTGTTCCAGAGCGTGTTGTTCACGCAAAAGGTGCTGGAGCACATGGTTACTTCGAAGTAACTAACGATTTAACAAAGTATACAAAAGCTGCTTTTTTATCTGAAGTAGGAAAACGCACACCGATGTTCATCCGTTTCTCTACTGTAGCAGGAGAGCTAGGTTCTTCAGATACAGTTCGAGATCCACGAGGTTTTGCAGTTAAATTCTATACAGAAGAAGGAAACTATGATTTAGTTGGTAATAATACACCTGTATTTTTTATCCGTGATGCTATTAAATTTCCTGATTTCATTCACACACAAAAAAGAGATCCACAAACCCATTTAAAAAATCCTACGGCTGTTTGGGATTTCTGGTCACTATCTCCTGAATCATTACATCAAGTAACAATCCTTATGTCTGATAGAGGAATTCCAGCGACATTCCGCCACATGAATGGTTACGGAAGCCATACATATCAATGGGTAAATGCAGATGGTCAAGGAGTTTGGGTAAAATACCACTTTAAAACAGAGCAAGGCATTAAAAATATGGATGTAGATTTAGCAGCAAAAATTGCTGGAGAAAATCCAGACTTCCATACAGAAGACTTATTCAATGCGATTGCTGAAGGCAATTTCCCTTCTTGGAAATTATCTGTTCAAATCATGCCATTTGAGGATGCGGATAAATATCGCTTTGATCCTTTCGATGTTACAAAAGTATGGTCACAAAAAGATTATCCATTAATCGAAGTAGGACGTATGGTATTAAACCGAAATCCTGAAAATTACTTTGCTGAAGTGGAACAAGCTACTTTCTCTCCTGGATCACTCGTTCCTGGTATCGATGTATCGCCTGATAAAATGCTTCAAGGAAGATTATTTGCATATGCAGATGCTCATCGTTATCGTGTAGGTGCAAATCATAATGCTCTTCCAATTAACCGTCCACAATGTCCTGTTCATAATTATCAACGTGACGGATTTATGCGTCCAGATGATAATGGTGGTAGTAAAGTATACTATGAACCAAATAGCTTTAGTGGACCTGCAGAAGCACCTGAATACAAACGTCCATCACTACCTGTAACAGGTGTTGCTGATAGTGTTGCTTATGATCATGCTGACCACTATACACAAGCCGGGGATCTATATCGATTACTAACGTCGGAAGAAAGAGCGCGTTTAGTAGCTAATATCGTTTCAGCGATGAAACCAGTTGAAAAAGAAGAAATTAAACTTCTTCAAATTAGCCATTTTTACAAAGCAGACCCTGAATACGGTACAGCAGTAGCTGAAGGTCTTGGCTTAACAGTACCAAAAGAATTAGTTGAAAAAGCTTAATCATGCAGTAACATCTCATTTTATTTCTCATTTCAAGCGGCCTTTTTATAAAGGCTGCTTTTTTTTAAGGCTTCCTAAAGCCTTAGCAATATCCTCAAAAAAAGATAAAGAAGGGCTAATTTATATTATCTGTTGAAACAAGGATATCACTAAAAAGCTATTTATGACATGACAGAGTTAGCTGCAGCCGAATAGGTAATGTACATGTTCCCCATACCTTCTATTTGCGATTTAGCTCAGAAGGAAAGCTTTCAAAATCAATATTAGGCTATGAAAACTGGTATTATAAAGAAGTGTCAGCCAGTAAAAAGACTAGTCCACTTTACAAAAGCCACTTATAAAAACTACAGTAAGCAAGAAAGAGGGGTTATCTTAATAGGGATTATTAATGATCCTTGAATGGTCCTCCATTTGTTTCATAGTACAAACACCTTGGAACAGTTCATATGAGATAAAGAAAAAACGAAGAGCGTATCAATTCGATGTTAACTTATCAAAAAGAGAAACGGGAAGCTCACTAGGAGATAACCGCTGGCACTAGACAGCGATCTAAGTTCAAAATTATATACAAAAAAGGGAAGATGTTTAGAAAAACTCCCTAAACTTCTCCCCTTTTATCTTATTAAGACTTAATATCTATACGACGAGTCTTACTTTCTTTATTTTTAGGTACTGTAATATATAACATACCGTTTTTATTTTCTGCAGTAATAGAATCCAAATCGGCATTTTCAGGTAATGCGAAAGAACGGTAAAACGAACCATAGCTATGTTCTATTACATGCATTTTTTTATTTTCATCTTTTGTTTCATTTTCTTGATGTTTTTCACCTTTAATAACAATCATATTGCCATCTAGTTGAATATCTACATCTTTAGGATCTACACCTGGTACTTCTACATCAATTAAATACGAATCATCTTTTTCTTCAATATTCATTGCAGGTGTATAAACATCTGCCTTGTTAAAGAAAGAACTTGTTGAAGGGAAAAATGAATCGTCAAAAAAGCGTTGAAAAACATCGTTCATTTCTTTTTTAAATTGTTCCATTGGCTGTTTATCTGGGTTCCAACGACTTAATGCTCTCATAAGATAATAATCCTCCTCATTAATTTCTTTTACAAAGCATTTGTACCCCTTCTGAAAAAATTTAAACATCCATCATGATCCTATTCAATAAACTACTAAATAATATCCAACCAAACTTTTATAGCAGTCGCCATGATTAGGATAGCTAATACAATTTGTAAAATCCTTGTATTCATCTTCTGGCCGACCTTCGCGCCTATAGGTGAAGCAATGAGGCTTGATACAATTAGCACCAGTGCCGGTAAATAGGAAATCTGACCAGTTGTGACTTTACCAATGGTTGAGCCGATTGATGAAATAAAGGCAATCGCAAGAGAAGTGGCAATCGTTATCCTTGTAGGAATCTTTAAAACTACTAACATAATGGGAACCAAAATAAAAGAGCCTCCAGCTCCAACAATCCCAGCTGCCAATCCGACAATTAATGCTAAGAACATTGCTAATAATTTATTGTACTTTACTTGGTCTGCAGGTATATCATCTAAGCCTTTTTTCGGAATAAACATCATTATCGTTGCTATTGTAGCCAAAATTGCATAAATGATATTTACAGTCGACTCCGGCATTAATTGCGAACCGTACCCACCCACAAAGCTACCTATTAAAATCGCTGAGCCCATAAACAATATTAAATTTTTGTTTAAATAACCGCTCTTTCTATAAGCCCATACTCCTCCTACTGTTGCAAAAACGACTTGAATAGCACTAATACCCGAAACCTCATGTGCACTAAAAGCCGTAAATCCTAATAATGGAGGAATATATAATAGCATCGGGTAATTAATGATAGAGCCTCCTATACCAACCATTCCTGAGATGAAGGAGCCTATTAACCCGATTAAAAATATCGTTAATATAAAGCCAAAATCCATAGTGAATTTCCTCCCTTCTTTACTAAATCAGTTAATGAGGATCATTTTTTATTTTTAGAAAGGCTATTTTCTCATAGTTTGTTGTCTAGTAGTGAGTATAGGCTTAATTCTGGTATCGGCGATGAGTGCGCTGGTGGGTGTCACCTATTTCGTTTTTTCCCGAAAGAGTCTAAAGACTTACGCTCCTTTATTTCAACCGATTTATTCACCGTACTTATTTAAAACAACAAACCTTTAAAGATAGCCTTAGAAAAGAGCAAAAGTGGTTGACTCAAAAGGTCTTTTGTAAAAGAAGCAAAATAAAGCCAGACACATCACAAAGCGCTATAAATCAATTTTTCTAAGAAAATAACAATACAGACATTGAAGCGTAGAGGCGTCTAAAAAGGGATTGATACTCCCTTTTTAGACAGCCTCTCTCACTATCTTTTATTCACTCTTTTTCACCCAAAATTTATATACCCCATTATCTTCTAATGAATCAAGCAACTCATGTCTTGTTGATTTCGTCCAAGCTGTTAAATCTTTTAATGATCCTCTATCTGTTGCATGAACCTCTAATACTTGGCCAACCTCTAAACTATTAATAGCTTTTTTTGTTCTTACGATTGGCATTGGACATGCTAATCCCTTTGCATCTAGTACTTGATCTGATTTAATCATATTTATTCTCATCCTTTTCATTGTTTTTGGTTTTACTTTTGATATTTAAGCTAAATCTGACGTACAAACCTTTAGGCTAATGATTAGTAGATTCTTATTTTAAGATTAAAGCTTCCCTTTATCGAACTGCACAACGATTTGGGCCAATTTCCATTTCACGTTGCTCTTCTTCATTTGGTGTAATTCTTCCCATGTTTGTTTTACGAATTTCTTGATACGCATTAGGTTGTGGAGGAAGATTTTTAGATACTATATTTCTAAACTCTTCTTCATCTTCTATATTTAAACCATGATTTTGGGCGAATAATGTACCTAGTTTTTCAGAAACACTTCCATCATCATTTAACTCATCAATAATCATAAAATGAGCAGGTAATACAATTAGCTCTTCAGACAATTCTTTATAACGTTTATATAAAGTTTCGCGTAAATCGCCAACCCAATCATCTGCTAGACCAGCCAAGTCTGGACGTCCAATAGAATCAATGAATAAAATATCACCAGTTAATAAGAATTTCTCATCTACAACAAAAGATGTTGAACCAATTGTATGCCCCGGAGAGTATAATGCATGAATATTGATTGTAGTGTGACCAATACTTACGTCATTGCCACCTTCTAATTTCTCATACTCAAATACAACCTCTTCTGCGTCCTTTGGAGGTAACCAATATACTGCACCTGTTGCTGCGGCAATTTGACGTCCACCGGAAATATGGTCAGCGTGTAAATGTGTATCAAAAACATGTTTGATTGTCGCACCTTTAGCTTTTGCAAAATCAATAAATACATCTGTTAAACGTGTTGCATCAATGATTGCTGCTTCTCCATTTGATAAAACCATATACGATAAGCAACCTTTTCCGATACGAACGAATTGATAGATTTCGCCGCCATCTTTTAAATCTCCCACCTTTACAGGCTCTAGGTATTCACTCCAAGCTTTCATTCCACCTTGAAGATAGGATACTGTAAGGCCCTCATCAGATAACATTTCTGCTACCATAATAGATGATCCTTCTTTCGCACAAACAACTAAGACTTCTTTATTATTTGGAATTTTATCCATAATTCCTTCTACACCATCTAGCAATTCAAAATATGGTACATTTAAATAGTCAAAGTTTTCTCCTTCAATTTTCCAATCAGCGAAATCTGTTTCATTTCGTACATCTAATATAAATAAAGAGTCCTTATTCATAACTTTCTTCGTTACTTCTTTAGCAGTCATCATGTTCATTGCCATTTCTTCAATTACCCCCATAGGTATATTTTGGTTTAAAAATTAAAACGTTAATGTTACATCAGCATCTTTTGCAAAATCTAAAAACGTTACTGCTCCACCAACTTCAATACCGTCTACAAAATCTTCTTCAGTAAGTCCCATTACATCCATCGTCATTTGGCAACCAATAAATTTCACACCCATTTCTTGTGCCATAGATACTAGTTCTGGAATAGAAGGAACATTTGCCTTCTTAAAGCCTTCCGCAAAATGTTCTTTGCCTTCTGGCATAGCAAGCTGTTGGTTGGCTGCCTTATGAATTAAATTTAAACCTTCGAATGTAAAGAAAACTGTTACTTCTTGGTCCGTTGCCGCTGCCGCATTAGCTATATTAAATACTTTGTAAGCATCGAATAATCCACCATTACTTGCAATAATTGCTACTCTTTTACTCATGTTGAACTCTCCTTAAATATTCGGTTATACATTACCTAATGCTTTATCACACTAGGTAATGTCATTTATTTTCCTCTTACATTATGACCATTCACTCATACCTGGTACGACATTAGTTACATGTTTGAAACCATTTGCTGATAATTTTTGTGCTGCCATATCACTTCTATTGCCAGATCTGCATACCACAAAAATTGCATCATCTTGGTTTAATTCTGAAAGTCGTTGGTCGAGCTCACCTAAAGGAATAGATACTGCCCCAGGTATATGATTAAATGCAAATTCAGCAGATTCACGCACATCGACTACAACGATAGACTTATCAGCTTGTAGCTTTTCCTGCAGTTGCTTATTGCTGACTACATTTGGATGCTTACGCTCACTTTTTTCTTCTCCTGAAGCTTTTCTTAAATAGTGCTTTAAAACATCGCCTTCTTCAACCGTACCAATATACTGATGTCCTGTACTTTCTGCCCATGCTTTGATATCAGTCTTAGATCCTTTATCTGTTGCTTCTACCTCTAACACTTGACCAGATTCTAATGTATTCATTGCTTTTTTTGTTCTTACTATTGGCATTGGGCATGCTAGCCCTTTTGCATCTAAAGTTACATCAACTTTAATTCCCATCCATATTCCTCCTACATCCTTTTCCCAAACGAGTATGTTACTTTACTCAGTTTCACCTTCCCAAGCTAGCATTCCACCATTCATATTAATAACATTGTAGCCTTGGCTTTCTAAAAATTGTGTTGCTCTACCACTTCTACCACCTGAACGACAAACCATTATATACTCTTTAGACTTATCCAATTCATTCATACGAAATTCAATTAATCCTAAAGGAATATTGATAGCAGTAGGAATTTTCCCTTGAGCTACTTCATCTGTTTCACGAACATCAATAAGGTTTAATTTTTTTCCCTCTTTCAAAAATGCTTCTACTTCTTGTGGTGTAATCTCTTTCATCATATATTCCTTCTTTCATTCATATTATGACCAGGCACTCATGCCACCCTTAACATTGGTAACACTTTGAAAGCCTAGTTTTTTTAATAGCTTACTAGCTTTATTACTTCTCATTCCACTTTGACAAATAACAACGACTTCTTTTTCCTTAGATAATTGTGATGCTTTAGAATTTAATTCATGCAAGGGTATATTTTTAAATCCCCTAATATGATTGCCCCTAAACTCACCTTGAGTTCTCACATCAATGAATTGCATATTTTTATCATTTAATAATTTTTTTAATTCAGTTGTGTTTATGTTTCGAACTCCTTTGGTTGGCATCATCCGCCATACCACAAAAGCTACTAAAAGTATAATTAGTAGAACATTCATCCAATCCATAATAGATCCCTCTTTTTAAATAAATAGATTCACATTACCATCTTCTGCATCAGCTAAATAAGCTGCTACACCTGCATATTCAATACCGTCTAATAATTCAGATTGACCTAATCCCAATAAATCCATCGTCATCGTACAAGCTACTAGTTTAACGTCTTGCTCCTGAGCCATTTCAATCAATTGTGAAACTGTTAACGCATTATGCTTTTTCATAATACCCTTAATCATTTTAGGTCCCATTCCTGCAAAGTTCATTTTTGAAAGGCCCATTTTTTCAGAACCTCTAGGCATCATTTTTCCAAACATTTTTTCCATAAAACTTTTTTTCATTTCAATACTTTCGTCTTTTCTTAAAGCATTTAATCCCCAAAATGTGTGAAAAATGGTCACCTCATGATCGTATGCAGCTGCACCATTAGCAATTATATATGCGGCCATCGCCTTATCATAATCTCCACTAAATAAAACGATTGTAGTTCTTTTTTTCTCCGTCATTGTTTTCCTCCCAAATCGTCCAATTATACCACTATGGGTATATTAATGTTCAAAAAATATAAATTACCCCTATGGGTATAAATGATAATAAAAATAAAAGAGACTGTCAACTCTTTTATCTTATCTACTTTTTACAAGTAAGTTTACTGCTTCTTTCACTAAGGCTTCTGTATCCTTACCTTGTGATTCTGCATTCTGAACACATTCCACTAAATTCGAACTAACAACGACGCCAATAGTACGATCAATAGCTGATCTAGTCGCAGATAATTGCGTAATGACTTCTTTACAATCTTTATTTTCTTCCATCATGCGTAAAATCCCTCTTAATTGTCCTTCTATACGCTTTACTCGATTTTTAATTTGTTTATCGTACTCCATAAATCCCATCCTCCTTTTATCCATTTAAAAAGGACAAAAGCCTTTCTAAATACTTCCTTTCACTAACTACAAGAGCAATTACTCATCGTATATGAATCCACTGAAATCCCTTTTTTACGTAACAAGCGAATGCCCATGTTTTTTTCAATTCGATCGTTAACAATAATATGCACATTTTTACTTGGAATTTCATGATGATATCTTTGTAAATATGCAACAGGTATACGAATTGCTTCCTCTAGGTGAGTCTTATCTGAATCATTGTAATCTCTTAAATCAACAATAACCTTAGATTGCTCAATTTGATCATTATTTATATGTTTACACGGAACTCCAATAACTGGAACGTATCGTTTATATAACGAGACAAAGAAAACTAATAAGAAAAATACAATAATATATGTCATTATATCAGCCTCTATTCTATTTAGGAATATAATAATGAGTTTATATTATACCCTTAAGGGTATGATGTCAAATAATTATTCTTCAATTTTACACTGCTTTATATTCTATAATTTTTCATAGAAAAAGGTGTCCGTCAAAAGCTTAACTTTTGAGACACCTTTTATACATTCTTTATCAATTTCTAACTCATTTGCTAAATCAAGCTTCCATTTAAATTGTAAACCATTATGCTTTCTTTAATTCTAATCGGCGAGCAACTACTGATAATGCATAATTCACAACAAAATACATGGCAGCAATTAATAGGAAAATAGGAATCGTATATTTTATAGATTGCGCATTAATAATTTGGGCATTATGGGTTAGCTCAGGAAGCGCAATAACAACTGCTAATGATGTATCTTTTAATAATGAAATAAACTGGCTTACAATTGGCGGAACCATCCGACGTAAAGCTTGAGGTAACACAATTAATCGAAGAGTTTGTATATATGTTAATCCAGAAGAACGTCCTGCCTCAATTTGACCTTTTTCAATGGAATTTAATCCACTTCGAATGACTTCTGAAAGCATAGCTGATTCAAATACTGTTAAAGCTGCAATCGCAGAAAGTGTAATGCCTAAATTGATTCCTATTTCCGGTAAAGCGAAGTACGTAAAGAAAATGATTAATAATAGAGGTGAATTCCTAATGATCTCTACAATAAACGCAAATACCTGGGAAAGAACAGGAACCTTTGCATATCTTACAATAGCAATGATTCCACCTATTATAAAGCTCAAAACGATCGATATTACAGCAATCTTCAACGTAACGAACAAACCTTCAAGTAAAAACATAATATGATCAGGAGTATATGCACCGACAAAATCCATTTACGTTCACTCCTTTCAATTACTTTGCGCTAAGCGTTTCTCAAGGTATCGAACGCCAATGCTTAAAGGAATTGTAATAATTAAATAAAATATCGCTACAAAAATATATACATCGAATACAACAAAACTTCTTGCTGAAATTAAATCTCCATAATACATAAGATCTAAGCCGGCAATTACTCCTAAAATTGAGGAATTTTTTACGAGATTAATAAACTGATTTCCAAGCGGAGGAATAACAATTTTGATAGCTTGTGGTAAAATAATCAATCTCATAGCTTGATAATAGGTCAATCCTGAAGAACGTGCAGCCTCCATTTGCCCTTTCGGAACTGAAAGAATACCAGCTCGAATCGCTTCTGCTATGAAAGCAGACGTATAAATCGATAGAGCAATTGTTCCTGCAATAAAACCATCAAATCGAATTCCTATAGTAGGTAAACCAACAAATATAAAAAGAGCAACTATTAGTAATGGGATATTACGAAAAACTTCCACATATACAGTTCCTATGCCATTCAATATTTTAAGTGGAGATATTCTAAAAACAGCTACAATAGTTCCAATAATAAAGCTGCTAACTAAGCCTAGAAAGCTAGCAAAAAGTGTAT
The DNA here is from genome assembly GCF_902374955.1 of Bacillus massilioanorexius. Taxonomy (GTDB): domain Bacteria; phylum Bacillota; class Bacilli; order Bacillales; family DSM-1321; genus Bacillus_AD; species Bacillus_AD massilioanorexius. Next base: position 18,370 of record NZ_CABKRX010000044.1, read on the forward strand.
ACTTAAATCCTTCTAAATACATGTCTAGATTGTCAATAAGTATGGAAAAATCTAACATTTTCACCACTCCTTAAAACAATCAAGATGAGTAAAAGTATACTCATCTTGATTTGAGGATTATGCACAAATTTAACCTTTATTTCATTTGAATCCATTTATTATAAATCTCATCATACTTACCACTGTCTTTTAAATCTTTAATAGTTTTATTAATAGCTTCTTGTAATTCTTTATTTCCTTTTTTAACCGCGATACCATAAGGCTCATCAGTAAATGGCTCACCTACAACTTCATAATTTGAATCTTCACTTGCCATTCCATAAAGAATTGAGTTATCGGTAGTTAAAGCATCTCCTTGACCTGCTTTTAATCCTGTAAATGCTTCTGCATAGTTTTCAAATTCTAAAACCTGAGCCTTAGGAGCATGCTCACGAATATTAATTGCAGAAGTTGATCCTTTAACAGCAATTACTTTTGTACTGTCTTTGATATCTTCAATTCCTTTAATTTTGCTACCTTTTTTCACTAGTAAAGCTTGACCTGCTTCGAAATATACATCTGAGAAATCAACTTCTTTTTTACGTTCCTCAGTAATAGTCATTGTCGCAACGATAGCATCAATTTGACCGTTTTGTAGCATCGGAATACGAGTTTTTGATGTTACTTCTTTAAATTCAACTTTTGTTTCATCACCTAAAATACTTTTGGCAATTTCTTTTGCAATATCAATATCAAAACCTTCAATTTCACCCGTACTTGGATTTTTTAAACCAAATAGTTTTGTGTCATTTTTAACCCCAAAAACAATTTTATCTGCTTTTTTAATTGCATCTATACCTGTTGCGGCATTTTTGCCATCCTTCTCTTCCTTCGATCCACAGGCAGCCAATAGTACGAAAGCTAAAAGTGAAATAACTAATAATTTTAATAAATGTTTAGTTTTCTTCATGTAAATCCCCCTCTAAAAATTAATGATTTAAAATACGGCTAAGGAATAATTTTGCCCTTTCCTCTTTAGGGTTTTCATAAAACTCAGCCTGTGTTGATTCTTCCAAAATACGTCCCTGATCGATAAACACGATTCTATCGGCCACTTCTTTTGCAAAGCCCATTTCATGCGTTACGACTACCATCGTCATCCCTTCATTGGCAAGGTTTTTCATTACATCTAAAACTTCTCCAATCATTTCTGGGTCTAATGCTGATGTTGGTTCATCGAACAGCATGATTTCTGGATGCATTGCTAATCCTCTTGCAATCGCTACACGTTGCTGTTGACCTCCAGATAATTGGGATGGATAGGAATTGGCTTTGTTTTGAATCCCTACTTTATCTAAATAATAAAGTGCTGTTTTTTTCGCTTCTTCTTTCGATTGGCCTAGCACATTTATAGGAGCTAACATAATGTTTTCTAATACGGTTTTATGAGGATATAGATGAAAATGTTGAAATACCATCCCTATATTTTTTCTAAGATGATTGATGTTTGTCTTTTTATCATTTACGACGGTACCATTAACCGTTAATAATCCATCTGATATGGTTTCAAGTTGATTAATACATCTTAGCATCGTACTTTTCCCCGACCCAGACGGGCCAATTATAACAACTACCTCACCCTTATTAATTGTGAGATTAATATCATTTAGCACTTGAAAGTCGCCATAAAATTTATTCACTTTTTCGAAAGTTATCATTGAAATCCTCCTAACATTTTAGTCGTATATTAAACAAGAAAAATAGAATCATTTACTTGATTAACGCATTGAAGTTAAGTCATTTGCGGTGAATGTTGGTTTGTTTATATGTTTGCACAATAATGAAGTAGGCTTCTTTCTTTTTTAAGACCAAGAAAGAGGAAGTATAATAATATCACTTTATAAAATTATTACAAAAAATACACATTATTACATTTTAGATAAATAAAAAAACTATCTAGTAAATGTTTTATAAATATAAAACGCTTACAATGACTTTTTTGAATAGTTTGATAGTTATTTAACTATAACCATTTTTATTGAATAATGCAACAATTTTACAGAATTATTTTTCTAAATTATCAAAAAACTTTATACAATTATAATATTTTATACAAATTTATACTTTATAATCTATTTTCTCCAGCAATTTGTTAGTTTTATTTAACTATTATAGAGTTGGCATTTTTTATTCAAGAGGCTGTTTTCTAGAAGATTGTTGTTTTTAAATACGTTCAAGTGAATAAAATGAGCATAAAAAGGTCAAGTGAACAGATGCAAGACTCCTACTACAACTAAGTGAACAACCTTAACGGAACACGAATGTTTGATAATTTAATTATTTCTTTAACTGTAGCAGCTTTTAGATTATGCTTCTTTCTCTTGTCCTCTTTATAAACAAGTTGAATTTCTTAGCTGATGACCAGACGTTCGTATCGATGACACCATCTAACCCTTCCATGGCATGAACTACTTCATCTTCTAGAAGTAGAAGTTTTATTAATTCAAGAAGTTAAATTTGAACATTTGCTATAATTAATGACATAATAGGAAATGCATTAAAGTTTACCTTATCAATTTTAGGCTCTTCAACAACTTCACTATCATAATTACTTCTTAACACATCTCTTAGCATCATTCATATTTTTTCTTTTCCATTTCATTTGGACAGATGAGGGAATTTTGATAAGAAGTAGATCATACATTCTTTACAATATTTAAAGTTCCACCACTTGCTGTAGAGAATTAGTTACTTTTTCGTCCACTTGTTCTGAAACTCCACCAGGATAAACAGTCTTAGCACCGGAATACGGATGTCCGAGATACTTTCTAATTTCATTTTCAATCCGAAAAATAATCCTGCCATATCAGTCATTCAAATCCATAAAAAGAGTTCACATTCATTAAAAATTTCCATTTCTAAAAATCGTTAATAAAATAGCATTTTTTTAATACAATTTTAAATAACGACAATAAAATATCTCTTCCTCTTTTTTCACAAATAAACAAATCACTGACTGGTCATAACATCATAGGATATATATCATAGAAGGTATAATTTCAAAAATACTCAATACAAATATAATAGTTCTATGTACTTACAGAAATTCAATTTCTAAAAATGGTTATATTTTATTTTAAAATGTAACAGTTTATTGGTTCCTATTAGTGGTTATAAGGAGTATAATTTTTGATGTTAGTTTTTAAAAGAGCATTCCATTCTTTAAACATAATTGACATTTTTGTTTTATCAATATAATAAAATGACTTGGTTTATTCTATATTAGTAATACTAACAGAATTTTGATATTAAACATAAGGTTGGTGTCTTCACATGTGCGGATTTGTAGGATGTATTCACGATAAAAAAAATCTTGATATAGAAAATAAATTAAAAGAAATGAACGAAATCATTACCCATAGAGGACCAGATGACGATGGTTTTTATTTTGATGAACATGTTAGCTTTGGATTTCGAAGACTTAGTATCATAGGACTTGAAACTGGTCATCAACCACTTTCATATGAAAATGAGCGCTATTGGATTATTTTTAACGGAGAAATTTACAATTATATTGAATTAAAAAAAGAGCTTATTGAGCAAGGTTACACATTTGCTACTGAATCTGATACAGAGGTAATTATTGCCTTATATAGCTCAATTAAAGAAGAAGCTGTCAAAAAACTACGTGGTATGTTTGGCTTTTTAATTTGGGACAAGCAAGAAAAAATCTTGTTTGGTGCTAGAGATCCATTTGGAATAAAGCCATTTTTCTATTATGAACAAGGTAATGCTACCTACTTTGCTTCTGAGAAGAAAAGTATTCTCTTAGCGATGGATGGCGACCTAGATCATGATTCTTTACAGCACTACCTAAGTTTCCAATACGTTCCTGAACCAAATACAATGACAACACAAATTAAAAAACTAGCACCAGGACATTGTTTTACGCAAAAACCTGGACAAGCAATGGATATTCAATGCTATTGGAAACCAAATTTCAACATAAAAAACACTTCTGAAGATCAATTAACAAAAGAAATTCGCGATGTTTTACTGGATTCAGTTAATGTTCATATGCGTAGTGATGTTCCTGTCGGCTCATTCTTATCAGGCGGAATCGATTCTTCCATTATCGTTTCAATCGCCAAACAATTTAATCCAAATATCAAAACTTTCTCTGTAGGATTTGAACGCGATGGTTTTAGTGAAATTAATGTTGCCGAAGAAACCGCCGCTGCACTTGGATTAGAAAATATAAGCTATGTAATTCCTCCTGAAGAGTTCATGAAGGAATTACCAAAAATTATTTGGCATATGGATGATCCTCTTGCTGATCCAGCTGCTGTTCCATTATATTTTGTAGCCCGCGAAGCTAGAAAACATGTAACAGTTGTATTATCAGGAGAAGGGGCAGATGAATTATTTGGAGGATACAATATTTATCGAGAGCCTGAATCATTAAGCATGTTTAATAAAATTCCTGGACCTGTCAAAAATACGTTAAAGCTATTTAGTAGCATTCTACCTGACGGTGTAAAAGGAAAAAGCTTTATTGAACGTGGTGTAACACCAATGGAAGAGAGATACATTGGTAATGCTAAAATATTTGAAGAAAAAGATAAAAAACTTCTCCTAAAAGAATATACGCCAAACTTAGGCTACCAAACTGTAACAGCACCAATTTATCATGAATCAAAAGGCTATGACGCTGTTACAAAAATGCAACATTTAGATATCCACACTTGGTTGCGTGGTGACATTTTATTAAAAGCCGACAAAATGACGATGGCTAATTCGCTTGAGTTACGTGTACCATTCTTGGATAAAGAAGTATTTAATGTTGCAGCAAAAATCCATTCTAAGGATAAAATTGCTCATAATACAACGAAATACATCTTACGTAAAGCAGCAGAAGGTATTGTCCCAGATCATGTATTAAATCGAAAAAAATTAGGATTCCCTGTACCTATTCGTCATTGGCTTAAAAACGAAATGCATGATTGGGCTGTAAATATTATTCAAACAAGCCAAACAGATGGCATTTTCAATAAACAAGAGGTATTGAAATTACTTGAAGAGCATTGTGCAAATAAAAAAGATAACAGTCGAAAAATCTGGACTATACTTGTATTCATGATATGGCATCAAATATATGTAGAACGTGTATATGATTTTGAAGAATTACAAGGTAAAGTACAAGCAGTAAGTAGATAAATGGTTACAATCAACTATCTCTTATTAGAAAACCGCTAGATGCAAATAACAAATATTTTCTTTAACCAAAGAGTCCTCAAGCCAAATGCTTGAGGACTTTTATTTTTGACTTCGACTGAATAATCTCACTTACTATATAGCTCCCTTGTATTACTCTATCTACAAGGGTCTTGCTTTGCCACTCATTTTTACTTTTAAATTAATAATTGTTCTATTTCACACAACATACCAAATGCATCTACCGACATAACCTTAAGAAATAATTAAGAATTGTATTCAGTCTTTCTTCATATCTGCTTGATAAAGTCATAGTAGGATAAAAAATTACCAAAATAGAAAAAGTGTAGATATCGAATACTAGAAGAAGGAGTACAAAAATGTTACATGAACTTCAGCAATTCATTCATTTAGATATGTTCCAAACAATGATTCATAGCTATGAGAAGATTGGTCCTCTTTTTGCTGTATTCTTAACCTTTATAGAAGCATTTCTACCATTCCTACCTTTATCTGCTTTTATTATGGGAAACGCTGCTATTTTTGGGTTGTTTGGAGGCTTCATACTTTCGTATATAGGGTGCGTAGTTGGAGCATGGTCGTTATATGGTTTGTTTAGATTTTTTGGAAACAGAACCTTTATAAAAAAATATACCGAATGTCATAACGTTAAAAAATATACCGTTTGGTTAGAAAATAAAGGCCTATTAATTGTTGCTATATTATGCATGATTCCTGTATTTCCCAACTCAGTCATTACAATTGTTGCTGGCCTAAACAAAATGAACTTTAAACAATTTGCACTAGCATCTGCAATAGGGATATTTGGTTTAACATTTCTTTTTAGTGTAGTAGGTAATGATTTACTTACAATTATTAAAAATCCGATTAAAATCGCTGTTCTAGTCATTCTTTTTTTCTCTGTCAGTTTCGTAAGTAAGCTCTTTGAAAAGAGAACAATTTTAAAGGTTTGATTCCTAAAACAACTATTGCGATTGGTTAACTTTATTAGTAACTATATGAGACGCAACAATAGTCTCAAAATATTGTACGGATTTCATTTCTTGGTTCAACCATTCGTTTTTATTCCATGTTTGCTCATTAAATACTTCAGCAACAGCAATAGCTCGATGACTACCAAATTCGATATTTTTTATTGCAACGACACTCTCGAAGATACGAGTCATTAATTCAGCAATTTTCTTTGAATGAAACGTTTGAACGTCTTCTCTTCCGTAGAAGTTGCTACGTAATCCATTAATTTTTCTAACATTTGCAGTCCTTTCCAAACACTTTTCGTTAAATAAAAAAGATGATTTGGAAACAGATGAAGTTCACTCTTCATTTCATCAAGAAAAATAGTATGTGCCTGATATTCTTTCATAAGGCGTATAACTTCAAGACCTAATATATTGGCTGTTTCTTCCCAAACTGTTAACACTTGAGCATCACGAAGTAGGCGCGGAAGAACAAAATCCTCCATATATCCCCAACCACCATTGATTTTTGTTGTTGCTTATTACCTGTTTGCTCTTAGACCTTCTGGACGGATTAGCTTATGCCCTCAAAGAGCTGGGCACTTACACTAAACTTCAATTTGAAATAATGGATAGTCAACACTAAACTAGACAACTTTTTTAAGGTGTTCAAGTTTGTACTGAACAGGGCTTTTGTAATCCAATGTTCCGTGTATGCGAATATGATTAAACCAGTGTACATAATCGGCTAATTCTCTCTCTAAATCTGCTAAACTCTCAAAGCGTTGACCTCTGATAAACTCTGTTTTAAAGATTTTAAACGTCGCTTCAGCGACGGCATTATCATAGGGACATCCCTTCATACTCAGAGAACGTTTAATTTCAAATGTTTTTAAGGCTTCATCAATCAATTTGTTCTTAAACTCATTTCCTCGATCTGTATGGAAAAGACGAATCCTTCTTAGATCACTTTTAATAGTGGAAAGAGCACGATAAACGAGTTGTGCATCTTTATGTGCACCAGCACTATATCCGATCATTTCTCGATTAAAGAGATCAACAAATAAACATACGTAGTGCCATTTTTGTCCAACTCTCACGTATGTCAAGTCACTTACCACCACAGCTAATGGCTCTTCTTGGTGAAATGTACGATTCAATTCATTTTTGATGGTTGATTCATTACACTGGTCACGATACGGCTTAAACTGAGCTAATGTATAGGTCGAAACTAACCCATTTTCTTTCATCATTCGACCAATCCGTCTTCTAGAAACTATTAACCCTTGTTTTTTTAATTCTACTTTGATTTTTCGGGTACCGTAACTTTGACGGTTAGCTTGAAAAATCTCCACAACTTTAGATGAAAGTTCATCCCCAGATGGTTTTATTTTCGCTTCGTAATAGTACGTACTTCGTGGTAATTGTAGGACATTACACATTGCTGATATCGAGTATTTGTGCTGATTTTGTTTAATCACATTTACTTTCGTCCTAGTATCAGCGCTGCTTGCTTTAAAATATCATTTTCCATCTGTAATTGTTTCAGTTCCTTACGAAGCTTTTCTAATTCAAGCTGTTCAGGTGTTTTATTGTCCTTTTCTTTGAAAGATCCACTTGTTTCACTTTGAGCAATCCATCTGTCAAGCGCAGAAGATGTTAACTCGTACTCACGAATGATTTCTTTTCGTGGTTTACCGTTCAAATATAATTGCACCATTTGGTTCTTGAATTCATCTGTAAATGTTCTTCTTTGTCTTTTAGTCATGTAGATTCTCCTCTTTAACTGTTCATTCTATTCTACTTGACCTTAATTTTTCTGTCTAAACTAGTGTAGCCTATCCATAAGCTATCCATAAGTCAAAAATTGTATAATTTCATAAACGATAAGAAAAGGGTAAGCTCTTTGCTAGTGTCATTCATTGACATAGAGCTCCGCATTTTATAGGGAGACCAAAATGACTTACATTTTCCTCTTCCATAAGACGAGTTGTAGAAGGTCATTACCTGATCATCTATACAACTCGTCTTATGACTTTGAGATATCACTGGTAACGGCTGTAAAAGAAAGAACACATCACCGTCTTATTGTACTTATACTAATCTTTTGTATAGATAAAAATATATAAATTGATTTCTATTATTGGGAATAGACTCATATTCTTTAATATCATATATACATCGCAAAACCAACTATTCAGGTAGGAAAAGATTGACACCTTATATAGAGAGTTGTATATTAAATGTTAAATATTCTAAATTATAGAAAAATAACTACACCTTACAATCATTTTTCTATGAACTATTATACTTTCTAATTTTTTAAAGTAAGGAGAATAAAAGTATGAGTAAGGCATTAATTTTCCAATCAGATTTTGGTACAAAAGATGGCGCTGTCAGCGCAATGTATGGTGTTGCTTATTCAGTCAATCCAAATATTAAAGTATTTAATTTAACACATGAAATTCCTCAATATAATATTTGGGAAGCTTCTTATCGATTAATCCAAACTGTTTCCTACTGGCCCGAGAATTCAGTTTTTGTTTCAGTTGTTGATCCTGGAGTTGGATCGACTAGAAGAAGCATTGTTGTTAAAACGGTACTCGGCCAATACATTATCACTCCAGATAACGGTACATTGACCCATATTAAACGAATGCTTGGAATTGTAGAAGCTCGTGAAATTGACGAATCATTAAACCGATTACCTAATTCTGGTGTATCTTATACCTTTCATGGAAGAGACATTTATGCATATACAGGTGCACGTTTAGCTTCTAGCATTATTCATTTTGAAAACATTGGACCTACAGTTGAAATAAATACCATTATTGAACTTCCTGTTGTAGAGTCCTATAAAAAAAGTGAAAGTGTACATGGAACAATAGATGTGCTTGACGTTCGATTTGGGAGTCTATGGACGAATATAAGCAGAGAATTATTTAATGAATTAGATGTAACATTCGGAGACAAAATCGAAATAATGATTAAAAACGATAGAAGAGAAGTTTATCGAAATAAAATTGTTTATGGAAAATCCTTTGCGGATGTACATGTAGGAGAACCCCTCGTTTATGTAAATTCCTTAGATAATATGGCCGTAGCAATCAATCAAGGATCTTTTTCAAAGGCACATAATATTTTAACGGGTACTAATTGGAGAATTACTATGCGTAAGGCTCCAATCTATCAAAAATAAAAAAGAGGAGGGATTCACAATGGAAAAGAATCGGCTTTTATCCATTAAAACAATTGTAGCAATAGGTATCGGATCGGCAGTCTTTATCATATTAGGACGTTTTGGTTCAATACCCTCAGGTGTTCCCAACACAAACATTGAAACAACATATGCTTTTCTAGCATTAATATCAGTTTTATTTGGACCCGTAGCTGGATTTTTAATTGGTTTAATCGGGCACTCATTAAAAGATTTAATTTTCTATGGGTCACCTTGGTTTAGTTGGGTTATTGCATCAAGCATTGTAGGCTTTATGATTGGTATTGCAGGAAAATGCATCAAATTATCTGAAGGAGTGTTCGGTGCAAAAGAACTTATTCGTTTTAATATCTTCCAAATTATCGCTAATGCAATTGCATGGTTTTTAGTAGCCCCTATCCTTGATATTGCTATATATGCGGAGCCTGCCAATAAAGTATTTACACAAGGGATGGTTGCTGGAACAGCAAATATGATAACTGTAGCTATATTCGGTTCCATCCTTGCACTTGCCTATGCTAAAACAAGACCCAAAAGCAATAGCTTAACAAAAGAACTATAATACTTTAGAAGTTTTCAAAAAGCTATTTATATGTCGTTCTAAAGACAATCGCATTCAATATCAAAAGCATGTCCAAGTAATGAAAGTGATACATGTGCTGTCTCCAAAGCAGCTATGAATCATTTTGGAGACAGACACAATTCTATCCTACCTACTTTAATGAAGAAGGAAGCGTTATTGTGAAAAAACCAATCATCCAATTTAAAGACTTTACATTTCAATATAGAGCACAGGTCGAACCAACATTAAAAAATATTAATTTAACTATATATGCAGGAGAAAAAGTACTGATAGTTGGAGCTTCTGGTTCTGGGAAAAGCACACTTACTTACTGTATCAATGGACTTGCTCCAAATCATTATGAAGGAAATATTACAGGTCATTTGTTCATTAAGGGAAAAGAAATTAAAAATCATTCAATCTATCAGCTCTCTTCTTCAATCGGGACAGTGCTTCAAGATCCAGATAGTCAATTTATCGGATTAACAGTGGCAGAGGATATTGCTTTTTCTCTTGAAAATGATTGCACCTTACAACCAGCGATGAAAGAAAAGGTAAAGAATATAGCTCATGTAGTAGACATTCACAATCACCTATTATCTTCTCCTCATGAACTATCTGGCGGTCAAAAGCAACGAGTGGCTTTAGCGGGTGTGCTTGTGGATAATATAGACATTTTATTATTTGATGAGCCATTAGCCAATATCGACCCTGCTACTGGAAAGACATCCATCGAATTAATTGATGATCTTCATAGAAAAGGAGATAAGACGATAATAATCATCGAGCATCGTTTAGAAGACGTTCTCCATCGAAATGTAGATCGGATTATCGTTATACATGAAGGTCAAATTTATGCAGATGGAACACCATTAGAACTATTAAAGACAAATACTTTAGCTGAATGTGGAATTCGTGAACCTTTGTATTTAACTGCCCTTAAATATGCCAACTGCGATATAAATAAAAGCTTACAGCTTCAACAGGTTGAAGCTCTTCGTTTAGATGCTCATAAAAAGAAGCTTCAAGAATGGCATGAAACAAATAGTGTAGTACAGAGAAATAAACCCCTTGAACCTATTTTAGAGCTACAAGATATTCATTTTAGTTATTCTAAGAATAAAAAGGTTTTTGAGAACCTTTCCTTCACTATTCATAAAGGAGAAATGATTAGTATTGTAGGAAAAAACGGAATAGGAAAATCCACTATTTCTAAACTCATATGTGGAGTTCATCAACCTACCCATGGGAGTATTCTCTTTAGAAATAAAAACATGCAAAATCTCTCTATTAAAGAACGAGCCTCACATGTTGGCATAGTCATGCAAAATCCAAATCAAATGATATCGAAAACGTTTGTTGTTGAGGAAGTAGCACTTGGATTAAAACTAAGAGGAAGAACAGAGGAAGAAATACAAAAAATAGTCTATCAAACTTTAAAATTATGTGGATTATATGAATTTAGGAATTGGCCGATTTCTGCACTTAGTTTCGGTCAAAAAAAGCGAGTGACCATTGCTGCCATATTAGCATTACAGCCTGAAATTTTAATTATGGATGAACCGACTGCAGGACAAGATTTCAAGCACTACACCGAGATTATGGAATTTTTACAACAATTAAACGATCAAGGAATCACCATTATTATGATTACCCATGATATGCATGTAATGCTCGAATACACGAATCGAACCATAGTATTAGCAAAAGGACGTGTATTCGCCGATGATACACCTACGAATATATTGACAAATACAGAGATTGTTGAAACTGCACACCTAAAAGTAACTTCACTGTTCACCCTTGCACAACGCGCCGGGATTAATAATCCGCAAAAATTTGTTGATTTTTTTATTGCCTACGATCGGAGGATAAGAAATGAAAAAAAGCATGTTAACATACATTGACCAACATTCTCCTATTCATGCATTAACAGGTGCAACGAAGTTACTTTGTTTTTTAGGATGGACATTTGCCACTATTATTACATATGATACTCGTCTTTTACTGTTTATGTTTTGCTTCAGTATTATGATGTTCAAGATATCTAAAATAAGCTTTCATGATGTGGCTTTCGTTTTATACTTTATTCTTCTTTTCCTACTGCTAAATAATATAGCCATTTATCTATTCTCTCCCATTGAAGGCGTGAAAATATATGGCACTCGCCATGATGTACTACATTTATGGTGGAGATATGATATAACTTTAGAACAAATTTTTTATCAATCTAACATAACACTTAAATATTTTACTGTGATTCCATTTGCGCTTTTATTCTTATTAACAACTCATCCTAGTGAATTTGCTGCTTCACTAAATCGAATTGGAGTAAACTACAAAATCTCATATGCTATTTCAATTGCTCTGCGCTATATACCTGATATTCAAAGAGATTTTCAAAATATCTCCATTACTCAACAAACAAGAGGCATTGATCTTTCTCAAAAAGAAAAATTAACAAAAAGAATAAAAAACGTATCAGCAATTTTATTCCCATTAATCTTATCTAGCCTTCAAAGAATTGACACTGTAAGTAGTGCAATGGAATTAAGAAGATTTGGTAGCAAAAGAAAACGAACATGGTATTATCAACGTTCTTTTCAAAAAAAGGATACAATGGCTATCATTTTTATAAGCTGTCTTATTTTACTTTCAATATGGACGACCATTATAAATAAAGGGAGATTCTTCAATCCATTTACTTAATTTAAAGGCTGTTTTATAAAAAAGTTTGTTGTTTCAAATAAATGTTGATGAATAAAACCAGTTGATGTAAAGATTGGTTAATAGTAGCGTAAGTTACCGAGACTCCTGCTTAAAGCAGCGGGCAAGTGAGACTCCATATGCAGGAGAAAGCGAGGCATCCCGGAGCATAATTCAACCTATTCAAAAAAAGAGGCGTATATAAAAAGTGATTGATTCATCCTCAACTTTTTAGAACGCCTTTGATTAATCTGAAAACATTTCTTACTATTACATTACAACTTCATTAATTAAATGAGCTGGACGTTTCCCTGTTAAACCTGCTAAAAGATTGTTTGCTGCTAGCAAGCTCATATTTGTACGCGTTTCTAGTGTCGCAGAGCCTATGTGTGGTAAAGTTATTACATTTTTCATAGAAAGAAGTGGGTTGTCTTTATTAACAGGCTCAGTTTCAAACACATCTAATCCAGCTCCAGCAATTTCTTTTTCTTTTAATGCCTGAATCATTGCTGCTTCATCTACTGTTTTTCCTCGTGAGCCATTAATAAAAAATGCCGTTTCTTTCATTAATTTAAACTCTTTTTCACCAATTAATTTCTCTGTTTGAGGAGTAAGCGGCGTCATTAGACAAACAAAATCCGACTGTTCTAATAATTCGTCCAGACTACAATATTTCGCATTATAACGCTTTTCAGCTGTTTCATTGCGTGATCGATTGTGGTAGAGAATATTCATATCAAAACCATAATGTGCTCTTTTGGCAATGGCAGAACCTATTCCTCCCATGCCAATAATCCCTAATGTTTTATGATGTACATCTACTCCAAATTCTTCTACCTCAACACTTTTAATCCATTGACCATTTTTTACAAATTGATCTAACTCTGGAAAACGGCGAGCCGTTGCTAGAATTAAACCGAAAATGGTATCTGCAGTCGTTTCATTAAGAACATCTGGAGTATTTGTAGCCATAATATTTCTTTTTGTGAGTTCATCCATATCAAAATTGTCGTAACCAACTGCAATATTACTAACAATTTTTAAGTGTGGTGCTTGATTTAATAACTCACTATCAATTTTGAGTTCTGAACCTAATAAACCATGTGCATCTTTTAGTTCTTCAAAGAAAGTTTGAAAGTTGTCATTGTTTAATCGTTCGAAATAAACAACTTCACATTCTTGTTGCAGTTTCTCTAATACTATTTCCGGAACTCTTTTATAGACAATAATTTTCGGCTTTGCCATTTATGTATGCCCTCCCTAATTTACAAATTTTGTTTATAGTTCAATTATACAAAATAAAAAGAATCCTACTATTAATAAGATTCTTTTATGCTTTATATTTATTATTTTTTACTGTTATAACCTCGTTCACCAAATGGTTGAAGATCATTTATCCATTTCATTTCTAACTTTTCAAGTTCTCTTTTTTCATCAAAATAGCCTGTTTCTTTCTTTTTCAACACTTCTAATACTTCAAATAGAAAAGCATCTTTTCCAAACGTATTATAATCTGCTTGCAGTTCTCTATTTGTATTCGAACCTGCCGCTAGCTCAAATTGTTTTCCTTTTAGTGTTTTTAAATTCCTCGTACTACCAACAAAAACTTTACCATTTCCAAGATTTTTGATTTGGTAAACACCTGCCTGAACTTTCATTTCTTTAAACTGTTGCTTCAATTCTTTTTTTCGATCCATTTTCCCTTACTCCTTTCAGAAGTATATATATAAACAAACATTCTGTTTTATCGTTTACTATTATATAAACATTTTATTAAATTGTTTGTTGTGTGTCAATAATCTACTCATCACCCACTAAAATTATCCACACTAAAAAGCCATTCCGTTGATTTGAAGTGAATCAACAGAATGACTAATCATTTTCTATTCAGTTAAAATTAGAGACAATGAATGTTGAAGTAATTTGTTTTAACAAGAAGATAAGAAATTTCAAATACTCAAATTATACTCTTCTTCTCCTAAAAAACATTATACATATCGTTACAACTATCAATAAAGAACATAGAGAAATATATAAAACAATTGTTTGCCATGAGTAGCCTACTGAAGAAGAGGGATTGTTCATCTGAACTCCTTCTTTCTCTCCATTCGGAGGCTGCATGTTTCCTAGCTTTTCACCATTCTCTCCGGGTGGTTGCATATTTCCTAGATTCTCTCCATTTCCACCAGGTGGTTGCATAGCTCCTTGGTTTTCATCATTTCCTCCTGGAGGCTGCATATTTCCTTGGTCTTCTCTATTTCCACCAGGTGGTTGCATAGCTCCTTGATTTTCATCATTTCCTCCTGGTGACTGCATATTTCCTTGATTTTCTCCACCAGGTCCCATATTGCTCGTATCAGCTTCGATGACCAATTCACCAGCAAGCTGTTTCAAAATCGAATCTGCACGTTGTACAGAAAACTCTACTAAGCTATTTTCACCAGACATTCCTTCTAGAAATTCTTCTGTTGTAGAAAATTTAGTTGGATCTTGTTCAACATAGGCGATGAGTAAAGCAGAAAGCTGACTTGTCAACTTACTCATATTACTTTCAGTAAAGAATGTCGTTGCGATTTCCTTTAAATACTTATTATATGTTTCACGATATTCATCATTTGATAATAGAGCATTTAAAAGTGGTCGATCTTCCAAGGTAGTACCCGAAACAGGTGTCGTGATACTGAAGTTGATATTGTTTTCATTCATAAGATTACTCTCCATCATCATACCTCTACCTTGCTTACCAGCCATTTCATTAGCCACATCGTTAGTATCTTCATCTTTCTCTTGATTAGATGTATCTTCCTCCTGTCCATTTTGTTTAGTTTTATTATTAGCAGCATTTAGAGCCGGTTTATTTCCCCCTCCACCTCCGCTAAAACCACCAAATGACATATTATAGTCCCAAGGTAAAATTGAAAATATCCCGTTTTCTTCATATAAATAATAATTATGTTTCATACTACCCTGATAATGATCCAAGTTTACAAGTGCTGTATTCACAGCAAAATAGCGGAGCATTTCATCTACATCCATAACTTCCTCTAAGTTTCCACCATTATTGATAACATCTAAAAATTTCAACATAGCGGATTGATTAGAGCTTGTTTTATTCGTTTTTAAATTTAAGCCAGTATAATCTTCAATGTCTTCGCTAATCCATTTTAAATCACTACCTACTCCATCAGGTTTATAAAGGTCACCTGTACCATCTTCAAAGTTTTGTGCTAAAAATGTTTCTTCTATTGCTTCTACTCCTAGATATAGGCCCCATTCTTTTCCATTAATAGTTACATACATATACGCATTACCTGGCGTAGCAATTCCCATCTTCTCCATCAACTGATAAGATAAATATTCACGTGCTTGAGTGGAATCACTATAGTTATTGTTTAAATTTAATTTTTTCAAACCATATAGACTTTTTGAATCATCATATTGATCAAAATCAATCTTAAAACTATAACGATCAGAGTCTTCCATTTGCGCAACACTGCGTAAAGTCATATTACCTTTCGTTCTAATTCCCACATCTTTTACTTCTTTACCATTAAACACAATGGTAGCTTTCATCATTTTTTCCTCTAAAGGATTTTTTAACATTTCTTCTAAATCTGCATCATCTAATGTAATATCTATTTTTGAAACTTTCGTTTGATTAAAAACCTTCTCCGCATAGGTCGCTTTTGTGTTAATAGAGGTTTCTTCAAATTTCGGAAGAAAAATAACAACTAAAGTAAGCAACACTAACATCAGCCCAATTGAAAGTATAATATATTTATTTTTCATAACATCCCACCTCATTTCTCAATCCATAAAAAACATTTATTGATCCTAGAAAAATTAAATCTGAAAGTGATTGTCTCAAAAGTTGATAGCATAAAACACTGGGGCCTCTGCAAATTGATTTTAGTCCCTTTGCAGACAGCCCCACTTCTCTATACATTTATGCAGTAAAGTTACCGTCATAACTCAACATGACCGCTGACTTAACGTCATCCATACCGACAATATCATTAACAAAATTCGTATTTTTATCTTTTACTCTCACTTCAAAAATCATTTCATGTTCATTACCTAACATAACAGATTTAGTTTTCATTGAATATTTTTTTACGTTTTGAGAAATAACGTCTATAAATGCATCCTCAGTATTTGTATCAGTGTATTTAATAATAAGGAGATAAGGATTTTCAATCGTAATTTTATTAACAAATAGTATTAATACTAGCCCAATTAAAATAGAGCCAATTATAACAAGCGGAATGAAACCAGCTCCACATAAAATACCAACTACTATAGACCAAAAAATAAATACGATATCCATTGGATCTTTAATAGGCGTTCTAAATCGAACAATAGACAATGCCCCTACCATACCTAGTGATAATAAAACATTTGACGAAATACCCATGATAATTAGAGCAGTCGCCATTGTCATGATAATTAATGCAATATTGAAGCTATGTGAGTATATAACACCAGAAAAAGTTTTCTTATATACAACGTAAATAAATAAACCAACTGCAAAAGCCACCACTAACGCGATTAGCGAATCGACAATCGAGAAGCTCGTTGTTTTTTCTAAAAAACTCGACTTAAAAATATCTGTAAAATTAACACTATCCATCTTTCTTTACCTCCATTAAAGTGAAACTTCGATTGGTGAATTTTTTGTTCCCTTCACTTCTCGTTCATTCTTTAGCATTGACCATCGAAATGTTTGATCGCTTTCATCTATCGATTCCACGACAGCATTATCCATACATTCTACTTAATTGATATTTTGAGAATGTATCCTTTCTTCGATCACTAACTTGTAAAAGTAGTTTAATAATATCGGGTAAATATTCATCGTATTTCACTTCTAAAACGACAATATTAGGATCTAGAGTTGTTACCATTGGTATATTTGGATTGAGTACATCATTATTTCGCAAACTAGTCTTAATATTGCTATCAAAAGTCACTCGAACATTCCCGTGCTCATAGATAAATACCTCTCGTTCATAATCGATCACCGTTACTGGCTTTAATTGCAATCTATTCATCTGTAAATATAATTCTTGCATTAATTCTCTCGAATCATTTTCCATCCACTTAATATCGCCATAACGAATACGTTCATACTCTTCAGCTGTAATTCGACATTTTTCTTTAAAAGTTAGATTATTACGCTTACTCTTTTTCTCTAAGTTCATATAATGACAATTATAGTTATAGAGTCTTACTCTATATTTATCGCGATTATATCCGCCTTCTTTTTTTTCTGTCATAATCTTGTTATCAAAGTTATCGAAATAAACACTTCTAATTAAGTATTTACCATCTGCATTAGTATGTGGATCTACCGTCATTATGTGCTTTAAGTTATTCCTTAATAGATGACAGTCTATTTTGGTGATTGCATGTTTTAATTCACTTCTCCCTTTTTCTGCATTAATCCCTAAAGATTTCACAAATTCCTCCTCCTTTGCTCCAAAATTCATACATCTGATAATAAGAATGTAAGAGACATCCCTTAAAGAAACCTTAAAGAAATTTACAAATTCTTAATAATATCTTCTATAAAATAAGTCTCAACAGGATGAGCGATTTCGAATTTTACATAAAAACAACCTATAGGAGAGCATGTTAGCTGGGACACTAGCTATAAAAAAA
>NZ_CABKRX010000045.1 GCF_902374955.1 Bacillus massilioanorexius
AAAAAAACAAGGTGCTCGAAAGGAAATTTCCTTTCGAGCACCTTGTTTTCAGTTTCAAACTATTTACACCTCAGCTTCGATCTTAGCTGAATCATCTACATACGTTTTTGAATCTAGTTCTCCAATAATTCTACTTGTTAGAACACCAGATGTCATACTTCCACTAACGTTTAACGCTGTTCTTCCCATATCAATTAGAGGTTCAACTGATATTAATAGTCCAGCTAGCGCTACAGGAAGATCTAATGCTGAAAGAACGAGAATAGCCGCAAACGTCGCTCCTCCTCCGACTCCAGCAACTCCGAATGAACTAATGGCAACAACAAGAATTACTGTAGCAATAAATGTAGGTGTTAATGGGTCAATCCCTACTGTCGGTGCAATCATAATGGCAAGCATCGCTGGATATATCCCTGCGCAACCATTTTGTCCGATGGATAATCCAAATGACCCTGCAAAATTGGCAATACCATCAGGTACACCCAATTGTTTTTGCGTTTGAATGTTCAATGGTAAAGCTCCTGCGCTTGTTCGAGAAGTAAAGGCAAACGTTAAAACAGGAAATGCTTTTTTGATATACGTAATAGGATTTAATCCTGCAAGTACTAATAATAATAAGTGAATGAAAAACATAATAAGCAAAGCCGCATAAGAAGCTGCCACAAATTTACCTAATTTCAAAATCGAATCAATATCACTAGTTGCCACAGTCTTTGTCATGATAGCTAAAATACCGTATGGTGTTAATCGGAGTATTAATGTTACGACTCTCATTACTATGCTATACAATGTATCGATAATTTTTGCAAATAACTCTGCTTGTTCTGCTTGTTTTCGTCTTACCCCTAAATATGCTACTCCTATAAATGCAGCAAAAATAACAACCGATATTGTTGATGTAGGTCTAGCACCCGTGAAATCTAAGAATGGATTTGTTGGAATGAGATCTAGAATTTGTTGAGGCATCGTCTTTCCTTCAATACCAGTAAATGTTTCTTCAATTTCAGTACCACGAGCATTTTCAGCATCACCTTGATCAATTTGAACAGCCTCTAAATCAAATACGGCTGCAGAAGTAATTCCTACTGCGGCAGCAATAGCTGTTGTACCAATTAAAATACCAAGAATGAGAACACTTATTTTCCCTATATTACTAGTGAGTTTTAAGCGCGTAAAGGCTGATAAAATAGAAACAAATACAAGTGGCATAACAATCATTTGTAAAAATTTCACATATCCGCTTCCTACAATACTAAACCAGTCAACAGATTTCGCTAATGCTTCTGACTGCGGTTCGTACATCCATTGAAGTAGAAACCCAAAAAGAATTCCTAAACCCAATGCAGTAAATACTCTTTTAGTAAAAGAAATATGCTTTCTTTGCATAAAAATGAGTACAGCTATAAGTAATAACATAATTGCAATATTTAATATGACATAACCAATCATTTCTCTCTCCCCTTTGCTGTTCATGAAGTTTAATTCCGACAAAACTCATAAGAATAATTGTATACTCTACATATTACCATTAAACAGTTGTAAATAACAATAAAAAAATCATATTTAGGCATTTTCACCCAATTTACTTCAACAATTACCTTCATTCATGAAATTTTTTTAGATTCTTAATATCATATATTTATGCCACTTCCTCATCACTCAAAAATATAAAATGAAATTTCTACCTTTTTGTACTCTAAGAGTATGTTTTTTTCATAGAAATGGTATAATTCACACATTAAATCATTCTTCTTACAAGCAATCAATTTTATTAGTTTTAGGCACTGTTATACGCCACTGCTGTTGATTATTTATAAGGTTATAATCAGGCGAAAATCTGTAAGCCTCCTGACGGAGAAGCCATAAAGGCAAAGCACAACATGACGAGACTTGCAACTCACCCATGGTAAGCGAACAGCTTGGAGCTATTATCAACCATGAATTTTAACAGATACTATTTTTTTTAAAACTTTTTGTATTATATAATCGTCTTAATAGATTGATACATTAATAAAAGTGGAAGCCATAACATGTAAACAAGTAATGGGAAAAACCATATATTTTAAAAACTTCAAAGAAATAAGCAAAAGCTTACAAAACAAAAGAGGTCACTGTAATGTCTAATCTTACAAAAGAAAAAAATCGATATATACATAGTCTTGATGGATTAAGAGGAATTGCTGTACTTGCAGTAATTGCTTATCACATGGATTTCAATTGGGCATCTGGCGGTCTACTTGGTGTAACCATTTTTTTCGTCTTATCCGGATACCTAATAACAAACTTATTAATGATGGAATGGGATCAAACAAACACAATAAACCTAAAAGAGTTTTGGTTCAGACGAGCTAGAAGATTACTTCCAGCTATGTTTTCCATGCTTTTTATCATAACAGCCTGGGTCACTCTATTCGAACAATCTTTTTTGTCAAAGCTTCGTGAAGACTTTCTAGCTGCTGCTCTATATGTCAGTAATTGGTGGTATATCTTTCAAGACTTATCCTATTTCGAAGCAATGGGAACGCCATCCTTACTAACTCATTTTTGGTCTTTAGCCATCGAAGAACAATTTTACATAATATGGCCTATTTTTATTTTCGTAGCACTTCTCTTCAAAATGAAGAAGAAACATATAATGATTACAACGATTGTAATAGCCGTTATTTCCGCTCTTGCAATGGCCTTATTATATGATCCAAATGTCGATCCAAGTAGAGTTTACTACGGCACTGACACTAGAGTGTTTTCATTATTAAGTGGTGCCGCTCTTGCATTTTTTTGGCCTAGTCAAAAATTAGCTAAACAAGTTCCAACTCAATTACGAATAGTTTTGGATATTACCGGGGCTGCTGCACTTGTTATTATTTTTGTAATCATAGCTTTGACCAATCAATATGGCAGCTTTTTATACTACGGTGGCATGGTATTAGTGTCGATTCTTTCCGTTATACTGATTGCTACTTTAGTTCATCCAGCTAGCAAATTAAGCAAATTGATGAGCTTTAAACCCCTTTGTTGGATAGGGGCTCGCTCATACGGTATATACTTGTGGCATTATCCGATTATATTGTTAACATCGCCTAAAGTTGACATTGGAGAATTTAGTTTCACAAGATTCCTTTTTCAAATTGTATTAATTTTAGTTGTTTCGTCCCTTTCTTACACATATATTGAAAATCCTATTCGCAAAGGCGGGATAAAAAAATATATAGATCGTGTACGAAATAAAGAATGGAACACGAGTAATATAACAAATAAACAATGGATTGCCTTTGGATGTACAGTGCTCATTCTACTTACAGCTACCTTTGGGCTGACATTAAAATCCATCCATTCGCCAGAAACAGTGAAAGCTAAAGAAGAGCATTTAATAACGAATAACAGCAGCAAACAAGCAAATAGTTCTCCTAAAAAAGAGAACCCTACAATAAATAAAGAAGAACAGAACCAAACAGATAAAACCGAACCAAAAGAGGATCCTAAACAAAACGTCGATAAAAAAGTAAGCGTGGTTGGTGATTCAGTTATGATTGATTCCGCCCCCTACCTTAAACAGCATTTTCCAAACATTGTAATCGACGCAGAAATTGGGCGCCAAATGTATAAGGCCGCTCAAATTGTTGAAGGTTTTAAATCGAATAATAAATTAGGAGACTACTTAGTCATTGGTCTAGGTTCTAACGGAGCTTTTAATTCACAGCAACTTAAGTCTTTAGTTCAGTCAATAGATAGCAAAGTTAGAATCATTTTAATTACAACACGCGTTCCTAAGCCATGGGAAAGCACAGTAAATGAAGCATTAAAGACAATCGACCAAGAGTTTAAAAACGTGACTCTAATAGACTGGTACAAATACAGTGCTGGACATGCGGAATATTTTGAACCTGATGGCGTGCATTTAACAAAAATAGGCTCTGAATTTTATGCTTCTTTAATTGCATCTGAAATCAACAGAAATACGAATTAACTAAGAAAAAGTAATACCAAACATAAAATCAAACGATAAATAAGAGGGTGTCCAACAAAACGTAACTTTTGGGACACCCTCTTATAGTTCATCTACAAAAATAAAAAGTATCCTAATCATGGGACAAATTAATTTCCATGCTTGGGATACTTCCCAACTGTATAAATAGCGCTTATGATTCTTTTATTAATCCATTTGAGATTCTCAGGGGTATTCAATTGATCATACGCATTCTTTCTGGACTCTTCATCTGATACATAATGATTAGGTAAATTATTTAAACTTAAAACAATTACTTCCGTACGACATTTATCGCAATGACAAAATGTTTGATATTCTGGTCCAGTTAATAAAATAGTCACTAATGTAGCGACTATTTCTTCCATTACATTAACATAATTCCGCTCCATTCCACTCCCACTTCCCAGGCAAAAAAAGATATAGAACTTATATCCTAAACTGCGCAAATATTCTTATTTGAATTATATATAATTACCTATATTTTTTCGAGAGTCTTTGAGTACAAAGTTTTACAAATTAAAAGAAAATAATAAGTCTATTACCCTGATTATTATATCTTTCGAACTAAAAAACAAAAAAACAACCGCAAATCTCAAAAATTCCGCAACCATTCCAACTTAAGTTTATATATCTAACTGAGGTATCTGTATTTATAAAGACTGTCATGGCGACTTCATGAATTGTCAATATTCTTCCAAACTAATGATGTGGGTAAATGTAATTCGATGTGAATCATGCTTAAATTCCCATAAATATAGACACAATAGTAATGTAAGTGCAGACATACGGAGTGAAATAACTTGTACGAAAAAATCGTTATATTTTTTACAAAGATTCCTAAGATCATTAAACTAATCATCATTATACTTTTTTTAATTTACATATTCGGGTCAATCATGACTTTCATTGAACCAGATAGGTTCCCAACACTATTGGATGGCATATGGTGGGCTATAGTAACAACATCAACTGTTGGATATGGTGACTTTACGCCTGTCACTGTATTAGGGAAACTAATCGGAATACTATTAATTTTCATCGGAGCAGGATTTGTAACAAATTATTTTGCATCACTTGCAGCAACAGCTGTTTATACAGAGGAGAAGCTTATGAGGGGTTCTAGTGCATTTACAGGAAAAAACCATTATATTATTGTTGGATGGAATGAACGATCCAAAAACATTATTCGCTCATTGCATCAATTAGACTATAAAATCCCAATTGTACTTATTGATTACTCTATAAAAAAACATCCAGATTCCAATCTGAGTTATCATTATATACATGGAAAAGCAACAGAGGATACAACTTTATACAATGCCAATATTCAATATGCAAAAAAAATACTAATAACAGCAGACTTTAAGCAACATGAATACCAAGCAGATATGTCATCCATATTGACGCTGATTGCCAGCAAAGGTTTAAATCCATCTATTTATGCATGTATAGAAATATTAACAGCCAATCAATTAGAAAATGCCAAACGAGCTGGCGCTGATCAAATCATTCAAACAAATGTATTTGCTGGTGAAAAAATGGTAGATGTTCTTATAAAAGAATAAGAATTTTTGTCATTTTCTCAGTTTAATTTAACCGCTCTATACACAATACCCTTTAAATAATTCAACATTTGCAGAAAATGACTACTTCGAATAGATTAGCTAAAAAATTCAATTTACTTTTCTTAGTCTACTGTTCTTACTTCCTATAAAAAAGGAAGATGCCTAATACTACAGCATCTTCCCACTTGATATCATACATTTTTGGATTTATCGCAAGTAGAACGAAAGAGGAAATAGAGCTTGTCCTAATCCATTCATTACGCTAATCAATTATTACTTTGATCTTTACTAATATTTATTAGTGTTTTTTATGACCATGTTTCTTTCTTCTTTTATGCTTCTTTTTACATTTACAACCAAAGCTTGAGCTTGATGATGAACTAGATGATGAGCTTGAGCTTGATGATGAACTTGAGCTTGAGCTTGAGCTACTAGATTCACATTTCACTCTTTTCTTTTTCCATTCGTGATGACATTTTTTAACCTTACAATAACATTTTTTTGTTGACATATTATCTACCCCTTTATTTGAATTTAATATATTAAATGCAAAAGAAAGGTAAAGTGCTTGTGTTACTATCTATTTTTCAAACTATTATTTTTTTTACTAGTTTATAAAAAACAAATTGTGTTCTGCAATCTCTATAATCAATATACATAGCGATACCCCAAACACCTTCCCTATTCACTAAATACTTTCGTCTGATTCATCTGAGAAATCACTAAAGTTATTCAAAGAATTACTATTTCTTGAAAAACCACTAGATGATTGATCTAAAAACACATTGGATTGTCTAGGATGGCGATCTCTATCAATTTGAGTTACAACTAGAGCCGCGTTTAAAACATCTAATTCTGTCGGACATGGTCCTGTTCCACTTGTAAAATTAGCAGTAACCTTTAATTGTACAATATCACCAGCACGTAAAGTGAGTTGAACTGGTCTAGCGCCTTGTAATATTTCATTAGTTAGAAGATCTGGAAGTACCAGGACACTATTATTAATTAAATTATTATTTACAAATACAGCAACTCTTATATTTGTTATAGATGCAGTTCGAGAGAGTACACCAGTAACTGCGATAGCAAATTCAACATTGTAATCTCCCGTTCTCAAAATTTTGATGAAATTACCATTAACATTAGGAATAGCACGATTAAAAGGACCAGCAGTTGTAAAATCAATTGCTGTTGTTATTAATGAACTACCCGTAGTAAGATCAATTATTTGAGGTGGTGTATCCGCAGGTCGATATAACGACGCATGCGCCAGCTGCTGTTTACGAGGTTTACAATGCATTTTCTTATGACTGCTGCTTGAGCTTGAACTACTACTTGAGCAGCTGCTTGAGCTTGAACTACTAGATTCACGTTTCTTTTTCCAATGACAGCGACATGGTTTAGATTTACAGCGACATTTTTTAGATCCCATATTTTCATCTCCTTTTCAATAAGATAATATAGTTAATGCAAATGTTTAATGAATTGCTTGTACAATTATCTATTTTTTTAGAAAAACAAACGCTGTAACCTATTTCCGCATATTCATTAGCTAGACTTAACTCCCAAATAGAATTCATCGCTTTTCAAATTCTATTAAATATTTCTTCCAATAAACCTTTCACAAATCACCACTTTCTTTCATATGATAGAACAAAGAATATTACTAGATATATAAAGAAAAGAACCCCTACCATTAAGGAAGGGTTCAGTTGAATTGTATAGTTCAACCTGATTAAGGCATAGAATATCCAGAATCATAACCATAATGATGTTTTGCATCAATTTGTTTAATAGTCAAAGCTGCGTTAAAGTAACAAGCTTTAGTTGAATCATAGCCGTGGTACGGTTCAATATATACATCATGGAATTGTGCCGTTAATATGTCACCATACTTCAAGTAGCGATGCGTAGTAATAGAATAAGTTTGATCAAATTTAAAATCATCGTTATCTTGATTTACCACATTATAATTAAGTGTTGTTTTCTTATCTTTATCACCAGTTACACAAACACTTACTTTAGCGCTGAATACTCCATTTTTCCAATAATGTTTTGCTTCTGCCTCTCCTGCAATTCGAAGAGTATGGGTAATTTCATATACTCCTGGATTTAAGATAGTAATTGCATGATCATCAATTGAAGGTCTAGTTCCCCAAGACGGTCCCTTAGTTGTATATTTAACCTTTCCAAACCCATCATGGATATGAACCCCTGGACATCCATCTGGAATATACAAAGACCCATAAGCTAAATTATATTTTTCTTTATGCTTTTTTTCTTTTTTCGGTTCTTTTTTGGGTTCTTTTTTGGAACTGCTGCTGCTACTGCTGCTACTGCTACTGCTGCTACTACTGCTGCTACTACTGCTGCTACTACTGCTGCTACTACTGCTGCTTTCATAGCTACTCTCATAGCTGCTACTCTCATAGCTACTGCTCTCATAGCTGCTGCTCTCATAACTGCTGCTTCCTTTACTTTCGAAACCGCTACTGCTACTGCTACTGCTGCTATTCTCATAATGAACACTACTGCTAGTCGAGCCAACACTTTCCCATTTTTTATTATGATGACACTGACAAGGTTCAGAATTACAATAACAATTTTTAAAAGACATATTATCTTCTCCTTTTCTTAGGTTTAATATATAAAATGAAAATAGGGAAAAAATCGCTTGTACAAACACCTATATTACAAAAAAAGGCAATTCACCCATTTTTAAAAAGTCTGTATCACATTTTTTACATAAAAAAAAGTCACACATTTTTGTGTGACTTCCTTTAAATTTAATTATTTCAAACGTTTTTCAAGCTCTGCTTTTTTCTCTTCAAAGCCTGGTTTTCCAAGTAAAGCAAACATATTTACTTTATATGCTTCAACTCCTGGTTGATCAAAAGGATTAACTCCTAAGATGTATCCACTTACTGCACACGCTTTTTCAAAGAAGTATACAAGATATCCGAATGTGTATGCATCCATAGCTGGAATCTCAACTAATAAGTTCGGTACACCTCCATCAGTATGTGCAAGTAAGGTACCTTCAAACGCTTTGGTGTTTACAAAATCAACTGTTTTACCAGCTAAATAATTTAAACCATCGCTATCGTTATTTGCTTCTTCAATTGTTATTTCATGTCGAGCATTTTTCACTTTAATAATTGTTTCAAATAAGTCACGACGACCTTCTTGAACATATTGCCCTAGTGAATGCAGGTCTGTTGAAAAGTTTGCAGAAGCTGGGAAGATTCCTTTTTGATCCTTCCCTTCACTTTCACCAAATAACTGTTTCCACCACTCATTAAAATATTGCAAGCCCGGTTCATAGTTAATGAGCATTTCAATTGTTTTACCCTTACTATATAAAACATTTCGAACTGCAGCATATTGGTAAGCAAGATTTTCTTCAAGCTCTTCTTTAGCAAAATCAACTTGCGCTTGTGCAGCTCCATTCATCATTTCTTCAATGTTTGCCCCACTTACTGCAATTGGAAGTAATCCAACTGCTGTTAAAACAGAGAAGCGTCCACCAACATCGTCTGGAATAACAAATGTTTCGTATCCTTCTTCATCCGCAACTGTTTTTAAAGCACCGCGAGCTTTGTCAGTTGTAGCATAAATACGTGCACGAGCTTCTTCTTTTCCGTATTTATCTTCTAATAATTTACGGAAAATACGGAAAGCAATCGCAGGTTCAGTCGTTGTTCCTGATTTCGAAATAACATTGATTGAAAAATCTTTATCTTGAAGTAAATCCATAAGATCCTTCATATACGTACTACTAATATTGTTTCCTACAAATACAATTTGAGGTGTCTTACGTTGCTCTTTTGTCAAAGCATTATAAAAGCTGTGCTGTAACATTTCAATAGCTGCTCTAGCTCCTAAGTACGAGCCACCAATCCCTATTACTAACAAAATATCAGTATCATTTTGAATCTTTTTTGCTGCTTTTTGGATACGACTGAATTCTTCTTTATCATAAGCTGTCGGTAAGTTAATCCAACCCAAAAAGTCATTTCCTGCTCCAGTGCCTTCATGCAACGCATGATGAGCAGCTTTAACTGCATTTTTTAAATATGTAATTTCATGTTCACCAAAAAATGGTAGAGCTGTAGAATAATCAAAACGAATATGTGCCATTACTGTTCCTCCATAATAATTAGTACATTTTACACTTTAGCGAATGAAGAGCATATAATCAAGAAATCGTTTCACTTAAAATATGCCAATATTTTCACAAAGTAACATAAATCGTAATTAGGAAATACTTTTCCCTTACATTTTCTCCATTTTTGACAAAATCACTCATATTTTTTTATTACATGTATATAATTTTATTTTCTACTTATCATATTACTTAAATCGCGATTTAAATAATCAAAACACTAATTACCATTATAGGAGGTCCTATTATGAGCGGAATCCAACGTACTGCACTTGTTCTTACAATTATCGGCGCTATCAACTGGGGGCTAATCGGCTTCTTCCAATTTGATCTTGTTGCTACTATTTTCGGTGGTCAAGGTAGCCTAATTTCCAGAATCATATATGGGTTAGTAGGAATTGCTGGCCTCATTAATCTAGGTTTGCTCTTTAAGCCTAATGAAGCCCGTATAGCAGATCCTGAAACAAGACCAGCTCGTTAGAAAAGTGGAAGCGTCTTAGTAGCCCGAACAACATAAGTCAAGAAGGTCGCTCTATGAACCTACTTATTTCCTTAGCTTAAGACACTAGGAATAGTGCTACTTTCTTATCATAAAAAAAGCGAGAGTTCCTTTTAGATAAGGAGCTCTCGCTTTACCTACTATTTATACCCAGCCACGGAATCTTGAAGCTTCAGCCATCTTACGTGCTCCAACCATATACGCAGCTAAACGCATATTAATGTTTCGATTATGAGCTACTTGATAGACATTATTAAAAGCTTGAACTAGTACTTTTTCTAGCTTTTCATTGACTTCTTCCTCTGACCAATAATATCCTTGATTGTTTTGAACCCACTCAAAGTAAGATACTGTTACTCCACCAGAACTAGCTAAAACATCAGGAACAAGCAAAATACCACGATCTGTTAAAATTTTAGTCGCTTCTAAAGTTGTTGGTCCGTTAGCTGCTTCAACAACAATTTTCGCCTTAATATTATCTGCATTACTTGCAGTAATTTGATTTGAAATGGCAGCTGGAACAAGAATATCACACTCTTTTTCCAATAGTTCTAAATTGGTTATTGTATTCTCAAACAATGTCGTTACTGTTCCAAAACTATCTCGACGATCGAGTAAATAATCAATATCTAATCCTTTCGGATCATATAATCCACCGTAAGCATCGGAAATACCTACTACAATAGCTCCTGCATCGTGCATAAACTTAGCTAGAAAACTACCAGCATTACCGAATCCTTGTACAATTACTTTTGCACCTTTTACTGAAATTCCTTTTCTTTTAGCAGCTTCTTCTATACATATCGTTACACCTTGAGCCGTTGCCTTTTCACGACCTTGTGATCCTCCTAGCACTAAAGGTTTACCAGTGATAAACCCTGGGGAATCATTTTCACGTAAACGACTATATTCATCCATCATCCAAGCCATAATTTGAGAGTTCGTATATACATCTGGAGCAGGAATATCTTTTGTTGGACCAACTATTTGACTAATAGCTCGTACATAAGCTCGACTTAAACGTTCAAGCTCACCCATAGACATATTACGAGGGTCACAAATAATACCACCTTTTCCCCCACCATAAGGTAAATCGACAATGCCACATTTTAAGCTCATCCACATGGAAAGAGCTTTTACCTCTTCTTCATTAACCTCTGGATGAAAGCGTACCCCACCTTTTGTAGGCCCGATTGCATCATTGTGCTGTGCACGATATCCCGTAAACACTTTTACACTGCCATCATCCATTTTTACAGGCATACGTACTGTTAGCATTCTTAAAGGTTCTTTTAATAACTCATAAACCTCATCTGAAAAACCTAATTTACTTAACGCTTCTCGAATGACAACCTGTGTTGAAGTAAGTAAACTTAAAGATTCAGTTTGTGTCGGCTTTTGATCTGCCTTACCCGTTGCTCCCATTTGTTCAATCAATCTCCTTTAATACACTTATACTTTGGATTTTTTTAACTCACACTAATCTTAACTAACCTAAACCTCTGTCTTCTTCAGCAAATCTCAAGTTTAATGAAGGATCATTCGATATAAATAGATAATAAATAATTAAAATTAAAGCGTTTTCATAAATGAACTATTTTAAAAATGAGAAATACTACCACTAAGATAACATATAAGATAAAAAAAGAAAGTGATATGCTTATAAAAAAGTAATCTAAGTTAATTATGCTTCAAGATGTTCCTTTTCCGTCGTGAGACTCCTTAGTAGCAATGAGTGTTGGTACTCTCACCTATCCAGCTACTCTTACAGAGTCTCGCACATTACACTCCATTCCCCTTTTTATGACGATTTCACACCACATTTATAAAACAACGTGAGTTATGACAAGTTACGCGATTTCAACGTTTTTTACTTCGTACTACCTAATTCAAATATTTTATATTTCTTGTATAACAAAAAACATCATCCTCAATTAGAAGATGATGTAAATAAAAAATATTTATTATTTTTTAATTAAGTCTTGGCGTTCAGAAGCTTCAATCCACTCTTGAAGTTTATCTTTTAACGTATTAAATCCTTCTTCAGGTGCAGCAGTTGTAACAACAGCCGCATGACGTTTCTTTGGCGCAGCTTGTTTTGGACGCTCTTGTTGAGCTGGTGCTTCTTGAGTAGCACGGATTGATAAGCTAATTTTACCAGAAGCTTCGTCAACTGATAATACTTTAACTTGAACTTCATCTCCTACTTTAAGATGATCATTAACATCTTTTACATAACCATGAGTTACTTCAGAAATGTGAACTAAACCTTGTGTATTTTCATCAAGCGCAACAAACGCACCATAAGGTTGAATCCCTTTAACTGTACCTGTTAGAACTGAACCTACTTCGTATTTTCCAGACATATAAACACTCCTATTTTTACATTGTTATTTTTCGTCAATTTTACACAATTATATATTATAACATATTATATTGATTTCCACAAAAGGATCAACATTTTTTAAAAAGTCACTGTTACTTTTTATTTGAACTCACTTTCCCTTAAGCTCTTAATTCTGTAGTACCATACGTCACATCCTTCTTCGCTTCACATCTGTATTATGTAACGTAAATTCGAAAATGAAATCCCACCTTTTGAGATAAATGGACAAAGCAATCACTTTCCTTATTAGATGTTTCCTATTTCAACGAATAATAATCATTAACACGAAAAGTTCAATTTTCCAATAAAAAACCAATTTTTTCATTGATATAATAAGAGTAAAGGGATGTAAAGGAGGATGTTTTGTATGTCTACAATCGGGCAAAATATTCAAGCTTACCGTAATGAAAAAAGTATGAGCGTTGAGGAATTAGCTATTAGAATCAGATGTGGTACAAAAACATTAGAAGATTACGAAAAAGGGATTAACATCCCCAACAATCAAACTCTATTAATGATTTCTACAGTGTTAGATGTACCAGCCTCAGAATTATTAGAACATCACATTAGATAAAATTGTTTCCAATAAAAAATGCAAGAGGGTGTCCAAAAGAAAAAAGTGATAGACACTCTCTTACATTCTATAGGAGGTTTTATCCTCTTTCTCATTTTCCAAAAAGCAGAACAAGCGATGCACAAGACAAAGCGCGTAACATTGCTTTTTAACTATAAAAACGAAGAAAAACATAGGGCCACTGAAAAGTGATAAAAAATCACTTTTCAGCAACCCCTTCTTTAGCTTTTAAAGAATTCCATTATTCTAGTTCGATTTGTTTGGTTTCTTCTCCAAGGAATAATACCGCAACTGCACCAATTAATATCGCGATACAGAATATTAAAAATATTGAACTTGTGGAAACATTATAACCAACTAAAGATCCAATAAGTAATGGTCCAAAAACGCCTCCCAATCGACCTGCACTTGCTGCCATTCCAGAGCCAGCTCCTCGCATTATAGCTGGATATTGCTCTGGTGTATAAGCATACATAGCTCCCCATGCACCTAAATTAAAGAAAGAAAGCATTGCACCTGCTATGAGTAATAATGATAACGATTCAGCACTTCCAAACAAGTATGCACTTCCAGCTGTACCTAATAAGTAAACAACAAGCACAAATTTCCTTCCTACTCTTTCGATTAACCAAGCTACAGAAAAATATCCTGGTAATTGCGCTAAGGTCATCAATAAGACATATTCAAAGCTTTTAATTAAACTGTATCCTTTCATTACCATTACATTTGGTAACCATAGGAACATCCCATAATAGGAAAAAACAACACAAAACCATAATATCCAAAGCATCACCGTTTTCTTTCGATAAGGTTCTGACCATACTTCTGTAATTTGTTGAAATACATTCTTTTTAAGTTTTCTCTGAACCTTTTCGAACTGAGGAGAATCAGGTAGCTTAAAGCGAAGATACAAAGCATAAAAAGCTGGAATAGCACAAAGTATTAAGGCCCATTCCCATCCAAATTTCGGAATAATAAAATAAGATATTAGAGCGGCTACAATCCATCCACCTGCCCAAAAGCTTTCAAGTAGTACAACTACTCTTCCTCTTTCTTTAGCAGATACAGATTCGGATACTAACGTCGAAGCAACAGGAAGCTCACCTCCTAAGCCCATTCCAATTAAAAATCTTAAACAAATAAATCCAAGTAACGTACTAGTAAAGGCAGACAATCCACTGCCTACTGAAAAAAATAACAACGTAATGATAAAGACCTTTTTACGGCCAATACGATCGGCCATTAACCCAAAGACGAAAGCACCTACCATCATACCAATAGAATTTATACTACCAATGAAACCAACTTGTTCTGTTGATAGTCCCCAGTCTACTGCAAGTGCTGCTAAAACGAACGATAGGATTCCAACATCCATAGCATCAAACAACCAGCCTAAACCAGCAATTCCAAGTAGCTTTCGTTGTGATACCTCACTTTTATTCATGAGAAAGTTCTCCTTTTTTTAGTATAAAACTAACTGAATCGGAAATACTTAATCTTGAAGGCTTTTAACTAATCCTTCAAGATTAGTTATGAAAACAAAACGTCAATATTGAAATGCTCCCCCAAACATTTCAATACTGCTTTGTTTTCAAGTATTCCCCCCTTTTTACGGACAAAACTGAGTTTTGTCCGTTTTTTTATTTGCTCGCTATCTTCTAGATAGTATATCCCTATCATTTTTTTATTTTTTCAACAATTCATCCGTGGAGATATCCTCCACGGATGAATAATTATCTTATTTAGATTCATTTAATTTATCAATAAATCTTCCAATTCTTTTAATTGCTTCTTGAAGTTGCTCAATGGACGATGCATAAGAAGCACGAACATGTCCTTCTCCACTCTCACCAAATACACTACCTGGGACAACCGCTACTTTTTCTTGAAGTAACAATTGTTCAGCAAATTCTTCTGATGTTAAGCCTGTACTTTTAATTGATGGGAAAGCATAAAATGCTCCTCCTGGTACATGACAATCTAATCCTAATTCATTAAATGACTTAACAATATAATTTCTTCTTGCACGATAGCTAGAGACCATATCTTCAACATCTTGCATTCCATTTTTCAACGCTTCAAGTGCCGCATATTGAGCCATAGAAGAAGCACACATCATTGCATATTGATGAATTTTGAGCATAGCTTCTGATATTTCACGTGGAGCACATACAAATCCAAGTCTCCATCCAGTCATAGCAAAAGCTTTTGAAAAGCCATTAATGACTATTGTTCTTTCCTGCATTCCATCAATAGAGGCAAAGCTTGTAAACGGTTCATCATATGATAATTCTGCATAAATTTCATCTGTCAGAACTAGTAAATCATGCTTTTTAATCACATCTGCAAGTGCTTGAAGATCATCTTCTAATAATTGTGTACCT
Source organism: Bacillus massilioanorexius (assembly GCF_902374955.1). Lineage (GTDB taxonomy): Bacteria > Bacillota > Bacilli > Bacillales > DSM-1321 > Bacillus_AD > Bacillus_AD massilioanorexius. The sequence continues at coordinate 15,562 of NZ_CABKRX010000045.1, forward strand.
GTTGGATTATTTGGCGTACAAATCAAAACGGCTTTTGTTTTTTCCGTAATAACAGAAGATAACTCTTCTGCTGTTAATTTAAATCCATTTTCTTTCTTAGTAGAGATCGTAACCGGTACCCCACCTGTTAATGCAACTAACGGTGCATAGGCTACAAAGCATGGTTCTACTACGATAATTTCATCGCCTGGATCAATAATAGCTCTTAAAGCAATGTCCAGTGCCTGACTAGCACCAACTGTCACAATAATCTCATTGTTTGGATTATAGTTCAGATGAAAAGATTTATACATATACTTCGCTATTTCTTGTCTTAATTCTAAAAGTCCCGCATTGGCAGTGTATGAAGTATATCCTCTTTCTAAAGATGATATAGCCGCTTCTCGCACAGACCATGAAGTAACAAAGTCTGGTTCCCCTACACCAAGCGAAATTACACCTTCCATCGTTGCCGCAAGGTCAAAAAACTTACGGATTCCTGATGGTTTCATTTCTTGTACTGTTTTTGATAAATAATTTGTTTTAATCATGGAGAAACCACTATCCTCTTATCATCATCACCCTGTTCAAAAACGATGCCATCATGTTTATACTTTTTCAGAATAAAATGGGTTGTCGTAGACAGAACAGAATCTAATGTCGAAAGTTTTTGTGAAACAAAGCTTGCTACTTCGTTCATTGATTTGCCTTCAATAATGACGGATAGGTCATATACACCAGACATTAAATAAACAGATTGTACTTCTTTAAAACGATAAATTCTTTTAGCTACTTCATCAAAGCCTACTCCTCTTTTTGGAGCTACCTTAACATCGATCATAGCTGTAACACCTTGATGCTCGTCCACTTTTGCCCAATCAATGATTGTCATGTATCGCACAATAACTTTCATTTCTTCAAGTTTAGATAAAGTTACTTCTAGTTCTTCTAGCGTTACGTCAACCATCTTCGCTAGGTCGTTTTTATCAATACGGCCATTGTTCTCAATCAACTTTAAAATTTCTAATTCTATTGTATTAAGATGCATAAACATCCTCCTAAGAAATAATTAAACATTCCTAATTATAGCAAGCTTTAAATCATATGATAAAGGCTTTTTTCATAGAAAAAAACCTTTTTGCCTATTAAAGTGTTAAAAGATTCTCTTTCAAACAAGCAAATCTATTATATAACACATTTTTAACTTTTATATCAATTATATAAAAAGATTTAGAATTTGAAAAAATATTTAAAAAATTATCTCGTTCATGTAATATACAATCATATAGCTAACATGAAAACAAACCTACATAATTCTTAATTATAGCTCAATTGCAGCTTTGTAAATTTTACATTTTTTCTAATCTGCAGAGGATTCTATTAAGAAAATTTGTCGATTGAAAAAAGATTCTTTAAACTAGAGGATATGGCTGCATACGAAAATTTAACAGGACGGTGAATAAAATGGGAACAATTAATTTTGATCAAGAAATTAATCGAAAAAATACTGCATCTCTTAAATGGGATTTCGTTGAAGAACGATATGGTGCAAAAGATTTATTACCTATGTGGGTAGCTGATATGGACTTTGCTTCTCCAGACAAAGTTGTAGAAGCATTAACAGAAAGGGCAAAATATCCGGTTTATGGATATACAGGAGCAACCAATGAAGTGTATGAAAGTATTGTTAATTGGATGAGCAGCAAACATCATTGGTCTATACAAAAAGAATGGATTGCCTTTAGCGCTGGAGTTGTAGCTGGCTTTACGACAGCTATTAATGCATTAACAGAACCAGGTGATAAAATAATCATCCAAACACCTGTTTATACACCATTTTTCAATAGTATTAAAAATAATAACCGCACAATTATAGAAAGTTCCTTACAATACATAGATGGTACAATGAAAATCGATTTTGAGGATTTTGAACGTAAATTACAAGATGACGTAAAACTATTTCTTTTGTGTAGCCCTCATAATCCAGGTGGTATTGTTTGGAAGAAAGAAGAACTACTTAAAATCGGAGAACTTTGTATCAAGCATAATGTCACCATTGTATCAGATGAAATTCACGCTGATTTGTGCCTACCAGGACATACACACTATCCAATCGCATCATTAAGTAAAGAACTCTCTCAAAATACAGTAACACTTATCGCACCTAGTAAAACCTTTAACGTAGCTGGTATACAAGCATCCGTTATCATTAGTGAAAATGATGAATTATTAAATAAAATTAAAACCACTCAACATCAATTAGGGCTAGATGGAATTAACATTTTTGCTTTTGAAGTCATTAAAGCCTCTTATAAATATGGAGGACCATGGCTTGAAGAGCTAGTCCAATATCTACAAAAACATGTAGAAACTGTTGAAGCCTTTATTGAATCAGAATTACCTGCTATTAAAGTAATCAAACCTGAAGCGTCATACTTAATTTGGTTAGATTGTAGAGCGCTAGGCTTAACAGACTCAGAACTTAAAAAACAACTAATCGAAAAAGGACAAATTGCTATCTCTCCTGGTCATATGTATGGAGCAGGCGGTGAGGGCTTTATCCGATTAAATATTGGCTGTACGAGTGCTACACTACAAGAAGGACTAAAAAGACTAAAAATTGCACTTGGATAAAAAAGTGCAATCAACTTGCAAGTCCGTCATATTACAGAGCAAAACAGATTTGACCTATGTCGAATAGATTTCTAATTTAAAAAAGCAAACGGATTCTCGTTCTATTACGAGAATCCGTTTGCTTTCTTTGTAAATATAAATCAGATAACAATTAAGCGAGATTATTTTTTCTTAATAACTCCACATGCAAGTCGAGCACCAGAATTACCAGCCGGCTGAGTCATGCCATCATCGATTTTTTCATGAATCACAATCGATGTCCCTTCTGGTGTTAAAAGCATATTTTTTCCTTCTTTTAGGGAAGCATCCGAAGTTAATTTGACTTTAACAACACCTTTTTCATCAACATGAATATTTGGTAAGTCACCTACATGGGGACCTTTTGAAGTCATTAAACCATGATTATTTTCATCAGGATTAAAATGATTACCTGCTGATTTAAAATCTGGTGCCTTGCATGAGCCTTTTTCATGAAAATGAATAGCATGATCACCAGGAGGTAAACCTTCCAAATCGATATCTAGTTCAATCCCACTAGATAATTGCGTTAAAGCAATTTCTCCTAGATTATCTCCAGAAGCATCATACATAACGACATTCATTTTAGTAGAGTTCTTCTCTACACATCCGCTTAAAATGAATAGAGAAGCAACAATATACCACAACTTCATAAAGAGCCTCCAATAGACATTTTGATTCTATTATGCCCATTAGAAGTAATCTCTATTCAAATTAAGAAAACCTATTATTTTGATTTTGTTTGCTCTTCTAATACTTTTCTTTCAAACTCTTTCAGTTTTGCCTCTTCTTTTTTTGAGTGATTAATTATTAATCGCATTGTTAAAATGGCAGCGATAAAAAATATAATGCCGGTAATAACCGCCGGTATATATTCTGTTTTATCCTCTGGAAAATATAAAAATAATCCCAATACTTCATAAAACAAAAAATTCACGAAAGCACACCCTTTCACTCATCGCCCTTGTCATATTATAACAATTATTTCTATATTTTCACAAATATGTAAACACTATTTTATTATTTTTATTGATTTAATAATGACATCTTTCGTTGCAACACCATTTTCATCCGTTTCTACATTAGCAATGTCATCCACTACGTCCATCCCATCAATGACTTGTCCAAAAACGGTATGAACATTATCTAACCATGGTGTACCACCCTTTTCCATATACGCATCCACTACTTCTTTAGGAAATTTTGCTTCGGTCATTTTTTCTTTTAAGGATGGATCTACCGTTTTAGCTTGAACAATAAAAAACTGGCTTCCATTAGAATTTGGTCCTGAATTCGCCATAGAAAGTGCTCCGCGGAAATTATAAAGCTTCGATGAAAACTCATCTTCAAAAGGTTTCTTCCAAATACTTTCTCCACCTGTTCCATTTCCAAGTGGGTCGCCCCCTTGAATCATGAAATCTTTCAATATTCTGTGAAATTTCAAACCATTATAATATCCATTTTCAGCATGTGTAGTAAAATTTCCGACCGCTTTTGGGGCGTACTCTGGAAATAGTTTAATCTTGATGTTACCTTTTGAAGTTTCCATAAGAACTTCTCTTTCATTCTCTTGTACATCTGTAAACTGTGGATAACTAGTGATAGGTGTACTACTTGATTGTGATTCATTATTATTTGATTCAGCTTCTTGGCTTTGCTTGTTGTTATTGTCATTACTTCCACAAGCACTTAATACAAGTAATAATAAAAATGTACCTAATAATAGTATTTTTTTCATTGAAAATCCTCCTTGGTCAAACTGTACAACATAAAATACTTTATTTACAAGTGGTTCTGTTAAATGTCTTCTTTTTATTCTTTAGGATCTGTTAGTGTAAGACTCCTGCGGAATCAGTGGAAAGCGAACTTCCTGGAACGGAATTCACGTCAGCCTATATTCTAGTTCATATAAAACAACCTTATTGAAATATGAATAGAAAGAAATACGTAAAACTTGTGTAGATACACCAACAAAAAGTGCACGGACTAGAGCCACTAGCAACAATGATATTTAACACTGCGTTATTTAAAAGATTAGATACATTGATTATTTATTGCACAATTCGTTATGATGAAAGGAAAAAGGAGAAATATATAATGGAACATAATGAAATCGCATTAGGTAGTATTGTTACTGCTATAAATAAAACAGGTAAATATATTGGAGAAGTAACGGATATTAGAGAGCAATCATATTTAGTCAAAATACTAGCAGTTCTAAAGCACCCTATGCAAGGTGATTTGCATAATCCTAAACAAGTAGAAGTAACTATGTTTCACGCTAGAAGAGCATTAGCGTATAGAGAGCAAACAAATGTACCCAAAAAGATGGTAAAACCTTATCACGATGAAGTTCCTCATTATTTAGATTCTTTACGTTCAGCCGTGGATAAGATAAAAGAAGAATTATCTGCAAACGATAGCCCATGGAACAAAAAAAGCTTAGAAATGATTGATGAGCTTGAAAAAGATTATTTTAAATAAGTATTAAACGTCATATAATAAAAAAGCCAAATTATCAAATTTAATTTGGCTTTTTTATGCAAACTTATTTAACACCTTAGACAAGTCGATCACATCTCCAATTGTCGTTGGTTCATGTTTCTCCATATATTTTTTATCATTATCCACTAGCTTACAAATATTGAAAGTTGTCATAGCGTCATCTAAAGCACGATGATGTTTTCCAACCCCGTCTTTTCCATACTCTTTGACAGCCTTCCAAAGCCCCGTTTGATTTTGATCTCCAAAAAAACGCTTGTACTCCATGGATAAATCAATAAGCTTTCCTTTAAAAGGAAAAGGTATTCCGTTAGCCTGGCAATTTTGTCGTAAAACTTTCATGTCCATATTTCCCCATGTAACGATATGACTATTGCCGTACTCTTCATAGGACAATAATTCATTTATCATTGATGAAAAGGTTATCCCATTGTCTACTTGAGCCTGCTGAATGCCTAAAAAATTCTTACAGCGTTCTGAAAGAAAAGGAAAACGAGTCGGCTTAACAAAATTTGAGTATTCTCTTAAAACTTCGTCATTCATTACAAGAATTGCACCAACTTCAATTATTTCTGGATAAAAGCCTTCACTTTTCATCTTTCCTTCTGGCATAGTAAATTCGAAATCGATAAATACATATGGTTGATTCTTTTCCAAATTCTTTCCTCCTTTCTCTCACCTAGATTCTCTTTCCCAAATTATATCAGATAATACTCGCAATTATTTATCTTTTGATGATAATAGTCTACCAATTTTTAAAGTATTAAGGATATATAATCTATTTGAAATGAAATACCATTTAAATATTACTTTTTAAAACCGAAATTTATAAAGTAGATTTTTTTAAAACTATAGGAATAGGAAGAATTGCCATGAGAACATTTTTTGGATATATCATCATTTTCTTCACGATCCCAATCCTAGCCTTACTACTTAAGGACTTGTACAAAGAGTGGCAACAGTTTAAGCCATATGATCAATTCATAGATGAACGAATTTCGATTAAAGATGTGTCTTTACCTGAAATGAGTTACATTACATCAGCTGATGGCATGGTAATATCTGAAATAACCAATGGAGAAAAACGAATCAATATACCTTTTTCTAAGATGCCACAACTACTTAAAGATGCTTTTATTACAATTGAAGATCATAATTTCTTTCAACATAGTGGTTTCGACTTCTTCGCCATTGGAAGAGCCATTCTTGTAAACGCTAAAGAAGATGGACCAAGTCAAGGTGGAAGTACCATTACACAACAATTAGCTCGAAATTTATATTTGACCCAAGAAAAGACATACAATCGGAAATTAAGTGAACTTCTCTATTCATATGAGCTAGAACGTTATTATACAAAAGAGCAAATTTTAGAGTTATATATGAATGCCATTTATTTCGGTAATGGAGTTTACGGTATTGAAGCAGCATCGCGCTACTATTTTAATAAAACTACTCAACGATTGACAGAAGGAGAGTTATTATTCATTGCTGCTATACCAAATAATCCAAGCTTGTACAATCCATTAAAACGTTTCAATGCAACTAAAGAGCGACAAGAGAGAATAATTAAACAGCTAGTCCAGCATAAAAAACTTACACCTGACAAAGGCGATCAGATTATTCAGCAACCAATCCAGCTCTCAAAAGGCGCTAAAATTGATCTTTATCCAGACTATGCGACATATGTCGAACGAGAATTGTATTGGTTAGTCGCAGAAAACGAAGAACTCACTGAATTACTAAAGAGTAACGACGACACTATACAAGCAGAAGCTATAAAGAAAGTTAAAGAAAAGGTTAAGAAATTATTAGAGTCAGGTGTTACCATTCATACTGCTCTGGATCGTTCGATTCAAAACTTAGCTCAAAAGGCTTTGCAGCATAATATTCCATATCCTGATATCGAAGGTTCTACAGTCGTTATACAGCATAATACGCACGAGCTTGTCTCTTTGACTGGGGCAAAAGATTATAAAAAATATTCTTTTCACAGAGGTTTCCAGAGCTTTAGACAACCTGGTTCAGCTATTAAGCCTTTACTTGTATATGGACCATATATTGATAGGAACAATGCTGCTATTGATGAACAAATCGATAGCTCCGCGTTCTGTAAAAATGGCTATTGCCCTAGAAACTACGGTAACGGGAACTATGGAAATGTAAAATTAAAAACAGCTTTTGCTAAATCGTATAACACATCAGCCGTTCGAATTTTCGATCAAATCGGCATCAATAATAGCTTTGCCTATTTAGAAAAATTTAAATTTACTAAACTAATGAAAGATGACTATCAACTACCAGCTGCTATCGGAGGGTTTACATATGGTATGAGTCCACTTGAAATAACAAATGCCTATACTTCATTTAACAACGGTAGCTATCAGACAGCACGTGCCATAAGGAAAATTACGGATTCTAGTGGAAAAACCTTATACCAATGGAAAGAACACCCTATTCAAATTTGGAACAGCAATACAGTTGTAAAAATGAAAACACTCTTACATGCAGTTATCAAAGAAGGGACGGCAAAAAAAGCTGATTATATTACTTCATCCAACATTGGGGGCAAAACTGGAACGACAAATGATTATAAGGATTTATGGATGATTGGTTATAACGACCAATATACAACAGGCGTGTGGATAGGAAAAGATCATCCAGAAAATATTGAGTACTCTGGTTCACCTCATTTATTCATATGGAGAAACATCATGCAATTTACCGCTAACAAACCGTATCAAAAGTGAAAAATTTTAATTTTGATACGGTTTTTGTTCTGTTTCGTCATTTTTAATAGGAACTATGAATCAGTCGTTTCGATTGACTCATGAATTAACCTTTAAAATCCAAAACGTAATTCCTCACTTCATCGTTATATAAATAGCTATATATAATAAGGCGTGTGAAAAGCAATTAGAAAATTACTTTTCACACACCTCTCTTCATATTGGTAAACTAGCTAGTACGCTATTATAAAGTTTTAATACCACAAATGCTACTATTGCTACAAAAGAACACCAAATAAATGTATGAAAAAAAATAATACCTACTAGGCCACTAGCAGATAAATCAGCACTCGCTTTATAAATAAAATAAGTGAAGGCAATCATAGTCGTAATAAAAAACACGAGGGTAATCGCGAGAATCGACATTGTACATAAAAGAGAGAATCCTCCACCTAAACAAAAAATAACGGAGCCTAATCGGATTCTTTGTAATACTTCTCCCTTTACATCTTTAGAAAACAACAACAAAGATGTTTGCAAAATGGTATCGGATATTAATTTTAAAGCTGAAAAAACCATAAAATAGAGTAAAAAAAACATAAATAAGAACGTAATTTTTATACCTGATTCAGAAAAAAATTCTAGCAATCCCTCATACAAACCTATTGTCTTTATGAGCTGCAAAACATGTATATCTGTATAAACAGCATATGACAAGCTAAATAAGACAATAGCGATTAAAGGAAAATATGCCGTAAAGTATGTATTTTTCATTATTGTCCTCTTTAAATAAAATATCTAATGAATTACTTTTGTTAAAAATCTAGTTACCATTCATCCCCTTTTTTCTCTATTTTAAGTAAAGTCACTTCCATTATTCTATCATTATTCAGAATTTTTTTTCAAAATAATCTTAAACAGATCACTGTTTTTATCACGTTAAATTTTGGAATTATTAGAGGTACATTTCACAATTCATCTTGAAATTTCATCAAATAAATACGGTGTTTGAAAAAATATCTCTTACTTTTTTCCATATTTCTTCTTATTTAATAACATTCTTTAAAGACCACATTACTAGGAATTATTTCTGCAAAAGGCTTATTTTTGAGCTATAATTATATTTAACTATGCTTGAAAGGAATTCCATTTACAAAGATTAAAGAAACTGTTATTTTACTTTTTGAGCCTTTTTTTCATGTATTAGCCTTATTCAGGAAATACTAGAAGCTAATATTTCTTATATAAAAGGTTTGATTTACTTTTATTCAAAATATATATGAGGGGGATTATATGTCATTACTACATTGGGCTATCCTTTCGCCCTTTCTTTTAGCTATAGTAATACCTATACTGTATAAGTTCTTCAAACGCGTACATACAGGCTGGTTTGTTTTGCCATTACCTTTTTTACTTTTCATTTATTTTATTCGGAAAATTCAGGTAATTAAAACTGGCGAACCAATTAAAGAAACATTCAATTGGATACCAACATTAAATATTAACTTTACAGCAATTATTGATGGACTCTCATTGTTGTTTGCGTTATTAATTACTGGAATTGGTACATTAGTTATTTTGTATTCGATTTTCTATTTATCTAAAGAAAAAGAGAAATTACATAATTTCTACGTTTACTTATTGCTTTTCATGGGAGCTATGCTTGGAGTTGTCTTATCTGACAATTTAATTGTCCTATACATGTTTTGGGAATTTACAAGCTTATCCTCATTTTTACTTATTGGATATTGGTATCATAGAGAACGCTCGCGTTACGGTGCACAAAAATCATTATTAATCACTGTTTTTGGTGGTTTAAGTATGCTTGGAGGTATCGTTCTTCTCTATATCATGGGGAACACTTTCAGTATTAGAGAGTTAATTGGACAAGCTGATACACTGATAAACCATCCTCTTTTTATTGCAGCTTTGCTCTTAATTCTATTAGGTGCATTTACAAAGTCTGCACAATTCCCATTTCATATTTGGCTTCCCGATGCTATGGAAGCACCAACACCCGTAAGTGCTTACCTTCATTCAGCAACAATGGTTAAAGCTGGGATATATTTAGTAGCTCGATTAAGCCCTATTTTTGCAGCCGAAGGGTTATGGCTTTGGCTTATTGCCGGCATCGGATTGCTTACATTAATTTGGGGATCGTTCTCAGCAATCAGACAAACTGATTTAAAAGGAATTCTTGCATATTCTACGATTAGCCAACTCGGCTTGATTATGTCTCTTCTTGGAGTAGGTGCTGCAGCTCTTCATTATACAGAGCTTAACGAAAATCTTTATATCGCAGCAACAATTGCAGCTGTTTTTCATTTAATTAATCATGCTACATTTAAAGGTAGTCTATTTATGGTAGCTGGGATTGTTGACCACGAAACGGGAACGAGAGATATTCGCAAATTAGGTGGCTTAATGACATTTATGCCTATAACAGGGACCATCGCTATAATTGGAACCTTCTCAATGGCTGGATTACCACCTTTTAATGGATTCTTAAGTAAAGAAATGTTCTTTGAGAGCATGGTTTCTGTATTGTCATTAGACATCTTTCAATTCCAAACATTAGGAATACTGTTCCCAGTTATTGCTTGGATTGCGAGTGTCTTTACATTCACATATTGTATGATTCTTTTCTTTAGAACATTTACAGGAAAACCTCAACTAGAAAAGCTAGAAAAGAAACCGCACGAAGCACCAATTGGTATGCTTATTTCACCAATTATTTTAGCGGTACTTGTTATCACTTTTGGATTATTTCCAAATATCTTATCTGATACATTAATTCGACCTGCTTCATTAGCTATTTTAGGGGATGTTCTACCAAAAGATTACGGTATTCATATATCGTTTTGGCATGGAGTTACACCTGCATTATTGATGACGATTGGTGTTGTAATACTAGGAATTGTATTATTTAAAACTTGGCCAAAATGGCGATTCGTATATAAGCCATTCCCTAGTCGATTATCCTTTAATGCACTATATGACAAAAGCTTATATGCAATGAATAAAGGTTCTTTTGCCCTTGTCAAAGCAGTGATGACAGGATTTATCCGCAACTATTTAGTGTATATTTTCTTGTTTTTTATTACGATTCTTGCATTCACACTCTATTGGACGGATGCATTTAAAGTCGATACAAGTAATATAGCACCAATTGGATTTTATGAAGTAGTACTGGCCTTAGTCATAGCAGCTGGAGCTATCTCTATTCTGTTTGTTAAATCTAGATTAACTTCGATAATTGTACTGGGAGCGGTTGGATATACTGTTTCGCTATTCTTTGTACTGTTTAGAGCACCAGATTTAGCTCTTACACAACTTGTGGTTGAAACCGTTTCTACTGCTTTGTTCTTATTATGCTTTTACCATCTTCCTAAACAATTTCGTAAGGAAGAACGTGCTTCCTTTAAGCTAACAAATTTATTCATTTCTTTAGGTGTAGGTATAATAGTTACTCTTATTGCGCTTTCTGCACACAGCACGAAGTTGTTCGATACGATTTCTAAATATTATGTTGACACAACTTATACCGAAGCTGGTGGTAAAAACATGGTAAACGTAATTTTAGTTGACTATCGAGGACTCGATACGATGTTTGAAATTACAGTTCTAGGAATTGCTGCGATTGGAATTTATGCCATGATTAAACTACGACTTACGAAAAAAGGAGGAAAGAAAGCGAATGAAAACAAATGACATCATTCTTCAAACAACAGCTAAGGTAACAGCGTTTGTCATCATTCTTTTCTCCATCCGCCTTTTCTTCTCTGGACATTATTATGCTGGAGGAGGTTTTGTTGGAGGTTTAATGACATCCGCGGCGCTTGTATTAATCATGATTGCCTTTGATATGAAAACTGTTTCTTATATCTTACCAATTAATTATCGAATATTAATTGGAGTCGGTTTACTCACGTCCACATCGACAGGTTTGATAGGTGTGTTCATGAAAGAACCATTTTTAACACATTATTTTGGATATTTTGATCTACCTATTATCGGCAAAACATCCTTACACACAGCTTCATTATTTGATTTAGGTGTATATTTTGTAGTTGTTGGCGTAACAATGACCATCATTCAAAGTATAGGGGAGAGTGAATAATGGAAATTTTAATGGCTATTGTAATAGGAGTCTTATTTACTTGTGCAACCTATTTGATGCTTTCAAAAAGTATTTTACGAATCATTATTGGTACAGGATTATTAAGTCATGGGGCACATTTATTAATCCTGACAATGGGTGGATTAAAACGTGGTGCAGTTCCTCTTCTTGGTGAACATGCAAAATCTTATGTAGATCCTTTACCACAAGCGTTAATCTTAACAGCCATTGTTATTAGCTTTGGTGTTACGGCTTACTTTCTAGTATTGGCATATCGTACATATCAAGAACTAGGAACAGACAACATGGATTTACTGAGAGGAAACGATTCAAATGAATAGTCACAATATCGTATTTGCACCTGTTTTATTGCCCCTTTTAACAGGTATATTCTTAATTTTTTTCCGTAACATTACGTTTCAAAGAGTTCTCTCTATTATCTCTTTTATTTTTGGAATAGGGATTGCCTTTTATCTAATATCAGCTGTTCACGCGAGTGAATACGGACAACTAGCAGTAGATATGAGTAGCTGGAGTGCTCCATTTGGGATTACCATTACAGCGGATATGCTTTCGGCTATTCTAGTACTGACAACAAATATAATTGGATTATGTGTAGTGATATACTCATTTCGTTCAATCGGAAAAGAACGCGAACAATTCTATTACTATACGGTATTCCAGCTTCTATTCGTTGGAGTAAACGGTGCCTTCCTAACAGGTGATATCTTTAACTTATTCGTATTTTTTGAAGTCATGCTAATGGCTTCATACGTGTTACTTGTATTAGGTGGAACAAAAATTCAATTACGTGAAACCATTAAATACATTTTAGTAAACGTGATATCATCAGCCATTTTTGTTATTACTGTTGCTTATTTATATTCCGTTGTAGGAACATTAAATATGGCTGACCTTTCTAGAAGAATAACAGAAATTGATCAACCGGGGATCATCACCGTAATTGCCGTTCTTTTCTTAATTGTATTCGGTCTAAAGGGTGCTGTTTTTCCATTATTCTTCTGGTTACCAGGTTCTTATTATGCAGCCCCGGCTCCAGTTTTAGCTCTTTTTGGCGCATTACTTACGAAAGTTGGCGTGTATTCCATCTTCCGTACGTACACGTTAATTTTCAATCATGATCCAAGTTTCACACATACATTATTAGGTGTCGTTGGATTACTATCCATCATCGTTGGAGTAATAGGAGCCATTGCCTATTGGGATATTAAAAAAATCATTATCTACAACATCATTATCGCAGTAGGTGTCATTGTTTTTGGTATTTCACTAAATAACGAAGCAGGCACTTCAGGGGCACTTTTATATTTGGTTCACGATATGATTATTAAGGCTGCATTATTCCTGCTTATCGGATTAATGATTAAAATCACTGGGACAAGTGACCTTAGAAAAATGAGCGGGTTAATTAAAAGCTACCCTCTTTTAGGCTGGGCATTTTTCATTGCAGCCATTTCATTAGCCGGTATTCCGCCACTTAGTGGTTTTGCCGGTAAATTAATGATTTTACAAGGTTCTGTAGAAGCTAAAGCTTATTTCGGCACATTTATTGTTTTAGCATCTAGTTTATTCGTTCTATACTCCGTCATGAAAGTATTCATTAATGGATTTTGGGGAGCACCCGTTAAAGTGGATGAACTGCCAAGTAAAACTCATATCACTTTACTTCTTCCAGCTATCGTCTTGGTAGCTATTTCATTAGCTTTTGGTTTAGGTCTTGAGAAAGTATTGCCTTATATCTCTCAGGCTACTGAAACACTATTGAATCCAGATCTTTACATTGATGCGATTATAAAGGAGTGATGTAAAATGGCATTTCAAATATTAATAAACTTGGTCCTAGCCTTTGTATGGATGTTCTTAGCTCACTCTTATAGTCCTTCTTCTTTTACTGTAGGATACTTACTTGGTTTGCTCATCCTTTTAGGATTTAGAAGATTTCTTAAATCTAAATTTTATTTAATAAGAGTATGGGCGGTCATCAAGCTAATATTTATTTTTATTAAAGAATTATTGCTTGCAAATATATCTGTATTAAAGGTTATTATTAAGCCTAAGTTAGATATGAAACCTGGTATATTCGCTTTAGAAACGGAGCTTAAAAGAGATTGGGAAATAACTTTGTTAGCTAATCTAATTACATTAACTCCGGGTACATTAGTTATTGATGTATCAGAAGATAATAAAATTCTCTATATTCATGCAATGAATATAGATGATGTTCCTTCTGAAATTGATGCTATCAAAAATTCATTTGAAAAAGCGATCTTGGAGGTGAGCCGTTAAATGTTTAATGCTTTTATTACATTTGCTCTCATATGCCTCTCACTCTCAATGCTTGGTTTGATTTATAGAGTAATAAAAGGGCCATCCATTCCAGATAGAGTTATTGCACTAGATGCTATCGGAATTAATCTAATTGGGATTATTGCATTGATTTCCATTTTATTAGATACCTATGCCTTTCTTGAAGTCATCCTTCTATTGGGGATACTTGCATTTATTGGAACAGTAGCTATGGCTAAGTATTTAGAGAAGGGAGAGATTATTGAGGATGATCGAAATAAGTAAAATCTTCGCAACAGCCCTAATCGTTATTGGAGCGTTACTAAGCTTAATAGCCACCTTCGGAATTCTTCGACTGCCTGATGTATATACAAGAAATCACGCAGCTTCTAAGAGCGCTACTTTAGGGATTATGACAATAATGTTAGGAACGTTCATATATTTTTATATTGAACATGGCCACTTTAACTCTCGTGTGTTACTTGCCATTGTGTTTGTATTTTTTACGGCACCTGTATCTGGCCACTTAATCAGTAGAGCCGCATACAATTCCGGAGTTAAGCTTTGGGATAAAAGTGTAAGAGATGATTTAAAAAAGACAAAATAATAAATAAGAAAAAGAGGGAGAGTGTCCAGAAAATAAAATGTGATGGATACCCTCCCTCTTTTTCTACTATATTAAGCACATCAACCAAAGAGTAAAATAAAGTAATGCATATGGCAGAAGCCAGCAATATGACTTTTTTTAGAATTCCAGAACATACTCATACAAATATGTCCATAAAAATGTAGCTTATTTCAAGCGTAGGAGCCTCTAAAAGATGACTTTGATCACTTTGAGGCTCTTAAAGTTTCTGATTCATAAGCCTCACTATGACGAAACACTATCATTCCATTCCACTATGCTTAATTTACGTTGTAGAAATAGGAAGGCATTCTTTCAGTTTCTATTTTTTGTATGAAATGTTAACTATTTATATAATTTAGTTAAATAAGTTCGTAAAAAGTTAACTTTCCCATACAGTACAACCCGCTATATTTAAATTAGGGAGATATTCACATCATAGTAGGAGGGGATGAAATGAAAGATCAAATTGACATCATAGGAGCTGGCATTGGTGGTCTTTGTGCGGCAATAGCCGTGCAAAAATTGGGGTATAATGTCAAACTATTCGAAAAGCAACCTCAAAGCTTTGAAATTGGTTCAGGTATAATACTTGGTGCAAATGCAATGGTCTCACTAGATTATTTAGGGATAGGAAATCAGATTCGAGAGATTGCCTATGAAGAAAATGTATGTACAATTCTTTCAAATAAAGGAAAAGAACTCACAAAATTAGACTATAGAGGCACTTCAACAGCAAACTACACATTTGTTTTACGATCTGATTTAATAAAGATTCTATCAGAGACATTACAGCCTAATAGCATTATTTTCAATAAACAACTCACAAGCTTTAAACAAAATGATGAAGGCATCTTAATCTATTTTGAAGATGGGACTTCTTTTCATGCCCATTATATGATAGCAAGTGATGGAATTTTCTCAACTGTTAGGCAACAATTACTTCCTGACAAAAAAGTTCGATTTGCAGGATATACCTGCTGGAGAGGTGTTGTTGAAAGCTGTCCACAATACATTGAAAGAAAATATACTGAGACGTGGGGTCCAAAAGGGCGTATAGGTATTATTCCATTAACCAACAATCGAATCTATTGGTATGCCTTTAAGAACTGCCAAGCAAACGATAAAGAATTAAAGCAATGGAAAATGGCCGATATTCTTTTTAATTTTTCAGATTACCATCCACCTATTCAACAAATTATTGATCGTACTAAGGAAGACCGAATTTTTCAAAAAGATATTTATGATTTAGACCCAATTTTTCAATTCACATGCGATCGTATTCTTTTATTGGGAGACGCAGCACACGCTACAACCCCTAATATGGGACAAGGAGCCCTGTCAGACAATTGAGGATTCATTATTTCTTGCGTTGTGCTAAAAAAATGCCTCAACTGTCAAACAAGCATTTATTTACTATGAAAAACAAAGATTAAATCGCACAAGAACTAAAAGAATGTTACGTAAGGCTGTTTTCTCATACTTTTCGTCTATGAACAAGTAGTGAATATAAGCTGAGTTGAAAGCTGCTCTTGTAAGAGTTTCACGCCTTACGCTCCAATCAATCTTTTTATGTAATTTTATTCACTGATTTACAATCTTTTAGAAAATAGTCTAAAAAAAGACCCTCTCCGAAGAGACGGGTCTATTTTTCAATAACAGCCATTGTACATCTAGAAGTACAAATTAATTTTTCTTGCTCATCTACAATTTTTATATCCCAAACCATTGTTTTTCTTCCTCTATGTAATATGGTTGCTATAGCTGTTACTATTCCATCTTTCTTTCCACGAATATGATTCGCATTAATTTCCAAGCCAACAGTAGCTTCTTTTTCAGAATCAATAAGAGAAAAAGCTCCAATACTTGCGACAGTTTCAGCTAGTGCAGCCGATGCTCCACCATGCAATAGGCCCATTGGCTGTCGAGTTCTTTCATCAACAGGCATCGTCGCAATTACTTTCCCTTCTTCAAGAGAGGTAATCTCAATTCCCAATGTGTTAATTAATGTGTTTTCAATATTCATCTTATATCGGCTCCTTTATTTGGTTTCTTATATTCTTAAAATGGATAATTAAGACATTTTGCCATCATACGCATATCATAGCTATATCAACTTACTTATTACAGGAGGGTTGCCTTATGCAAAATTTATATTATTATCCATATCCTGTTTATTATCCTGCATTTATTTCTGT
Source organism: Bacillus massilioanorexius (assembly GCF_902374955.1). Taxonomy (GTDB): domain Bacteria; phylum Bacillota; class Bacilli; order Bacillales; family DSM-1321; genus Bacillus_AD; species Bacillus_AD massilioanorexius. The sequence continues at coordinate 32,671 of NZ_CABKRX010000045.1, forward strand.
TGACTCCTTTCCTCATTCCCTTACTACATCCGCAGCAACGTTCTCATCATATCCTTATGCCCGAATTTTGCCACAAATAAATCCAAATACATTTATGAATTCTGCCAGACAATCAAAAGATTTGCTTAGAGATGCTCAAACTGTATCAGAAGGTGTGTATAAATCTCATAGTTTTTCTAAGCAACTAATGGAGGCTGCACAACAATCAAATACAGAGCTAGTAAAAAATTTAATTGCAAGCTTAGCTATTCAAAACCATTCTGAAATAGCTTATAATCCAGATGGAATACGTATTACTATAACACCCAAAAATCAAACAAATAATTGTTGTACTGTTATTCTATCATTAAAATGGCAAGATTTTATATAATTTTACTTTATTTAACAACAATAAAATCTTATATAAGAAAAAAGGCCTAAAGGTATGATTTTGTAACCTTTAGCCTTTTTGCTAAGCCACTAGTGCGACTATATATTAATGAATCGACTTAAAATCTCTAACAAATTGTGCTAGCGTTTTGGACATAACTCCAGTAGCTCCTGGCTCTTGTAAAGCACTAGATTTTTTGGTTGTTGCTGTTCCTGCTATATCTAAATGAATCCAAGGTGTTTCTTCTGCAAATTCTCCTACAAAAGCTGCACCCATGATTGCATGCCCTTCTCGCCCTGGCGAATTATTCAAATCTGCAATTCTACTGTTTTTAACTCTTGCTCTATCCTTAGCGGTAATAGGAAGCTGCCACATCGGTTCTCCTGTTTGTTCAGAAGCAGCTTTCATTTGTTGAAGTAGCTCATCATTATTTGTAAATACACCTGTCATTTCATTTCCTAATGCTACAACTACTCCGCCAGTTAATGTAGCAATATCCACTACATATTCAGCTCCATGCTGTTTCGCATACGTTACACCGTCTGCTAACGCTAATCTACCTTCAGCATCCGTGTTCAATACTTCTATTGTTTTTCCACTTAATGAAGTAATAACATCATCAGGCTTGAATGCTGTAGCACTAACTACATTATCAGTGGAAGCAATGACAGCTACAACATTTTGTTTCGGCTTTAGTTCACCTATTATCTCCATAGCCCCTAATACAGCAGCTGCTCCCCCCATATCCGTTTTCATACCGATCATACTTTCTCTTGGTTTCAAAGAATATCCTCCTGTATCATAAGTGATACCTTTTCCAACTAATCCGATAACATCCTTCCATTCTTCTTTTCCTTGATACTTTAAGACGATCATTGCTGGTGGTTCTACTGAACCTTGGTTAACAGCAAGTAAGGCCCCCATTCCCAATTCTTCCATTTCTTTTTTATTCAGGATTTCTATCTCAAATCCATATTTTTCAGCTGTTTGCTGAGAATAATTTGCCAATACGGTCGAAGTTAAAATATTTGGAGGTAAATTAACAAGTGTTCTAGCATAGTTTATTCCTTTACCATTAAAGAACCCAATTTGCATATATTTTCTAATCGTGTCATGATTGCTGGAAGAATAAATTGCAATATCCTCTATTTTTCCTTTAGACGGACTATTATTTGTTTTATAACCATCAAAAGAGTAAGCTGAAAGCATATACACCTCACCTATAAGTGTTGCTGCTTTTTCAATAGTTATTGGTCCCCCCATTAATGAATCCACATCTACTGCGACCGATGATAGCTTTAAATCTTGTACACACTTAAAAGCCTTTGCTAAGCCCTCTTTCCAATCTTCCTCCGTTACTTGTTGTTCTCTGCCTAATCCCACAAACAGAATTCGTTTCGTTTTAATTTTACCTAGTGTATGTATAACTGAAATAGCTTTTTTCTTTGTAGAAATATCACCACTTTTGATTAGTTCACTAATTTGATGATCCATTGCTTCATTACAATAAGGTAAAATTCCACGTAAGTTATAACCCGGATGATGTATACCTAAAATTAAGCATTCGATTTCTGTGTCTTGTAACCAGCTTTTTTCTAACGAAAACATACTATTTCCTCCATTGTATAAAATAAATTTGATTTAGCACTTTTTTACACTGACCTCCACCTAGACTTCACTTTTCTTCTTGATTTCAAGTGAAATTCTGGTAGAAGTAAAATAAACAAAATTTTTCGACTGTAGTATTTACACGCCTCTATAGAATGAAAATATTACAGTTATCATTATATACTAAAGAACTAGTTACTGTATTCCTGAAGTATATTAATTAAACTCAACTCTCATTTAAATTGTTTTAGCCTTAATTTGGACGAAATAAAAAATACAATTATTTTTATGTTAGATACAACATAAAGATGGGTAAATGAAATATCCTAACGATAGCATATGATTATCAAACTTAGAAATACAATTATAATAAAGAAGGTGAAGCCAATGAACATTATTTGGAATTTCCCAATTGTAGCTTCTCTCATCGCAATCTTTTTCGCGCAATTTGTTAAAGTTCCAATTTATTATATCGCGACTAGACGTTTTGATTGGTCTCTCTTAACTAGTACTGGTGGTATGCCTAGTTCCCATTCTGCTGCAGTAACGGCATTAGCAACTGCAATTGCTTTAGAAAATGGATTTGACTCTCCTATCTTTGCTGTAGCAACTATGTTTGCTATTATCACTATGTTTGACGCTACTGGTGTCCGCAGACAAGCAGGTGAACAAGCTGCCGTCTTAAATAAGCTTGTTCATGATTTTACAACTTTTGTTTATGAGGCAAAGCATTGGCAAGAGCAAGAAGAGCAGCAAAAACAAAAAAAATTGAAGGAGTTACTTGGGCATAAACCGATTGAAGTATTTTTGGGAGCATTAACTGGGATTCTTCTTACCCTTTTACTTTATTACATCTTTTATCCATAATTCGTAAAAAAATAGGAGCCTCTGAAAAGTGATAATAAATCACTTTTCAGAGGCTCCTTAGCTTTATGTTATCTACGTTTTTTATGAATCCGTTTATATACATGTATTCTTACTTTCTAAATAAAGCTCGTATTACACGCTTTAGATTTTGCATTATTTTATTTTCAGCTTTAAGAAATCTCATAAAAGATAAAAGATTGTCCATCAATGTTTTGGACAACCTCCTAATAAAGAATTCCTTAAACATTACCTATGTTAATTTCGTGATTATAGCTTATTTCTTATGTTTTTTAATAAACTGTTGACGAAACACTTGCTTTTCTTCACTTTCATTCAGTGATGTTAATTCAGTCTCTGTTAATTTACCATTTCCTCTTTTAATAACATACACATCTACTTCTTTTTTGCCCCATTCATTATATACATCTTGTACCGTCTCATAGTATAAATCTAATTTATTACCTTTAATGGCTCCACCAATATCAGCTACCACTCCATAGCCGTAATCCGGAATATAAAGAATCGTACCTATTGGAAAAACGTTGATATCAGCTGCAATAGTGGAGTAGTAATCTCTCTTCACTTTTACTCCAGAATACGTAATCCCATAGGAAGGATGATTTGGACTTTTCCCCGTAGATTCAAAACCAGCAGTATAGCCCGTTGCAATAACACTAGCTTTTTTATACATTGAAAAATCCTCTTCTAATTCATCAGGGAGCGTTTCTTCCTGTGCTGTTGTATTTCGACTAGTTGGCAAATCGATATAAGCTTGTAATCTTTGACTAAATCCTTCTATACTTTGATCCTTTTCAGCTAATAAAAATAACTCTCGAGCTTTCACACCTGTAAGATGAAAGTATGTCGCTTGTATAGCTAACAAAAATAGTAATAAAACAAATACTAATTTCAACAATTTTTTATTTTTTTTCATTTTCTCTCCACTCCTCTCGGAAATAGTACTTTCCAAAAAGAATAGAAAATATGCATTTCAAAAAACGTTAATGTTCCTTCATTATTTTTCCATGGGGTAAGCCAGTGCTCCTTTAAGAGTCTTGTTCCTTACGCTCTACAGCATATCTTTTTATCCCCTTTTTTCCTAACAAGCGTAATGAAAAGCAACTACAATCTTAAAAAAACAGCCTTTTCCGAAAAAAAAGGAGCTATTTCAATAGCTCCTTAAAACATCGTATTTTTCTTTTATTTCTGTTTAGCAAACCTTGTCGCTTATGAACAAATAGTGAGCAACTTTAAGCTAAATTCTGCTTCAAAATACGAGCTTTCCGCTAGTGACAGTATTCCACCGTGGCATATAGCACTTATGGATTCTAAACAAGTCCACTGACATTATAAAAACAACATACTTAATGGCCTATGTATAAACAAAATACATATTATTCTGTCTTTAAAACATTTGATATCCTTTTTTTCTTAAATATTTCATCGTAACTCCTGCTGCAATCGCTCCTAAAAATCCACTTCCTAATATAATAATGTCAGCCAATTGAATAGAAGCGATTCTTTCTCCGAGGTGACTAATTGTGTTGATAGGCTCCTTTAAATAATAAGTAAACTTAGCATTATTTATGATGTACAGTGATACTATTGGAAATAGCACAGCCATGATCCATGAAGCCCTAAATAACATATTAAGTAGGAATCCAATACCATAAAATAAAACAAAAAATAGTACAATAGAAATAATTAACGATGGAATAGATAAAGGCATCTTCTAAGTCCCCCTTTGAACATTATACTAAGTTTACTTAATGCACAATTATCCGTCAATTACCAATATTGTAAAATAAAAACTTTAAAGAAACAATTTATATGATAGATAACCAAATTGATTTCCAGGGTCCATATTATCTATTAATCTCTTAACATTATCTGTTTCTAGAGTCATCATATGCTTTAATAATGGAGAACAATAAGGATCTATCTGTATTTTTTCAGGAGACATATACACCGCTTCATATAATTCATCATACTGAATCACGATTTCTTCATGAAGAGGCTTTAATAAAAACATAACCATATTATCGCTATAGCCATCAGAAAGTACACCGCTTCTCATGCCCAGCATTCCTTTCACTTCTGTATCAATTCCTGTTTCTTCTTTAATTTCACGAACAGCAGCCTCATCTACTGTTTCATCCTCTTTTACAAACCCTGCTGGCAATGACCAAAATCCTTTTAATCCACCATATTTCTTTTTGACAATTAACCATTCACCCTTCTTATTAATCACAATACCACACACAGCAAGCCATACGTTTCTACATCTTTCGCTCATATCTCTTCCCCCATTTATACACAATTATCTAGTTTATAAAAACGCCTTGCTTATATTAGCAAGGCGTTAATCCCTATATTTCTAATCTTTTACAAAATGTTGAATTTCCCTTTCTTTACTACAAGAGGAGTACCTCCAATTAGGAAAAGCGCCCGATTATCAATAATTTTTTTCATAAAAGATGCCGATTTGCCAGTTAATTTTCTTCCGAATACAAGACCAATCGCATCATCTTCTCCTAATGAGCATACACTTCCTTTTAAATCCGGTTGAAATTCTTCTAGTTTTGATTCATTTCGAACAAGCAAAGTGATATTTTTAGAACATGTTTCTGCTTGTTGCATAGCAATTTGAGCAGTTGGTGGATATGGACGATTTGTTTCTTCATTAATGATTAACGAACTATCTCCAATAACGAAGATAGATTCTTCCTCGGGAGCACGTAAATCTTTGTTTACTTTAACCCTTCCACGCATCGTCTCAATCCCAGACTTATCGATTAGGGGATTTCCTCTCACACCCGCAGCCCAAACAACTGTTGATGCTTTAATTTCTTCCACGTTATCATTAGCAGCAGAAACTAATATACCGTCAGCTGTACATTCTTTGATAGCTGTTCCAATCCTAAATTCTACACCTTTTTTCTCTAAAATGGCCACAGCATACTTCACTAGTTCTTCGTCAAAACCTGGTAATACTGTTGGAGCAGCTTCTACACAAATTATTCTAACTTTATTATAGTCTACATCATGTTCTTTTGATAGTTTTGGTATACGGTTTACTAGCTCTCCTAAAAATTCAATTCCTGTAAAGCCTGCACCACCTACTATAATGGTAATCCTCTCTTGTTGTTTATATTCTTCTGTTCCGTACGTCGCAAATTGATACTCTATGTGATTGCGTATTTTCCTCGCAGAATTTAAATTACTTATTGAAAATGCATATTCTTTTAATCCTTTTATCCCAAAAGTTTCGGGTACTGATCCTAAAGCAATAACCAAGAAGTCATATTCTATTTCACCACTTAAAAGAAGGATTCTTTTCGCATCTTTCTTTATATCAACAACTGTATCTTTTATAAATTGCACTTTATTTTGATCAATTACTTTACTAATTTCATAACGAACTCGGTCATAAGATAAAGTACCAGCTGATGCTTCATGTAACCATGTCGTCTCATAATGATACGTATTATTATTTATAAGAATGATTTCCGCTTCATTAACACCCAAGCTTTTTTGTAAACGAACAGTAGTTGTCAATCCTGCATATCCAGCACCTAAAATAACAATTCTTGGTTTTTTCAATATTTCTCACATCCATCTTTATCAAAATTCATCTATTGATTCATTCTATGTTCTCCATCTTCTTATTAATAAATGTATACAGATTTATTCCAAACATTCATATTCCCAACATGTTGCACAAGAAATATACTTATTTATGAATTAGTGTCTATTTATTTGCAATATGTAATATGGTAAATTAAGCATATCAACTTGTAAGGTAAACTAAATGTTCAAAATACATATTTTAAAATATTAATTCAAAATAATAATTGTTCATAAATTTTTATAATTATTTACCGATTTTAACAACCGGCTTCATGTATTATGGTAAAATGTATAAAAAATTGTGTATTTTTCACATAAGGGGGAATTTGCGTGACTGAGGAACAAAAAGTTTATGATATCACAATCATAGGTGGTGGACCTGTAGGACTATTTACTGCTTTCTATGGTGGAATGAGACAAGCGTCTGTAAAGATTATCGAAAGCTTGCCACAATTAGGTGGACAATTAACAGCATTATATCCCGAAAAATATATTTATGATGTTGCAGGTTTTCCAAAAGTACGCGCACAAGAGCTTGTAAATAATTTAAAGGAACAAATGAAAAAGTTTGAACCTACGGTTGTGCTAGAAGAAGCTGTTGAACAAGTTGAAAAACAAGCAGACGGTGTCTTTAAGCTGACCACAAATGGTGGCGAACATTTCACGAAATCACTTATTATTACTGCTGGTAACGGAGCTTTTCAACCTCGACGTTTAGAACTCGATGGAGCAATTAAATATGAAAAGTCTAATATTCATTACTTTATTGATGATTTAAATCAGTTTGCGGGTCAAAAAGTCGTAGTTTGCGGTGGCGGAGATTCTGCTGTGGATTGGGCTTTAATGCTTGAAAACATCGCAGAAAAAGTATATATCGTTCATCGTCGTGACAAATTCCGTGCTCATGAGCATAGTGTTGAAAACTTACACAATTCCAAAGTCATTGTAAAAACTCCTTACGTTCCCGCAGAAATTATCGGTGATGATGAAAAAGTAACGCAAATCGTTTTAGAAAATGCTACAGATGGATCAAAAGAAGTAATTGATCTAGATGCACTGATTGTAAACTTTGGATTTATTTCTTCATTAGGTCCTATCAAAACTTGGGGATTAGAAATTGAAAAGAATTCTATTGTAGTAAATTCTAAAATGGAAACAAATATCGAAGGAATTTATGCTGCAGGTGACATTTGTACGTATGATGGTAAAGTTAAACTAATTGCAAGTGGTTTCGGAGAAGCTCCAACAGCTATCAATAATGCTAAAGCCTATATTGATCCAAAAGCTAAAGTACAACCTCTTCATAGTACATCTCTATTTAAATAAAAAAGTCATTATACATGACTTTTTATTACTTCTAGGTGCCTTTCTGTATCTTTTACTACCTGAAAAAGAGGGACCTGAGGCATCGTTTCATAATATAATAAGACCTTATCGATAGTTAAAGTCATAAAACATCCACTATCAATAAGGTCATTTCTACAACCCTGAATATACTTTCTGGGTTGTTTTTTTCATTTTAAGAGTAAAAATACGTACGTTTACAGATTAACACTCTTCAGGCTTACCTGCATTCTTCGCCGTACGGAAAGAAGAACCACATCCACATGATGCAATCGCATTTGGATTGTCAATGGTAAATCCGCCGCCCATCATGGATTGCTTATAATCAATAATGGTTCCTTTTAAAATTCCTACGCTTTCCTGATCAATCACAATACCAATTCCATGTTGATTTAGTTCAACATCGTCATCGTTCACTTCTTGAGCAAATCCCATGCCATAAGAAAGACCACTGCATCCTCCCCCATGAACCGCTACTCGTAGTAAGGATCCTTCTCCTTCATTTTCTTTCATCATATCTTTTATCTGCATTGCCGCAGATTCTGTAATTGTTATAATTTGTTCCATTTTCTTACCTCCTATGACTTCCTGAATAGAATTTATACTTTACTACAAGTATATACAAAAATCTAATTTATGCTCAACTTATCGATATGAACAAGTTTAAACTAGGACAAATTATTCAGAAAAATTTTCCCTTTTTATTGTTTTTGGCTTTATAATGAGATTATAAGAAAATACTCCCCGAAAATGAGGTCGATTCCTATGGAAAAGATAGAACCTTTATTCGATCGAAAAATCCAATGTCCTTTATGTGAAACAAACTATACATCAAAAAAAATTCGCTCTAAATGTATTCAAGTACAAGAATACGACACAGACTTTTGCCCTAAATATAAAGAAGGAAGCATCAACGGTTTACTTTATAAAATATATGTTTGTCCAAGTTGTGGTTATGCATTTTCTAATGATTTTTCAAAATACTTTCCTCCCAATAGTAAAGAAAACATCATCAGTAGTATATGCTCTAAATGGATTCCACATAGTTTTAGTGGAGAAAGAACCGTTGAAGAAAGTATTAAGACATATAAATTAGCTGTTCTGTCAGCAACCTATAAGAAAGAGAAACACAGTTTAATTGCTGGTTTACTTTTAAGAATAGCTTGGTTAAATCGTCTGACTAAAAATGAAGAACAAGAGAAAAGATTTATGAAACTTGCCTTTCAGGAATATAACCAATCGTTTAGCACAGATGATTACAAAGGCACAAAAATATCAGATGTGAAAATTCTTTACTTAATGGCGGATCTTTCAAGACGGATTGGAGATATTGAACAAGCAACTAAATATTTATCGATGGTAATTGAACGCTCCAAAAGCTCAATTGAAACAGGCATAATTGAAATGGCCAAAGAAAGATGGAATGAAATACGCGAACAAAAAAAAGTAGTACTTTAATATTTTTTTCGTCAATTTATAGATACAAAACATTCCCTCTCTCTCCCATAAAAATATAAGGGACTGTTTCAATCAATCTGAAACAGCCCTTCATACTATGATATGTTCCTGTATTATTATACTTTGTTACATAATCCTATAGTCACTTATTACTAGCTATTGTCATAACACCATGTAATAGAACAAAACTATGATCAAAAAATTCCGTTTTCTTCTATAAATTCATATATATTTTCTACAAGCTCGTCAGCATCCTCACCTGTTACCATTTCTCCGTTTACAAGTGCAAACATGTAATGGCCACATTTACCACAATAACTTAGGCACCCATATTCAACTATGTCTAAATTAGGATCTTTTTGTAATTTTTCCAAGGCTGGATATGATCCACTTGCTACGTTGCTAACACAAAATTCAATTATTGGCTTTATCATGTTTTCACCTCACTACTAATAGTTATGCTACTCTGTTTCCTTTTTATAGTCAAACGATTGTTCATTGAATTCTAATTAACACAAAAAATTCAATAATTTAGAAAATAATATTGTAGAAATTATCCATCTTCGTTATACTAGCATATGGAATCGAACATCTACCATACCAAAGTTAATACAAATAGAAAAAATTATAGAAGACGTTTTGAAACCGTTTTTAATCAAATTCGGTTATAATAAAACTTGTTGCAATTATACGAATTAGGGGTAAGTATAAACAAAGGGAACAATTACAAACTAGCATAAACACAAAGGGGATAATGTGATGAGAAAACTAGTTATACTTGGTGGAGGATACGGGGGTATGAGAATCCTTCACAGATTACTTCCAAATCATTTACCTGAGGATGTATCTATTACTTTAATCGATCGTAATCCTTACCACAGCTTGAAAACAGAATACTATGCACTAGCCGCTGGTACTATTTCAGACCAGCATATTCGCGTTTCTTTTCCTGAGCATCCTAAACTTTCATATGTTTGTGGAAATGTTCAATCTATTAATCTAGAAGAAAATGAAATTCTTTTAGAAGATGAAAGCAAAATTGAATATGATGATTTAGTTATTGGACTTGGCTGTGTTGATAAATATCACGGCGTTCCAGGTGCTAAAGAGTACACTTATAGCATCCAATCAATTGATCAAGCACGTAGAACGAGCCAAGTTTTAAATAATTTAGGCAATAATGCTTCTGTTTCTATCGTTGGTGCAGGATTAAGTGGTGTCGAACTAGCAAGCGAATTAATTGAAAGTCGCCCAGACTTACAAATAAAACTCTTCGATCGTGGCGAGCATATACTATCTGCTTTCTCTCCACGTCTTAGTAAATATGTTGAAGATTGGTTTAAGTCAAATAACGTTGAAGTAATTAGTCGTTCTAATATAACTAAAGTAGAAGAAAATATTCTATACAATCATGACACAGCTATTGAAAACGATGTAATTGTTTGGACTGCTGGTATTCAACCAAATAAAATTGTACGTGATTTGCCAGTTGAAAAGGATAAGCAAGGACGTGTTATCTTAACACCTCAACATTTCATTCCAAATCATGAAAATGTATTTGTTGTTGGAGACTGTGCAAGTCTTGATCATGCTCCAAGTGCACAACTAGCGGAAGGCCAAGCTGAGCAGATCGTCGTAGTATTAGACAAAAAATGGAAAGGTGAACCTTTACCTGAAAGCTTTCCTAAGATAAAACTTAAAGGAATTCTTGGCTCTCTTGGTAAAAAACACGGATTTGGTTTAGTAAATGATCGTGCTATTACTGGTAGAGTTGCTAGATTGTTAAAATCAGGAATTTTATGGATGTACAAATTTCATAATGGATGATGTAAACCATTAACCTTGACTATAATAATTAAAACTCGCTGCTCTAAAAAGAAAGCGAGTTTTTGTTTTCTACTTTTCAAATCAAAATAAATTTTCTATTCCTTTACTTTAAATCCGTATCTCTCCATCTCTTTTACTACTTTTTTCAGATTCGGATTTCCTTCACCTACAATTTCATCATTAATGACAACAACTGGATAGAACAAGTCCTCTTCAATGACCTTTTTAGAAAAAGCCGCCTTTTTTGCATCTTCTTGTTCTTCAAAAATGTCCACATATGTAACTGAAAATTTTTGTTCTGGAAACTTTCTAGTTAATGCAGCCTCAAGCCATTCATATGTATCTTTCGAAGAAGGTAGATTAACGCAACTTGCACATAACTGTTCTGCTCCATATACTATAATGTCAAAGTTTTCATTACTCATCGCTTTTTCCCTTCTTTCCCAATTTCGTACTATTTTCATTGTAAAACATACTTTTCTTTTCTTAAAGCAAGAATACTCAATGGATTTTTTACCTTGTTGTGATTATAATATGTATAGATATAGAAAGGAGTCGATGAAATGTCTGAGCAATCAATGTTAGAGCAAGTTCAAGAAGTACTAGATAAACTTCGTCCATTTTTATTACGCGATGGAGGAGATTGCGAACTTGTTGATGTCGAAGATGGAATTGTTAAACTTCGTTTATTAGGTGCTTGTGGAAGCTGCCCAAGTTCTACAATCACTTTAAAAGCAGGCATCGAGCGTGCTCTTCTTGAAGAAGTACCTGGTGTTATTGAAGTTGAACAAGTTTTTTAATACAACATATGTAGAGCTAAGCCTTTGTAAATAAGTGCTTAGCTTTTTTCATTATGAATAAATTGTTTTAAAAGAGGCATAACAAAGCGCATAACATCAGCTTTTTTTAGCAAGTAAGAATACACTTGTAAACAACCTCGTATTAACAACATAATTCCATACAAAGCGTAGGGGCCTCTGAAAAGTGATATAAATAACTTTTCAGACAGCCCCCCTTTTTTGTATTATGAGACAACTATATCTGCTTTGTTCGTTACAACACAACCCTCTTCATCTACTTGAAGCTGTTTGATCGTACAATCAATAAAGCTTTCAGAGAGTTCATCTACAAGCTGATTTGTATGCTTGCTTTCAACAAAACATACTACTGTTGGTCCTGCACCACTTAAAGCAATCCCAAATGCACCCGCTTTTTCTGCTACTTGTTCTACTTCGGTTAATAACGGGACTAGCTTTCTTCGATATGGCTGATGAAATAAATCTCGCTTCATCATTGATCCAGCCATAGAATAGTTACCAGATAATAAGGCAGCTAGAAATGTGTTTGAAATTGCACTTGCCTTTACCGCTTCTTTATACGAAAATGTCGATGGTAATACCTCACGAGAATGACTCGTTAAAAGCTCATAATCTGGAATTACTGCAACCACTTCAACATTTGGTAGCGCACATGTTAAAAGACTTGTTTTACTCTCTTCATATTCACCAACCACTAAACCACCAGTTACAGAAGCACCTGCATTATCAGGATGTCCTTCTTCAACTGATGCAAGATGAACTTTCTCCTCTTTAGTTAGGTTTAAATGAGCTAGTGTATCTGCCAATTGAATACCTGCAACAATAGCTGAAGCACTGCTACCTAATCCTCTAGCTAATGGAATCTCACTATGGACCGCAAGCTTACATGGAGGTAAAGTTTTTCCATATTTCCCCGCAATTTTGTTAGCAATTTTCACAATGTAATGATTTTCATCTGTCGGAAAAGTCTTCATTTCCTCTGTTAACGGTTCAACTATCCATGAATCACTTGGATAGACATGAACAGTTAAATATAAAGATAGTGCCAATCCAATAGAATCAAATCCAGGGCCTAAATTTGCAGAGCTTGCTGGAACTCTTATGCTAAATAGCATGTCACTCCTCATACTTTTGCCACACCTTTAATATGTGATAAAATAGCTTCTTCATCTGTTGGTAGTACCACTGGTTTTACTTCGCTATATTCTACTGCAGTTGATGGATCTTTTAATCCATTACCTGTTAAAACAGCAACTACTTTGGAGCCTTTTTTAATTTCTCCAGATTTAAGCTGTTTAATTAAACCTGCAATACTTGCACTAGAACCTGGTTCTGCAAAAATTCCTTCTTTTCTAGCCAATAATTTATAAGCTTCTAAAATTTCCTCATCCGATACTTCGTCAATTTTCCCATTTGATTCCTCAGCTGCATTTACAGCTAAATTCCAGCTTGCTGGATTACCGATACGAATAGCTGTAGCGATTGTTTCTGGTGCTTCAAACACGCGGTTATGCACAATAGCTGCTGCTCCTTCAGCCTCAAAGCCTCTCATTTCAGGAAGCTTAGTTCCCTTTTTCTCATGGTACTCTTTGAAACCTTTCCAATAAGCCGAAATATTCCCAGCATTCCCCACTGGAATAACTAATACATCTGGAGCATCGCCAAGCACATCACAAATTTCAAATGCAGCTGTTTTTTGTCCTTCAAGTCGATAAGGGTTAACAGAGTTTACAAGAGCAATTGGTGATTTTTCACTAATGTTTCTTACAATTTGCAAGGCATTGTCAAAGTTTCCGTCAATTGCTACAATCTCTGCTCCATACATAACAGCTTGTGCTAGTTTTCCCATTGCAATTTTGCCATCAGGAATAACAACAATACAACGAAGACCCAATCTAGCAGCATAAGCTGCTGCTGCTGCAGATGTATTACCTGTAGATGCACAAATAATAGTATCTGCCCCTTCTTCAACAGCTTTAGCTACAGCCATAACCATACCTCTATCTTTAAACGAGCCAGTTGGATTTAAACCTTCATACTTAACATATAATTCTACACCAAACTCTTCAGATAAATTATTACACTTAATTAATGGTGTATTTCCTTCATGTAAAGTTAACAATGGTGTATTGTCTGTTACGGGTAAATATTCTTTATATTCTTGAATTAAACCTCTCCAACTCATTGTACGCCATTCCCTTCTACTCTATAAGTGCTATTAATATCGTAAACTAAATCATTATCTCTTAGTTGTTGTAAGATTTCTTCAAAGTCTTTTAATGATGAACGGTGTGTTACTAGCACTATTTCTGATTGACCTTTTTCTTTTAATGGAAGCTGTAGGATTTTCTCAAAACTTACATCATGCTTCGCAAATAATGCTGTAATAGAAGCAAAAACTCCTACCTCATCTTTTACTTGAAGGCTAAGGAAATATTTTGAAAATATTTCTTCTGAATTCTTAATGTTTTTCTCATATTGAGGAGCGGATGCACTTCTTCCATTCACACCTAGCCTCATATTTTTCATGACATTTACAAGGTCAGATACAACGGATGTTGCTGTTGGTAAACTACCAGCCCCTGGTCCGTAAAACATTGTTTCTCCAACTGCTTCTCCATATACATACACCGCATTGTACTCATCATTAACACTTGCTAGTGGATGAGTTTCCGGAAGTAAAGTAGGTTGTACACTTACTTCGACTTTGCCATCTTTTTTAGATGCGATACCAATTAATTTCATTGTATATCCCAAACGTTTACTATAATCTAAATCTGCTTTTGTAATGTCAGTGATACCTTTTACACTAACATCTTCTAGATCAATATTCATGGAGAATCCAAGTGTAGCAAGAATAGCCATTTTTCTAGCAGCATCTAAACCTTCTACATCTGCAGTTGGATCACTTTCAGCATAACCTAGAGCTTGTGCTTCAGCTAATACTTCCTCATATGGAGCACCATATTTACTCATTTTCGTTAAAATAAAGTTGGTAGTACCATTCACAATCCCCATAATTTTCGTAATACGATCAGAAGCCAATCCATCTACTAAACCACGTAGTATCGGAATACCGCCTGCTACACTTGCTTCATAAAATAAATCGCAACTATTTTGAGTAGCCTCAGCTAATAATTCTGAACCATAGAGAGCCATTAAGTCTTTATTCGCTGTTACAACATGTTTTTTATTACGAAGAGCTTTCAATAAGTATTTACGCGTTTCATCAATACCGCCCATTACTTCGATTACTACATCTATTTCTGGATCATCGAGGATATCATCAGCACAATCTGTTAATAAAGTTTTTCCTACTAAGTTTCCTCTTTCTTTCTCCATGTTCTTAACTAAAATCTTCTTTATCTTCACCGGACAGCCAATTTGATGCATAAGCTTATCTTGGTGGTTTTCGATAATTTGCACTACACCTGTACCAACTGTTCCTAATCCTAATAAACCGATTGATATAGCATCCATATCCTATTCTCCCTCTCCGTTGTTCTCTCTAAACATACATTTGTTTTTATATAAAAGACATTATATGCTTTCCGCCCGTTATTTTCAATAGTCAAAAATAACAGAATAATAAGTATATATTTATTGTAACAAGAAATTTCGAAATATCGTAAACATTTATCTTATAAAATAAAACAAGAGAACATTTGTCAGAGAATGAACACAAACAATTCGTTTATGATAACCAATCCACTTTTGGAACTTGAAGAGCATTTATTGGAACTTGATTTATTTCATAAAAATACCGTAAAAAATCTTCATAGCGATGAGATTGATTTAAGATTTCTTCTAATTTCTCCTCTAACATTTTCTTTTCTCCTTGAGAATTACTACTATAATATCCTTCAATGACTTCTAAATAATGAACAGGAAAAAGTAAACGAGAATATAGTAAACGCCAAGAAAAGCTACTTAACGGCTGCATGGATACATATTCTTGTAAAAATTGAGTCATAGTTGGTTGATATGTTTGAGGATAAGTATGATAATGTTGTCTAACCCATTCACCAATATCTCTACTATGGTGGTCATACACCCATTCAAAAGGATTTTTCACTAAATAATCCCCTAACCATTTATCATCATAGAAACGATCATGTGAAATAGTTCCTGCATCGAATCCATCAGGTTGATCATCTATTTCACAATCCACTAAATATTGAATCGCATTTTCTCCCATAATAGAAAAATACGGAAATGATTCAACGAACTTTTTTTCAAATTCGTTAATTGGATGAGAGGTCATTTTCTCTCTCCAAATTCCTTCTAAGTAATCTAACCTATTCTCCCACAGCTCTTTCCATTTTCCAATTCTATTACAAGCTTTTATCGGGACATCTAATGTACGACCTCGATTGTGAAATTTCGCTAACTTATACCCCATATTAATAGCACGTGGTTTATCTAATACATCGTTAGCCATCAAAATAAATAAATGATCGTCCATTTCAGATAAGTAAGTCTGTTCATTAGACATAACGAAAGAAGAGACATATTTGTCACCTTGCTGTTGCATATACTCAGCCATGATTAACCTTTCCATTAATTCTTCTTCTTCATACTCTTGTATAGGGATTATAGTATAAAGAACATTAGCTGAGAAAAAGCGTTGGTAAGCCCCATTCACATTTTGTCTTTCCATTACAATGCCGTAATTTTGATATATAACATCTTGAAGCATTTCCCCCACTCCTTTTCTTTTGGGTAAACTGCCTATAGTTAGGATACTCTATTTCATATATATGAAAATTGATGTGCTTCTTTACTTATAAAAAAGGATTACGCTAATTTATGCCGAAAAAACATTATAAGCGTTCGAATCTTATGCAGTTACAAAGTACAAGAGTAAAAGCATACGATACTATATATTTACTCTATGTTCATACCTGTCCATTTCAATGACGAAGAACTGATTATCACATAGAGCATTTGTTAAATATTTAGGCTTTTTTCGTAAATCTTGTTGCCTATAAACAGTAGTAAGTGTAAGTAAAATTCTACTCCTGAACGCTCACTCGCTAGAGAGCAATTAGTGTTCCTCAGAGTATGGGTTCTCACTAATCTCGATACTGTCTCAGGAGTCTCGCACCTTGTACATCAATCAACCTTATCAGCTGGTTTTGCGCACCAAATTTATTTATCACAACACTCTTTTAGAAAACAGCCAATATTTATTACAATGGAATAGAGCTATTATATTTAAAGAAAAAAGTAAATACTTTCTTCTGTTCGTTCATAACTAGAAGAAAAAATAATTAGAAGAAAAGGTGAAGCAATGATGACTAACAAAATTAATCTATCTGAACAAACAGCACGAAAATGGTTAAATGATCGCGGTGTCACAACAAAAGATATTGCTGAGCTTGTCATGTATTTACAAAGCGCTTATCATGAAAATCTCCAATTTGAAGATTGCTTGCATAATGTCGAGAGAGTTCTTTCTAAAAGAGAAGTACAAAATGCAATTTTAACTGGTATTCAATTAGATTTATTGGCAGAAAAGAAAATGCTTGAAGAGCCTTTACAATCCATAATCGAAACAGACGAAGGTTTATACGGAGTAGATGAAATACTCGCATTTTCTATCGTTAATGTATATGGATCCATCGGTTTCACAAATTATGGCTATATAGACAAACAAAAGCCTGGCATACTACAAAAACTTAATGATAAATCTTCAGGTCAATGTCATACTTTTTTAGATGATATCGTTGGAGCAATAGCTGCCGCCGCTTCAAGCAGACTAGCTCACAGAATAAAAAATGTAGAATAAGAAAAAATGAGAAAGACGTACAAGACTACCTAAAAAGAGAGTCAACCTCCACTAGAGGTTGACTCTCTCATAACATTTTACGTTATTTATATAAGACCACTTTAGGAAAGCTTCCAATCGCTTAAAGAATCAATAACATGTGTTGGACGTTTTTCATAGTTCTTTAACAATTCAGGTGTGGTTACGCCTGTATGAACAAGAATTGTATCCAATCCCGCATTCATTCCTGCAAGAATGTCCGTATCATAATTGTCGCCAATCATTACTGTATCTTCTTTACGAACTCCTAATACCTCTTGAGCTTGTTCCATAATAATGCTTTCTGGCTTCCCTATAAAAGTTGGCTTTACTCTTGTGGAAGTTGAAACAACAGCTGTAATTGATCCAGCTCCAGGCAATAATCCACGTTCAGTTGGAATAGCAATATCTCCATTAGTAGAAATAAATGTTGCACCATTTCTAACAGCTAAACAAGCCTTTGCAAACTTTTCATAATTAATATTACGATCAATTCCGACTACTACGAAATCCGTATGCTCATCATCTACTAGCTTAAAACCTTTTTCTTCAAGTGCTACTTTGATCCCTTCCTCACCAATCACATAAACCGTACCACTCGGCTTTAGCGTATACATATAATTAGCAGTCGCCTGACTCGTTGTAAAAACTTGATGTGCTTCTGTTGGAATATCGAAACCTCTTAGTTTTTCCGCTACTTGTGCTGGAGTTCTTGAAGAATTATTTGTTACAAATAAATAGGGCAAGCCTTTATCATTTAACTCATGAACAAATCGCATTGCTTCATCTATTCTTTCTGTACCTTTGTACATTGTTCCATCTAAATCGATTAAAAAGCCTTTATACTGTTTCAAAATACTCACTCCTAAATCTCTTGTAAGCTACCATACAATACTTTATCATAGCCCTATTTTATGGTCAAAAAGGTTTTTATCTAAGAAAAGAAACAGAAGAGTTTAGATTATCAAATTGAGATAAGGGTAGATACCTAAGACCTATCTGATTTCAAATCAATATAACGAATGAGTGAAGATAGCAAGACTACTGTCTAGAAGCACCATAATCGAATACGTTTACTTTAACAGTGCCTAAGTTAAAAAATCATTTAATTGACATATAAGTATTCCTATATGCCTTCATTTAGCGTGTTAAACTATATTTATACAAAAGGTGATTTACATCAACGAGGAGTACATTATGAGCGTTACACATGAAGACCCAATCAATTTCACAAAACATGTCATATATCAGTTTTACAAAGAAAGAAATCTAAAAGAGGTATTTAACTGCTTAGCTACTGATTTTACTTGGATTGGCCCAGCTAAACATGAATATATGACTGATAAAGAAGGTTTAATAGATTATTTCCATAAAGGGAAAGAACGAATACCCAGCTGTATTATAGATTTCAATACCTTTACAATCGAATATACTGGAGATCAAAATTGGTTAGTATTAGGCAGCTATGATGTTAGAAATGCAAATGGGAACGACATGCTTGTAGAAGTATTTCAGCGTTGTAGTTTCTTCATTGTTGCAGATAAAGATACATTAAAAGTAAAGCATATGCATATTTCCAATCCATTTATGGAGATGACCAACGAATACTATTCTCAAGAGGTACCAAGACATAGTTATGAATATTTGCAGCATAAGCTTGAGGAAAAAAACAAAAGTCATCGAAATGGTTAATAATAATATTGAAGGTGGATTAAAAGGAAGCATCGATGATGATGATTTCACCTACTTTTATGTGAATGAAGGTCTTCCTAAAATGCTTGGTTATACATACGAAGAATTTATGGAGATGAGTGGAGGAACTGCAGTTGGTGCCATCTATCCTCCAGACTTACAAAAGGCACGACAAGATTGTGAGAACTGTTTTGCAAAAGGTCCTTCCTACCATACAGAATATCGGATGCGCAGAAAAGATGGCAATTTATTATGGGTAATTGACCGAGGAACAAAAACACTTGGTACAGATGGACAAATTAAAATTAATAGTATTATTACCGATGTAACAAATTTAAAAAATGCCTTATTCGATTTAGAAATTGAAAGAAAAAAATATCGTATTGTATTAGAGAATATTTCTGAGGTTATGTTCGAGTATGACCTTGTATTAGATACCCTTTCTATTTATCATTCTGTTGAAACAAACGGAAAAAACAATCTGAACAAGACGGAAATAACAAATTTTATAAGCAGGTTAAAAAAGACAAAATATATTCATTTAGATGATATTGAAGAGATCACGGATCTAATCCATAAAAAGAATAAGCATTCGATAGAAGTACGCGGAATTGTTCGTGATGAATGGCGCTGGTTAAGAGTTCAATGTAGTCCGATAAAGAATAATGAAAATCAAATCATTGAAATTGTAGGTTCAATCAAAGATATTACGGAAGAAAAAATTAAAGTTCAAACTTTGATGGACCTAGCACAAAGAGATTCTTTAACTAAATTAATGAATCAAACTTCTTCAAAAGAAAGGATTACCCAATACTTACTTGAAACAAACAAATAGGCGCAATGATTATACTTGACATCGATGACTTTAAAATTGTTAATGATACAGTTGAGCATTTACAAGGAAATCGAGTACTAATTCAAGTAGCTCATGAGCTCATGAAATGCCTTAGCAAAGATGATATTGTCGCAAGAATTGGTGGGGATGAATTTCTTGCATTTGTTAAAACAAATGAAGAAGAAGTTCTGAGAAAAAGAGCGAATACGCTATTAGAAAGGATTCAATTAATCCCCTTTGAGTAACTATCATATAGAAGGCGTACGCCATTATTTTTTAGCTCAAATAGATAATTATAATCGTTAAAAGCAGATTCTTTTGTTTGTAGCAGCATAGGTGAAATGAACATAATTTACTCACTCTTTTTCTTTTATGATTTGTTTCTTTAAAAGAAATATTCCTGTTAGTCACAATAAGAAATCTTATCTGATTATACACATTTGAGATATCGCAATGTTTTGAATAAAGTTACGATATTTATAAAAATGTTGCGCTACTATTGCCTTAGATCATTTCACTAAGGCTTGTTTTATTTAACTAAATTAGCTAAATATTGTGATTAAATACACTTAAACAAACGGGGCAGGTTAGTTGAAGAAAGATGCATATTTGTCATATAATTCTAAAAAGATTCAGCTGTGAAAAAAGGAGAAATTATTATGAAGAAAATAACAACAATGTTACTTCTATTATTTGTTCTTGCTGCTTGTTCGAATGAAAACTCTACTGAAGTTAAAAAAGAAGAAAATGATAATGTTACTACTGAACAAGTTGAAAAGAAAAAGATAACGAAAGAGTTTGTAAAAAAGAATGCCAAAGTTGGTCTGTCTTATAATGGAGTTAGAGAAATTTTTGGAACCGAACAGTATTCTGGAATTATGGATAATACTATGACTTTCATTTACGATTCAACTTCATATAAACCAGTTGAATATGACCGACTAAGTGGTTCAGTAGCGTTTGATGATTTAAAGTCAGGTAACTTAGACTATCAGTTGTGGATTAATTTCGTAGAAAAAAAAGCTGTTTATTACCAGTATTATTTTGAAGGTGAAGATGGTGAAGTTTGGGGATATACAGTATCTAGTGACGGTGATAATTTGACCAGGAATTCTGGCAACTAATCTAAGTGAAAGAATACACTTAAGCTAACAGGTGCAATACTACATTAAATAAGCTGAAATTATCAGCTTCTTTTTTATGCAACTATCGGTGCAGAATAGTTGCATAAAAAACATTAGATTTATGGTAAAATTAAACATATATGTAAATAATCTAAAAAGAGGTGAGTTATAATGAAAAAAAAGAAACTTGGAACTTTAATGATTATAATTGGATGTTTAGTTTTGGTATTTGCATTATTGAATAATTTTATGGCTTTTTTTAATAATATCGATTATATCTCTCTAATTAGTGTGGGAATAGTGTTTCTTTGTTGTGGAACATTTATAAAGAATAAAAAAGCACTTTAGTAAGTTAACTCTTTCTGAATCTAATTATTAGTAAGTAAAAATCAAGAGAATAACACTTTAATGTATTCATAGTAGCCTATGTTTTGTGAAGAATTACACTTAAACAAACAGGTGCGTTAGTTCAATAAGGAGCAATAAAATAAGCAATCTTTTTTATAAAAAACCATCTTAAAAATATCAAAAAGCTATCGTTTTGAGCAATCTTTATTCAAAACGATAGCTTTTTGTATGTGATGAATATAATCTTTAATCGTGATTTTTTATCAAACTTATTATAGATCTACAATTGAAAGATGTACTTTTCTTACAGCCATATGATGGGATTTAATTTTACTATCATTCTAACAAAAAAAGACTAGCATTAAACTTCATTCAAGAAAAATGCTAGTCCTTTTTTATTTTGTATTTGCTTTTAACCATTCCAACATCTTTTTATCATTACTTTTATTCTGACGTTTGTATTCTCGTTTAATATAGCGAGAAAGAGTTGTATGAGCAATACCGATTTCGGCAGCTGCTTTACGTACACTTATTTTCTTTAATTCTAGTGTTTCTTGCATTAGTTCTGGACTTAAGACTAATTCTTCTACACTTGCACTAGTTTCTTGTTCCGCTTGAGATTCAAAATCAAAGGATTGCTGTCCTACATTTAAAGGTTCCGATACTAAGGATTGCTCCGTTTCAATAAATTTATATTCTCCTTCAACCATAGATTCTGCATCATATATCGTTGATAATTTCATAATTCGTTGATTTTCTTTCACCACAAGATCAGATGGTGTAATTAAAACCTTCACTTGGCACCAATAATCATTAAACCAGCCTTTCTTTCCTACCTTATTATCATCAATCGGCTCTTCATATCGCCAATGTTTTATTACATTATCCTTTTGCAAATCATCTAACACATTTTCAAATCTATCTCTCTTTACAACGCCAGAATAACTATCTGATATATTCATGATATTTAATAAAGTTCCCACTTTAAATGGCTGTTTTAATGTTTTTCTTCGTGTCCTTATCTTCCATTGATAATTCAAATAGCGAGTTAGTCGTTTATGCTCACGTTGTGTGTAATGATTATATTGAAAAACTTTTAAATTCAATACTCCTAATGAGTTGGAATTCCCATTCAGATACGGTAAAAGTACAGAAGTCGGCTTAATTTCTAGAGCATAAATCCCTTTTGGTTCATCTGTCTTAATGTCATAAGCAATTCGTACCTTCCCGATATTAAACATCTTCATAAATTCCTTTATTCGATAGCCTTCTTTATTTAACTCATCTGTATTAACTATCTTTATTTGTTCCTCATCTAACAGCACCCAAATAGTAGATAGTGCTGCCACTCGTTTCATGATATTAAAGCGGTCTTCCTCACGATAATTAAATTCTTTACCATCTAAAGTTCTCTTCCTTACTTGTCGTAACTTTAGTGCATCATCACTATGAAACTCAATATAACCTTCACTTGTCTTAGGTGAAACCATCCACAAATATGAGATAAGATCGAGAAGGTCAGCGGTTAATTCATCTAATGAGTTGATAGTAGATTGCAACAGCTTGTACCATAAATCTTTTTGTTCAGCTGGTACATCTTCTTCCTCCAATTCATATGGTCTTACATCCGCTAATCCTTTCACGTTGCCCTTAGTGTCCATAATAGGAGCCCGATATATTCCATTATCTAAAGGACTATAATTGCTTTTCTTTGAAACAATGTCACTTAATAACTGATAGCTTGCTTCTGAACTTGAATAGAGGTAATTTCGTTCCATTACTTCATCTATTTTATCAGCATTTGTGCTAAAAATACGATTATCGAATTCCTTCTTCAAATGAGGTTCCAAGACATTACGAATCATATCATGGTATTTAGACATGCCCTCAATAATCATACCTTTGGTGATATTTTCTTCTAAATAGATAGTATATGTAAAAAATGTATACAACGTTTTAAAGCTTTGACTTTTGATTGTTGCTATATGATCATCGTTTGGATCGTCCCTCTGACTATAGGCTTCCTTTTTCCAAACTTCTAAAACAGCAGATGGAACCAAAAACAGATTTTTAGCTTCTTCAAATATAGCAATTTTAATAGAATATGAATCTAAAATGGTGTCCTCCGCTATTTGTTTATAATTCATAGAAACCTTCCTTTTTAAAAATAGAATTCTCTTATATTGTAATAAAAAGCACCACTTTAATAAATAGAATACTAAAAAGCACCATTAATTTGGATTAAATTTAAGAAAAAGCACCATTTTTATAGCAAAAATAATAAAAAGCACCATTATTAGCGGAACTCTTAACCCAAAAAGCACCACTTTCTATTACTACATATTTATTAATTCGCACCACTATTAGCGGAACTTCACCTCTAAAAAGCACCATTTTTATAGCAAAAATAATAAAAAGCACCATTATTAGCGGAACTCTTAACCTAAAAAGCACCACTTTGACCTTTTTGGTATAAAAAGCACCACTATTAGCGGAATCCTTAACCTAAAAAGCACCACTTTAAATATAGAAATGACTGAGACGAGCCATATAGGGATTGCTAAAATTTCTAACGAATTATGTACATATGAGGCACTGTTCAAGGCTGCAGATGAAGCAATGTATCAATCCAAAAAACATGGGAAAAATAAAATATCCTTTTAACTACTGACGCTCTACTTTTTACATTACCAATAAAAAAGTTCACTCTAATAGCTTTCGGATTGTTCAGAGTGAACTTTTTTGAATTTATTATTAATTTATAAAAGCTGAAACAGGTCCTAATTCATTAATTAAATATTGGCGAACTGCATTTGGAAATTGTTTAAATGCTTGGAAATTTTCACGCAATACATTTTGTAACAGTTCATGATTAATCACTAAATAATCTTGAACAATTGTTTTACGTAAAGGAAGTATTTGTTTAAATTGAACTTCCATTTCTTTTGTTATAACTTTCTCATCTAATAAGATATCAATAATATCTTCATAGCTTCCAGGATCCCTCATAATAAAGCCATCAATAATAGCATTACTTACATCTAAAACACAATCTGTCATCGATTGAGCCACTCTTTCAAGTGCTATTTTAGATATCTCATCATCCCAATATGTTTTTTCCTGAAATAAGTCCATATTTTTTTCTAAAAATGCAAGGTAACTTTCTATTTTCTGCCGATCTACGAAGTACATATTTTTTCATCCCTTCATATTGATGCTGGTACGATCACTTTTTCTATATTAAGTGGTCTCGCATAAAAATATCCTTGTGCTAAATCAACTTTATTTTTTGATAATATCATAGCTTCCTTTTCGTTTTCAATTCCTTCGGCTACTACTGTTGAGCCAATGTCTTTTGCAATCAAAAGTAAGCCTTTAAGCATGGATTCTTTTACTGAATTTAAATCTATATCTTGAATAACGCTTCGATCAATTTTGATAACATCCGGCATAATTTCAATGATGGTATGCAAGCTAGCATAACCAGCTCCAGTATCATCTACCGCAATTCGAATTCCTAGCTCACGAAGCTTTTTAATATTACTACTAATAAATTCAAGATTATCAATGGAATCTCTCTCTGTTATTTCCAATACTAGCTTTTTTGGTGAAACGGAGTAATATTCCTGTAATAGTGCTTGAAAATCATGAAAGAAGCGGGCATTTCCAACCGTGATAGGGGTAAAATTAATAAAAATATTCTTGCTAGATTCCATGACAGTCAATTTTTGCATAATTTTCTCTAATACGATCATTTCTAGCTCATATAGTAAACCCGTTTGCCTTGCTAGAGCAAATAAATTAAGTGGACTTTCTAAATCCGTTCCCACTGGACCTCGAGTGAGAATCTCACAGGCAACCTCATGATTAGAATTAAGTTCAACTATTGGCTGTGCTAATAACGCTATATCTTTGTTCTTAATTATCTGATTCATTTGAAAATACATTTGATCATAGTCTGTTTTTTTCTTCTTTTGAGCCATTGTAAACGCTTGTTGATGGGCTTTATCTATTACTTCATACAGATTTCTGCTCGACTTTTCAACAAACATGTAACCCGTATTAAAAGAAGAGGACATACCTGGATAAGCAGCGTTCATTTTTCTATTTAAGCATTCTTCAATATAGCTAGCATTTACAGACAAATCATCTAACAGATGATTATTCAAGCTAATTCGTAAAATGGCAGTTAACCCTTCACTTTGATAATCATGAATAGCTAAAATATCTTTATTAAATCTACTCGTCGAACAACGAGCAAATTCTTTTTTTAAAATAACAATATATTTCTCTAACCCTTCCTCACCTAATTTTTCAGATAGCTTTTTATAATTTTCAATGTAAATAGAAAGGACAGCAATTTCATATCCTTCTTTAATAGCTACCTTAACGTTTGTCATAATAGGGTTTCGGACAATAAATGTTGGCGGGTAATATGTAATCTTTGATGTTGGTAGTAATATTTTCAACCAGCTGCTAACTTTATTTTTCTTAAAGAGTTTCGAGGAATTCACCCGATTCCACCCTCCCTATACACGGTATTAGAGTGACTATACTGAATATTTTATCATGAATATCCACTTTTTGGGCAAAATTCTATTATTATCGTCAAAAAACAGACATATCTTTCAAACAAATCGAGCAAATTTTTGTTAGAATAGGAGAAGGAATTCGATGTATTAGGAGGAATTTTACTTGGAACGCGAATTAGCAATGGAAATTGTACGAGTAACAGAAGCAGCAGCTCTTGCATCTGCTCAATGGATGGGTAGAGGTAAAAAAAATGAAGCGGATAACGCTGCAACAACAGCCATGAGAAAAATGTTTGACTCTGTCAATATGAACGGAACAGTAGTAATAGGTGAAGGAGAACTTGATGAAGCTCCTATGCTTTACATTGGCGAAAAATTAGGAACAGGCAATGGACCTGATGTTGATATAGCTGTTGATCCTTTAGAAGGTACAATCATCGTTGCTAAAGGTCATAACAATGCAATGGCCGTTATTGCCGCAGCTGATAAAGGAACACTTCTACACGCACCAGATATGTATATGGAAAAGATTGCAGTCGGTAAAAACGCTGCAGGTCTTGTGCATTTAGACGATCCAATAGAAAAAACAATAGAAATTGTCGCTAAAGCAAATAACAAACGAGTTCAAGATTTAAATGTTATTATTCAAGAAAGAGAACGTCACCAAGATTTAATTGATCGTATACGTGCAAAAGGAGCTCGTGTTAGCTTATTCGGAGATGGCGATGTAAGTGCTTCGATTTCAACAGCATTTCCTCAAACAGGGATTGATTTATTTGTAGGTATTGGCGGAGCTCCTGAAGGAGTCATTTCAGCAGCTGCCATAAAATGTCTAGGAGGAGATATGCAAGCTAGACTTGTACCTCAAAATGCTGAAGAAGAAGAACGTTGTCGCCAAATGGGACTAGAAGATCCTCGACAATTACTTACGCTCAATGATTTAGTATCTGGGGATGATGCTATTTTTGCAGCAACTGGGGTTTCAAATGGGGATTTACTAGCTGGTGTTCGATTTTTAGGTGGAGACTTGGTAGAAACAGATTCCATCATTATGCGTAGCAAAACAAAAACAGTACGTTATATCAAAGCACATCACCATTTAGATCACAAGCCACATTTAATTTTCGTTTAGGGAGGAAATACTGTGGAAGAACGCTTCTATTTATACGACTATAAGGAACAAACCAACACTCGCTTTGTAAGCTTTGTAGGGGAAAGCCAACGATTTGATTTAGCCATTATTTCTTCAGAAAGATTCTATGGCAAACAGCTTGTTCTTGATATGCAAAGTAATGCTTTCGCTATAATCGGTCAAGATGATTTAGATGAAGAAGGATATTTAGAGCATGCTTTTAGACTCTCAGAAGAACAAGCAGCTGAACTAAAAGACTTCCTTGAACAAGTAGTATGAGCCTTTAAGCATGCATCTGTAGAGATGCGTTTTTATGAAGGCTATCCATAAATAGATAGATCTATTTTTAAATAAAAGAAGCTTTGCTCAAACGTTACCTAAAAACGAATGACAAAGCTTCTTTATTTTACCTCGAATGATTTTTCATTTTTTTCATAACGAAATAAGGGCATCCAAAATTACAAAACTCATATAAATATTCAGATAAAGTGCTAATTTTTGTATCATATGAAGATTTTTGGTTTTGATCATCAAAAAAACCTTTCAATCTTAATTGACCATATCCCCAATCGCCGACTACATAATCATATTTATTTAAAATTTCGCTATAACGTGCTTTAAAAGCCTCTTCATTAAAGCCATCTCGATAGTCTTCTACTAATTCATATTGAAGATTATTGATTGTAACCATGTTTTCACCTCAATTATCCATCCTCCCTTCATTATAACTCATTTAATAGTAAAGAAAAACTGTCACCGGTCCTTTTTAATTCAACTAACTTACATACTTACTAGAAATTATTCGGTTATTACAGATGTTTCCCAACCATCATATTCTCCTTTATATTTTTCAGAAATCTCCACTAATAGATCCGTGACTTCATTTATCGAACTATAATCAATAGTATCCATTCTATAAATAGTAAGAACATATTTGCCTTCTTCATTCGTTTCAACTGATTCTTCCTCTATGAAAAAGCCTTCTTTTTTTATAGTCTTTTCAAAACGTTTTAACATTATCATATTTTCAAAGCATAGCCAATGTACAACCTTACGAGGGGCATCTAATTTATCCCCTCTTTCTTCTAACGCTTCAATTACCACACGGTTGTTCATATGCTGTTGTTGATAGGGATTAGGGTACAAAAAATCAAAATAAAATTCCCAATTTTCCTCTTCCTCGATAAGAAAAATTTCATACTTATACCCATGTGGTTCTATAAAGCCGGCAGCAGCTTCCATTAAATCCTTTTGTTCCTCTCGATTTGAATAAAAAATAATGTCCCTTATCCCGTCCGTTGTCACTCTACCAACCTGAATAATGTTTTGAAAACGCGCAAATCCATTCAGAGAATCTTCCATTTCATTTATCTTATCAGCCTCAGGCCCTACCGGAAAGCCGTCTTCATTAGGTGCTTTTATTTTAAGCCTGATAGCAACAGCGTAATTATACTCTTCGGTATCTATTTCTTTCCATATATCCATATCTAAAACAACTGATGCTACTTGATCCTCTATGTATCCAAAATACATATCCCAATGTTCTGACATGATAAAACCTCCCCGAAATACTCCACAAAATCCATTCTTTCTATAAAAATAGAGGATATCAAGAACTTACTTTTCATTGATATCCTCTATTTTGAAACGATTATTCAGTTACTAATGATGCTTCCCCAGACAATTGTCTTTTCTTAGTAGCTTCATTTACTTGTTCATCTGCGTGGTATGAAGAACGAACTAGTGGACCCGCTTCACAATGACTGAAGCCTTTTTCCATTGCCACTTCTTTTAAGTGAGCAAACTCTTCAGGTGTGTAATATTTAAGTACTGGCAAATGCTTTTTGGAAGGCTGAAGGTATTGACCGATTGTTAATATATCTACTTGATGAGCTCTTAGATCATCCATTGCTTCAATGATTTCGTCAATTGTTTCTCCTAAACCAACCATAATGCTTGATTTTGTTGGAATCTCTGGTTGAAGTTCTTTTGCGCGTTGTAGGAATTGAAGGGAGCGATCATATTTTGCACGTGCACGAACACGATCAGACAAACGTTTAACGGTTTCAATATTATGATTTAAAATATCTGGTTTTGCATCCATTAATGTTTGAATATTTTCAAACACGCCCCCCATATCAGAAGGTAGAACCTCTATAGATGTGAAAGGATTCTTTCTTCTAATCGCTCGAACTGTTTCAGCAAATACCGCTGCTCCACCATCTTTAAGATCATCTCGAGCAACTGCAGTAACAACTACATGTTTTAAATTCATTTGTACAACAGAGTCAGCCACGCGTTCTGGTTCAGCTAAATCTAACTCAGTTGGTAGACCTGTTTTTACAGCACAAAAACGACAAGCTCTTGTACAAACTGAACCTAAGATCATAAATGTAGCAGTTCGGCGAACCGCCCAACATTCGTGAATATTAGGACATTTTGCTTCTTCACATACTGTATGTAAATTCTTTTCCCTCATCATTTTCTTTAAGCCTGTATAATTCTCATTCGTTTGCAATTTTATTTTTAGCCATTCTGGTTTACGGATATATGTATTTTTCTTACTCAAAATAACATCTCCCATCATTTTGTAATTTCTCTATGTGTAGACAATGTATCAAATAAAAAAACTCCTTACAACTTTTAGGATTTTCCTTTCCAATATTTTATAATTGTATTTCTCGAATTTATTCACACAATAAAATTATGATTGGTTTAGAAAGGAGCAAATTCATGCGAGCTTTTTCCACTTTTATAGCTATTATAAGTACGATACTTATATTTGTACATAACGATGTAGAAGCTCAAACGAATACATTTTCAGATAAAAAAAGAATGGAGCTCTTTAAGAATATTGAAGATAACTTTCAAATTCCATGGTTTTATATGGCAGCGATTGATCAATATGAACATAGTATAAGGAATGCAAGAAGAGATTTGCCTGATTCTGAAGGCTCTATTGGAATTTTGATTCCACCTGAAAAATGGAGTGGCTTATTGAATCCCAATATATTCGATCAAAACCCAAGAAGGATAGCGTTTTTTGATGGTATTGGTATGGATGGTGATGGGAACGGAAAAGCAAATCCAAAATCCGAGTATGATGTATTAGTTTCAATAGCTTCTTACTTAGCTCAATATGGTTCTGATGAAGAAAATATTCGTATTGCATTATGGAACTATTATAAACGAGATAAGGCTGTAGGTATCGTTATGGGCAACGCCAAATTATTCCAGAAATATAATCGAATCAATTTACATGAAAAAGCCTTCCCTGTTCCTATTACAGCGGACTATAGCTATAGAAGTACATGGGGTGTAGCTCGAGGATGGGGTGGACGTCGAAGTCATGAGGGAACAGATATATTTGCCAACTATGGCGTTCCTGTTCGAGCGACTTGCTATGGAATTGTTGAAATTAAAGGCTGGAATCGCTACGGCGGATGGAGAATTGGCATAAGAGACTTAAATAATACCTATCATTATTTCGCCCATTTAAGTGGATTTGCGAAAGGAATTGAAATTGGTCAAATTGTAGAACCAGGAATGATTATAGGCGGTGTAGGAAGCACTGGATATGGTCCTCCAGGTACAAGTGGAAAGTTCCCCCCACATCTACATTTTGGAATGTATAAAGACAATGGATATACAGAATGGAGCTTTGATCCCTATTATCACCTAACTGTTTGGGAGAGAAACGAGCGAAGAAACAAATAAAAAAACTAGATAAAGCATGGGGCCTCTCAAAAGCATCACTTTTGAGAGGCCCCTTTTAAATGAATTATTCAATTATATCTTCTCCAACCACAACTGTTTTCCCTTTCTTTGAAAGAGCCATTAGAGCAACCAAAGTACCCGCTAGTACAATTAGTAAAGATAATGATACACTTCCAGTAAATCCAAGTAAAAGGAATCCAATCGCAGCGAAACCGGCACTTATTAGTGCATAAGGTAACTGAGTCATAACATGATCCATATGGTCACAGCCAGCCCCAGTAGAAGATAGAATCGTTGTATCTGATATTGGTGAACAATGATCTCCAAATACCGCACCAGCTAACACAGCTGCTAATGATGGCAGTAACATACTTGAATCCATAGTAGCGACGATATCTCCTGCTAACGGTAAAAGGATACCGAATGATCCCCACGATGTTCCTGTTGATAACGCCATAACACCTGCTATCAAAAATAAAATAAACGGTATAAAAGCAATATTTAAATTAGATTTTTCAACAAATCCTGCTAAATAGCTACCTGTTTCTAATGCACCTACTAAATCAACGATGACCCAAGCAAATAACAAAATGTATACAGCTGGAAGCATTGACTTAATTCCTTCTATTACACCTGTGAAAAACATGCTTCTATCCACGGCTTTTTTAGAATAGACTTGTCGAAAGAATAAAATGATCGTTACAACTAAACCAAATAATCCTCCATAAAATAATGATGTCGGTACGTCCGTATTCTCAAACATGCCTAATACAGTCACATTTCCTTCAATTGCCTTACTACCTGTCCATAACATTGCAGATACAGTTCCTACCACTAATGCAGCAATCGGTACTAATAAATCTGCAACAGAACCTTTTTTACTAACAGGTAAATCACTTTTTAACTCTCCTGGTGCTTGTTTATCAGGATTAGAAACGATTCCGTCCTTAATTGCTCGATCTTCATGAATTTTCATCGGACCAAAATTAATGTTTTTCCATGAAGTATAAAACACTAATAATAGAGATACCCAAACATAAAAGTTCATGGGTATCATTTGAATAAAAGCTGAAAAGCCGCTTATATCTAATGAATTCGCTGCTAAAATAGGAGCAAGAATGGCAATGATGTATGCTCCCCAGCTAGAAACTGGTGATACGACACAAATTGGAGCTGCAGTTGAATCAATAATATAAGATAGCTTAGCTCTTGAAACCCTATTTCGATCAGTTAAAGGTCTTGATATTTGTCCAACTGCTAAAGCATTAAAATAGTCGTCAATAAAGATAATAATTCCTAAAATCGCTGCTGTTATCTGCGCACCCGTTCTTGTTTTAACTCTTTTTAAAGCCCATTCTCCGAAAGCTCTGCTTCCACCTGAAATGGATACAAATGCAGTAATACATCCTAAAATAAGTAAAAATAAAATAATATACACTTTGCCTGTGTTAACGGATCCATCCACGATAAATAATTGTAAAACTGATTTTCCAATCGTAGCTAACGAATCCATAGGATTAAAGTTAGCTAATAGCAATGCAGCTGTAGCAATTCCTAAACCTAAAGATAATAAAACCTTTCTTATTAAAAGAACCATAATAATGGCTACTACTGGTGGTAATAAAGAAAATATTGTGTTTTCCATGCTGTTCTCTCTCCTTTAATAAAAGTTAAGGGCGGTGAAGAGCTTGCATTTCAGTTCTTGGACAAAAATAAAAAGGATAATGATAGAAAACAACCTATCATTACCCTTTGTAATGTATGTTATCGTCCATCGCTCTGTAGCTCACCATTATAAAGATAATCTTTATAATGACAGTGCTGTCCTTATTCAAGACAACCCCAGTATCATATGCCTGACTTCAAATGATACTTCGGCAAAACTTCCTTTTAGCTGTGATCATAGTTGTCATCCTCACAACAGCCTACTTTTAAGTTTTGCACCTCTACCCCATGCGGTGATAGTAGTTCAATATTTAATTTACTTTTCTAATATAACAATTATAAGACTTTATTTCAACTTTTTATATAAAAATTCCGATAATAAATTATAGTAATATTTATTAAGCAACACTCTAATTCGTTATACAATCGACTATCATTACATCTAAGCACTTCATTAAATCAATTTCGTATGGTTGAACATCATGATTTCCATTATCTTTTATAATTCGAACAACTGGTCGATCACTAATTCCATGATTTTGTTTGGAAACGATACCAATTCGCTTATCATTCAATTTCACAGTTAAACCAATTGGATATATAGCAACAGCTTTTCTAAATGCCTCAATGATTTCTGTATCAAACAAAGTTCCTGATCCAGAATAAAGAATTTCTAAACCTTCATGAGGGAGCAACGCTTTTCTGTATACTCGATTAGAGGTGACTGCATCAAAAACATCAGCAACAGCCAAGATTTTAGCAAAAAAATGAATATCTTTATCTTTTAATCCTCTTGGATATCCAGAACCATCTATTCGTTCATGATGCTGATAGGCACAATGTGCGACTAGTAATGGAACCGTGTTTACTTCTTTTAATATTTGAAAGCCTTCTTCAGCATGTGTCTTAATTTCTTCATACTCTTCTTCCGTTAACTTCCCTGGCTTCAGTAAAATTTTTTGCGACACTTTCATTTTACCAACGTCATGTAAAATAGAGCCTAATCCCAGGATCTCCAATTGCTTTGGATTTAGCTTTAACTCCATTCCAATTGCCAAAGCATATAGCGTTACATTATAGGAATGGGTAAATATATATGAATCATGAGTATAAACATCTGCAAGAATCGTCAATAAACCTTTTTCTGCTGTCATCTCTTTCATAATTCCTCGAATAAGTCCCATAAGCTGTTTGGAGTTTTTTTCAAAGATATAAGATTTTGCGGCTTGCGTTCCCTTCTTATCACTTTCAAGAAAAATACTTTCAATCGACTCAATGGCTTCAAATCTTAAACGTTCTGAGACCGTATTTTCTGGATTAATATTTTCACTTTTTGGATCTTCTATATATACATAAAGAACACCTAATTCGATCAATCTTGTAACCAAGCTTTCCGATAGGACTACCCCTTCATTTAATAAAACTTTATTTCGCTCGTTATAAATGGTCTTTCCCAAAATTGATTTAGGTATTACATGATTTGTGGATATCAGTCTCATTAAAGTCTCCTATGATTAATTTCTTAAATTCATTCACTATCTTTTTAAACGGAAAATACTTGTACATTGTTTAATACTACGAATTTCTACTTTTATCGACACAGTTCTCCATAATTGTATTATCGTTCAAAAAATGTTGTTTTGTATATTTTTTATTTATTTTCCCAGAAGATATCTATCACTATTATACAAAGAAATGCAAAAACAACTCAAACGACAAATAACCACAATTTTCCCGTAAGTTAAAATAGCAAAAAAAAACCGTCAAATTGACGGTAAAATAATCATTGCATTTTTAACAAAGCATCTCTTCCAAGCATCCCTTTTTTAATGCCTAGAGACTCTGCTCCATAGGTAACCGATTCTAAAGGAGCTTCTAATAACTGTTCTAGCGTCTTTACTCCAACAGCACGCCCAGCAATAATATTACGATCCTTTAATTTTTCATTTAATAAACCTACATCTAGAGCGCCACACATAATGTAACCACTATCAGATGTAATAACGAGTAAATTGGTTTTTGGTAATTTTACCGATACACCAATAAATGTTCGATCCTCAATAGAAATTGGCAATAATTCAACCATACCATCACTCCTTTCATACCATTGATACGATATGAAAAAAGGATAATATGTGTGTCTGTCATAGCATAATTCTACATACTCATTGTAGATAATTTTGAAGCTAATACATTTCTTAAGAACAACGGCTTATACGTTTTCTTTTCTGAACGTTTAATACTAGGAAAAAAGTATCCGAATGTGTACATATCAGGAATGGCTAATGTATAAGTTTTTTTTAGATCTAATTGTACGTCTCCAATATAAATTTCTTTAGGACTTATGATTTTGATATTACTATATATCATCACTCCCAAAATACTTCCTCTAAATCCAAAACCTTTTACTTGCTTATGTGGCCAATCAGGATTTTGTGATTGCAGAAGCACTTCTTTTAATTCTTGTCCAGACATTTCAATAACACAAGGGTTAATTGGATGTGGACAGATTCTGTGTAAATCAAATAACGTAACTGGTCCTTTTTTTAATCCATCCAATAATAATCCAGCATTTATGAAAGCACAATCAGCCTGGCAATATTCCTGTAAAGCATCGCAAAGTAATTTTGTAATAGTTGATTCTTCAAACCATCTAACAGGTAATGACCTTGGTAAGTGACAAACTTCTTTTTCTAACCGTTCTTTGCCGATTTTAAATAACTTATAAGTAAATTCACTTTCATTATTTACTGGATCCTGTTCATTCATATTGTATAATCTAGTTTTTTTAGAAATAGGATGTTTCGTAGTATCCACTTCTATTTCAACATGACCTACGAATGTGCCTCCTTTTCCTGCTCCACATAATAAAGTGTTTTGAACGTACATTCCCTCGTGTAGAATATGGTGTGTATGGGCACCTAAAATAATGTCTATCTCCGGTATGTGTTCTGCAAGCTGTTTATCATGTTCCAATCCTAGATGAGACAATAATACAATGACATCACATTGATTTTTCACTTCATCAACTGCCACAATGATTTCTTCCTGTGGATCAGTAATTTTCCACCCTAGCATCTCATAAAATACTCGAAAATAAGCAGTAGCACCTATAAAGGCAATCCGAGTTCCTTTAACAGTTTGATGTATATGATAGGGCTTCGCCCAACTTGGTCTTTCCCCTGACTGATTATATAAATTCGCTACGAGAACATTAAATGTTGCATCGTCGTATAAATGGTCTAACTCCTCATAAGAGAATGTAATTCCCTCATTATTCCCAATCGTTACGTACTGGCACCCTAAGTTATTTAAGAGCTTTACATTACCTTTGCCAGATAGAGCTTCAGTAAAAGGATGAAAACGATCCGAATGATCACCTAGGTCCAAAATAATCGTTTCTTCTTCAGCACCAAGATGCCATTTTTTTCGTTCATGTATAAAGTTCTCAATCCTTTTCCAATGCTCAAAATGACTATGTAAATCGTTTATATGGTAAAAATGTATAATTTCTCTCATTTCATCTTCCCTCTTTTTTTAACTAATTCCTTCAATAATTAGTTTAATACCGATTAATAGGAGCATAACACGTAGTAACCGTACAAGTGTATTTCCTTTTAGTTTAGAATTAATATATGCTCCTAGCTTCGCACCAAACCAAGCACCTGGAATTAAGACTAATGCGTAATGCCATACAACATTTCCAAGTGTTATATGAGTGATTGAATTCGTAATAGAAGACAAAAATACGATAAACATACTTGTAGCCACTGCCACATGTGGGGGGAACAAAAACAATAGAATCATTGTTGGTACTATTAGAGAGCCTCCTCCAATACCAAATAGTCCCGAACAAAACCCTACTGCAAAGCAAATCATTATGGCAATGCTTGGTTTAAACCCATATATATATTGCTTACCATCAGAATCCGTATACACTTTTTTTATCGTAGCCTTATTAATTAATGTTGATGGTTTTAATTGGTCTTTTATTAATAAAACAATAGATACGATGATAACAAACATACCGAAAAACAAATAAAAAGATTGGACATCTAACATTTTATTAACGTATGAGCCTAATATTCCCCCAGGTCCACTTCCAATGAAGAAAATGAAGCCTGTTTTATAATCTACTCTTTTATGCTTCACATATGCCAATGTAGAAGATAAACCGGTGAATATCATCATAATTGTAGATATTCCAACTGCCTTTTGTGGAGTTAAATCTCCTAATAAACCTAAACTAGAATGAAAAAATAAAATAGCGGGCACTAGTATGATTCCGCCACCTAATCCAATTAAAGATCCAATAACACCCGCACAAAATGCTGTTACGAGTAAAAGAATAATCCATTCCAAATATATTTCCACCTTTATATTTTTGACTGTTTTCGTATACTATGTTGCCTATAAACAAGTAGGGAGTAAAGGTTGAAGTCTCCTCTGGTATGCTCGCACCTTTAGCTCCAATCAACCAATTTTTTATTAACTAGTTTTATTACTAAAAACCATTAAAAACAACAATCTTTTAGAAAACAGCTTTGTTTTTCTATTGATGTATAGATATAGCTAGAATAAATCCAATTGTCTTGGAGCTAATCCTTGGTACTCAATTCCTAATAAGGATATTAATTGTTTCGCATTATCTGCTGCATCACCTGCTGAGTTATTGTTAAATAATACGTAGATATTCTTTGATTTTTTCTGTAAAGAAAGAATGTTATTCTTCCAATCATTTAATTCCTCTTGATTATATCGATATAAAAATCGAACAGCTCTCCAATTATCACCCGCTGTTGCTTTATTCCAACCATATACATTTCGGCCATGAAAACGGATTAATGTAGCATCTTTATTCGTTGAATGTAAAACAGCAGGGACGGAACCTTCTCCAGCTTGAGGCTCATCACAAATACTGTGAATCCAACCTTCCTTCTCCATAAAGGTTAACGTTTTATCATAGAACGCAGCAGAAAACCAAGACTGATTACGAAATTCTAAAGCAACTGGAATATCTTCCATCTGTTCCTTACACCATCTTAAATATTCAACATTTTCTCTTATACAATTAAACCATGGTGGGAATTGAAATAAAGCCATAGCAAGCTTTCCACTTTCCTGATAAGGAATAAGCGAATCTTTATAAGCTTTAAACATCGCTTCCTTTGATTCATAAAAAGTATCTCTAGCATGGCCAGTCATCCCTTGATATGCTTTTACAATAAACTGAAAGCCACTTGGAGTCTCTTTGATCCATTTTCGGCTATTCTTTTCAGATTGAATGGCATAAAAAGCAGTATCAACTTCAACAGTTGGAAAATGTTCACTATAAGCCTTTAATCGATCACGCGAATTCAGCTTACTTCCATATAACGAATCATGATCTCCCCAGCCTGTCACTCCAATATATATCATACTGTAATCAATCCTTGCCGATTTTACTAATTATATGTCAAATACTCTTTCTTACATTTAGCATATACTTCAAAAAGTTATTATTCAAATATAAACAACCAAGAAAAGCCGTCACCGATTCTTTATGTTTTGGCTGTAATCTTAGATAAATTATTTTCCTATTACCTATTTTAAACTTTGATATGCTTCGTTTAAAAGATGCACAAAAGAAAAAGGCGTGTCAAAGCATTTGCTTTGACACACCTTGAATTAGTCTTATTAACCGATAGAACCTTCCATTTCAAATTTGATTAGACGGTTCATTTCAACAGCATATTCCATAGGAAGCTCTTTCGTAAATGGTTCAATGAAGCCCATTACGATCATTTCAGTAGCTTCTTGCTCTGAAATACCACGACTCATTAGATAGAATAGCTGCTCTTCAGATACTTTTGAAACTTTTGCTTCATGTTCTAAAGAGATGTTATCATTTAAGATTTCGTTATATGGAATTGTATCTGATGTAGATTGATTATCCATAATTAGCGTATCGCACTCGATATTTGAACGCGCGCCATCTGCTTTACGACCGAAATGAACAATACCACGGTATGTTACTTTTCCACCTTGTTTTGAAATTGATTTTGAAACTATTGTTGAAGATGTATTTGGTGCTAAGTGAGTCATTTTCGCACCAGCATCCTGATGTTGACCTTTACCAGCGATTGCGATTGAAAGTGTAAGACCTCTAGCACCTTCACCTTTCAAAATAACAGCTGGATATTTCATTGTAAGCTTAGATCCGATGTTACCATCAATCCATTCCATTGTTGCATTTGCTTCACAAACAGCACGCTTCGTTACTAAATTGTATACATTGTTTGCCCAGTTTTGAATCGTTGTATATCGGCAATATGCATCTTTTTTGATGATAATTTCTACAACCGCACTGTGTAGTGAGTTCGTTGTATAAACTGGAGCTGTACATCCTTCTACGTAATGAACACTTGCTCCTTCATCAACAATAATAAGAGTACGTTCGAATTGTCCCATATTTTCAGAGTTGATTCGGAAGTATGCTTGTAATGGAGTTTCTAATTTAACTCCTTTAGGAACATAGATAAATGATCCACCAGACCAAACAGCAGAATTTAACGCAGCAAATTTATTATCTGTTGGAGGAATTACTTTAGCCCAATGCTCACGGAAAATATCTTCATTTTCACGTAAAGCTGAATCTGTATCCTTAAACACGATGCCTTGCTCTTCTAATTCCTCTTTCATGTTGTGATATACAACCTCAGATTCATATTGAGCAGAAACGCCTGCAAGATATTTTTGTTCAGCTTCAGGAATACCTAATTTATCAAATGTTTGTTTGATTTCATCAGGTACTTCATCCCAAGACTTCTCAGATTTCTCAGATGGTTTTACATAATACGTAATTTCATCAAAATTCAAACTTGATAAGTCTCCGCCCCATTGAGGCATTGGCATTTTATAAAAATGCTCTAATGATTTTAAGCGGAAGTCAAGCATCCATTGTGGTTCATTTTTCATTTTTGAGATTTCTTCAACGATTTCCTTCGTTAATCCACGCTCAGAGCGGAAAATGGAAACATCGCGATCCGAAAACCCATATTTATAATCGCCGATTTCAGGCATTTTTTTTGCCATAGGTCGAATACCTCCGTTTCAAAGGAGAAAAGATTTCATTTGAAATCTTTTCTCTTTTATTTTTCTTTAAGACCTTTTTCCATCGCTTTCCATGCTAATGTTGCACATTTAATACGAGCTGGAAACTTACAAACTCCTTGTAACGCTTCTATATCACCAAGGTCGATACCTTCAGTATCATAATCCTTGCCTTGCATCATATTAGAGAACATTTGAGACATTTTAAAAGCTGTCTCTACATCTTTTCCTTTAATAGCTTGAGTCATCATAGATGCTGATGACATAGAAATTGAACAACCTTCAC
Organism: Bacillus massilioanorexius; assembly: GCF_902374955.1. Classification (GTDB taxonomy): domain Bacteria; phylum Bacillota; class Bacilli; order Bacillales; family DSM-1321; genus Bacillus_AD; species Bacillus_AD massilioanorexius. The sequence goes on from NZ_CABKRX010000045.1 coordinate 72,825, forward strand.
CGTCGAATTTCGCATCAACTACTTTGCCATCTTCTACTTTTAACGTTAAATGAATACGATCACCACAAGTCGGATTATTCATATCAATCGTTAAATTACCTTCTTCTAACGATCCTTTATTACGAGGCTTTTTATAGTGATCCATAATGACTTGGCGGTAAAGAGTATCTAAATTATTAAAAGACATCTGTGAAGTACTCCTTTGTTTTGATAAGACCATCTACTAAACGGTCAATATCTTCTTCAGTGTTGTATAAATAAAAACTAGCTCTTGCTGTTGCCGATACATTTAACCATTTCATCAATGGTTGAGCACAATGATGACCTGCTCGAACAGCAATTCCTTCAGCATCTAAAACGGTAGCAACGTCATGTGGATGAACATCCTCTAAATTAAATGTGACTACACCCGCACGCATTGAACTATCTTCTGGACCATATATTGTAAGTCCTTCTATTTCAGACATACGTTTCAAAGCATAAGCAGCTAATTTATGCTCATGAGCTTCAATTGCTTCAAGGCCTATTTCTTCTAAGAAATCAATCGCAGCTCCAAGACCAATTGCACCAGCAATAATTGGTGTACCACCTTCGAATTTCCAAGGTAGCTCTTTCCAAGTAGACTCTTGAAGACCAACAAAATCAATCATTTCTCCACCAAATTCAACTGGTTCCATTTCTTCAAGAAGTTGCTTTTTACCATACAAAACGCCGATTCCAGTAGGACCACACATTTTATGTCCAGAAAGTGCATAAAAATCACAATCTAAATCTTGAACATCTAACTTAATGTGTGGAGCTCCTTGTGCACCATCAACAACCATTACTGCTCGATTTTCATGAGCAATTTTTGCAAGTTCTTTAATTGGATTAATAACTCCAAGAACATTAGAAACATGGGCTACTGAAACTATTTTTGTTTTAGGAGTAATTGTATTCTTTGCATCTTCTAAAGAAATTGTTCCATTCGGTTGAAGTGGAATATATTTCAGCGTTGCGCCCGTTTGCTTAGCAAGTTGTTGCCACGGGATAATATTACTATGGTGCTCCATATACGTAATAACGATTTCATCACCTGATGTAACATTAGCACGACCATAGCTCGCTGCAATTGTATTTAAAGAAGTTGTCGTACCTCTTGTGAAAATAACCTCTTCTGTTGAAGAAGCATTAATAAATTTACGAACTTTTTCTCTCGCACCTTCATATGAATCCGTAGCTCTCGTTCCTAATGTATGAACACCACGATGAACATTTGAATTGTCCTCGTTATAATACTTGGTGATTGTATCGATAACTACTTGAGGTTTTTGAGAAGTAGCCGCTGAATCTAAATACACTAATGGATGGCCATTGACTTCTTGATGTAAGATTGGAAACAACTTACGAATTTCGTATGCGTCCATTATTGTACTTTCCTTTCAATTACCTCAACAAGTTGCTTTTTAACCCCTTCAATAGGAAGTTCATTTACAACTGGTGCAAGGAAACCATGAATGATTAATCTTTCTGCTTCTGTTTTTGGAATACCACGACTCATTAGGTAATACAATTGTAATGGATCAACGCGTCCAACTGATGCAGCATGACCTGCTGTTACATCATCTTCATCAATTAACAGAATAGGATTAGCATCACCACGAGCTTTTTCGCTTAGCATAAGTACTCGTGACTCTTGCTCAGCGTTTGCTTTTGTAGCTCCATGTTCAATCTTACCAATACCGTTAAAAATAGAAGAAGCACTATCCTTCATAACTCCATGGCTTAAGATATAACCTTCAGATGCTTTACCAAAATGAACAATATTTGTTGTAAAGTTGAGCTTTTGCTGTCCACGACCAACTACCACTGTTTTCGCATCACTATATGAGCCATTACCAATTAAGTTGGTTACATTTTCTGAAATAGTATCTCCATCATTCATTAATCCAAGAGCCCATTCAATCTTAGCGTCATTAGCTGCTACACCACGACGATTTACATACGTAACAACATCTTCCGATAAAGTATCTACAGCACCATAAACGATTTTCGCATTATTTTCTGCGATAACTTCAGATGCAATATTTACAATTCCTGAACCTTCAACAGTTGAAATATAATTCTCAACATATGTTACTTGGCTGTTATCTTCCGCAACAATTAGTACATGATTAAATAATGATGCATCTTTTTGATCACGTACGTATACAGCTTGTAATGGTTCTTTAATCTCTACATTTTTTGGTACATAGATGAAAACTCCACCGTTCATTAACGCAGCATGTAGAGCAGTTAGACGATGCTCGTCTACTTTAATACCTTTTGTCATGAAATATTTTTCAACTAGCTCGCTATGATCCTTTGCTGCTGAAATAATGTCAGTGAAAATGACACCTTGCTCCTTTAATGTTTCAGAAAGAGCACTATATGCAGGAGTGTTATTTCTTTGAATATAAAGATTTTCATTAGAATCAATTAAAGATTTCACTCCACTTGGAAGCTCTTCTAAAGATACATATGCATCACTTTTCACTGTATGTGAAGGAAACTCTGTAAAGTTCCATTTTGTAATGTTTGTTTTATCTGGCTTTGGTAATGGAAGAGTTTGCATAGCATCGAACGCTTTTACTCTTAAATCAGCAAGCCATTTTGGTTCATTATTAGAATTTGAAAAAGCGACAACAGCCTCTTTTTCAAGCGATAAATTTAATTCAGTAGTCATTGAAATCCCCCCAACGCTTACGCTTCTTGGCCTACAGTTTCGTCTTCAATACCTAATTCTTGTTTAATCCAATCATAACCTTCTGCTTCTAAACGTTGCGCAAGTTCTGGACCACCAGATTTAACGATACGACCTTGCATCATTACGTGTACAACATCAGGAGTAATGTAGTTTAATAAACGTTGGTAGTGAGTAATGATTAAGCAACCAAAATCTTCGCTACGCATTTCATTAATACCTTTTGATACAACTTTTAAAGCATCGATATCAAGACCAGAGTCAATTTCATCAAGAATAGCAATTTTAGGCTCAATCATCATAAGTTGAAGAATTTCATTACGTTTTTTCTCTCCACCAGAGAATCCTTCATTTAAGTAACGTTGCGCCATATCTGGATCCATTTCTAGGAATTCCATTTTTTCATCCATTTTACGGATAAATTTCATAATTGAAATCTCTTCGCCTTCCTCACGACGTGCATTAATGGCAGAACGAAGGAAATCAGCATTTGTTACACCAGCAATTTCACTCGGATATTGCATTGCAAGGAAAAGACCAGCTTGAGCACGCTCATCAACTTCCATTTCAAGTACATCTTCATCATCTAATGTGATGCTACCACTTGTAACTTCATATTTTGGATGTCCCATAATAGCAGATGATAAAGTCGATTTACCAGTACCATTTGGTCCCATGATTGCGTGAATTTCTCCACCTTTAATTTCTAAATTCAAACCTTTGATAATCTCTTTGTCTTCAATTGAAACATGTAAATTTTCAATCTTTAATTTAGATGGCGCCATATTTATATACCTCCAACAATTTCTTGTATAGTCTATATTTTTTAAAAAACGATTCTCATTTTATTCTCATTACAATATTATAACAAATGAAATGTAGAATCAACAAATAAAACCATAGATTACACCATCATCATAGTAGAAACTAAAATAACGATATAAACCCGTTTTTATTTAAATCTTGTTCATTTTTTCAAAAAAGCACTCATATTACATTATAGGAAAAAGCCAGTAGGTTCATCCACTGACTTTTTTTCCCTTATTTTAAGAATTACCTTAATCTATACACAAGCTAAAAATTTGATTAAATATGCTAAACGATTTAGCAATAATCATTGTCTATCTTTGAGCTCTCTAGAAAAAGCTGATTTGGTTAAAAGCTTACTTTTTCAGCCGCAAAAAATATATCAAATTCCAAATGAATGTTCACATCTTATTTAAAAACGCGACGATTATATTCATTTAATACTTCATGACTCTGGATATAGCTTCTTTCTCGACGTTTTTCAACTCTCATTCTCGCATCTAAGCATCTACTATATTCATTATATCCTACCCCATGCGAGAGATACATCGCTTTCTCCATTTCGCTTGTCACATTCAAGTCTAAATCATGAAAAATAATAATGAACCAATCCTTTCTGTTTTAGAAAAATTATTTTACTTAATACTTTACAAGGATATCATTCCCTTGAAATTATTAACAAATGATATATACCCGAATATTTCGTCATTAATCATCTTATCACTACATTTAATCTTCTATATCCTTTCATTCTTAGAATTGCTCGATGATTCACAGAAATGATAGCTCTTAGTTAATGATTCATAAAAACCAACAAAAAAACTGCTCAAAAGATACACTTTTGAGCAGTCATTACATCATTTATTCAGATACAGGCACTACAGCACCTTTGTATTTTTCAACGATAAAGTCTTGAATTTTTTTCGAATGTAAAACTTCTAATAATGTTTTAATTTTATCAGAGTTTTCATCTCCTTTGTTAACAGCAATAATGTTTACATATGGTGATTCTTTATCCTCAATAGCAATAGAATCCTTAATTGGATTTAATCCTGCATCGATAGCAAAGTTAGAGTTAATCACTACCGCATCACCTTCATCATTGTTATACACTTGAGTTAATAATGCAGGTTCGATATCTGTTTTAAATTTAAGATTTTTTGGATTTTCAACGATATCTTTAACTGTTGCAGCTGTTTTATCAATACCCTCTTTTAATTTAAGAAGACCTTTTGCTTCAAGTAGTGAAAGAACACGCCCATGGTCAGCAACGGAATTACTAATAATAATTTCAGCACCTTTAGGAAGGTCATCTAAACTTTTATGCTTTTTAGAGTAAACTGCGATTGGTTCGATATGAACGCCACCTGCATTCACAAAATCATAGCCGTTATCTTTAATTTGAAGTTCTAAATATGGAATGTGTTGGAAATAGTTGGCATCTAGCTCTTTATCTGCTAACGCTTTGTTTGGCATTACATAATCTGTATATTTACGAATCTCTAATTCAATACCTTTTTCTTCAAGTAAAGGTTTTGCTTCTTCTAGAATTTCAGCATGAGGTACATTAGAAGCACCTATTACTAATTTTTCTGTTTTGTCTGAAGAACCTTCTCCAGATTTCCCATCCTTGTCATCTTTGCTTGATCCACATGCAGCTAAAAATACTGATAATGCTAAAGTTAAAACTAAAAGTAAACTAAACTTCTTTTTCATCTTTCATTGCCCCTTATCTTTTATCAATTTTAGATGTTGCATAATCACCAATAAACTGTACTGCAAATACGATAATTAAAACTATAATAGTCGCAACTAAAGTAACATCATCACGACCACGCTGGAAACCATCTAAGTAAGCAAGATTTCCAAGACCACCTGCACCTACGACACCTGCCATAGCTGTGTATCCAACTAACGCGATAGTTGTAACGGTTATACCTGACACTATAGCTGGCATTGATTCTGGAATCAAAACCTTCCATATAATAGTGCTCGTTTTTGCTCCCATTGCTTTTGCAGCTTCAATAACTCCTTTGTCAATCTCTCGAAGAGCAATTTCAACCATGCGAGCATAAAATGGAGCAGTACCGATGATTAAAGCTGGTAATGCAGCTTTTTCCCCAATCATCGTACCCATTAATAATTTCGTAATAGGTATTAATAAAACAATTAATATAATGAAGGGAATGCTTCGGAAAATATTCACATAAGCACTTACAACCGTATACACTACTTTATTAGCCCATAGATTACCTTTAGATGTTAAAAATAATAGCAATCCTAGAATGACACCAAACACAAATACTGCAATCACTGAAATACTTGTCATAAACAATGTTTGTTTTGTTGCTATCCACATAATTTCCCAGTCTACATTAGGAAGGTATTTCTCAAGCATTCGTGATCACCTCCACGCCAACGCCTCGTTGATTTAAAAAGTCGATGGCTTGCTTTAATTGATTCGCATCACCATCAATATGGAGAAACAATGTTCCATAAGATCCTTTTTGAGTTTGTGAAATTTGTCCTTGAATAATATTTATATCAAATTCAAAATTACGAATTAGTTCAGTAACAACTGGTTTTTCTGCATCATCACCAACGAAAGTAAGCTTGACAACATTTCCAGTTTGATATTTTTGCAATAGATTTTCAATCGCCTCAGCTGTATCTTCAGGATTTGTTAGTTGTTGTACGAAACGTTTTGTAATATCTTGCTGTGGATTTTTAAAGACATCCAAAACCTCTCCAATCTCTACAACCTTACCTTTTTCCATAACCGCTACTCGATGACAAATCTTCTGAATAACATGCATCTCATGAGTAATTAATACGATTGTTAAATTTAATTTCTTATTGATATCCACTAATAAATCTAAAATGCTATCCGTCGTTTGTGGATCTAAAGCAGATGTAGCCTCATCACATAACAATACTTTAGGATTATTTGCAAGTGCTCTTGCAATACCTACTCTTTGTTTTTGACCGCCGCTTAGTTGTGAAGGGTACGCATTTTCTCTTCCTTCTAAACCAACTAACTTAATTAGTTCATTTACCCTTTTAAGTCTAGTACTTTTGTCAACACCGGCAATTTCCAATGGAAATGCAATATTTTCACTAACTGTTCTAGACCACAATAGGTTAAAATGCTGAAAGATCATTCCAATCTCATGTCGTGCTTTACGAAGTTTTGCACCTTTTATAGCAGAAATTTCTTGTTCAGCTACTGTTATTGTTCCCGTAGTTGGTACTTCAAGACCATTTAACATTCGAATAAGAGTACTTTTTCCAGCTCCACTATAGCCAATTACTCCAAATATTTCACCTGGTTCAATATCAATTGAAACAGAGTCTACAGCTTTCAATTTATCCTTCAACCCAATGGAGAATAATTTTGATACGTTTTGAATTTTAATCATATTGATCACCTCTTTGTCCATAACCATTTGGACAAATATTTATTTATACATTGCCCTAAACAACAAAAACCTTTCTGCAAGAAGAGCAGAAAGGCATAATAATCTAAGCTTGACCTTTCTCTCATCTACCAAAGTATAACTACTTTGTGTGATTTGGCACCATTTCAAATTAATTGACGGTTGCCGGGCTTCATTGGGCACATCCCTCCACCACTCTTGATAAGAGTTTCAAAAAAATATTTAATTGTTGTTAGAATAAATATTTTAGTAAGGTGATTCTATCACTATATAAATTTACTGTCAACTTATTTCACTCAATTTGACAGTATTTCCATCCATTTTTATGAAACAGAGATAGGGTTTATCGATGTTTTTCCAGTAGCTACTTTAATGGCTTCTTCTAACTCTGCAATCAAATCATCTACATTCTCAATTCCTATCGATAAACGAACTAAATCTTCAGACACACCAGACAGCTTTAGCTCTTCCGCACTTAATTGTTGATGCGTTGTACTTGCCGGGTGAATGATTAAACTTTTAGCGTCACCCACATTTGCTACGTGACTCCACAGTTGAATACTGTCAATCAATTTAGCACCCGCTTCTCTTCCACCTTCAATACCAAATACAGCGACTGCTCCTGCACCTTTTGGTAAATATTTTTCAGCTAGTGCATAATTTTTATTATCTTTATCTCCTGGATATAGTACCCATTTTACAGCAGGATGGTTTTGTAAATATTCAACGACTTTCTTTGTATTCGCAATATGTTCCTTCATGCGAACATGAAGGGTTTCTAAACCAAGAACAAATTGAAAGGCACTATTTGGACTAATAGCTGGACCTAGGTCACGAAGTAATTGTACTCGAGCTTTTGTAATGTATGCAGCCGCTCCAAGTGCATCACTGTAGACAAGATTATTATAGCTAGGATCAGGTGTTGTAAAGCTAGGAAACTTACCTGTACTCCAGTCAAACTTACCGGCGTCAATGATTATTCCACCTAATGTTGTTCCATTTCCTAAAAGCCATTTAGTTGCCGAATGAATAACAATATCTGCTCCATACTCAATTGGTTTGCATAAATATGGTGTCGCAAAAGTATTATCAATGATTAATGGAATACCATTTTCGTGTGCTATTTCAGCCACTTTTTCAATATCTAAAACATGTAAACTTGGATTTCCTATCGTTTCAGCAAAGACTGCTTTTGTTTTAGGAGTAATAGCTGCTCTAATGTTTTCTGGATCTTCAGCATCGACTAAATGAACTTTGATCCCGTATTTCGGTAGAGTATTAGCAAATAAATTAAATGTACCGCCATATAAATGAGAAGCCGCAACAATCTCATCTCCAGCTTCTGCTAGATTTAATATAGCTAGAGTTATAGCAGCCATTCCACTCGAAACGGCAAGAGCTCCAATACCACCTTCAAGTAAAGCAACTCGTTCTTCAAATACTGTTACCGTCGGATTATGAATGCGCGTATAAATATAACCTGGTTCTTTCAAACCAAATAAATTCGCTGCATGTTCACTATCCTTAAATACATAAGCGTTACTTTGATAAATCGGAGTGGAACGAGCTCCTGTTACTGGATCTACTTGTAAACCTCCATGGACACTTAACGTTTCGAAGCTATACTTTTTTTGATTATCGCTCATGATTTTTCCTCCTATAAATGTAATATTCAGTCTATTTAACAGAAACAAATAAAAGCTTCCTCTGATAAGAAGAAGCTTAATGACCTGTACTTCTCATCTTCACAGAATAGATATTCTGCTGGAATTAGCACCGTGTATATAGATACCGGTTGCTGGGCTTCATTGGGCCATTCCCTCCACCTCTCTTGATAAGATATTCACTTATATCCAAATAAAACCAATCTATTTAATAGGAATATTATCACCTTATAAGAAGTACGTCAATATATTTTTTAAAAATTATTACATTTCAGACAACTACTGGTCCTCTACTCAAAAGTAGTAGTGCTTCAAGTAACAGAACCTGTCTATAATTACCCTGAATTTTTATTTTATTTAATCTTTGAAGCTGCCTTAAGGATATTTCTCCACATAATAATTGCTCCAGCTCCTTTTTTTCTCCAAAGATAAGAATTTGATACGTTCCTTTATCCGTATTCTGTGTGTGTACTTCATTATTTGATAGAAATAAATGCCATCTTTGTTCATTATCAGAAAAGATCACTCTTGTATGAGCTTTCTTAAGCAGAACCTGTAACTGTTCTCTGTTTTGAATACTAGCAAGTAATGACCGTAAAATTGTTTCCATTAGCTCCACTCCTTTTTCCATTCACTTAGAAGTAGATATACAACACTCATCATGAAGAATCCTTTAAAAAACACTCGACAAGTATTTTATTTTTGTCGATTCTCATTACATTTCACAGTCATCTTGTCTATATAATTTGATTTAATCCCTTGTTGAACAAGGTTCTGTAATACATTACTACTGATACTTAATCAAAAAACAGCATGTCAAACCCCAGAAGAAGGAACGAGCAAAAAGGGGGTGACACTTATCACGAAAAATGAAGGTTGAAGCTATTATCAACAATAAACTTTAAAGAGTCTCTTTTAAAAAGAAACTATTATAATATCATTGAAAATTCTCATTCAGCACTTCTAATAGGTAAGGTACAGATTGAAATGCATATATTTTTTTTATTATCTGACCTTTTTTAAAGATAAGTAAACACGGTACACTTTCTACCTTATAGTCTTCAGCCAACTTTCTAATATAATTCACATCTGTTTTGCCTATTTGAATGTTTGGAACAATCTCTTTAATAACCATTAACATTCTAGAAGCAACTTGACATGTCCCACAGATAGGGGTAAATAAATACAAGCAAAAACTATCTTGATTTTCAATTTTCTTTTGAATCTCTTCCCCATTCCAAACCATCATAACAATTCTTTCATCCTTTTTCAGAAAAGCGTAACCGCCTTGGTCAGCCCCGATCAGCATAAGATGAGCCAGATAGAAGGTTATTCTTTGACCTTCTATTTGGATGAGCTTAAGCCTCGAGGGGCTAGGCGGTGTTCGCTAGACAGTAGTCTATGTTCCATTTTTTATCTCTCTTTATTATAAGAAAAACCGACACCGGTCCTTTCTCTTCTATCTATAATACAAATAACTAACATTAATATATTTCATGCCCGAATATGTTTCCAATTTAAAAAGGAGACATGCGGGAGCCTATAAGACGAGTCTTGCAGGAAGGAGTGGGCTTGCTCCTTCCGAAAAGAGAAATGGCTTATAGCCCGAGCATGTCAGGTGTAAGGTTAGACAGCAAAAGAGCACGCAACCTGTAATAAGTTTTTTTATCTCTCATAGATTTCATCTACATGGTTAAATATTCACTATGTATCTCAAAGTTCGCACTTAATAATACAGTTGCAATATGATGATAGGGTGCTGACGCAACTTCTTTATATGATTTATCAATATATAAATGGATAGCAGCAGGCATTTCCCGTTTAAATTGTTTCCTAAGTTTATCACCAGACTCATCACGATCTACAAGGATATACACATCTTTATCGAATAACTCATCTACGTAAGTATCCATTTTTTGATAAGAAATGGTTCCATTTGTACAATATATTTTAACATCTTCTTTTAATACTTGTTGTACCTTTTTCTTATCTGACGTTCCTTCAACAATAATCACCTTATCACTTTGAAGGTTATCCATATCCTTCACCTACTTCAAATAAGTTATGTTAAAGATAACATAACCGATTTCTTAAAAAATATCTATTAATAACATTAGAAAAGTATAAGTGTTCTTGAATTTAAAAAACGTTAATGAAGTTCACAAAAAAGGGTATTCAATATTAATATTGAATACCCTCATACTCCTAAAAAAGAGTTTAATTTATAAATGCTAATTAATCTTCGTTTATCATTTCTGCATATTGCTCAGCAGTCATCAGTTTTTCTACTTCTGATAGATCTGAAGGCTCAATTACAACCATCCATGCTTTTTCATATGCTGATTCATTTACATATTCAGGGTTATCATTTAAATCTTCATTGATTTCAACAATTTTACCACTGATTGGTGCATATAGTTCAGAAACCGTTTTAACTGATTCAACGCTTCCAAATGGTTCGTCTGCTTCAATAGAGTCTCCAACTTCAGGAAGCTCAACAAAAACGATATCTCCAAGTTCTGATTGTGCAAAATCTGTTATTCCGATTCTAACTTTGTCTCCTTCAATTTTTACCCACTCATGTTCTTCTGAATAACGTAAATCATTTGGTGTTACTGCCATCAATATTCCCTCCTGTATGATTCATATATTAATTCTTATATTAATGTATATAAGATTATATCTACCAATTTTCTTGAAAAAGTTCCGCTTTAAATCCTAATGTAACATGCTGTCCATCCGTTACGATTGGTCTTTTTATCAACATACCATCTGATGCAAGCAAATCATACATTTCATCTTCTGTTGCTGTTTTCAAGCGGTCTTTTAAACCTAATTCACGGTACTTCATTCCGCTTGTATTAAAAAATTTCTTCAATTCTAAACCACTTAATTTATGTAATTCCTTTAACTCTTCTTTTGTAGGAGGATTCTCTACAATATGTATTTCACGAAATTTCTTCTCATTACTTTCCAACCATTTTTTCGCATTTCGGCATGTCCCACATTTCGGATACGAATATACTGTTAATTCCATCTTCATCACCTTTCTTTAGCATACCTTGTAATGAACAAAAGTACAAAGGTTTTAACATTAAAATGATAAAAAATTCATACTATTTTTATCGATAATTCTGTTGTTTACATGATGTATTTGGTAACCAATTATTGATCATTAATAAATTGATTTAATCATACTTTCATGATCTAATCAAATTCAACTAATAATTAAAAGTTCATAAGTTATAACATACGATTACTAGCCTAACATGCTGTATTTCTCCAAAATAACCTAGAAAAAAGGAGCTCCCTACTTCTTATTTTGGGAACTCCTTTTCTATTTTTGTAATGCTCTTCAGCGTCCTGAATTACATGAATTATACTTACTGCATTTTACACAGTATATTTTTCAGTTGAAACAAGCACTTCAGCTACTTCACGTTTTTTCGCAATAACATTTACTGGAGTAAAACGAGTAAATTTACGTAGAGCACTTAACATCATACGTAAAGTATCTCCTTCTTCAGTAGCAAGTAATGTTTCTTTCGCATGCTGTTCGATAGCGATGAAAGATTCTTGACAGAAAATTTCAGTATAAAGAAGTTTTTGTTTATTCTTCTCAAGACCAGTTTTTGCAATTGCTTTTTCTGTTCTTAATACAACTGATTCCATTGAATAAGCTAAAGAAGCGATATCAGCAATATTCGCTAATACTTCTTGCTCTTTTTCAAGTGCAGTACCAAATTTTTGTGCTGCTAAACCTGCTGCTAATAAACCAATCTTCTTAGCATTCTTCACTAAATATTTTTCTTGAGCTAATGGTTCTTCGCTAATTTCTTCAGGCATCATTGTCATTAATTCGCCTTGAAGTGCCATTGCTTTTTCGAACAATGGAAGTTCACCTTTCATTGCTTTACGGATAAATGTTCCTGGAACTAATAAGCGATTAATTTCGTTTGTTCCTTCAAAGATACGGTTAATACGTGAATCACGATATGCTCTTTCCACTTCATATTCAGCCATAAATCCATAACCACCATGAATTTGTACAGCTTCGTCTACTACGTAGTCTAAAACTTCTGAAGCAAAGAATTTGTTTAATGAACATTCAATTGCATACTCAGCAATTGAATTGGCTAATACTTTAATATCTTTTACTTCTTCAGTGCTTAAGCTACCCATATTATCATCATACAAGCCTACTGTACGGTATACTGAACTTTCAGCCGCATAAATTTTTGTAGCCATATTTGCAAGCTTTTCTCTAATTAAATTGAAAGAAGAAATTGGTGTTTTGAATTGTTGACGTTGATTTGCATATTGAGCTGCTAATTCAAATGCACGTTTAGATCCACCAACTGTACCTACACCTAATTTATAACGACCAATGTTCAAAATATTAAAGGCAATAACATGACCTTTACCTACTTCACCAAGAAGATTTTCTTTTGGCACAAGCGCATCTTGTAAAATGACTGTACGAGTAGAAGAGCTCTTAATACCCATTTTCTTTTCTTCAGCACCTGTTGAAACGCCTGGGAAATCTCTTTCAACAATAAATGCTGTGAATTTATCTCCATCAATTTTTGCATATACAACGAATACGTCAGCAAAGCCAGCATTTGTAATCCATTGTTTTTCACCGTTTAATACATAATGCGTGCCTTCACTATTTAATTTAGCAACAGTCTTTGCGCCAAGTGCGTCAGATCCAGAACCTGGTTCTGTTAAACAGTATGCAGCTAGCTTTTCACCTGATGCTAATAGTGGTAAATATTTTTTCTTTTGCTCTTCATTACCGAAAAGAACGATTGGTAATGAACCAATTCCAACATGTGCTCCATGAGATAACGAGAAGCCACCAGCACGAGCCATTTTTTCAGTAATTAATGAAGAACTTACTTTATCAAGCCCTAATCCACCATATTCTTCTGGAACATCTGCGCCTAATAATCCTAATTCACCAGCTTCTTTCAATAAACGAACTGTAATATCAAATTGGTGTTCTTCTAATTTATCAATTTCAGGTGTAACTTCGTTAATAACGAAATCTTCCGCTGTTTTCGCAATCATTTTTTGCTCTTCAGTATAGTCTTCAGGAGTAAACATTTGAGACGGTTCAATATCCTCGATTAAGAAACTTCCACCTTTGATAATTACTTTTGTAGATTCAGACATATTAAATGCCTCCCTTTGTTTTTTCAAATGATATGTGATTTGTCTAACCGTAAATTTCATCCCAATTTCTTCGAATCCTTTTGTTAACTATGATAGCTTGATAGAAGATTCCCCTCTATCAAGCATGTTTTAACTACTTAACCAATTAATTCAAATACTCCGGCAGCACCCATTCCGCCACCAATACACATTGTTACAATTCCAAATTGTTGATTACGACGTTTCATTTCATGAAGTAATGTAAGAGTAAGTTTTGCACCTGTACAACCTAGTGGATGACCTAATGCAATCGCTCCTCCATTTACATTTACTTTGTCTTCATCAATGCCAAGTTCTCTAATAACTTGTAGAGATTGTGAAGCAAAAGCTTCATTCAATTCAAATAATCCAATATCAGATAGCTCTAGGCCAGCTAATTTAAGTGCCTTTGGAATTGCTGCTACTGGTCCAATTCCCATTACCTCTGGAGGAACACCTGCTACCGCAAAAGAACGGAATTTACCCATAGGTTGTAATCCTAATGAACTAGCTTTCTCTGAATCCATTAGCATAACAGCTGCTGCTCCATCACTTGTTTGAGAAGCGTTTCCTGCCGTTACAGAACCAGTTACAGAAAATGCAGGTCTTAGCTTAGCTAAGCTTTCTACTGTTGTATCAGGACGTACGCCTTCATCTACAGAAAATTGGATTGATTTTTCTTGTAACTTGTGATCTTTTCCAACTGAACGTAAAGTAACATCCACTGGTACAATTTCATCTACAAATTTGCCAGAAGCAATGGCTGCTGCAGCCTTTTGATGACTTCTTACGGCAAATGCATCTTGGTCTTCTCTTGAAACTCCATACTTTTTAGCTACTTCTTCAGCAGTATGACCCATTCCCATATAATATTCAGGAGCACTTTCTGCTAGCTTAATATTCGGACGAACAATATGTCCCATCATAGGTACTAGACTCATAGATTCTGCTCCACCAGCAATAATTGTATCGCTAGACCCAAGCATAATCCGCTCAGCTCCATATGCAATTGTTTGCAATCCACTTGAGCAGTAGCGGTTAACAGTAATAGCAGGAACTGTATGTGGCAAACCTGCTAATGCACCTATGTTTCTCGCCATATTCAAACCTTGCTCTGCTTCTGGCATTGCACATCCAATAATTAAATCATCTATATTTCCTTCATAATTCCCAGCACGTTTGATTGTTTCTTTTACAACTAGCGCCCCTAAATCATCAGGACGTACATGTGCAAGCGTACCCTTCTTTGCCTTACCAATTGGTGTTCTCGCACCAGCAACAATAACCGCTTCTCTCATGTCGATCCCCCTTATCTTCGTTATAAAATTAATTGCGTAATGGTTTCCCTTTAACAAGCATATGTTGCATTCTCGCTTGTGTTTTTGGTTCTTGAACTAAACTTAAAAACGCTTGTCTTTCCAATTCTAATAAATAATCTTCATCAACTTCAGTACCATACGGAACTTTTCCACCGGCAATGACAAATGCTAATTTTTCAGCAATTTTCATATCATGTTCAGAAATAAAGCCTGATAGTTTCATATTTTGAGCACCTAGTAAAAGAGTTGCATATCCTGTCTCTCCAACCACTGGGATTTTTTTTCGAACAGGTGGTTTGTAGCCACTTTCAGAAAGTGCTAAAACAGCTTGTTTTGCATCATAAAGCTGATGATCTGCATTAACGCTTACTGCATCCGAAGAGTTTAGGAAATTATTATCTCGAGCTTCTTGACCGGATGTAGACACTTTAGCCATTGCAATACTTTCAAATACAGCATTAGCTACTTTTTGCAGATCAAAATCCACACCATTTGGAAGGCTTTCTAAGTGCTTAATATAAAGCTCTTTGTTTCCACCTCCGCCAGGAATAACACCAACGCCTACCTCAACTAACCCCATATATGTTTCAAGATTAGCTTGTATATGAGTTGCTGGTAAACACACCTCTGATCCTCCACCTAATGTCATTCCAAAAGGCGCAACAACGACAGGCTTAGGACTATATTTAATCTTCATCATAGCTTGTTGGAATTGTTTCACAACCCAATCAACTTCGAAAATATTATCGTCTTGTACTTCCATCAAAATCATGGCAAGATTAGCACCTACACAGAAATTTTTGCCTTGATTACCTATTACAAGACCTTTGTAATTTTGGGCTACTTCATCAATAGCATAATTAATCATTTGTGTGATATCTGGCCCAATTGCATTATTTGGTGAAGTGAACTCTAATAAAGCAACTCCATCCCCAAGATCAATTAAACTTGCACCACTATTTTTCTTAATTACTCGATCTTGTTTTTTCAAGCGCTTAAGATCGATAATTTTTCGATTTTCAGGAATTTGCTTATATTCACCATTGTGGTAGAAATATTGATTAATATCTTCCTCTTTATAGAAAGAATTCACTCCACTTGCTAACATATCCTCAATCCATTGAGGAATGGTTCTGCCTTCCTCTTTCATTTTAGCAACAGATTTTTCCACTCCGATGCTATCCCATAATTCAAATGGACCTTGTTTCCAACCAAATCCCCATTTCATCGCTTGGTCAACGGCAACAATATCATCTGCAATTGTTCCAAGTAATTCTGCTGAGTAAATTAAAGTTGGAACTGTAATATTCCAAAGCAACTCACCAGCACGATCTTTGCTGTATAATAATGTGCTTAATTTATTTGATAGACCTTTTACTTGTTTAGATATTTCAATTGAAGGCGCTTTTAATTTTTTTCTTTCTACATATTCAAGTGTTTCAGGATTTAATTCTAAGATTTCTTTACCTTGTTTTAAGAAGAAACCTTGACCTGTTTTAGCACCATACCAGCCTTTGTCAAGCATAGCTTGAATAAATTCAGGAAGAGCAAATACTTGTTTTTCTTCACCTTCTACTTGGTCATACACATTTTTGGCTACATGAGCAAAAGTATCTAATCCTACTACATCTAATGTTCTAAAAGTAGCGCTAGACGGACGGCCAATTAAAGGACCTGTAACAGAGTCAACTTCACCTACACTATATCCACCCTTTAGCATCTCTTGAACTGTAATTAATAATCCATATGTCCCAATACGGTTTGCAATAAAGTTCGGTGTATCTTTCGCTTCTACTACACCTTTTCCTAGAACATCTTCTCCAAAAGTTTTCATAAACGATAACACTTCAGGACATGTATATTGAGTAGGAATGACCTCTAATAATTTCAAATAACGTGGAGGATTGAAGAAGTGTGTTCCTAAGAAATTTTCCTTGAAATCTTCTGTACGGCCTTCAACCATCGCTTCAACTGAAATACCCGATGTATTTGAGCTGACAATACTTCCTTGTTTTCTATATTGATCTACTTGTTCAAAAACTTTCTTTTTAATATCTAAATTCTCAACAACTACTTCAATTACCCAATCTACCTCAGCTAGACGTTTCATATCATCTTCGAAGTTCCCTGCCTCAAGAAGTGCTAAATTTTTCTTAGAAGCTAATGGAGCTGGCTTTTGTTTTAATAATTTTTGAAGATTTGTTTGACTAATACGATTTCTAACTTGAGTGTCTTCTAGTGTTAATCCTTTTTGTTTTTCAGCTTCAGTTAGTTCACGTGGAACTATATCTAGCAGCAATGTAGGAATTCCAACATTAGCAAGGTGAGCAGCAATACCTGCACCCATTACTCCTGATCCTAATACAGCCGCTTTTTGAATATTTCTTAGCAACTTCGTATCCCCCTTTGTACGTTTGAATGAACACTCATTCATTTTTACGTCAAAAAAAATAGAAACACAATACTTATATTTCTATAATAAAAGATTTTAGAAAATTCCGCAAGAATTTTCCTTTACATTTTTTGTTTATTTTTCAAAGAAAAACCTTAGACGGTCCTTTTTGGTTTTAAACTATCTAGAGATTTTCCTTCCCTATCTTCATTTTATACACGAATTTGCTTCCTTCTAAGAAAAAGTGAACCTTAATAAGTGTTCAAGCTAATGATGTATATTGTATAGCCAGTTACAAATAATATAACAGTCTACTACAAAAAGGAGCCTAGAAATATGAATCAACAACAAAATCAATCTCAGCAAGCTATGACAAATCAACCTACTTATCAAGAACCACCAGCGGTTCTTTCGACAAAAGATGCATTATATTTAACTGATATGATGTCATGGAATTTATTAGTTTTCAAAAAAGCAGCTTTTTATGCCCAACATTGCCAAGACCCTGAAGTCAAACAGATGATTATTCAAGTTGGTCAATTGCATCAAAAACAATATAATTCATTTTTATCTCATTTAGGACTCGCACAAAATAATACACAACCACCACTACAATAACCTATACAAATTGAATCTTTGAAAAAAAATCGAAAGTAGTATGAATTCAATGTTCTAGAAAAGGAGTCTACGTATGCCTAACAATCAAAACAAAATTCAAAACCCAAAAACACCAGTCCCCGAAACGCCACAAATGAATGACAGAGATTTCATAAATGATCTATTAGCAACGGAGAAGCACATTACAAACTCCTATAGTACAGCTATGCATGAAGCCAGTCACAAAGGCTTATATAATGATATCTTTACTGCATTTACTGAATCCTCTCACCTTCAAAGGGACATCTATGATTTAATGTTTAAAAAAGGCTGGTACGGCATTCAACAAGCTGATGCTCAAGGAATTAGCCAATCTTACCAGCAATTCAACGGTTACAAAAGTCAATTCCCTTTTGGAAATATAAACTAAAAGCAGAGCATAATCCTAGATTTTTCTCTTATACAATTCCCATAAAAAAAGANTCTC
>NZ_CABKRX010000046.1 GCF_902374955.1 Bacillus massilioanorexius
ATAAGAACTATCCGGTATTAGCCCCGGTTTCCCGGAGTTATCCCAGTCTTATAGGCAGGTTGCCCACGTGTTACTCACCCGTCCGCCGCTAACTTCGGAGAGTAAGCTCTCCTCCATTCGCTCGACTTGCATGTATTAGGCACGCCGCCAGCGTTCGTCCTGAGCCAGGATCAAACTCTCCAAAAAGTGTTTGACTTGCTCATAAAATAGTTTGTTTCAATCAAGTTGAAACTTCATTTAGAATTAACGTTGACGTGTTGTCTTGTTTAGTTTTCAAAGAACATTTGTTCGAAACAGCTTTTTAATACTAACATTTCAGTCTGTTTCTTGTCAATACTTTTTCCGAAAAAGTTTTTAACCTTCTCTTAAAAGCGACTTTTTTAATATAACATTCACACATCATACTGTCAATGTTTTTGTGAAAAACTTTTTTAAAAGATGATGTTTTCGCCGCCATCTCTTAGCGACAAGATATAATTTATCATGTATATAATAATTGCGCAATAGTTTTTTTAAACTTTTTCACAAAAATACTTAAAAAGCTTAAATAGCCCTATTTATGCTATAGCTTTCATACTCTCTCTATTAATCCTCCTATATCGTTTTAGTTATTAACATAAAAGTAAACCCGATTGAATATATTATTAATTACAATGAAAATTTCAAAAAATTCTCTATTTCTTTTTCCATCTATATATGTAATTACAAAGTTATAATTATATGTAAATGGGTATATGAGTTGAAAAAGGAGATGGTACGATGGATTCCTTATGGACTGTTTCATTTTTACATACAAGATTGGATGTTTTACTAAAGCTCGGTATTACAGCCGTACTTGGTTTAATTATTGGGCTTGAAAGAGAAATGAAAAAAAAACCAGTAGGTCTTAAAACTAGCCTTGTTATTTCAATTGTAAGCTGCTTGCTCACGATTGTATCAATAGAAGCTACCTACACCTTTCCAGGAAGCGATGATGTAAATATAACGATGGATCCTCTTCGTCTCCCAGCACAAATCATCTCAGGAATTGGCTTTCTCGGTGCAGGAGTCATATTGCGCAGAGAAAATGATAGCATTACTGGTTTAACAACCGCCGCACTCATTTGGGGTGCAGCTGGTATCGGCGTAGCTGTAGGAGCTGGATTTTTTATCGAAGCCTTCGTAGGAGTCATACTTTTAATCATAAGCGTAGAACTAATACCACTCGTAATGAGTTTTATTGGTCCTAAGCAATTACGTCAAAAGGAATTGCCTCTTCAACTAATGATATCCAATAAGAAGGATATTAGTGATGTTATAGAAAAAATAAAAAAGAAGGAATTAGTATAAAAAGTATTAGAATAAAAGATCTAGAAACTACACAACTCGTACAACTCGCCATCACTGTCCATTACCAGAGAAAAACCGTGGATGTGTATACTGTAGTATCTGCTATCGAAGGCATAACATCCGTAGAAATCGGACATGTGTGAAACAAACATTTAGATTATCATTCATTTACAGAAAATTATTGACTTTTATTTGTTTTATCTATAAAAATAATAAGTAAGGGAACATCTCTTGGGGCATTGGCGCAGCTGGGAGCGCGCAACACTGGCAGTGTTGAGGTCAGGGGTTCGATCCCCCTATGCTCCATACAAAAAAACTCTTGTTTAGCAAGGGTTTTTTATTGTTTATACTATAAAATTTATTAATAACGTCAAGATGACCCCTATACAATCCAGAGATCATCTTCTTTACAAGGAGTACACTTCAATTATTAATGCTCTTTTTATTATCTATTGCAAGTTTATTTCGCCTTTTTCAGTTCCAAACATTCCAGTTTGCACTTGTAATACAAAACCACTTTCATTTTGTGGAACTTCAAAAGTTACACTACCAGTTTGTGAAAGTCCTGGATTAATTCCTTCATAATAAAAAAACCCAGAGTCAGCAGTTATTATTCTAGACGGAGAATATTTTATCTTATCTTTATGCAATTCAAAAAATGACGTATCTGTAGTTATTGACTCTTGCCCAGCATTCCTAATTGTTATATTAACTAAATAAAATATTGCCCCATCATTATTTGGTTTGTACGATATAAATTGACCATCATTAATTTCTGTAGTAGTTGATACTTCATTTACTTTAAATATCACATCCCTAACTCTTAATTCATCGCCAATATTAGCTTTTTTTCTCATAAAAAATGACAAAAGGTATGGAGAAAAATCCTCTCTATACCTTTTATGGAGTATCAGAAACCTTTGATTGTCTTTATTACTCAATTTACTTGAATACATTTTCCTCTTTTCACTAACTCTATAAAAAGACTATCTCTCTCTTTTTCAGATAGCTCACTCACAATCATTTTTCTCTCTTCATCGTTTAACAATGGAACTCCACCCAATTTCTTTGTTCCTATGTTCTCTGATTGTCTTTGTATAATACTAGACTGTTCCTGACGTTCCACTGCTCTAAGGTCATTACTCATTCACTAAGCACTTCTCTTTCCGATACGTCCACATGAAAGAATACTATCTATCTTAAAAATCCGCTCAGCTTTTCGAAAATGACAATACGCTCTTATACATGTTTTAGAAATCGACTTTACTGTTACAATCCGTTGAGTCACTTCATTAGCCTTCGATATATAAAAAATCATAATTGGAGCTCTAGTCTCTTTTGATTTTTTAAGTAAACTGTTCATGATGAACCTCCTTTTTTTATCATTATATAAGAACTTATGTTCTGAAATCAACTTTATAATAGAACGTATATTCGTATATAATACAATTATATACTATAACAAAGAAGGTTATTCATATGACACGTATAAATGACAAAGATCGAGATATTATCGAAAACGAGATCTATTTACCTATGCTCATCATAATTTTAGAAAGAGATAAAAAAGTTATCGAACAAAGTCCTTTTAAGCTAAAAAATCCATACCTAGAGTTAGTAGAAAATACGATCAGTTCGGTAAATAAAGATTTGAAAGCAACAAGAAATTATTTAAGAAATAACAATATTAAAGTGTATAAAAGAAAAAGCGACGAAATGTTTACGCAGTATTCCTTTTCTTATAAAGGTCATCAAGAAAATCATAATTACTTCAATCCAAGATTAAAGAACAGATGTGAAGAATTACTTCAATACTACTTCAATAAAGCACTCTTGTAACAGGAAATATTCAAAAATCTTTAACCTAAAAAATAGCCAGTTCGGTAGTTTACCGACAACTGGCTATCGCACACGATGGTTTCTTACTTTCCTAAAGTCATAAATAAATCGCAAGTTACTTCCCTATAAATCTTTTCCATTTGATACAATAACCTGCTTATACTTTTCATTTCTGCAGTAGATGCACTAACAAGATCGATAGGTCCCTACGTTGTGTAGCCAATCAAGTCAACACCGTCTGCAATAGCTTCTTTCATTTCTTTAATATGCTCACGGAAATAATTAATATGATATCCATCATTTACTGTATCATTTTCCAAAACATCTACAGCCCCAAAGCCATTCTCACCAATGCTTTTACACAATGTTCTATAAAAGGACTTCATAGAAGCTAGATGTGTTTTATATAACACGGCTGATCATCATTCTATAATGAGATTATACAGAAACCTAACAAAAGGTCTAAATATGTTGTAAATATGTTCAATTCACACCGATTTTGAAGGAAATATAAAGGATTTATGAGAACTTCTTTACATGTTAGTGATTCGATTGAAAGGGGACACATTGTAAAATATACTACTTTTAAATCAGTCCTATTGGAGGTTCTTGCAATGAAAAAATTAAAAACTGAAGTATTCAATTATTATAATAAAACTAATACATATCCTAGCAGGATTAAACTTAACACAGATTATCTACTAAGACTAAAAGAAGCTGGACATGTCAATATATCTGCTGTCGATCCATCTAAAAGAGTAATTTTAGGAATGGAAATCATACAAGACAATCAAGTAGCAGATTACGAATTTTGTTCATGAACATCATACTGAAACAATACTAAAACCCCGCTTGTTTACTTGGATACAAAGCGGGGTTTCTATTTGACTTCGGCTTGAGGTTCCAAAGGTCATCACTTCCTTTTTATTTTATTTTCATACTATATGCCACTAATTGTTCTTCAGTTAAGTATTTTATAAAATAGTGAAAATTCACCGACTCCATCCCATAACTTTCGCATGTAGCTGTATAACACTCATAAGCCATTTTATACATTTCCATTTTCATCTCTCCTCTGTTATATAACAAATATAATTTATTAAAAATAATATATAACAGATTACTGCTACTGTCAACAACAAAATACATATTATTTAAATTATCAGAAAAATACCTTATTTTCTTAATAGCATCATGAACTACACATAAAAAAAGGCTGTCCCATAAGGTGATTTTTCAATCACTTTTTAGGACACCCCTAGGCTTTGTTTTTACTTCTTATGCGTAAAAATCCATTTGAAATAATAAGAATGACTTCTTGTGTCTTTTAATTTTCTAGTAGTTTTTGAGCAATGTATTCCCCTTTTTGAACGCCACCAGGACAGGCAAATAATCCGCTTCCTACATGTTTAATATATTCATTTAGCAAATCAATCTCAGCTAATTTTTTTAACATTGGAATAAATTGGGTAACAGGGTTTTTCTGAAAACAAATAAACATAAGACCTGAATTAATATTACCTGTTATAGGATCAATACCGTCAGCATATGAATAGGCACGTCTAAATATTTGTTGTCCTGTTTCTTTAGCTAGCCTTGTATGTGAATTTGCAGGTAATTGAGCTGTATCAACTGTATCATGTTCATTAACATTTCCATACGCTGCTCCACTTACCTTTTTTCGACCAAATGTGTCCTCCTGAGATTGCAAAGATGTACGATCCCACATTTCCAGAAACATTTGAATTTTTCTACAAGCCATATAAGAGCCTGACTTCATCCATGTTGGCTCATCTTCATTAGCCCATACAATCTCCTGTAAGGCTGCTGTTTTATCAGGAGATTGGTTCGCTGTACCATCTTTAAAGCCAAAGAGATTTCTTGGTGTTTGTCCTTCTGGACCATTTATAAAACCTGATTGCATCCAATGAACATTAGCAATTCCCGTAGCTACACGAATTAGATTTCTAATAGCATGAAAAGCAACCTGCTGATCATCCGCACAAACCTGAATACAAATATCGCCACCAACAAACTCATCTTGTAAAGCCTCACCTTTTGTAGGAGGGATATCTTCAAGAAATTTTGGTCTTTTATGATTTACACCGTATCGGTCAACGCCATCTTTCAGAAAAAATGTATTCCCTAAACCAAAGGTAATCGTTAATCTCGATGAACCTAGATCCTCAGATTCCCCTGTATCAGTAGGCGGTTGAAAATCATTTACCGTCTCATCCTTCTTAACTTTTCCCTGACTTAACGTATAGCTTAATTTGGTCCATTGTTTAAAAAGCTCAATAACATCTTTTTTTAGTTCAGTTACAAGATTAAATGCCACAATATAAGCATTAGACTGTTGAGGAGTAATAATACCCGCTTGATGTTCTCCGTAGAAAGGAATAATGGGATCTCGATCATTCTTCTCCGTAGAAGATTTACTTGATGATTCCTCAGACAATGCGGAAATGGCTCCAAAGCCTCCAGCACCAATTGCTAATCCTGCACCCGCAATCGCAGATAACTTTATCATTTCACGTCTAGAAAATTTCTTAGAGGTCTCTCCCATGATGAATCTCCCCTTTTATTGTAAAATTTTTGCAGTTTGTCCCATTAATTCAGCTAATACCCCGAGTTTTTGACTCAAATCACGCACTTGATCTTTTGTTAATTCTGTATACAAAATGTATTGATCATTCTTTTTGTACTGCTGTAATGTATCAGTAAGCTGTGTAAATTGTTCATCCAATTTATCCGCAAGATCTTTATCATTTTCAGTTAAAGCTGGTAATATGGCAAAATATACGGATTGAGATCCTTCAACATTCGCTGCTAAATCCATCAAATCAACATGAGAATAACGTTCTTCTTCACCAGTAATCTTTGTAATAGCTGCTTCATTAATTAATTCCATTGCACCTGCAACTACTTGGGTAGGTTTAAATTTTAATTCTTTCACTCGTTTTTGAAGTTCAAGTACATCTACATCTAATTGATCAGCAACAGGCGCCATTGCATCAAGAGGTTGATTTTGCCACAAAGCTTTTTCAATTTTATGAAATCCACCCCATTCCGCTTCTTCTACATCGCCTTCACGAGCATCAATTTTTGGATCCAAATCTCCGAAGCTTTCTGCAACTGGCTCTACTCTTTCAAAGTGTTTACGTGACTCAACATAGTACTGTTTGGCTTTTTCTACATCTTTTGCTCTTACTGCATCTGTAAATAGCTTCGTAGAAGTAACAAGTTCTCCAATTTCTTCATTTACATATTGTTCATATTGTGCAACAGCTTGATCTAAAATTTCAGAAGTTTTTTCTTCTGTTTCTTTTGCATTTGCTAATTTAGTTAGCGATCCATCAAGATTTTTAGCTAACTCTTGCAATTTCGTTTGATCTGGATTTTCAGATGTCGCCCCCATATATAACGGTTGTATATACTTTTCAATCTCTGTATATAAGAGTGGGAATGTATCACGAATCCCATTTTCCTTAGTAAGCCATTCACTATTCAATTCTTTACCTAATTTTTGAATCTGTGCTTTATCCCCTTTTGCAATCGATTCATTTAAGGTTTTTAATGATTGTTGTAATGATTCAGCAATTGCTTTTACATCACTACCACTCGCTTTTTGTGTGTTACTTTCTTTCGGCTTATCGCTAGTCTTCTCCGTCGTTGAATTACATCCTGCTAAAGCAGGAACTGTTAGTAAAGAAGATATTAATGCGACTTTTAAAGCTTTTTTTGTAAAATTCATGACATGCTTCCCCCAATAATTCGTTCGCTTCGATTTTTTTTAAAATGTTTATATAAAATGACACTAATTGCAAGCATAAAAATAATAATCTGAGGCATTGTACTATACCATGATGGATATACACCTAAAAAAGAGATTGTAGGAATCCCTTCATTTACATCAGAACTAATAAGACCTGCTAGCTGCAGGCTATGAATACCAGATCCCATAAACTTAATACACATATAGAAAACAATGAAGCTAGAAACTAAGAAAAACGGTTTCATAGGGAGATATGTTCCCACCTTCAGCATTAAAAAAGCAATGATAAACAACACACCAAATCCTAATAGTATTCCTAAAATAAGCTTATTCATTGGCATTCTGTTAACCATACCAATCAAAAAGATGACAGTCTCCATTCCTTCTCTTAATATTGCTAAAAAAGCAAGAGTAGCAAATGAAAACATTTTTCCGTTGCTTATTGCATTCTCCGTTTTTTGTTTAATAAAGTTGTTCCACTGTGCAATATTTGAATTACGATGAAGCCAATAACTAACATAAAGTAGCATCAGACTCGCTAAAACACCTGACCAGCCATTAATCAAAAAGTTATTTTGTCCAAAAGCAATAGATGAAATAAAATAAGAAACCATTATTCCAATAATGATACTGACTAATAACCCTGAAATAGTTCCTCCCCAAATCCATCTACGACCCTTTGGTACATTTGATTTTTTAACAATTGTTAAAAGAGCACCGACAACTAACAATGCTTCTACGCCTTCTCTTATAGGAATTAAAGCTGCATCCCATATTCCAAAAGAATCCTTTTGTAGAGGTTCTAAGTCCGTTATCATTTGATTTAGTATTTTGATAGTATCTGCCGTTTTATTTTTATCCTCTATATAGGCAGATAATAAAACAAGCGATTTCTCAGAGTTGTTATATACACTTTGTGATTGAGTTACAACGTCTCCCTCAACACTCAACCATTCGTTTGTTAATTGCTCTATTTGCTGCTTCCCTTTATCCAAATCATTCTTCTCTATTGTCTGTTTTATTTCTTTTAATAAAGTAATATATGAAGAAAGGCTTTTTTCTTCAATCTTATTCGGATCTGTATTTAATGTACCCTGACTATACGACTCCATTGTAGCCATTAAAGATTGGCTATGTTCAATAGATGGATTTATGTCTTCATTTAAAATAGAAAGTGACAATAATGCCATATCCGATTCAATCATGTTCATAGCCTCTGGAGAATCCGTTCTTACCTTCGCTTTAATTGTTGTCCATTCGGCTTTAAATTCTTTAAATGACTGATCTGCTTTTTCTATTTGATTATTCGTTAAATACTTCTCCACCTGATTTAAAGAAACCATCAATTGTCCAGCTAATTCTGGAGCAGGTGATTCTTTTGCAGATGCTATTAAATGAAAGTTTAGAAAAAACATCAGAAAAAAAACGATAAAGGAACTAAAAATCTTTTTCAACAATTGTCATCACTCCGCAACTGTACCCCTTTTTATAAATGGCTGTTTTCGCAAACTTTATTAGCAAATGAACAAGTAATGGGTATAGGTTGAATTCTGCCCCAGGATGCTCGCGCCTTATGCTCCAATCAACCCACTTTTTTTATACTAGTTCTATTCACCAAACTTATTTAAAAACACTCTTTTAGAAAACAACCTGACAAATAAACATTATAGATTCCATACCAAAATATAATCTCACTATTCAGTCTTCTGATTGCATTTTCTTTCTTAAATCCCCTTCTCTCAGACCTACTTTATTAATGATTGAAATCATCTTTAAACTTTCTGTTTTCGACTGTATCTTTATAAGTAATATATTTCGCGAAATGATAATGATTCTCAAAATCACTAGATAATATTAGTACAAAATAACGAAAAACTCAACTATTTATTTCTGAAAAGTATATATCTTTTTTTAATTCGCAATTCTATTAATCAATAGGCCTCTGACAAATCTTTTTAAGGTCTACAGAATCCATTCATTCTGTCGATATAAATGAATGGTTAGCGTCATCGAAGTGAGGTTAAAAATGAATACTTTAGAAAAAGCAAAAAAAGAATTAGAAGAATTCATGAATTCAAATCAAAAAGTTGTATTAATCAAAGGAACACATCAATTTAAAAAACATCTATTAGCGCTACATATGATAGGAAAACATTCAACAAATAGTAAAGTACTATTCCGTTGTAATACTCTACGTAACGCGGAAGATTTTCTACAACTCAAAAGACCAGCCAAAACTGGAGAAGCATACATATTTCAACCAAATCATCAAGTATACCTTGATACAAACCGATCTTTCAATTGGAGAAACACACCCAAAGAGATCGATTATTCGATTCTTTATCCCATTGATTCTATTTGCGATGATTCTTCTAAAATAGAGATTATCGAAGATATCATTAATCGAAGCAAACAGAAAATATTCCTTGTTTCTTGGACCGATTCGCATGATTATACTTGGCTGCAACCATATCTTTGTACAACCGTCATCTATGATGCAGAAAAGGAAGATCCAATCTATCATCAGAAAGTACTAGACTGCATAAAAGAATTACCTCAGTAAATGGTGCTACCCTTGAATATTAGTGAGTACATGCGTTATCTTAAAAGAATAAATTTAAATTTAAAGGTGTGCTTTTTTTTGAGAATTAATAAATTCATTAGCGAATCTGGAATAACATCTAGACGTGGAGCAGATAAATTAATTACTGAAGGTAGAGTTACAATAAATGGAGTTGTCGCAGAACTAGGAAGTCAGGCTGAAGCTTCTGACGATGTTCGAGTTGATGGTAAACCAATAAAAACGGAGCAGCAAAATGTGTATATCGCACTGAATAAGCCAGTTGGAATTACTAGTACAACCGAAAGACATATCAAAGGAAACATTGTCGATTTCGTCAACCATCCCTTACGTATATTTCACATCGGACGTCTAGATAAAGACTCACATGGATTAATCTTATTAACGAATGACGGTGACATTGTAAATGAAATTCTACGTGCTGAAAATAAACATGAAAAAGAATATATCGTAACTGTAAATAAACCAATTACCTCTGCTTTTATCAAGAAAATGTCTGAAGGAGTAGAGATTCTAAATACAAAAACATTACCATGTAAGGTGATAAAACTGTCTCCTACTGTTTTCAAAATTATTCTAACGCAAGGTCTTAACAGACAAATCCGTAGAATGTGCGCAGCTTTAGGCTATGAGGTACGAGGCTTACAAAGAATTCGCATTATGAATATTCATTTAGGGAATTTACCAATTGGAAAATGGCGAGATCTTACCGATCAAGAACTAAAGCAATTATTTAACGACTTAAATTATTCACCTAAAAAATAATTAATTTACTTTTCTTGAAACAATATTTCCAATGATTCGTATTAAAGGATGGCATCAATTATTTGTCATCCTTTTTACATTTCAAACAACTTTTTTATTTTTTCCTAATATTAGATGCTATACTTAAGTAACTTTGAAAATTTCAATTGAGGTGAATCTGATTGTCCAACAATAAATTAAAGAATTGGTCTCTTCAAATTCTTATCATAATGACGATTATTTTTATCGCCACAAAAATTACTTTTTTATTAAAACCTATTGGAATATTCTTTTCTACTTTATTCTTTCCAATTTTGATTTCTGGGTTCTTATTTTTCATCTTTAATCCCGTAATCAAATTCTTGGAGAAAAAATTTAAATTATCTCGTGTCATTTCAATAATACTCTTGTACATAGTGATCATTGCTGTTCTAGCTATTACAATCAGTAATGTTGTACCGATTATTACAAAACAAATTACATCTTTTATTGCTGATTTACCAACATACGCAAAACAATTGCAGGTATTTATAAGTAATCTGTCTCAATCAAAGGATATTCAAAATCTCATTATGAATGATTATGTGCCCTTTGACAGTCTAGGAAAAAAATTAATGGAATTCTTAAACAAACTACCTGATATGCTTACTAATGGTGTAGTAGGAATCTTTGGTTTCGTTACAAATATAACGATCACAATTGTTACAGTTCCAATCCTATTGTTTTATATGTTTAAAGATGGTCATAAGTTTCCTAATGCCATATCTAAATTTTTTCCTAATGCCTACCGCCAACAAGGCTTAGAAACAGTGAAAGATGTTGGGAATACATTATCTGCATATATTAGTGGACAGGTTACTGTTGCATCAATAGTAGGGATTCTTTCTTTAATAGGATATCTTATTATCGATGTCCCTTATGCTCTATTAATGGCCTTAATTGTTGCAGTTACTAATATTATTCCATATGTTGGACCCATCCTTGGTGGAGCACCAGCTGTAATAATCGCATTATTCGATTCACCTTTCCAGGCACTATTAGTTGTGATTGTTATTACTGTTGCACAGCAAATTGAAGGAAACTTCTTATCACCTTTAATTCTTGGAAAAAGCTTAGATATCCATCCAGCAACCGTAATTATCTTACTCCTTGTAGCCGGAAACATTGCTGGTGTTGTCGGAATGGTATTAGCAGTTCCAACATATGCCGTTGTAAAGACAATTGTTTCGAGTGTTAATCGCTTTTTAGAAGCACGGAAAAAAGCAACAACACCAGAAGTAAAGAGTTAGCTTTATACACATCAAAGATTGTAACTAATCAGTGTGATGACCTTCGTCACACTGATTTTTTTATTCATTGCTTTCAAATGGATATTCATATAATCTAAATATTAAAAAAACAAACAAAAATAGGGGATGACAATCAAATGCAGCCTGCCTTAACAGTAAGAGATGCCGATATAACAGAATTACCGCTTATCGTAGAAATATATAATTCAACCATTGCAAGTAGAATGGTTACTGCCGATACCGAGCCTGTAACAGTAGAAAGTAAAAAACAATGGTTTTATGACCACTCTCCTTCATCTCGTCCATTATGGATGGTAGAACTAGACGGTCAAAAGTGCGGGTGGATTAGTTTTCAATCTTTTTATGGTCGTCCAGCCTATAACGGCACTGCTGAGATTAGCATTTACATTCATCAAGACTTTAGACAAAAAGGACTTGGTAAAGAAATGATCCAAAAAGTGATAGATGCATGTCCAAAACTACATATCAAAACTTTATTAGCGTTTATTTTCGCTCACAATGAACCCAGCTTAAGATTATTTGATAAATTCGGATTCGAGAAATGGGCTCATCTTCCGCGAGTAGCCGAATTAGATGGTATGGAAAGAGATTTGATTATTCTAGGGAAAAGAATTAATTCGTAACAAATACTAGCCATTTACATTCAAAAGGAATAGATTATTATCATAAAAAAAC
>NZ_CABKRX010000047.1 GCF_902374955.1 Bacillus massilioanorexius
CTGCATAACAAAAAAGACTGCTTATTAGCAGCCTTGATCTAATTCAACTCTAGCACTTGTTAGTCTATATGCAATATTTCACAAAATTGAATCCTTGGATAAATTACTTTGCTACCAACCAGAACCTATGACTAAAAATGTTGTATTCGTATCATTAAAAAGGAAAAATTTCAATAAAACTCCAGAATTAATAATAGCTCCTAGACAACCTAACCTGAATAAACACTTTCACAAGTATTAGCTGCTGGTTCATAAAAACAATGATTTTTAAATTGACCACTAAAAGGTTGATCGTACCACGTTGGAGGACAGGGAGCATATGGATTAAAATACCAAAGGGCATATTTCGCTGGATGGTCTCTCCAATAATCCAAATTCTGTTTTGCTAACCTTTTTTCTTGAGACCTCGCCCTTTGGTAAAATAGATTTCCTTTTTGAACAGCTTCAAAAGAATAATTTCCTCCTTGTACCTGATAAACGACTTGTTCAATCGTTCTTACATCCTTAAAGTCTAAACAATCCGCTACAGCACGATTAACCACTACATTGCCAACATACAGCATCCCTTGTTGACCTTCACCCTCGGCTTCTGCCCTCATTAACCTTGCCATTAAATCAACATCTGATTCTCGGTATTGAACTCTTGGCATTTTTTCACCCCAAATATATAGTATGAAAAAAAGCCTACATTGATGTCATTGTTTATAAAAAAATGCTTAGTTTTTAATGCTTACAATACCTTTATTCAATGTAGTGTGGTGCTTAGGAAAAAAATAAATTCGATTTTTTACTTATTTTTTGCTCAAATATTATTCGATTTAACTAGTATTCTTTATTTTTAAGGACCAAAATCAGAAAAAAAGAACTGCTTAACAGCTCCTTATTACCCTAATATTCCACTAAAGATTAAAATAAGTCTTCGGGGTTTATCTTTGAAAATTCTTTGTATGCATCTTTTAATTTAGGTGTTTCTATCTCTT
Source organism: Bacillus massilioanorexius (assembly GCF_902374955.1). Lineage (GTDB taxonomy): Bacteria > Bacillota > Bacilli > Bacillales > DSM-1321 > Bacillus_AD > Bacillus_AD massilioanorexius. Next base: position 981 of record NZ_CABKRX010000047.1, read on the forward strand.
TAACTTCAAAATTTCCAGCTTTATAGCTACTATTTATACTAAAAGTAAATTCCACTGTTTGAGTTATAGTATCATTACCGATACAGTAAAAAGGGCTTTCACCTTTATCACGGAATGAATTCCAAATGTAAAGAGAGACAAAGTGGTAAACGTCTAAAGACCCGTAAATAATAATTTCTGAGCCATAAATTTCTCTTTCATATGTATTCAAAGATCCTTCACCGAACAAAGAATCATTCTATAATAACATTCTTAAAAATTTTTCGAAGTTAACCCCTTCTTCTTTAGGGATCTGCTCCAAGGTAGTATCCTTAATGGCTGCTGTTAAAAATGCCTCTGCAAGCTGTACAGCTTTTTCTAGGTTCTCTCCCCGCATCATGCTTCCCATTATGACAGAGGCAAATAAATCACCCGTACCCGAATAACTTTTACCATTGTACGGCATTGCACCATATATTGTTTTATTCCAGTCCAAATACATATTACCGATAAACTGCTTATCTGTATCTTCTGACGGCGGATTTACACCAGTGATGATTACCTTAGCTTTCGTTTCTTGTTGCAATGCCTTTCCAGCTTCTTCTAACGCTTTGATAAAATCTCTTTCATTTGAATAGCTATGTAATTTTTCATAAGATAATCCGGTTAATAGACAGCACTCCGTTACATTTGGTGTAATCACATCTGCACATTTCACAAGTTCTCTCATTCGTACTAGCAATTCTTCTGTAAAAAGTTTATAAGCTTCACCAACATCCCCCATTACCGGATCTACAAGCAAAATGTTTTCTTTTGTATGAAATTTATCTAAAAAACGAAAAATATTATCAATTTGCTCCTGTCCAGTTACAAAGCCGGTATAGATTCCATCAAAGGTTACCTGAAGCTTGCTCCATTCCTCTTCGAAATATTGCATTTTTGATGTGAAATCCTCACAAAAAAAACTTGGAAAACCTGTTTGTGCAGACAATATAGCAGTCGGTAAAGGACATGCCTGCACTCCCATTACCGAAAGAACCGGAATCACAGCTGTTAATGAGCACTTTCCAAAAGATGATAAATCTTGTATTACAGCAACTTTTTTCATAATAACCTCCATAAGATCTATCCAACTTAAGCTTTATTCATATTACCATAAATTAAAAATGTGGAAAATCCCTGATAATTGGGTTAATTGTGCATTTAAATATAACACTCTTTTTATTAACTTAATGCTTTATGGATTCTTTACTTAGTATAAAAACAGTTATCAACTCTCAAATTTCACAAACTGACCCCTACGTTTTTTGAAAAATTGACCCTTTTATATACATCAGTTTTTTGCTAAAGTAATCGGTAAATTCTAAATTTAGGAGGTTTATAGATATGGAAAATACACAAAGTTATACCAAGTCACGTCAAAAAACTTTTGATTTAATTATGACATCAATGTTAGTTGCACTTGTGTTCCTTTCTACTGTCTTTTTAAATATCAGACTACCAATTACGGCAAATGGTGGTTTAGTTCATCTAGGAACAGCCATGCTATTTATTGCCTCTATTTTATTTGGTCCTAAGAAGGGGGCTTTAGCCGGTGCAATAGGAATGGGGTTATTTGACGTAGTTGGAGGTTGGGCATTATGGGCGCCCATCACCTTTACGGCGCGTGGTTTACAAGGATACATCGTTGGTAAAATTGCTTGGTCAAATGGTCGCAAAGGTAACAGCATTGCTTTAAATTTAATTGCAACAATCGTTTCTATTCCATTTATGGTAGCAGTTTATTATATTGGTGAAGGAATTCTATACAATAATTGGATTGCACCCTTAGCTTCGATTCCAGGAGATCTCATTCAAAATGTATTAGGAATTATAATTGCCATTCCAGTTTGTGTTATCTTAAAAAAAGCACCTTATTTTAAGTAGTAGCAAATATAAAAAAGCGAAACTTTGATTCGTTTCGCTTTTTTCCTCACCAATCTCGTTCTTATTGGTGCTCAAACTCCTTTGGGATCTTAGCACCAGTAAGAACCAGATTGATACACATCTTCCAATGGATGCTTTTTTAATTTCAAAAGAGGGTAATTAATAGCAAACGGCAAGCAAATGTAGAGTTAAGGATAGTAAATCGCGAGATACCGACAGTAAACCCTAAGATGCAGCAAAATAGCCAATCCAATTATCCCCTTTAAAAACATCCTTTCACCTGTACTGCACTACAATTAAAAAGCATCCGGTTACTCGTTTTTATTTAATGAATATTATGCTTTTTGAAATTACCTCCCTTAACCTCCGCTACGTCATATACCGTAACAAAAGCACCTGGGTCAATTTCATGGATAATTTCTTTCATTTTACTTTCTTCTAAACGGTTAATAACACATGTAATTTCTTTAAATTGTTCATTCGAATAACCACCGTACACTTCATTGTACGTTGCACCTCGACCTAACCGATCACGAATGGTTTCTACCATTAATACAGGGTGTTTTGTAATAATTTTGAAAGTTTTAGAACCACTTAAACCTTCTTCTACAATGTGAATGACCTTAGAAGCTATAAAATAAGCAATCGCAGAAAGAATTGCCCCTTGTAGACCAAATACTGTTGATACAACAATAAAGACAAACATATTTAAGAATAATATGAGATCACTTGTCCCAAAAGGTAATTTTCGCGAAAGGAGTACAGCTAACATATCAATTCCATCTAATGCACCGCCATTACGTAAAGCTACCCCCATACCAAAACCAATAATAATACCTCCGACAACAGTAACTAACAACGTATCACCTTCAATAATCGTTGGCACATGGTGCATAAGGCTAGTACCTAAAGCTAGTGAAGCAATACCGATAACTGAATAGATTGCAAAGCTTTTCCCAATTTGTTTATATCCTAACCAAACAAATGGGATGTTTATGACTGCAATTAGAAGTCCTAATGGTAAGCCAAATAGTTGTGAGCCAACGATACTTATACCTGTTACCCCACCATCTGATACATTGTTTGGGATTAATACCGCTTCTAGTCCATATGCGGTTATAAAAGCCCCCATAATAATTAATACTACTCGTGAAATAATCTTCAGTTTGTTTGATTTTTGTTTTGTCGTTTTATTCATTTAATCTCCTCTTTTCAAACTAGTTTCTCTTTTATCTTTAACTAAAATATTAATATAATAATCAAAAAAAAACGAGTCATCAACAATAATAACTATGAACGCTACCTGTCACTACCAGTAATTATGATATCCCCCTTGATATTCTCACTTCTTTTATTAATACTACCTCATGATCTTACTGGAAAGATTTTAGATATAATAAAAGCCTTGAACATCATCAAAGTTCAAAGCTTTTGTGTGTTACTAGTATGAAGTACTTAGTAACATCTTTTTATACAAGTAATTTTCTTATTCTTTATACACTAAAATATACGGCCAATCTTCTATCACTGAAGAGTATATTGATCTTCAATAGCTTTAATCTTGTCGTATAATTCTTGATTGATAGGTGTAGATACTCCATATTTCTTCCCTAATTCCACAACCGTGCCTGCAAATAATTCCACTTCACTAAAACGTTTTGCCTCCACATCTTGAGCCATGGATGGTTTTCCATTAGGGCTTAATGTACCTAATACTTTCAGCCAATAGATCAAGTCTGCTTCCGTTAAATGAACTCCTTCTTTTTCGGATAGAGCAATTACTTCTCTCATCGCTGCAATCATTGTTTCTCGTGCTTTTCCTTCTCTTTGCACTCCCCCATAGTTACTTTGATGAACAGCGACTGTTTGATTAACTCCTACATTCAGCATGAATTTGCCCCATTGTCGTCTATACATATCTTTATCCAATTCAAATGGAAGATCCATTGCTGTAAAAAACGCTACTAAGTCCTTTGCGTTTTGTGAAACTTCATCAGAATCTTTACCACCAAAACAGAGCATACCCATATGGTCATAGGTTAATTTATTTCCTAGCTTAACGGCATCCATACCTTGTGCAACACAGTATAATACTTTGTCCATGCCATACGCTTCACCAATAATCACTTCACTCGTAATCCCATTCAATAGCGAAATAATAATAGTATGTTCTCCAACATAGTTCTTCACTGCTTGAATAGCTTCTTTCAATCCATTATATTTAACTGCAATGATAAGCAAGTCTGCTGGTTCTACTGCTTCATCTGGTGTAACATAATGAAACTGGCATGGTTCTCCATTGCAATAAATTTTATGTTCTTGATATCTTTTGATACGATCCTCATCTGCTATAATTTTCAAATCCTCTGTTGGCATTTTTTTTAATAAATGATTGCCAAACAAAACACCTAATGCCCCTAACCCTATAATGGATACTTTTTTGATTGTCATAGCCTCACTAACTTCCTTTCTTTTTCTATAAAAATTTTACTATATTTCCAGAATCTTTAATTTATATTAGTTGGAAGCATTTAAAGTGTGGAATATGAAGGCTTTTATGTAGTTGCTATTCTACTAAAATCCTATACATTAAAAATAGATTATTCTAATTTGTTGACCGAAGCCAAAAAAGATGATAGAATTCCAATATTGTTTTATAAATATAATAAATGTTGATTTATAGAAATTTCTTTCTATTAAACTTAACATTTAGACATAATCGCATATTAGTAAGCGATGAATGCCGTGGATAAAACTATGGCAGGAGCAGCTTCTGGAGAGACTGTACAAAGTACAGCGCCGAAGGATTCACAATCTCAGGCAAAAGGACAGAAGGATAACGAGTTACCAATTGTTATTCTCGACCTTAATGAGATTGGAATGTTTCCAATCTCTTTTTTTATTTCTCTCATAACAAATCAAGTGAGGTGAAAGAATCAAGCTTATTTTTTACATTAAGGAGATAAGATATCTAGTAGATTTTGAAAAAAATCTGTGAAACGAACGGCACTAGGAAGAAAAACACCTGTTCACTCAACAAGTCTACACTATTTTATTATCCGAATTTTTTAAATCATTTGACTACTAATGGAGGCGCAGAAAAATTGGCTCAGCAAAAATTAAAACGAGATTTAAAAAATCGACATGTACAATTAATTGCAATTGGAGGAACTATCGGAACAGGTTTATTTTTAGGATCAGGAAAATCTATTCACATGGCAGGTCCGTCCATTTTATTTGCTTATCTTATCATCGGAATATCTCTTTTCTTTGTCATGAGAGCGTTAGGAGAACTACTATTATCAAATAGTGGCTATACATCTTTTACTGAATTTGCAACGGAATATATCGGACCTTGGGCCGGATTTATAACTGGTTGGACCTATTGGTTCTGCTGGATTATGACAGCGATGGCTGATATTATTGCTGTCGGCGTGTATATGCAATACTGGTTTGATATCCCTCAATGGGTACCGGCTATAGCAGTCCTAGTTATTTTATTAGGTTTGAACCTATTAACGGTAAAACTTTTTGGAGAGTTAGAATTTTGGTTTGCAATCATTAAAGTTATTACAATTATTGCGTTAATCGTGATTGGTATTATTTTGTTAGTCATTGGTTTTAAAACTAATACTGGCACAGTTTCTATCTCAAACATTTGGAGCCATGGCGGCATGTTTCCAAATGGAATATCAGGATTTTTATTTTCACTTCAGCTAGTGGTGTTTTCATTTGTTGGGGTTGAATTGGTTGGGGTTACAGCAGCCGAAACTTCTAATCCGAAAAAGAACATCCCATCAGCTATCAATAAAATACCGCTTCGAATTTTACTTTTTTATGTAGGTGCTTTGTTCGTCATCCTTTGTATTAATCCTTGGGATCAATTGCATGCTACGAGCAGTCCTTTTGTTGAAGTATTTACGTTAGTCGGTATTCCGGTTGCCGCAGGAATTATCAATTTTGTCGTGTTAACATCCGCCGCTTCTGCGTGCAATAGTGGATTATTTTCAACAAGCCGAATGCTTTATACATTAAGCAAAGATAAAGAAGCACCAGCTAAGTTGTCTAAATTAAATAAACACGCCGTTCCAAGTAATGCTCTATTCATATCTACTCTTGTTGTTTCAGTAGGTGCCTTGTTAAGTAAATTAATTCCAGAAAATGCATTTGAAGTTGTTACAACAATTAGCGCCATCTGTTTTATTTGGGTATGGAGCATTATCTTAATTTCACATATTATCTATTCTAAAAAAAGACCTGATTTAAGAGCAAAATCGATTTTCAAAGCGCCTTTTGCACCTTTTATCAATTACATTATTTTAGGGTTGTTTTTATTCATATTAATCGTCATGCTATTTGCAGATGCAACACGCTTACCGCTTTTATTAACACCCATTTGGTTTGCGATGCTAGCAATAATATACAAAGTAAGGGAAAAGAACTAACAGTTAGTAAGAAACACTCACCGCTCCTTTTTGGTTTAGAGAATTCCAAAAAAGGTTTGAGACGATAGAATTCGTTCTCAAACCTTTTTTCATTAGTCATTTACTGATTCTCCTGTAAAAATTCCTCAACTATTGTATTAAACTTTTCACTATGCTCCCAAAACATTAAGTGTCCTCCAAGTATCTTGATTGAAGATTCAGGAGTGATTTTTTGTATATAAACACTCGCGACGTCAGCCCAATGCTCTGCAATAATGGATAACGTAGGCACTGATTCACTAGCTAGCTTTGCTTCTTCACGGTAATCAGAAAACATTCCAGCTGAAAATAAATTGGCAGCAATATAGTAAGGTGTTTTTAATGATTGTTCGACAATCCAATTCAATTCTTCTTCCTTCAATTCACGTTGAACCATCACTCCCTTCGCATATCCAGCTATAAAATCCCTTTGTCCTTGAGGATTTCTCATATAAGCTGTATATGCCGCGCCAATATCATCAAGAGAACCCTCCACCCAATCTTGATCATTAGTTGATAGGGCCTTCGGAGACATGTCTACTAATATCATAGATTTAATATGATCCATTCCATATTTCTTCACATATTCCCAAATTGTAAGACAACCAAATGACCAGCCTACTAGCGTCATATTTTTTACGCCTAATTGTAATAAGAGTTTGGCCAAATCCTCCCCATGTGTCACATAATCATTTCCATGAAGTGAAGCTGTAGAACGACCATGGCTTCTTGGATCGATAACTATCACACGATTCGTTTTCGAAAAATACTCTACCTGCTTAGAGAACACCTCCGTCGTAAAGGTGAATCCTGGAATAAAAACAATCGGATCGCCACTCCCAACATCTTGTACAAATAATTCTACCCCTGGGTCTACTTCTAAATACTTCCCACCTACTACTGTCATCATTTCAGCTCCTTCGGCAATTTCTATTAATCTGTTATTACAATATTCCATTTATCTTCGTTACATGCCTATCACATTAGAGGATACGGAATCTTTTTGTTGAATCCTTATAATGGAAAGGTGGTGGAACATTGACAAAAAAGAAAAACTTAGAAGATTACCGATAAACCATCCTGCCAGAACGTAATTTAAAGAAGAGTTAGCCAAATGCTACGCTGGCTTCCGAGATGAACAAGCAGTAGATAATCATTTGGAATTTTAGAATGGGACTATCAAATTACTTCAGTTGTATCCAAAATCTTATCTTCGTTAAATCTTGCTTCAGATGACACATTTAAAAATCGAGTTTATCCGAGAGTTACAGTAATTAATAACTAATGGCAAGTAAATGTGGAGCTATGGGCAGTAAATGATCTGATACGAACAGTTAAACACCATTTATCTACAGTAAATCCAACGTTACGGCGAGTAAACAGCATTTTCATTCCAAACTACTCTTCTCTAATTCTCATAATTTCTTCACACACGAAATCATACATCGTTTCTACACCTTCACTCGTTGCTTCGAATCGGTATGCCTTGTCATGCTGAATACCCATATTCTCAGCTTCTTTGGCAACATCAATATTAGCTCCCATAAAAAGAAATTCCCAATTATATGTCTCTTCTTGATGTTTGATCATCTCTTGAATTTTTTTATAAGTGAATTCTTGGCTAGCATTTTCTTGTCCGTCTGTCGTAATAACAAATAAAACCTTGCCTGGTCTTTCTGCTTCATCCGTCTTAGATAAACGATGTCCTACATCCAAAATGGTCTTACCAACGGCATCTAGTAGCGCAGTTATCCCTCTCACTTCATATTCTTTTTCTGACAATCTAACTTTATTGGCATCTACACCATTCCAAACAACTTCGTATTCGTTATCAAAAAGAATTAAAGTGATTATCGTTTCACCCTTTGTTTGGCATTGTTTTTCAATTAACGAATTCACCCCACCAATAGTATCCTTTTCGAGTCCGCACATGCTTCCACTTCGGTCGAGCACAAAAATGATTTCAGTTAAGTTTCGATTCATGCTTATCATCCTCCCAAACAACTAATTGATGATATAATTTTAACTAAGTTCATACGTCATTTGGTCGCCTCAAAAGCGACATTTTTGGAGGTATAAGAAGTGCTTGACCATGCCTTATTAAGAGAAATACAAACATATATTCAAACACATATAGAACCAATATGCTTTAAACTACAAGAATCCATTTATTTTATAGACAGTGCTATTGAAAATAGTACATCTGAAGATGCATTAGAAGACTTCATTAAAGAAAACCGGAAACCATCACTCAGCAGTGTCTTATTTTCATTTATAGATCAAACGGGGGAAACAGACGCCACCATTTATAATCGAGCCGGCATTGATCGTAAGCTCTTTTCAAAAATTCGAACCAATCCAAATTACCATCCTAGGAAAAGTACCATTCTCGCGCTTGCCCTAGCACTACAATTAAATAAGGATGATACGGATATCCTCTTAAACGCTGCTGGCTATTCACTATCAAGCAGTGAGACAAGCGATTTAATTGTACAGTTTTGCATTGAGAAGAAAATCTATAATATCTTTGACGTGAATCAAGCTTTAGAACATTTTCATGAAAAGCCATTGAATGGTTTACTATAAAAAAAAGGTTATGCACTTCACCGCGAAGTACATAACCTCTAAATACTTTTTACTTAGTATTTTCTTTCACTCTAAACTTCACAATTTCTGTAATTAGTTCCTTAGGCAAAGGCTGGCTCAACGGAAATTGAATAGCTCCTTTTGAATGCTTAAAATCGTCAAGCTGACTTTTAAAGTTTTCAACACCACTAGCACCAGGATAAAATCCAATATGCGCTTTATTCATTGCAAAATGCACCAAATTTTTATTCAAATAAAAAGTCGGCATCCCCCAGCTTATTTTTTCAGTCGCCATTGGTGCAGCCTCTCTAATCACTTGCCTTATTTCTTGCAGTTTGTCCTGCAGCTCTTCTGGATACTGCAATATATAGCTTTCCACTTCATTCATCAGCCAAACACCTCTTTCACTCATTCTACTTTGTAGCCTCTAAGATAGCCATACTTTCTCGCTGATAAACAAAGAAATTTACACAAGAAAAACACAACTGACCTAAACAGAAGCTTATTCCTTTCCAACAATCACTAGAAAAAAAGCTTTGATTTCAATAAGAAATCAAGGCTTTTAGAAGTTTCTATAATTATTTTAATTCTATAATACAGCCACATTCTCGATATTTGTAGAGTGTATATGGCAACACATGAATGCTGGTGGGTTTATTACGTTCTTAAGACCTTTTTCTTTCAGAAAACAGACTTGATCAAACTAAAATCAAAAGTAAGTAACATATTATTTTCATAAACGCAACCTTTTGAAGGTAAGAACGCAAAGCCACGAATCAAACAATAACAAAAATTTGCCGGCTGCAAAGGAAATTGAAACTGAATACAATAAGTACACATGAGCTGATGTGATTCATATTTACTCTAACTTTTTAAGAGTCCCATCATTTCACTATCCCTGTCATATCAACATCTTTTCCAAAGTTATCAAGCAATGCTCGCACTTCATCTGTTGATTTCGTGTTCATCAATTGATTTCTTAATTCACTTGCCCCTCGGAAGCCTTTAACATAAATTTTGAAAAAGCGATGAAGCCCTGTGATTGAACGTGGCAGTACTTCCGCATATTGATCTTGAAGGTCAAGCTGCAGTCTTAAAAGATCAAGATTTTCTTTACTGTTATGCTCTTTTGGCTCTTTTTCAAAAGCAAAAGGATTTTTAAAAATGCCTCGCCCGATCATAACACCATCAATACCATATTGTTCAGCAAGCCGCAGCCCAGTTTGACGGTCAGGAATGTCTCCATTGATTGTTAGTAGCGTATTTGGAGCGATACGGTCACGTAATTTTTTAATTTCCGGAATTAGCTCCCAATGTGCATCTACTTGGCTCATTTCCTCTCTTGTACGTAAATGAATAGAAAGGTTCGCAATGTCCTGTTTTAAAATATGCGTTAACCACGCCTCCCACTCATTTACATCCTTATAACCAAGTCGTGTTTTCACGCTGACAGGCAGGCCGCCTGCTTTTGCTGCTTGAATAAGTTCTGCCGCAACGTCTGGACGCAGAATAAGACCACTACCTTTTCCTCTCGATGCCACATTCGGTACAGGGCAGCCCATATTGATATCTACACCTTTAAATCCTAGTTCCGCCATTCCAATACTCATTTGACGGAAATATTCGGGCTTATCCCCCCATATATGTGCAACCATTGGCTGTTCATCTTCTGTAAACAACAAACGTCCACGTAAACTGTTTATTCCTTCTGGATGACAATAGCTATCCGAGTTTGCAAACTCTGTGAAAAATACATCCGGTCGACCGGCTTCACTTACTACATGACGAAAAACAACATCCGTCACATCTTCCATTGGTGCTAGTATAAAAAACGGTCGTGGTAAATCACGCCAAAAATTATCTATCATTTCAAACTCAAATCCTCTCATTATAAATACAACTTCAAACTCTCGGTCAAAAAATAAAACGTCAAATGTCCAACTTCTTTTACACTTATATCATGCTTAATAACTTATTATCAAACAAAAGTACATTTGACATTTATAATTTATGAAAAAACGATTGTGAAAATCGGAAATGTTTATATTAACGAAAATCAATCCTGAATAGTATTTTTATAAACAAAAAAGCAGATGGTATAGATTTTTTCTATATCAACTGCTTTTCTATTATACTGTTCAGTAATAATAAACTCCTGCTACACCATCCCGCTCAAACCCGCATTCCTACGCTACCTAATTTCTACCATTTAAAATAAAGTCCTGCACAGTTCCAGCATTCTCACAAATTTCTTCTCACTTTTTTTCCCACAACTTTATTTAATATTAAAATAATGTCGTGGTATTCCCTACTTTTCTTCTTGCCTTTTTCTCCCTCTTTTTCATGCTTTAAGGGTTCGTAAGAACCCCCTCTCACTTTTCATTCAAACGTTGAAACCGTAAGGTTTACCCTTGTTTTCTTCTTGCCTTTTTCCTAAATTAAAAAGGATGGGATTCCTGTTCCCACCCTTTCTTTTTCTTCCTTTTCTCCCTACCTTGACTCACAACTTTTCCACAGGCATATCAGAACTTTATTTTGATTATGACAGGGGTTTATTTTGTGAAGCAGGAGATTATTTTGGTTTTACATATACCAACTCTAACAACGCGACCGTCTCCACATGTGTCGTTTGTTTACACAAAAAAGCTATTCGTCACTATATAACATTTATTAACGCTAACAAAGTAACTAAAAACTGTATCTTAAAAGAAACCAAAACATTATCTGTCGTTAATTATAACTAAGCTAATTTTATTATAACTTATACAACGGTGGCACATGGGTGGAAAATTAACTTTATGCCACCGTTTATATTTTTATTTAATCTCATCGAACACTTTTACCTCACCTCGAAGCTTATATTCCAACAACCACTTCTCAAATTTCCTCTTTCTATCTAATGTTGTCGTAAATATCTCTAAACGTGGAGTATCTAATGATTTAAAACAATCAACATAAGACTTAATCTTTTTATGATTATCTTGCATGTGTCTAGTGTTATCTATTTCAACTATATGAGTATATCCATTTCTTTTATATACAGCATCGGCAACCATTTTACTTTTAGTGACTACATTCATACCTTTTATGACAATACCTAAATTATTAGGCTGCATTACCTCATATTCCAAAACACATTCATTTTTCCAATCCAAAGGACAATTTAAATACATGTATGCTTCATTTCTTAAAAGAGTGTGTTCCAAATTTGATTTTTTCACTTGTTGTTTATCAGAATCAATAAATGAAAGTCCTTGTTTATTCAGATAAAAGACCTTTTCTTTATTGAAAAATGTTGTATTGACATACGGTTCAATCTTTTTTATTACATAGCATGCGTTTCTATAACTTTTCAAATCATGGATTCCACGAAGATTTTTTATTGTGGCCATCCCTAAATGATCTATCGTTATCAATAATTGTTCTACTTTTGACTGAGTTGATAATATCACTTTCTTTCTCCTCCATTTTTGTGAACATGTACTTGTCATCAATATAAGGCACTTGTACAATACGTTTCTTTTCAATCTTATAAATTGCTCTACCAGGTATGCTTGGTAGTTCTTCAGCTCCGTTTTCATCTAAAATAACTCGTGAAGCAACTTGAGCCGCAGCAATGAAAGATAATCGAGCAACAATGTTCATTTTAATTTGCATTGGTACTGCTTCTTTCACAGGATATTGAGTACAAAAAAGCATTCTATATCCAATACCTCCACCTATACGAGCGATTTCTGATAAGGTTTGTTGACAGTAATTAGCATACTTTTTTAGTTCTCCAGTAAGTAGGTTCGGTGAAAGTTCAGCTCCTTCATCCACAATAATGAATGTCCTTTTCTTTATTGGAGTATCGACTATATTTGTATAACCATTTTGTCTAAATGACTTTTCTTTGTCCTTTAACTCCTGGTGAATTAATGCTAATAATTCAACTGATTCACGTAAATCAGAAGCAACTCCTTTCACTTGTGGTAGACCAATGTATTTTCCAAACTCTAAACCACCCTTTAGGTCCAGAAAGTAAAACTCAGCATTTTCTAACTGATTCATAAGCAAAGTATAAAAGGCTTCTTTAATAAACACTGTTTTACCAAATCGAGTAACACCACCGACTAGCATATGAGGATATTTTTCAAAATCATGATAAAGTGTACCTTCATGATTCTTTCCAATTGGTATTTGCCATGTATTGATACTTAGTAAGTCATCTGTGTATTTCCATTTAGTAGGCAACTGAGAATTGAATGTTTTAAGCTTAAATACTCCATCTTCAAAGGTATAATCACAATCTTTATTAAGACCTTCTTCAATTGCTGGAATGATTGATTCGAATTGATAAGAGGATAATCCGAGTGGTAAAGAAAAAATGTAAGTGGAATGTGTTTGTTGTTGAGATTTTTTTAGTAGAATTGGGTAGTGGATCTCTTCTTGTTTTTTAATGCCTAATGATGTATTTTCAAATACTTTTTTTATTTTATCTATGTCCTTCATCTTTCTTTTTGGGACAAGCGCTGCTCCTACTGCTAAAGCTGGTAAAGCTAGTATTTCCCACATTGTAACCCTCCTTGAATATTTCATTGTAGCTTTCAAAGATGTTTTCATAAAGTGAAATTTTCATTGAAGTTTTCATTTATTGTTATATAACGTATATCTCTTGTACTTTTTCTTTCATTTTCTTTGGAACAGATATACATCTATTACCCTTTATTTTCTCTTCATATGCGCTAGCAAAATTTTCAGATATCTAAATTGTGTAGTCAATTCAAAGGAATAAAGTTGCTGCTAATTTGACGATATATAATAGCCCTCCAAACTTTGCTGTTTCCATTGTGAGTTTTAATAAATCGTTGTTTATCCCAAATCCTATGTTTTCTAATAAACCGATGCCAATCATTGTTGCTCCAAATGCTCCTATTAAAACTATCCCCTCCATTTTCTTCACTCTCCTTTTCTTTGAATACTTCATTGTATGGATATTTGCCTAGATAATGCGTGTCTATACAAAATAATTCATGATATTTATGTAAATTAATTTGTGAAAGGATTGAAACGATTAATATAGAATTTAATGATAGGTGATATTATGAAAAGTAATATAGGAAGAATAATTGATGAATCTCCATATAAGCGAGAATATATTATGAAAGAATTTAATAGGAGCAGGAATACGATTTCAGCGTGGTGCACAGGAAAGAGTTATCCCAATGCTCGTGAAATGTTTAAATTGGCAAAGTTATTAGGTGTTAAAGTTGATGATTTATACGATATAGAGGATGATTATTGAATATCGTTATAAAATATAAATTCAATTACCTATCCGTTTGTAATATTTGTAATTATTAGTTATATTTAACTAGGGAAATATTATAAATTTTGGGGGTATAAATATGAAAAAGTTTTTTAAGTTTGGCTGTTTAGGTTTTATTGCACTAATTGTAATTTTTATTATTATTGCTGTTGCTGGTGGGGGAGATAGTGATAAGGTATCTACAGGATCAGATAATAATAAAAATGAGGAAAAAGAAACAAAAACTGTAGATGATGGTTCAAAAAAAGTAGATGCTAGTTCGCAGAACATGGATGCTGTTGGATTAAAAATAGGACTTGGCGAAATCAAAATTACTGATGATAAAATCTTAGTAGGGATAAATATTGAAAATACCAATTCTAAAGCAGTAAGTTTTTATCCAGATCAAGGGTCTGCTGTAGTCGGCAATATGCAGTTAGATGCTAACTTATTTTTAACTGATGGTGATATTGGCGGAGATGTACAATCAGGTGTAAAACAAGAAGGTGTTATTGAATTTTTAGCTCCAAAAGGTAAAAATATCGATGTTAAGTCTGTAAAAGAAATCAAACTTGAATTAGGCGATGTTAACTCAGAAGATTTCATGGAAAATCATAAAGTTTCATTTACAATTCCTGTACAGTAAATAATTCTAAAATAAGCCCTTCTCTTATGAGTTGGGCTTTTATATTATTCTTTGGTCTAATACTTCAACACTGATAATTGAATCAAAAGGAATGAAATGTGGATTCCCATTTTCTTCAGCACTTCTAACTATTTTATTTAAATCATCTAATTGAATAACTCTAACTTTAATATCTTCTATAAAACCACTTCTCCATAATGTAAATTTCAAATAATAACAAAACTCCATTGCATAAAGGATTTTTTGTTCATTTTCTTCTATTTGGCATGCATCTAAAATAGGCTTTTCAACTTTCCTTGCTTCATATTTATCCCTTGCTATTTGTTCCGTATGTTCTGATAAGAAAAAACCTTGCCATTTCAACATTCCTCTATCTTGATACATTAAGAAGCACTTCTCTTTCCAACAGATCCACATGAAAGAATACTTTCAATCTTAAAAACACGTTCTGCTTTACGATAATGACAATATGCTCTGATTTTTTCCTTACCAATTGCTTTAACAGTAATAATACGTTGTGTTACCTTACCATACTTATCGATGTAAAAAATCATAATTGGAGCCTTATTTTCTCTAGATTGAATAAGTAAGCTTTTCATGATGGAACCTCCTTTTTTTATAATTATATACGAACTAACGTTCTTATTTCAAGTTGATTACGAACGAATGTTTGTATATAATTGATATATATATTTTACTCAAAAGAGGTATTGATATGATAAATATAAATGATAAAAATCGAGATCTTATTGAAAATGAAATATATTTACCCATGTTAATTACCATTTTGGAACGTGATAAAAAAATTATTGAGCAAGGATCATTTAAACTTAAGAATCCTTATTTGAATTTACTAGATCGAATACTTAAAGAAATAAACAAGGATTTAAAAGCATCGAGAGATTACTTGATGAAAAACAATATTAAAGTATTAAAGGGTAGTAGCGATGAGTATTTCACAGTGTACACCTTTATTTTAAATGGACAACACGAGTATCAAAAATATTTCAATCCACGTTTGAGGAATAGAAGTGAGGAATTAATAACGGAGTATTTTAATAAGCCCCTCTCGAATTGAGAAGGGCTTTTGACTTTATTTTTTTAGTTCTTCAATTTGTTTTTCTAATTGATCAATTTTTTTTACAGTATCATTCATACGTGGCCCTTCTATATAGCCGCGTTCAATTGCGATGTAAATTAATTCAATTGCTTTGTCTTGTGTCATTGCACCTTCAAGAAACTCTTTACGATGCGCATCACTTAATGGAGATTCTTTCTTTTCGAATCGAGATAATACAGTAGCAACTGCTTCTCTTCCTACTAACGTTGTCGGAACAAATACATCACGTTTAATTTCACTCATAAGCTTATCCTCTCTTTCTTTATTAGCTACATTTGTATTTTTTAAAAATGATCCATCAACTACATTTTTATAATTCCAAGTGTCACCAGGACAATTTTTCCAAATATAACCTGGACATTCTTGGTGTCCTTTAATAATTTTCAGTTTTGGCAATGTTCTTTGTAACTCTTTGACTAATAAGTATAATGACATCATTTGAGCTTCTGTTGGTTTTTCTTTCGATCCTTCTGTACGGAAATCACCAATTAGGCAAATACCAATACTTCTTGTGTTAGTATTGCCAGCATGGTACGTTCTACGATCTAGATCATCACACTGAAAAATAGTACCGTCTGGTGCTATTACAAATGGGTATGCTATCCCTGGCCACTTCTGTGTATCAATATGATAGTTTGCAAAAGCTTGAGGAGTTGAACCTTTTGCATTTTGTTTAGTCATTGAATGATGGATAACAATTGTGTCTTTAACAGCTGTACCAACTAACGGATAACGCCCTTTTCTTCTAATAGTATTTCTTAGATCTTTGTATTTGTTTAAGTCTTTAAGTGCCATTATTTATTCACTTCCTTATTCTCATCATCTTCTGATTCAATAACATGCAATTTATCAGAGATAATTTTAGGCACTTTCACACCAATCTGAGCCAAGTTTTCAATAATAGATAAACCTTCATTAGCGATATAAAAAAGAACCGTAGCAATCGCTACAGCTCCATTTAATCCTAATATCTTATCAATGATATTCGCTAAGATGATAACCCCAAATATCCCTATTTTACGCGCATATCCAAACAATGCTGTTCTACTTCTCAATCTCTTATCTTTAATTGCTTTCATGATACCAGTTACGATATCAACTAGCATAAGCAATACAAGTAAATCTAAGAACTTTACACCACCAAATAAATACGTTTGAACAATATCTAAACTCCCAGCTTCAATAAACAATGTAAATCCCTCCAATTCATTTCACTCCTTTCATTTAGATTCCCATCCCTAGAAATCGTTTGAAAAAAGACATAAAAAATACACCTTAATCGGTGTTTGCTTTGTTGCGTATAATAGATCCTACTGTGCTATTGGTGGTTGATAATCACCAGCTAAATATTCCAGACCACTATCTTTCAAATGTTCATATACTTGTGGTTTCAAACTATTTGGCACATCTTCAAATTTTGTTTTATCTAAAATCACTCTTTGCGCAAAAAACATTGCCATCATTACACCATCATCTCCTAGTATTTTTATTAGTAGCCAATATAAAAAGCTGATCATGGATAGAACGCAATCGCCATTTCTGCAACTACATCCTCCATAAAATCAGCTCTTTCAGATATTGCTTTATTTTGTGCTTTCATTAATTCATTTTCCTTTTGTAATTCTTGGACTTGCATATCTTCATAATAAAGTTTCTTGCCATCATATTTTAGAATGTCAGATTGGCCAATTGATGGTTTTGGTAAACTTTGAACTAAAATACCTTGTTCAAGCTGCTCTTTTGATAACATTTCTGGTTTGTAATGCCTATATGTTTCAATACCGTTTTCATCGAATTTCAGAAATATCAAGCCTTACCACCTCCTTAAAAAAATGCTTCGGTAATAGGTAATTTACCTTTGAATTGAATAGGGTAAACATAACTACCACCAACATTTTTCACTAACTCTTTAGTTTTTATATCATAAACTACAACTGAACCTATATTACCGCTTTCTTCAATATATCCATACAAATACTTTTCATCAAAATCAGTAAAAGAAACACTATCGGTCATTGAAGGGAAAGTCATATAGTCGCTTATAGTTCCGTTAGTGGAATCTACACTTATTATCTTTTTTAAAGACCAATTAGAAAATAACATGTTACCTTTTTTGTCTAGTCCCATATTAGTCCAATTGCCAGTTGCTGTTGGTAATTGAATTTGTTTTTTAGACAATAAAGTATTATTTGAATAATCAATTTCGATAATTTGCATATAACTTGCCCGTCTTGTTATAGCAGACATTATTTTGCCTTGTTTAGTGAAGAAAAACTTTTCATCGTTACCGCCATCTATTGTTAAATTATTGTTCAATATTTCTAAAGTAGATAATTTACAAAGCATATACCTATATGCACCGTTATATACATGGACGGCAAATAAATCTTTTGTAGGGTGAACAGTTACCCAGCCCCAATAATTCATGTTTTGCTGAGTAAGATTGTAAGGATGTGATTTTCTGTTTCTTATAGTTCCATTTGGATTTATATGAATAAATTCACCATCTGTCATTATTAACCCATTTCCACTTTTATCAATAGTCGCTAACCCTTGAGGATATAAACTGTAAGGATTTAAAGGTAATTGAATAGTAGCTATATCCACCGCTTTATTGTCAATTACTCTTACTTGTCCGTTTTCTATGATGTAAAAAACACCGTGAAAAGGATCTGGATAAAAGTTTTTAAGATTATTTCTTAAATTTGTAGTAACAATAGGTGTAGTGAAGTTGTCCGATCTCCACCAAATACTATCACGAGCATAGAACCCATTGCCTATTTTATTTGCTCTTTTCCCCAAACCATAACCATGATAATAATTCATAATGTTGTCTGGTGAAATGTTTCCTAAATGTTGTAAACCTAAGTCGTTTATCCTCATTAGTTAGGCACCTCATTTAACAGTAAACCATTAGAATTGAATGTTCTTGTGTAAACGATTGTTTTCATTGGTGTTACACCATCTTGTCCGTATAACGTTTCTGTTCTTGTTCGATAGTTTAAGTCGCTATCTGGATTCGATAACACACTAACAGCAATCGTTACACCCGCACTATTTTTAAGAGTAACTTTTTTGAACTTATCATTTTGGTCCACATCTTCTTTGTAAACCGCTTTTGGTTGTCCTAATTCAATCAATGCGCCTTCTACATTATCAGATACATAGAGGTTATTGATATCGTCTAATTTGACATTCCTAGCTTGTGCGTTCATTTCAGCGAATAAGTTATTTACTATCCCACCTACGGTTACATCATTTCTTGTATCAATTATATTGTTTTGCACAATACTTGTAGCTCCAGCATTAATTGCAACAGTAGCAATCCCTAGTTCGTAAATGTCAGCATCACGTTGAACTGTAGGAGGCAAAGGATTACTTGCCGGTGTTCCTTTTTTAATAATTGTTTTTATTTCACGATCTATAAAGCTTAATTGAACTACTACTCTATCAATCCGATTTAAAACACCGTCTGCAACATCGTGTGTCAAAATCAAATCACTTGTATTTTTGTACATATAACCATTAATCCATGCTCTTCCGGATTTAATTGTAACGTTCATATTACCTGCATCTGCAATAGCTTTTAAATTCAGGTCGGAAGGAAAAAAACCATTCGTAATTAATGGACTAAAAAAATCAGCAAAATCCTCAGCTTTATATTCTCTATCCCATGTTCCATTTACATTTACAGCATTAAAAAAATATCCTAATTCAGCCATTATTTCACCGCCCTTTTTATTTTGTCTATTAAATTAGGAACATTTGACCCGAAATTTACTTTTAAACTAGTTCCACTTTTATTAACAGTTTCAATCACAGAAACGATACGAGTATGCAGTATGATATCTAAATCATCATTACGAATACTCACTTTATCTCCTAAAAAGTAATCTACACCAAATATATTGTTAGAATATAAGTCTACATCACTCTCAAAAGTAGTGATCTTTTGATATTCAGATAGTGCTTTTTCTCCTTCTGCTTTTAATAAGGAATTGTATTCTGTATCTGTAAGAGTTACTTCTTGGTCATTTTCATTTTTATATGTTTTTTTAACACTATTTGCATCAACAAACATTTCTATTCTGTCGAACCCACTAAGTTCATCATTAACAATTACTGTTCTTCTTGTTAATCCTTCTTCTTCACCTTCAACAATCGCTGTTGTGCGATAATCGCTATCATCCTCAACATAGTTTTGTTTAAGTACATTATCAGAGTCCTTTGAAAAGATAATATGTGGATTCTCGCTTTGTTCTGCGCTTCTGTCTGTACCTTTCCAAGTTGTATAAACAAACTTTTTATTTTCTAAATCAATAAATATATCCCAAGAACAATCATATTTATTACATAAATCATATGATAGATCATCTAAATGAACATTAGCAGCACTCTCAGTTCCATCTTCAAGATCGCATTTGTACTCGAAATCAACATCAAGATGAGGTATTTTCCTATTTTGAGTCGTATTAATAGCGTTGTAATAAATAAATTTCTTAATTACATATTCAAGATTATCTGTATATACTTGTTGACCTAAGACGATTCGACGATGTAACAATACATTGAATGATGGAGCTATGATTTGCAGTATACTTGATTGTTCATCTTCGTATTCTCTTCTTGGGATTACATAACCTCTAGATAAATCATTCGATTTTACAAGTATTCTACCTTTTTGTAATAAATCTATGTTCTCCTTATTGCCTTCCACACTTAGATAAAGATAGCTCATTTTTGTATAATGTAGCTCTGACTCAACCTGAATAAATTCATCAATCATTCCAAGATGATTAAGTTCCATATCAAATACGTATAATTCCACAGTCACACCCCCAATAATCGAGAAGTGAAATTAATTGATACTTCTAGGTTGTCTAAACCTTCATCTGCATTGTAACGGAAAAGATTATCTCCTATTTCCAACTGTAAAAATTTCGATGCTAGGTCTAACGTATTAAAAGCATTAGTTATCACGCCATTTCTAGTTAACTTTATAGTCTTTTTGCCACGATAAGTTGACACTTCAATTACATCTCCCGATAACATAGTGGTATTAATTTTCATTTGCTCATAGGTATTAACATTAACTAGGGACGGATTACTAAGAGTTCCCCTTGCACGAAAACGTATAATCATTCCGGTTGATTCTTGCCCATCATTTTTTACATTTACTATGAGTGATTGCTGTCGTTTTCCCATTGTAATACCTTTATCTTGTGGAATAATTAACGGAAAATGAAATGATGATTGCCACAAAGCTAAATCAATACTTTGAGCATTTTTTTTATAAAAATAAGGGTCATTTGAACTGAATTGTATTAACCCTTTTTGCCATTCATTATTGTTGTTTTCAAATCCTGTTGGGAATGATGGTGAAGCTTCTAAATTTGCATTTAAATAATACTCTTCACCACTTTTAGTTGTGAAATCTATACGCATAGGATTAGCTTTAGGATTGAACACTTTATAAGCTTCATTACGCTTTTCTTCAATCCACCAAGAATCAGTCATAGCTTTGTAAATAAAAAAAGGAACATCAAAGTCCCTATTTTCTAATTTTGTATTTTGATAATTAGATCCATCACCAGTTGATTCTGAATAATTAACTGAAGCACTTAGCCCACTCATGTCAAAATCATCTGGAATACGAAAATGGCGACCAAATGTAATTGAATCGCCACGAGAATTAGTTATTTTCATGTTTTTAATTATCATTTGATCACCACCTAATTAAATTGAAAAGCTAATCTACGTAAACTACGCTCATTTGCTCTTGCTATTTCGTTAGCGTTTGCTCCAGCAGTAACTTTGATAGTTGGATATACGTTTCTAGAGTAGTCATACGAATTCGAATTATAGTTTGTACTTTTTGATTCCATCATACCTTGGGCGCTACTAGCCAAACTACCATATGCACTATCAATAGCGCTCATTAATCGACTAGATGACTTTTCAACACCTAATATATATCCTTCGTTTGTATTTTCTCCAATTTCCTCAAATACACGGGAAGGTGAATGGGTATCTAATAATGATTTTGCTTTATCAATAACACCACCAACAACACCACTAATGGCTTCTATAGCTGCATCTTTCATGTTACTAATACCATTTATTAACCCTCTAATAATATTTTTACCAACTTCACCGAGATCGATTTCGTCGAATTTATCAACCATAGACTTAATTAATTTCCCGACTCCTATAATTAAATCAGGTATCATATCTACTAATCCTTCGATTAATTTCCCTACAATTTTAATACCAGCGCTCAAAACCTCTGGTAGGTTTTCCCATATCGTTTTTGTAATTGAAGCAATTAACTGTATCGTTGTTGCAACCAAGCTCGGTAATACCTTTATAATTCCATCTATTAAAGAATTAAGTAACTTCATACCTGAATCAATAATTTTAGGAAGATTATCAATAATCGTTTTTATTAAAGTGTCAAGAACTTTTACGGCTGTAGGTACAAGTTGCGGTAAAATTTTCAAAATCCCATCAATAACAGAATTAAGAATTTTAATACCTGAGTTAACAATTTCAGGTAACATGCCTACAATTGTTTCAACAATTGTTACAATTAAATCTAAAGCTGTATCAATTAGGCTAGGCAACATTTGAACAATTCCATCAACTAAAGATGTCAATATAGAAGCGCCCATCGCTATAATTTGCGGTAATAACGTTGTCGCTGTTTCGACTAATGCTGTAAACACGCCCACAATACCTTCAACGATGATTGGTAGGTTATCAGCGATACCTTGAATCAAAGAAGAAATAATCTGAACACCCGCTTCGATTATTAAAGGGTACATTGTTGCCGCTGTAGCTAACCACTGATTTATTAATGTAATCACTGTTTCGGTTATTTGTGGTAAGTTATTAGTGATTCCAGTTATCATATTTTGAATCATTTCTACGCCTGCTTGTATCATTTGCGGAAGAGTTGCTGTAATACCACCACTAAATAAATTCATTGCTGCTACTGCATCAAATGCTTTATTCGTCCAATCAAGAAACGCTACACCTAAATTCATAACCATAGTTACTAATGGCATTAAACGTTCCCCAAGTCCAGCAACTGCCATTTGCAAAGCTACCTGAGCAGAATTGTATTCAGTAATTGCAGCATTGGACTTTTGATATTCTTCATAAGTAGAAGCTAATCCAAGTTCGGCTAATTGTTGTAATACATAGTCAGTCTCAGTTCCATTTTTTTTGGCTTGAGCTAGCCCTGCGTTAAAAGTATCTAAACTTACTCCAGAACGTTCTAATAATTCGCCAAACTGACCAACCGCTTCACCTGTTGCGAATGTTTCCTGTAAACCGTCAGCAATCCCCTCTGTTTTTAACGTGTCACTAAAACGGATTGCTGCCCCATTAATTTCATCGATTACTTGGGACATCTGCTGGTCGTTAAATCCAGTTGCCATTAAGTTTGATAATGTTTCAACTGCTGAATCAGCCTCACCACTAACTGCCGCAACTTTAGCGAAGTTCTTCTCGATTCCTTCCATACTAAAACCTGCATTTAACGCATTGGCTTCGAGACGAGCTAAATCTGTATTTAATTCTGCTGAAGCCGCAACTAATCCACCAATTCCAGCAACTGCCGCAACTGCCGCACCGCCTAAAGCTTTAAATGCTGCTGATCCTCTTTTTCCGCTTTTTTCTGCTTCGTCTCCTAATTTCTCAACGGAATCAGTAGCTTTCTTTATGTCTTTATCATCCGCTTTTAAATCCGCATCCGTTTTAGATACTTCCTCTAGTTTTCCTTTTAGGCTTTTAAGTGATTGTTCGGTATCTGAAACCTCTCGTTGAAAGGCACGATACTGTTCAGCAGATATATCACCTTTAGCAAATTGAGCATCTACTTGCGCTTGTGCTTGTTTTAAGGTATCGAGTTTTTTTGTAGTAGCTTCTACATTTTGTGCTAAAATTTGTTGTTTTTGAGCAACTAGTTCTGTATTACCTGGGTCAAACTTTAACAGTTTCTCTACTTGTTTAAGTTCTTTTTGCAGACCAATAGATTCACTGTTTACATCTTTTAAGGCACTTCCTAACTTGGTTGTATCTGCTCCTAATTCAATCGTAATTCCTTTTATGTTCCCTGCCACACTTTGTTCACCGTCCTTTTAGACAAAAAGAAAAAGGACGTGATTAACGTCCTTTCAATGCTTCAATATCAGCTTGTGTAGCTTTTCTCTTCTTCTTTCTATTTGGTTGCTGTAAGTAAGTAAATTCCGTTACATAATCTAAACACATACCAACAGACATGTATTCCATATCATCAAAAGATAAACCGCTTCTTCGGCACAAAAGTAAATATGTTTCTACTGTTATTTGTTCACTTTCTGATGATTCTTTCGGAATATCTACTTTTTTTTAGATTGCAATGTATTGATTAATAATCCTTTTAATTCGGGGACAATCTCAAACATTGGGAATGAGTCAAAACTATCCAACCACTCCATAGGCTCAGGAATAGTTTTATCAGCTGTTTTTGCCCACACCCACGCAAGATTGTAAAATAAATCAAAGTCGATTAGCTTTATATCTTCTGGAGTAATCTTTTTCTTTTCGGTTAATTTACGCATTGACATAATATCCGCAAAAAAGTCACGTCCAAATTGATGTTTATAGCGTAACGGTGCTGCACCTGTAGATTTAAATTTTATTTCCTTACCATCAATAATTAATGTTTTTTCCATCTGATTACCCCCCAACCACTTCATCTATTGGCTCAGTAACAGCATTATAAAAAGCATCATAAACGGAAACAGGTGTAGTATCTCCAGTAACAAACTTTATCCACCCATCTGGACGTGGTGTTGCTTTAAAGTTTAATTCAACGGTATTTACCTCAGTGGAATCTTCTTTTGTTTTTGAAGAATTACCAGGACGAGAAACCGTTACATCATAATAAACAAACCTATCGGCTTTAATGTCAGCATCAATTTCAAATAATAATGCAATTCTTTTAATTTTTGCGTTTGCATTTTCAGCTAAACCACCATTAACAACAGTTTCTCCTAATACATCAACTCTAAATGATTGTGGAAGCTTCGCAAAACTGATAGTACCTTCATATCCTTGATTAGAACTTGCTTCATAATACACGCGGTTATCAGCAAAAAATGATGATGATTCTCCGGCAGGATCCGTTGTTAATTCAACTGCACCAGGAATAGCAACTGGTGTAGCATACGTATAAACTCCTGCATCTCCTTCTGTAATAACAGCATAATGAACATTAGATAATCCAAATGTTACTTTATTTTCTGGCATATACTAGCCCTCCTATAATTGTATTTCGTATATTCTTTGAAACACGTTTTCACTTTCGATAAATGTTTCGATAGTTTGATAAGGTATTTCATGATCATCGAGCAACCGCTCTAGTGTTTCTTCAGCAACTAAATCTTTTTTACTTGTATATAGTTCAATATCAATGTTTGGTGTTTTTCTGTACACTTTGTTATCTGCAATGAAATTACTTGAATAAGCTTCTTTGTAACAGATAAAAGGTGTTTTCTGAGCAGTTGAGAAATGAGAATAAGCCACTGGGTATCCAGTAGATTTTAAGATTTTTGTTAATTCATTTAGTTTCATGATGTTTCGGCCGCCTTTTTAATCGCTAACTCAAATTTAATAATTGCGTTATGTTCAGCTGGCCTTATATGAGCACGACCTGGAACTCTAGGACCTCCACCAACTCTGGCATGACCTTTTTCAAGTAAATGAGTTAGTTGGTAGTCTGTTTTATTGTGGATGATATACCTTTGACCATCTTTTTTATATGTCCATCCATCTCTATATCTACCATTTCTTGCACCTACTGGGGAATTTCTTTTTATATCTTGAACTAGTTCTTTTGTGATTTTTAAAGCAGCTTCATCTGATTTACCAGCGAGTGTTTTTGTATAACGATCTAATTCCATTTTTAGTGCTTTATCAAGGTTATCGATACCTACAAGTTTAGCCACCGGCCCTCACCTCGCAATAGAGCTCAATATTTTCGCCTTTTTCGTAAGTTCTATAGATTGAGTAAGTTTTATTTTTATACATTAACTTAGTCTCTTCCTGATAATCTAATAATCTAATGATGAACTTATAAGCTGGTTTAATTCCAGTTTGTCCACCATTAAAAAATTCTGATTGTCCTATACTTTGCTTATCACAAAATACTCGCCTTAATGTTTCCACTTCTATTTCTTGAGAAAGATCATCTTCTTCAATTCTGATTGAAGCTAATTCTAAAATATCACTGAACAACATTGTAATCACCACATGTTGCAAGATGTATAACTTGTGATTTAAAGCTTTCTGTATACTTCTCACTATCTTCATTAACTAATCCAAAATTAGCTTTGCTATAAGTTATAACTGCTCGAATAATTAATGGGTCTGTTTCATTAATTACATTCACACCACTTATTTTCATATCTAGTTTACAAGCTTCTATTAAATCAGTGATTTCATCATCTAATTGATCGTGACTTATTCGTAGTGCCTTTTTAATCTTCTCCAACATTTGCTTCACTCGCTTTCTTACGAGTACGCTTCACCGTTTTCTTTTCTTCTTTCACTTCTAAGGTGGATAACTCTTCATTAGCTTTAATAAAGCCCATTTTTTCAAGCTCCTTCACCCTATCTACGTTAATAGATTCAAAAAAAGAACCAGAAGCAAGATACACCTCTGATTCTTTGTCCACAAAATCAATTAATACTATATGTTTCAATTAAATCCCTCCTTACGCTGAAGGTGCAATGATAGAGAATGCTTTTTCATGTGTAACGTTACCATCAACTACTGTGTAAGCAGAGAAACCAGTTTTACGAGCTTTGATATCACGAGTAGATTCTACAGAAAGAGCTTCGTTCGTGTTAACTACATAACCTTTCGCATTACCGATAATTACAGTACCATCAGGAACAGCACTATCAACTTTAACTGGTACACCTAATACTCGACCAACTCCACCAGCAGTTGTGTCAGTGATAAATAAAGGACGTTCTGTTGTGTCTGTAATATTCGCTAGGTTATTCCATACCGTTGCGTTTGAAGCATACATTACCGCGCTTGATACGTGTTTAGCACCTAATTTTGACATAGCAGCTGTTAAATCTTTATAACCAATACCAGTTGCAGCAGTGTAATCAGTACGTTGTGCAGTTACTGAAGCTAATGCAGTTAATACACCAGTCATTTCTTTAACGCCATTTCCGCTAATTGATTGACGACCTAATTCAACACCAACACGTTCAACGATTTCACCTTTCAAGTACTCAAGGAAAGCAGAAATTGACATAGATTCAACTTTGAATGATACTTCGATATACTTCGCGATCTCTTTACCACCTAAAGAAATTTCTACGAAAGTATTTTTCTCTACTTCTGTAGCTTCTGATTCTAAGTAAGCTTTAGCATCACCAGCAGTGATTGCAGTGTGCTTAGGTAATTTAAGTAAACCTGTTACTTGGAATTTACGAGCATCTGCAAAGAATGGTGCTTGTGCTTCAATTTCAGTAATGATTTCATTTAAAGTAGTAGCTGGAATCATTACACCACTATTTAAAGTAGTGTGGTTGTTCATTTCCATGAATATACTATTTTCTTGAGATGTTAACTCTTGTCCCATTAAAGTTTTAGCAAACGCATTAGTGTAAACCACTTCGTTTGGCAATACATTAGTTTGGATATTTTCCATCTGTTTAGCTCCTTCAACTTGAATTGATTTATTTTCTAAATCCAAAACAACTTTATTCTCTTGCAACGCTTTTAAATTCGCATTTGCTAGTTTAGCAGCTTCGATTTCATTATCTAGCTCTTTTACTTGAGTTTCGATTGCATTAAATTCTTCAATTTTACCTTCGTTAATTAGTGCTTCAGCGTTTAAAAGTAATTCAGAACGTTTGTTTAATAATTCTTTGATTTTATCCATTATTTCCACCTCGTAATTTTAAAAGTTTTAATTTAGCTTGCATCAATTCATTTTGTTGCTTATCTTCTTTCTTTCGATCACTATCCATTAACTCAGTTATCTTTGCTATAATTTCATCATTTAGCACAATACCACCAAAATTAGCGACAAACTGTCCACTAAGTTGTTTATTTTCATCAAACATGATTTCATCTACAAAACCGTGTTCTAAAGCTGTATTCGCATTGAACCACGTTTCATCATCCATTAACTTTTGTAATTCTTCATCTGTTTTATTCAACTTAGTTTTATAAGCATTAATAATAGATTGATTAGCGCTTTTTAATGTGTCTGATATGTGTTCAAAATCTCTATAATCTCCACTACCGTAAGTTGATACATTATGAATCATCATTTGTGCAGTAGGTGAAATAAGAATTTTATCTCCAGCCATTGCAATTACCGATGCAGCAGACGCAGCCAAACCAACAATTTTAACTGTTACATGTCCTTTATAACTTTTTAATACTGTGAAGATTTCAGAACCAGCAAAAACATCTCCTCCACCTGAATTAATGATCACTTCTACTTCTTCATTAGTTGTAGGTAAAGAATCAATTACACTTTTAGGACTAGTAGCATCTATTCCAAACCAACTATAAAATTTAGCTGTAGAATCATTCACTATTGTTCCTTTGATTTGTATACTTTTCATCTATTCACCCCCCTTCACCGTCTGAAGTTTGATTACCAGCTACACCTAAATCAAGACGATGAATGTATTCATCTCCACCTTCAATAGGAGCCATATGGAATACTGCACGACCTTCATTTCTATTTAAGTAACCTCTATCAATACCACTATTCACATATTGCATTTTCGTTTTTAATGAAGCGAATGATAAATCAGAAGCCTCAAACATGATTTTGTTTCCAAATGCTCTTTCTTTACGAGTAAATAATTTTCTACTAAACAACAAAGATAGTTGTAATACATCTGGTTCAATATTAGATTCATAGTATGAAATCCATTCATTTTCATCGTAACTAGCTTGTACAATCTTTTCATTCGTATTAAAGAATGAGTAAATTCGTTGTAATGTCTTCTGCATCTGATTTTCGTTTGGAACGTAATCTTTCGGTTCTACTTGTTCAGCATCCATTTTTGCATCAGTAGCTGCAGCTCCAATAGATTCTGATTCACTAGATAGAAAATCATCCACGAATTGTTTCGATTGAGCTTTTAAATCCTCTGGTCTTAATGTTTGATTGAATTTAAGCAACCAGCGAATAACATTGGAGTTTTTGATAGCTTTAACAATACCTTGGTCTGTTGTATTCACAATTTCCATTAACGGAGCTAATGAATCAGCGTTACTATCACCAAAGAATTGATTTTCGTTATAATCTTTCCCTAAATGCATTACATCTTCATGCTTAAAAACGACTCGTTTACCACCTTTTAAATCGAATCGGTAATACAAATAACCTCGTTCGTCTGTTATCACTTCCACAGAAGAACTATTGATTGGATATAAATTGATTGGATAACCATATTCATCACGTTCAATAAAGATAAAAGCATTATTATTTAGTTCAAGTTGTGTAATGGTTCTCTCAAGTAACTGTTGCATTGTCATATACGGATTAGGTTCTTCTAATAAGAAACGCATATAAGGCTCTGGGTTGACTTTTATACCGTTTTTATCATTTCTTATATGTTTGGCTACTGTTTTACCAATCGCACGCACCTTAGGACGAATAGCAGAACGTACAATATCACTTTTATATATGTTTCCATTCCACGCAAAAAAACCGTTACCCTCATCTGTAATCATTTTATATTTCGATACAGTGACAGAACGGTTTTTAAATCTGTTGAGTATTCCCACTATCTCACCTCCTTTAAATAATGTTTGTATACTCGTTATATTTTTCTTGAAGAATAACATATGCATTCAATAACGCAGCAGTACCATCTATCCTTCTCCGTTGATTATTAGTTTTAGAAGGTTGTATATTTAGATTCTTATCAACTTCAATAGCAGTATTACTTAAACACCATTTATCAATAGGATTATTATTGTAATTAATGATTTTCGCTTCTAAATCAGCGCCTAATTTGCGCATTGGAATAGATAATGTCTTTTTACCTTGAATAACAGGTATCATTGCTTCTTTACCAAAGTTATTTTCCATTTCCTCAACCCAATACTTCGCACTCCAAGCATCATAACCAATCCAAGGAATATAAATATCTAACTTGTTTTGAACCTCTAAAAACCACTCTGTTACAAATTTGGGATGAATAGAATTACCTGGTGTCGTTCTTAACAATCCTTGCTCGTGCCATAAATCATAAGGTATTTTATCTTCTTTACTTCTTTGTTCTAATAGGTCCTCAGGTAACCAATACATTTGGACAACATAAACTGTTTTATCGTTTGGAAGCATAAAAATAACCTTGGCTGCGGTTAAGTCGGTTGTAGAAGATAAATCCACACCACCTATTCCATACCTAGGTTTTAGTTCTGCTATATCAAAAGTAGCTTTATTATTTAATTGTTCGAACGTTAACCATGCTTCACTAGATGTTTCCCGAACATTGAAGTCTTTTGTTAATAAGTTCTTAACCAAAAGAGAATTTGCTTTTGCTTTATTAACCTTTGTTTCTAATTGATCAATTTTCTTTATTGTTCCTAGTCCAGGATTAGCTTTTTTCCAATTAGAAGGTTCTGTCCACTCTTCCCTTTTATCTAATTCATAAATGATAGGTAAAAAGCGATCATCTTTATACCCGTTTTCATCATCAAATCCATTTAGTAACATTTCAGCTTCTTCATACTTCATATCATATACAGATTCACGAATAGTTCCTGCTGTAGTTATCATAAATATCATTGGTTGCTCACGAGCTGAAGTTCCATCGACAATAACATCATATAAATTCTTGTCTTTCCAAGCGTGAATTTCATCCATCATTGCTCCATGAACATTAAGACCATCTAATGTTTCAGAATCAGAACCAAGTGGTTTAAATGATGCATCAAACGCATCTGCTCTTAATTCACTGACTAATGGCTTAATACGTTTTCTAAGTATAGGAGATTTATTTACCATTCGTTTGGCATCTATCCAAACTAGTTTAGCTTGATCTTTTTTTGTTGCAACAGCATAAACTTCTGCACCTGGTTCACCATCAGCAACCATTAAATATAAACCAATACCGGATGCAATTGTTGACTTACCATTTTTACGCGCAACTATTAGTAAGATTTCACGA
Source organism: Bacillus massilioanorexius (assembly GCF_902374955.1). Lineage (GTDB taxonomy): Bacteria > Bacillota > Bacilli > Bacillales > DSM-1321 > Bacillus_AD > Bacillus_AD massilioanorexius. Next base: position 32,204 of record NZ_CABKRX010000047.1, read on the forward strand.
TATTTGCGTGTTCCGTCTATTTTATGAATAAAACCAAATGATGCAGCAATAAAAGCTTTTTGCCACAGTTCCAATTCTATTGGTTGTCCGCCCCATTTACCTTTAGAATGTTTACAATAATTTTCTATAAACTCAATAGCATGATTAGCTCGTTGATTACTATATTCATATTCACATTTCTCGTCATAAATATCAGATACAAGTTTTTTATAGATACGCTTTACTTTATTCGAAACTATCACTTCTGCAGATTCAATTCGGGTATAATAATCAATTATTGGATTGTATACTAATGGATAGCGCTTCATCTATTCATCACAAATGATTCAAAACCATCATCTTCAGGAACTTGTATATCCTTTGGAAAAAGTCCAATAATTTCTTTCATGACTGTAGTATATCTTTGTATCATTGCGTTATAAGTAGTAACTGCTGGACTAGCTCTCAATATGGAATACTCACCTTGTTCCATTTCGTCAATTGGTCCATTCTTATTAATATCATCTTTTAACTCATTTAGCGTAGCTCTCATAAAAGCAGCTTCTTGAATTAACCCTTCTACTGCTGATTTTTTATTTTCCTCTAAATCTTTAAAAAGATCGTTAAGTCTTTTTATCTCTTTTTTAATTGCTCGTTCTTTAGGAAGAACTTTTCTTGTTGTCATAAAAAACACCACCTTTTTTTGTGAAATCGCTGAGTTTTTGGGAGGGGGGCCTTATAAAAATGACCTGTGTATTCCTCGAAGGTCCCCTCTCGGTCCCCGTCAGGTTAAAATAAATTAATTTTAAGGGGGGCTATGCTAATTCTTTTTCTTTATAAATAGTTACGTTTGTTATTGGACGAGTTATTCTTAACCATCTTCTAGCAGTTGGATAATATTTATATGGATAATCACATTCTATAGTTGTAACGGTTCCATTTGTTACTTTACAAACAACCTCAAATTCTTTCATACTCCTTCACCAACCTTTACAAGATTACCTTCCTTATCAAACATCACATCACTACGAACTGGACTATACTTCTCATGATGTTCTTTGTTATGACAATCCTGACATAAGTATTCAAGGTTATCATGATTAAGAGATACATATGGATCATCAATGTTATTAGGTGTTAAGTATTCTTTATGATGTAGTATCTTACCTGGTTGCTTACATCTCTCACATAATCCATGCACCTTGCTAATATAACTATCTCTACACTGTCTCCATGCTTTGCTTTTATAGAATCTCTTAGCCCATTCTTTTGCCATTACTTGTTCATCCTCATAATTACTTTTTATCTACGTTATGTGACATTGCTATTTTGTTCTGTATTTATGGTTATAGTTGAAGTTTGTGTAGTTAATATGGATATGTCCTAAATCTAAACTCCAATCTAAACAAGAATGTTTTGGATTGCCTTTCTTAGCTCCATTAGTATGAATACCCCATCTACGTTTGATATTAATATGATGGTCATTTCCGTATTCTTCAAAATTCTGTTTGCGAATTTGTTTGAAATTAAGGATAGAAAGATTTTTATTACCCTTATCAAACCACCAATCAAGTAATTGATATTTAAGCATTACTTCACTCCTTCACATAATGTGTCTTAGCAAACACATCCAACATTGTGTCGCTATTTGAATTATCTATATACTAGATTTCTCCTTCACGTAATCTTTTTCATCACAATAAGGTAGTTTCACTTCTTTACATAGCTCAAAGAATAAACATGTTTTACATATTTCTTTCTCTTCACAATCCATCTTTCTTCCTCCAATATCTTGAATTTAATCATTATCATTTATTGTTTAGCTATTTGAATTATCTATATACTAGATTCTGTATAATTCACTAGGTTTGAAAAATCCTTTAATATCAATAGTTATAAGCACATGAATTTTACAATTACACAATACTATTTTGTAGCTAATTGAAAAAAGCATTAAAATAAGGTTTAAATCTTATACTTTGTTTGATAGGCGTTTAAGCTGTCTTGTTGAATACCTATATAACGAAGTGTTTCTTTCTGATCTGTATGGTTAAACATCATTTGCAAAGCAACGACGTCTTTAAATTGCTGATAAAAATGATAACCATATGTCTTTCTAAATGAATGGGTACCAATACGCTCTAAATCAAATTCCTCTGCAACATCTTGAAGAATCTTATAAGCCATACCTCTCGTGATTGGTTTATTCTTACCATTCCTACTTTTAAAAAGAAACTCATATTTCGGTTTACCTTTAACATATTCCCTAACAGCTTTCTTTAACTCTGTAGGCATCTTTACTTCTCTTGTTTTTCTGGTTTTTTTCTCACGTACAAAAACATTCCAACCTTGAACATCTCTTACTCTTAAATTAAGAATGTCTGAAATCCTAAGACCAGTGTTAATTCCAAAAAGAAAAAGGATATAGTTTCTTTCATTATTAGCTTTTAGATATTCTTTTATCTCTTGAATAAGTTCCTTATCCCTTATTGGTTGTACAAGATTCACAGACACTCACCTCTTTAAGTAGAAACCATTGTTCTTTATTTATCTTTTTCCTATTTATTCACTCTAAACCGCCCACCTAAAACGCAACACGTATTCACTATTAGTTGATTGTTATTCGTTTAGATGAACAGTTTACAAAGAATAAAAAATAAGAGCCGCCTTTTATTGACGACTCTTTCTATGTGCAGGATATATATTTCATGGCTTATCAAATTATAGAATTATCACTAAATGAGATTTTCTATAATTACATTTTATTACATACAAATCAAGATGTCTGTATGTTGACAGTAGGTTCTTTAATCCTTACTCTAGTTGCAACTTCTTTAATATATTGATAGCTGTAACCTAATTCATCCGATATTTGTACTAGTGTTTTCCCTTCAATATACCTGTTGTAAAACACCTTATATTCTAAGCCTTGATATTTGTTCAATTGTATCTTCAAGTGATTCGCTCGTTCTGTTTTAACTTGTAATTCCTTTTCCATTTGCTCTATTTTATCTGATAACTTATCAGTTCGCGCTGCTGCATTATCAAGAGGAACTGTATTATTTAATCTACCACCTATCCACCATTGCTTTTGTTCTCTTCTTGATAATTCAATTTGCTCAGTTAATATATCTATATCCAAAAGCAGATCACTATATATTTGAAAAGTATTCATCTGATCACACTCCATTTGTCAAATCTCTCTTAGCATCTTTATATCCCTTGTCATATGCTTGTCCTGAAAAAATCCCAATTGTAAATATGCCAATGATTACACCAATAAGAAGATATACAATGTTTAATATCATTACTTCACATCCTTAAATAATTTCTACTTCAACTCTAGGATGTTCACTATAAAACTTATTAACTGTTAAACTAACAATCCTATTATCATCAATCCATACAACACCGTTTAAGCCATCTAAAATTCCTTTGATGTAATTATCAATATCAGGCTTAGTTATTGGTCTTATTCGTCCTTCTACAGCTTCTAAACGTTTCTTTTTGGTGAATGACTTAGGAATGCTTTTATAAACATCGATTACTAACCTAACTTCTCTATCTAGTGGTTCAGAGACATGACGTTTTGCCACGCTCTGAACTAGTTTTTTATAGTTACGACTCTTAGCTGGATCATATACTCTAGCATGTCCATTTATTGTTGAAAATCTAGGTCTACCTTGTGCAACTGGTTCACCTTCAATGATTAATTTCAATATCCGTTCTCCTGACGTTCGTGATTAATTCTATTTTTCTCGTAATAGGCTTGTTCAATTTCGTTCCACGAAAATCCCAGTTTTTTGCCTAAATCAATAACATTAAATAATAACCAGTAATATTCGTCAGTTTCTTCGTCCATTATTAAATCATTACATCTTTTGATAAATAGCAGAAAAGTGTTTAAAATATCAAACTTCTGATACATCCATAAATCATTTTTTAATTCACAAAAATTAATATTTGTGTATTCATAATTCAAACCAATTTCTAAAACAATTGTTAAAATATCGGTGTATTCTTCTAAAACTCTATTTTTTTCTTTTCCTTCTTTACCTAAACCGTTGCATAATGAACACTCATAAAATGCATCATCACCATAATCTAAATAAACGCCTTTTCCATCACATTCTGAACAATCCACAATAACGTATTTAACAGACTCTTGGTTATTACTCCAATACTTATGACCTCGCCATTCATTCAAACATTCACCAATTTCACTAATTAAAGCAGCAATGTCTTTTCCAAACTTATCTTCACCTTTATAGCCGATGTGATCATGAAGTTTTTTCTGAGCTTCAAACATCTTTTCTAAATTCATCTAGCCTTACCTCCATTTCCAACAATGCTTCATTCCGATATTCTGATTCTCGGGCCAAACAATAAAGTTGGCCCAATGTACATTTTTTAAGATTCATTGATTAATCCCATTCATCCCATTGTTTATCCATAAATTCACCAGCACGATTAAATGCTCTAAGTTGAAGAAATGTCGATACAGCAGCAGTAATAGTTAAACCAATCGCTACACCAAACGGAATCGAATAATTAACACTTAAATTGAAAACCTTCCCGATAACCAAATAAACTCCAAAAGAAACACTAGTAAATATCACAAATCTAATTACTAAACTTATAATTACTTGAATTAACAACATCGCTTTCATTTCTTTAAACATATTTATCTCTCCCTAATTTTTAAAAATTTTTATATTTTTTAGAACGGTAAACCATCCGAACCTATATCAATTGTTTGCCCACCATTAGCAAATGGATCATCGTCAACTCGTGTATAACTGCCTCTATTTGAGTTATTTTGTCTTTGTTGAGTATTTGTATTAGATTCATTGTTTTGACCTCTAGGCTCTAAAAACTGAACACTCTCAGCTACAATTTCAGTAACGTAAACTTTTTTCCCGTCTTGTCCATCATAATTACGTGTTTGAATACGTCCATCTACTCCAGCTAAACTACCTTTCTTTAAAAAGTTAGCTACGTTTTCTGCTGGCTTTCTCCAAACTACAATGTTTATAAAATCTGCTTGTTGTTCTCCTTCAGATTTAAAGTTACGATTTACAGCAAGTGTAAATGTAGCAACAGGCACACCATTTTGTGTATATTTCAACTCTGGATCTTTTGTTAAACGTCCTACAAGGACCACACGATTCATCATATATTTATTCCCCTTTAAAATACCCACATAGGTATTATTTTAGATATTGTTATAGTTTTGTTACGCATCATCTACGTAATGCGACACCATTATTTGTTTTCTACTGGTGGATGGAAATGAATTTCTCCCATTCCTTCGAATCCATATCCGAATGACTTCGAACCCCTTTTATTTCTTCTATGCTCTTCCTTAAGATGCTGAAATACCGCTTTAATAGCTTCGTCTGTAACATCCTTTCTGCTATCGTTCATGATGCTTGGATTTTTCTTGTTGATAGTACCTGCATATATTTTGTTACCTAATCCACTTACACGTAATACTAAATTTTTCATATTCTCCACTCCTTCATTTACTTCATAATATGTGTCTACTATGAAACTCTTGTATTTATTTAAAATGAGGATAATCCTCGAAATCTGGTATATGTTCATCTTGCGAAGCTGCGTACTCTTCTTTGGTTAAATTCCAGCACTGCTTACACATCATTCCACTATCGCCCATGAATGGTGACGGCCGCAATTTATCCACGTATTCACCGCAATAATCACACTCTTTTTTACCGATACAATTCTTACACCATACCCCGCCCTCAACATCTAGCTCAAATTCATCTTTTTCAATATCGACTTTTTTATTGCATACAAGACAATGTTCAAGTTGATCACTTACTTCTGAATAACGAGCATCATACAATCTACTTAATTCTTCAACATATGGAGTTACATCAACCTTTTGCAAATATTTAGTAAGAAAAGAGCCACTAAATCCTTCTAAAAAAACAAGCTTCTGCTCATAAACTCCTTGACCTTCACAATTTATATATTCATCAGTCTTACAAGCCCATAGTTTGCCATTATAATGTTCAGCTTCACCACAAGTATGCATAACGACTATATCGCCCTTCTTAAGCATCTTTCTTCCTCCCCTATTTAGATTTCAAAATCCTATATGCAACAGCTAAAGCATCTCCCATCGCATAAACTTCAGGTATTAAATATTTGTATTTATCATGTAACTCCTTATCGGCAAAGTATAAAGACCTCCAAATGTCATCTCTACCAGTTAGATGTTTACCGAAAAGGTTCTTAGTATAGGCATCTTGAAACACTTTAAATTCAGGGTTCCTGAACATTGCCCATATCTTTGTAATATGCCTTCTATGGTGCCATGCTGTATATGTTTCAATAATGAGCATTGCAAAAGCACGATTATTATTCATTCTCTCAAGTAGTTCAGTCTTGAACTGTTTCCGGTTCTTTTTGTATTTATTTTTTAATTGGCTCATTTGTTACCTCCATTTATTTAGGAAACATATTACAAATTGTGTTACACATAATATGTCTTTTGTTCATGATAACTTCTTTTTTTTTAAACTAATCACAAAATTACCACGTATAATACACAAATAATTAAACTATTGATTATCAAATTCAATGTAATTTCCTGCTAATAATAAAGAGGGAGTTAAATATGAAAAACCCAATTATCTATATATCTTCAGTAATAATTTTTGTCTTGTTTTTAATTTTTCTTCTAACTTTTCTTAATAGCGTGGCCATAATACTGATTATTCTAACTTCTTTATTTGTTACAAATGGATATATGGCACTTAAATACAATGATGACCTTTATTTTATATGGATTTTTATTTCCTATTTATTTTTAATTGGTTATATATTGGTTTTTGAGGACCTATGGAAATCTATTTTGGGCTTGATTTATATTTATTATTTCTCTTTTCCTTGCTTCACATAATCTACGTTATAGGACTTTCAATCATTCATTTCTTCACTAATATTCGCACTAATAACGATGCCAAATTGCTTCCCTTGTTCTATAGCTTCATCGATTGTTTCAGCTTCAAATAAATAACCAAATATATTACCTTTACTTTTTTCTACTGACACATTCCAAACCATGCACTTCATACCCCTTTCTTCACATAATTGGTCATATGTTTAACGAACTGCTCACTAGTCTTGAAATACTTCAAAACGGTACTTCTGACCTGTTGGGTTTTCTTTACCATCTTCAACAAACGAAAGGAATTCTTTTTTAGGTCTAACCAACATATGGTTATCACCGTATAAAGCGTGATAAACCACCATTTCTTGCATATTTTCAGAATGCCAAGCTTCACCGATAACATAATACAATCCACCTTTAAAGTGTCTATATAAACAGTGTTGCACTACTTCCCTCAATTTTTTCCCTCCTTCACAGTTTATGTCTACTATGAAACTTAATAATCTTTTGTATCTATCAAACAAAACAAAATATACTAGACACACATAAATAAAATGGTATAATTTTCTTATCCCGTAATGTTTAGCAGTTCCCTGGGCTTGCCCGGGAAAGGCAATCAACATTAGGGAGGTGGATTTATGGAGTTCCACTTAAAATTCTCCAACAAGGCGCTTAAAATCCTTTTAGGGTTTGTCTTGGCAATAATCGCTTTCTTCCTCTAGGAAGAGAGCGTTTTTGTTTTATCCGTGTTCATTCCTCCCCTATTTAAAATGATTAATCATACTCAGGATTAGTGATTTCTAATTCGCAGTTATCTTCATCAATAATCAATTTAGCCCCACTTACATAAATCTTAAATAATGTTTCTTCGAGACCGTGAAGACCATACATTACAGCCTTAATATCAAAATCTTGAATTAAACGTTTTCTACTGTACTCTTCGTCGTTGATCTTAACTGAGTACAATTCACCTTCTTTACTTACGTGCAATCTATACTTACAAGAATATTCGCTAATATCATTTCGTGCATCTAGCCCTATCCAGTATGAACCGTAAGGATCATCTACATGAAGTGTCATTTCGTGGTATTCATCATAACCGATTTCGTCTAAATCCTTGATTTCCTCAGCTAGTTCCTCAACCAGTTCTGACAATTTGTATTCACGCTTTGTATCAGTTAACAATCCCTCAATTTGATTTTTGACTTGTGCAACACCTTGATTTGTAATTTCATCGTCTAGCTTATCTTTAATAGCTTTTAAAATTAAATGATTATAAGATGATAGATTTAAATCTTTGAAATTAATTTGTAGAGCTTCTTTTGCTGTGTTTTTAAGCTCCTTAGAAAAATCACTCCAATTACCAAACAAGTCTTTTACAATATCATTAACAGTTGAAGCAACATGTTTATCAACAATCTCTTGCACCTTTCCCTCAGACTCCATTTTTGCCAAACTAGCAACGACCATTTTATTTAAATCCATGATTAATCCTCCTCGTTTTTTAGTAACTAAATATAAATCGTATTTCGCATAATAAATATTCAACGTTTTACTTAAACTCAAATACTTCGCCATTACCGACCAAAACACCATGGCGTTTACTGAACCTATTCTCTTGCTTAACCATTTCTTTATCTACACCAGATTCAAAAATAGTAATAGCAACCAATCTTTCATGATCAATCGAATGATAACCTTGTTCTAGCACTCTCCTAATCATTTATTGACCAACTCCTGTAAATCATCACGAACTCTCATTCTATAAGTACGCCCACCATGTTCATAAGCAATTTTCCGAAGATCACCTAATGATTTATTCAGATTCTTTTCAGAAGGCTTTTGAGGAAATTTGTTTAATTCCATAATTGGCTTTAATAGTTCTAATGTATCCTTAACTTTCCTACGTTCATTTCTGATACGTTGTAAATCTTTACTATACTTATAACCTTCAGAAGCATTGAAAGCCTTAAATTCGATTAAATGAAGTAAATCTTGTTGTTCTAACTCTAACTGTTTCAAATCTTTTTCTAACTGCTCATACTGACGAGGAAAATTAACATATACATCACGAACATGTTTAATCGCTGATTCAAAATCCATTTACAGCACCGCCTTTAACGCTGCTCGTAATGTTACATTCTCTTTATGCTTTTCCTCCATCATGCTTCTAAGTTGATTATTAGTACTAGTTGATAACTCTGAATCACGAATGTAAGAACGAACGTTTTCTTGTAATCTATGATTCTCTGCTAATAGATCTTGATTTTCAGATTTTAAATCGATTATTGTATCTGCACTTTTAGATAATTCGTTCTCAGTATCTCCAGCAGCATCATGCAACTGCTGTCTCTCTTCTTCTAAGTCAAAAACGAATTTTGATAATCTATTTAATAATTCAGGATTAACTTCGATGCATTTATTGATTTCATTTAATAACTCTAAGTACTCAGTATTTTTATTAGTCACATCAAACACTCCTTATTTATCAATATTTCTTCGTTTCTTACGCTCACCGATATAAATACCTGCATTTCTCCATCGTTGTTTTTTAGACGCTAATTGTTCGCGTGTTACTCCGAAGTATTCAGCAATCTCTATTTCATTTCGAAATTTATCTCTAACCTCGTTATATTTCTCAGGAGTGATATGAGATAAATCATGCTTCAAAACCTTTCCAAACCACGCTTTAAGTAATTCATTAAATTCTTTTGGTTCCATTCCTACTGCTTCAGCAATAGCTAACTTAGGCACACCATCTTCAATAAGTAATTCAATCTCAGATTTCTTTAGGAATTCACCTTTTTGAAGTATGGCTGGCAATCCACTAGTCGTTGACCACATTGTTTCTACTTGCAAAATCTCTCACTCCTTTTAACTTTCCTTTACGGCCACGATCTAGAATTAATATTGCAACTTCATCAATACAGCGATTAAACTTTTCAGCTAACTCAAAAATATTCATTCCAGCATTAAAGGACCGATCAAACTCTTTAACATCTCTTATATCCCAATTCCAATTCAATTCTTCTTCATCAAGAGGTACATAAACACCTATACGCTTATGTACCATATGAGTATCTTCAATGTGACTAATTGCCATTGTTTCAATAGTTACCGGACTTTTCACAATTATCACCTTAGTTTAGTATTTTTCTTGCAACTCTTTCATTAGGGCTTCTGCTTCTGCTTCAAAGTCAGGATTATGTTCCTCTGTTGGAGTACTGTTATTTTGGTTTTTAAGCCAATCTGGAACGATTTCTTGACGTTGATATCCTCTACTTGGTTTGTTCTGTTTATCTCGCTTGCATTGAACTACAAGTCGGTCAAATTGATCTCTTAACTTGTCCATTGATAAGATGTTCCCCTGCCAAAAAGAATCGTTTTGAGACCAATTTATAAGGAATTTAATTTGTTCTTCAGTTCGTTTATCTCGTTCCATCATCAATCTAACTGTATTAGCCCATTTTTGAAGATTAGGCTTTTTATGTTCTGGATTGTTTTCTAGTATTCTTTGAAATAAGAAATTAGCTAATTGAAAATAAATTGACGACTCGTCATAAGCTTGCTTATGATTTATATCTTTTTTATTATCATTATTTTCATTGTTATCATTATTAACATTATTGTTTGTGTCTTTTTGTGGTTCTTTTGTGGTCTCCTTATGGTTCTTTTGTGGTTCTTTTGTGGTTTCTGAATTTTGATAATCGCTGTAGTGACATATGGTTAAGGTGGTTTTTTTCTTGTCTGTTTTTTTAACAATCATAGAGTCTTCTTCTAATAATTTTAAAAACGACCTTACCTTAGTTTTTGACCATCCCCAACGATCCATAAGCTTTAATTCAGATGTTATGAAACTACCTCTTTCGACCACTATATATTCATTTCCAAGAAGCACTTTATTATCTTTGTGATTAGCAAGTAATAATAAATCAATCCATGCTTCAAACTTTGAAAATGATCTTTTTTCTAAAAACAAAGGATGATCTTGAATCTTCCTGTGTAAACTAATCCACCCTTGATGCATCTTTACACCTCCAAGATGCTTAATACCGAATAAACGTTCCATGTAGTCAATAGTCAATAGTTGATATATAATTGACCACAAGAACATTAGAATTAACAAATCAACCTGTCTAGTTGTTGCAGCAACTAGGCATTTTTCTTTTCCAAGAACTTATTTATGAAATAGATTTGACCTTTTCCTGTTACTTTAGGTGTGTACTTTGTATTCGGAACTCCATCACTTCCAGTATGAATATGCGTGCTAACTTCGAATAAACTCAGTTCCATAGATCGTTGTGTTGGTTTATTCCAAAATGGTTTACTTTTACAAAGATACTCATTTTCTCTAAGCCATTTAAATAGCCTCTGTTGTCCTATCTCAATTCCTTTTTGAGCTAATAAAATCGCTAAGTCTTTTACTAGAATACAAGTTTTGCTAACTGAAATAGCTTCAGCAAAGAATACTTTAGGCTTGTCCTCTTCTATTTTTGTAGATAACTCTAATACTTTTTTATCTGCATATTCTAAAGCTCGCTTCATAACCATTTCTGGACTATTCCACATTTTTTCAAGTTGTAAAAAATACTGTCTAGCTTGTTTACCTTTTTCTGTACGTTGAATCATTGATATTTCTTTTGCCATGTCTAATTTCAAATGATGTTCATATTGTTCTACGCTATTTCCTTGAGCTGTTACTCTTTTTTGAGTAAGAGTAATATAATCTACATTTTCTGCGAATCCAAAAGCAAGCATTCTTTCAAACCAGTCATTATATCTGGTTTTCACTCCCAAAAACTCATGCAACTCACGACCACTAATAATAATGTCTCCATTTTTATCATTTGATGTTTTAATTAATTCGTTCATTCATTTACCTCCCTAATATTCTTTAGCAGTTTTCAGATGTTCGTGTATCCCAAACAAATTATAATTATCAGAGTTTGCCACTATTACTTTTTGACAATCAGCTTTGTTAACTACTTCAACAGGAACTGGCATCACACCAGTATTATTGTAATAGATCTTGTTTTTATTTAATTTTTCTTCTGTATAAATTCCTGCTTTTTTTATGTCCATGTAATAACCAGAATTATTAGGCCCCCACCATATATATTGATCACCTTTTGACCACTTTAGTGATAAGAGATAGTATTCTCTCACTCATTTCCCTCCTTCTGTAATCCCCCAATCATCATTCCAATACCAAGTGCGGCAACCAGAAACATATAAAATCCACATAATTCAGAAATATCCAACTACATTCCTCCTTTTGATTTTTAGAACTTAAATCTTTCCTCAAATTCTGCAATAGTGGTAAAAAAAATTATTTTGCTGAATTCATTTCAAATTTCTTTATATTATCCAAATCAGAAAAATCTTTACCTATATTTCTTTTAAGAAAATCATCAACTTCATATTTTGGAACTTTTAGCTGCCCAAGCTTCAGAACATTTAAATGTCCGCCTTTAATAAGTGCATAAACTAAAGAGGTATTACATTTAAAAAGTTTTGACACTTCCTTTACTGTAAATAGAACTTCCATATTGTTCACCTTCATTTCACTGATAATTAAATCCAAGGATTTCAGAAATTTTTTTCTTGTATTTTTCGCCTTTTCTATTACCTTTAACTATGTCCGACAAATAAGAAACTGAAATTCCGACTGTTTTCGCGACTTCTGTTAATGTCATTTCTTTAATAATTAGTCCCGTTTTAACGCTGATTTGAAATTGCTTTTTATCCACCTTCATCACCTCCTAAAAATTTACATGAGAAAATTTTCGCTAATTCATTGACTGAAAATTAGACTATATGCTAATATATAAGCAGGCAAAGATACAGAAAATGACAAAATAAAACATATCGCTCCCCAGCGCATTATTGTTTGTATTTTTTCAATTTTCGCTGTATTTTCTGCAAATAAAAAAGCTTATATTTGAATCTTAATAGACTACAGACTAATTGTCAACATCTATTTTTAGTCTACAGACTATTTTTTTCAAATGCCGAGAGGTGACAGATAATGACTTTGGTGCAAAAGATTAAATATTTGTGTAAACAAAGAAAAAAAACAATTGCTTCGTTGGAAAGAGATCTTGAGTTTGGTAATGGAACTATTAGGAAATGGGATAAGGCCTACCCATCAGCAGATAAATTGAAAAAAGTTGCTGACTATTTTGGTGTAACAACTGATTATTTATTAAATGAATCAGAAGACACAACTACAATAATATCTACTCTATCTAAAAAAGACCGAGACGATATTGAGAAGAGAATTATCGAAATACGAAACGACCTTACTGATTCAGACGGGTTGATGTTTTCTGGTGAACCGATGAGCGATGAAGCCAAGGAATCGCTCATGTCTGCAATGGAATATATAGTTACTCAAACAAAAATCATTAATAAGAAGTACACACCTAAAAAACACCGTAAGTGAAATTAGATCGGAGTGTCATTTGTGAAATACTACGTCAGAAACATAGTTCAACATCTTATTAAGAAATACAATACAAGCAATCCGTACGAACTAGCCGATTGTTTAAATGTGCATATAGTAATGTGGGATCTACATCGTGAAATATTAGGATTCTACAAGTATGAAAAACGAACAAAGTGGATTTTTATTAATTCAAATTTAAGCGACATTGAAAAAGATATTACTTGTTATCATGAATTAGGACATAGTGTTTTGCATCCACGATTTAACACTCCGCATCTTAGAAGAGACACGATGTTTTCAGTGTCAAAACTAGAAAAAGAAGCTAATTTATTTACGGTAGAACTTCTATTACCTGATGACTTATGGAATGAGTACCTAGCTAATTTCAATAACTTAGAAGCAATCAGCCAACACACGAACATACCTATTGAATTATTAAAACTAAAATTAGGATTTTAGGAGTGATTTCATGCAAGGCGGAGTTAGAAAAAGAGGTAGTTCTTGGTACTATTATTTTGAAGCAGGGAAAATAGATGGAAAAAGAAAAAAAATAGAACGCAAAGGAGGCAAAACAAAAAAAGAAGCACAAATAGCTTTAAGAAACGCTATCGCTGAATTAGAAAATACAGGATCACCTTTATTAGAATCGAATATAAGTGTTGCTGACTATTTTAATTATTGGTTTGATAATTACGTGCTTACAAATTGTAAATATAACACTCAACAATACTACAGAAGAATCATTGATGGTCACATTGTACCCTCCTTCGGAAGTTTAAAACTAAAACAAGTTACTTCAAAAAGATTACAAGAGTTCATTAATAAAAAATATCTTGAGGGGTATGCAAAAAGTAGTGTTGCAGCTATGTTAGGGGTAATAAAAAAAGGATTTCGTATGGCAAATAAACCGTATAAGTTTATTAAAAATAGCCCAGCAGAAGAAGTAAAATTACCTTCATATAGTAAAGATTTTGATGATGATAATTTAAAAATTATCAGTAAAGATGATTTTGCTTGTATAATGAACAGATTCCCAGAGAATAGCACTTTCTATATACCTCTGCAAATTGCTTTTCATACAGGCATGAGAGCATCAGAAGTATGCGGTTTAACATGGAGTAACGTAGATTTCGAAAAAAAAATCATTAAAATACGAAGTATTATGATTTTAAAAAAAGGAAAAATTGACATTGGTACTCCCAAAACTCCAGCATCAAAAAGGAATATATTAATTGGAGCTAAGCTTCTTGAAATACTAAAAAAGCATAAAAATAAGCAAGAAGAAAACAAAGAGAAATATGGCGAATACTATATAGAGTCAGATTATGTATGCACTAGAGAAAACGGGAAAATAGTAACAATGGACACAATAAAATACCTTAGTAGGGTAATTAATTATGAATTAATGATACCTTTTAATTTTCATTCTTTGAGACATACCCACGCAACAATGCTTATAGAAGCTGGGGTCAATATTAAATATGTTCAAAAAAGATTAGGACACGACAAAATTAGTACTACTCTAGACACATATTCCCACGTTACTGAATCGATGGAAGAAACAAGTATTAAAACTTTCGAAAACTTCATCGAAGAATAGTATTGCCACCATGCCATTTAACACGGTGGCAAATAGGTGGCAAATGACTAAAATACCAAGGTAAAACATCTTGAAAACACTATTATACCAACTCTAACAACGCGACCGTCTCCACATGTGTCGTTTGCGGGAACATATCAACCGGCTGAACTTCACAAGTTTGATAGCCACCATCTTCTAGGATACGGAGGTCACGTGCTAATGTTCCTGGATTACATGAAACATATACGACCTTCTTCGGTTTCATAGCTTGTATAGTATTCAATAATGATTCTTCACAGCCTTTACGTGGTGGATCGACTACAATAACATCTGCTTTAATACCTTCTTTATACCATTCAGTAATAACTGTTTCTGCCGGGCCTGCTTCAAATTCTACATTGGTAATGTTGTTGCTTTTCGCATTTTCACGTGCATCACGGACAGCATCTTCAACAATTTCAACCCCGTACACTTTTTTCGCTTTTTGAGCTAAGAACAGTGAGATTGTTCCAATTCCACAATAAGCATCGATTACAGTTTCTTCTCCTGTTAAACCAGCAAATTCTAATGCTTTGTCATATAACACTTTTGTTTGAACAGGATTCACCTGGAAAAATGATCTTGGTGAAATCGCAAATTTAATATCTCCAATGGTATCGGTAATTGTCGCTTTTCCCCATAATGTAAGTGAACGATCTCCTAAAATCACATTCGTACGTTTTACATTAATGTTTTGTACGATACTTTTTACATTCGGAATTGCTTTGACAATATCTTTTACAATTTCATCTTTATTCGGTAAAGTTCTTGTACGTGTTACTAAAACGATCATAATCTCGCCTGTTTCTTTTGCCCAACGAACGACGATGTGACGAAGTACACCTTTATGATCTTTTTCATAATAAGGAGCTACCCCATTGTTTACACAAATATTTTTCACTTTAATTACGATGGAATCATCCATAGATAGTTCTACACCGCAGTTTGTCATATCTACGATTTCATGAGTACGTTTTTTATAATATCCTGCCACAACTCGACCTTTTTGTTCACCAACTGGTACTTGAACCTTATTGCGATATTGCCATGGATTCTCCATACCTAATACTGAATGAACCTTAACATCCTTTAACCCACCAATACGCTCTAAAGCATCACGCACTTGTTTTTCTTTTGCCTTTAATTGTCCTTCATAGCTTAAATGTAATAGCTGTGCGCCTCCACATTCTTTATGAAGGGAACAAGGATATTCTACTCGGTCTGGACTTTCTTCTATTAATTCTTCTAAGCGACCAAAGCCATAGCCTTTATTTGCTTTTACAACACGAACTTTTGCTTTTTCACCTGGTAAAGCAAAAGGTACGAATAATGGATAACCATCTACTTTCGCTACCCCTGATCCATCCGTCGTTAAATCTTCAAATTGAACAGTCACTATATCATTTTTCGAGACTGGAGCATTTTTCTTCATTTGTTCAACTTCCTTTTCTATTGTTTAAGGAGTATTCAAAGCTTAAACAACTTTGAAATTCTCTCATATTGCCTATTCCTAATACAGACTAGCATGATTTTACCATAAAGACCTGCCACAATAAAGAAAGCGAACTATAATGCCGCTGTTCTCATTCAACTTTTCCATGAAGTGATTCAACTTTAACTGTTTTTCATTCAGCTTTCGACGAAAACGATTCAACTCTTGATCATTTTGGTTCAACTTCCCGTAACTAAGCATTTTCCCACACAAAAAAGCCGTCCGCAGACGACTTTCCTCTTAGCTTGATTTCACTGGAATTATCCTATTTTTATTGTTTAGCATAAAGTGTATGCTTTTTTCGTTAAAAATTTGTGATTGATCAATGTTACATACATGACCTGCATTTTCAATACATTCTAATCTCACATAATAGTTCGTCTTTAAGACTACATCCTCGACTAAATCAAGAAATAAATAATCTTGTTCTCCCATAATAAAGAGAGTTGGAATGTCTTTAAAATCCTGTTGTAGCTCCTTTAAAAAAGGGCTTACATTTTGTGTTAAAGAGAACCATTTAATAAATTGTTTTTGGCACATTCCTTTTGCTTGTTCCACAAACGTAATGCGAGCTTCTTTATGATTTTTGCGTGGCATAATAATCCAAGCAAATAAGCGATAAATCCACATATACGGTAGTACATACTTGCCGATATGTCCGAGGGTTAAATAACACTTTGTTCGAAGGTTAATCCCTGTAATAGCTCCACCTAAAACCATTGATTCTACTCGCTTAGGATATTGCTGAGCAATGGTTTGAATGACAATAGTTCCTAAAGATATCCCAACAAAATGAGAAGTTCTTATATTCAAATGATCTAACACTGCCATTACTTCATTAGAAAGAGTAATAAAATTATCTTCCTTCTTCCAATGGACCTTTTGAGATTTTCCATGTCCACGTAAATCAATGAGTAAGACATTAAATTGCTTTTTATAATCTCTCAATTGTTTAAACCAAACGGCAGAGTTTCCACCAGCACCGTGTATTAACGTTACCCAAGGTTTATTTTCAGCCAGGTAATGCGTACGATAATGCAGCACATTAACACCCTTTCAAAATAGGATCTTACAATACAATTTGAGTATAATAGAATCCTTCACAAATCAATAGTGGTTAATTAAGACAATTTTCTTTCACACCAATTTCACAAATCATATGTTTTTAACATAAAAAAGAGCGTCCTCTTTAACTTTTGAGAAACACTCTCTTATTAGGTTATATTATATTTCATTACGCTCAGGCTTTTGTGGTAATGCATCAGGTACAAAATCCTCTGGTACAAATACTTCAAAATGGCGATGTAAATTAACAAATTCAACAGGTGCTACTCCACCATATTCACCATCTAAGTTTAGTTGCATTTTCTCTTTTGAGGTTACTTTAACTCGATTTGCCTTTGCATAAATGATATTAGGATCTTTAATATGCTCACCGCGAGTAGCAAGAAACGCAACTCGAATAAAGTCAGCAAGATTCGTTTTCTTTAAAATCAATAATGTAAACATCCCATCATTTAAGGAAGCATCTGGAGCTAAACGTTCAAAACCACCAACTGAATTTGTATTTGCTACAAGGAAAAGCATGATTTCTCCTTCAAAAAGCTTACCATCATATTCAATTTGAACTTCAGCAGCTTTTATAGAAGGTAACATTTCGATTCCTTTTAAATAGTACGCTAGCTGACCAATCATCGTTTTTAACTTGCTTGGTACTTCATATGTAAGCTCTGTTAATCGGCCACCGCCTGCAATATTGATAAAATATTTTTCATTCATCTTTCCAATATCTATAGGAATCGTATTCCCTTGGACAATAATGTCAACCGCTTTACTTACAGAGCGAGAAACATGAATAGCACGAGCAAAATCATTGGTCGTTCCAGTCGGTATGATTCCAAGCTTTGGCCGATGCTCAGCACCTGCTAATCCATTAACTACTTCATAAATCGTTCCATCTCCACCAGCAGCAATAACCACATCATACTTTCGCTCAATAGCTATACGGGCTGCTTCTGTAGCATCCCCTTCACAAGTTGTAGCGTGACAAGATGCTTCATATCCTGCCGCTTCAAGCTTTGCAAGAATATCAGGCAAATGCTTACGAATGATTTCTCTTCCTGAAGTTGGATTATATATTAATCTGGCTCTTTTCATTATCATCATCCTATTAGTTAGATTCGTCTATTCCTTATAGTAAAAGTCTAGTGACGTCTCATTCTATTATTGTATGTAGTATCGTTATTCAAACAACTGCAAAGTAAATTATATAGCATCGACGCCCCAAATGACAAATATTCCAGAAAACATATAAAAAAACAATATTCGTCCTTATTTTAATTTAGCTTCTATTTCATCAAACCATTTTTTAGTTTCCGTCGTTTTTTTCGAATTTAGTAAATAATATTTGTCTTTTGTAACGATAAAAATATAAGGTGGATATTTTGTGAAAACATGATGTCTACCCGGACCAAGCTTTTTAGAATGAAATGCTCCTAGTGATCTTGTCTCTGTAGCATAACCATTCGATTTGATTGTGTCATTAGGCAGATGGTCTATTAATTCCATTTTTTCTATATCACTTATAAGAATCGTATCATCATACATTCCTTCTAGTTCAATCTTATCAGCAGTAATTGTCACGTTAGTAGCCTGCTCACCCATAAAAAAGAGAACTCCTATTCCGACAATGACAATGACATATGTAACACTTAAAATAATTCTATTTCGTTTTTTTGTCCGCTTTACATCATAGCGCGTCAAATTCAAAGAACCAATCATTGTATACAATAGAAAAATGCTTACAAATACTTCTATACTATAAGATACATGAAATCCAATAAAAGGAATACTCATAATCCATAATACAGCCATCGTCCAGCAAAAACGACCAACTGCCCTAGTATAGCCGTTTTTCTCTAATTCCTTTTTTTCTTCCTCGGTATACGAGCTATAGCCAGAGATCAGACTATAATTTTTCTTGTTATGAACAACAAATGCTATGCCGACCATCATAGCCCCAACCAAGCACCAAATGATTAATAAAAGATCCACTCCTCCCTACCTCCTTTTGTTTTAACGGATATCCTGTCACAGGTTATCCGTTAAATAGTATTTTTATCTATTCCTTCTTTTTACCTTTTTTGGATCTGTAAATTTAACAAGTAATGAGACAACTGCAATAATAATCAATATAATACCGATATATATCCCTACAACCATTTTTTTCTCCTCCCCTTATATACAATATATCTTGTTCATGTTGAAAAAATCAAAACGAATTGTCTAATTGCTAAAAAAGATACATATTTTAAAAGTTCACGTTCACATTTATAGTAAAAATTAATGACTCTATGTCTTACATTTCGATAGATAAGAAAAACAGTTACTAGTGCTTTGGGTATAGCTGTTATCTCAGAGAAATTGTGATTCTCTTTGCAGTTTCATTCCATGATATTCCTTCAAAAAGGAGACATACGGATTTGAAAATAAAGCCAGACATTTGTCTTAGTTCAAAATTATATACTTTCTTATCTTCTAAAAAAGACATCCTTCTTATAAAAATAATGAAGGATGTCTTTCACTAATCGAAGTCTCACTTTATCATAAAGCACAATTACTTCTTTCAATAATAGGAGGAGAATCAATGAATCTTCACACCTATTATAGCTTTATTTTATCTTTTTTCGATTTCTTGAAAGAGAAGCTTATTCACTAATTGTGGATTTGCTTGTCCTTTTGTTGCTTTCATAATTTGACCAACTAAGAAACCAGTTGCTTTCTTTTGACCTGCTTTATAGTCCTCAATTGATTTTGGATTATTGTCTAATGCTTCCGTGATGATTTTTAATAAAGCACCTTCATCTGAAATTTGTACTAGACCTTTTGCTTTCACGATTTCCTCTGGATTACCACCATTTTCAACTAATTCTTTGAAGACCGTTTTAGCAATTTTTGAAGAAATTGTTCCTTTTTCAATTAACACAATCATACCAGCTAACGCTTGTGGTGTTAAAGGAAGGTCATGAAGCTCTTTACCTTCTGCATTCATGTAACCAGATAAATCACCCATAATCCAGTTAGAAGCTAACTTCGCATCTGCACCAGCAGCAACTGTCGCTTCAAAGAAATCTGATGTTTCTTTTGTAACAGTTAATATAGCTGCATCATATGTTGGTAGGCCAAGTTCTTCTACATAGCGTTTTTGACGAGCATCAGGAAGCTCTGGAATTTCTGCGCGTACGCGAGCTTTCCACTCATCATCAATATACATTTCTACTAAATCAGGCTCAGGGAAATAACGATAATCATCAGATCCTTCTTTTACACGCATAAGAATCGTTTTACCTGTTGTTTCATCAAAACGACGAGTTTCCTGTTCAATTTTACCGCCTGCTTGTATAACTGCACGTTGACGTTGCTCTTCAAACTCAATGCCTCTACGCACAAAGTTAAATGAGTTTAAGTTTTTCAATTCCGTTTTTGTACCAAATTCTTCTTGACCAATTGGGCGAATGGAAATATTCGCGTCACAACGAAGTGAGCCTTCTTCCATTTTACAGTCTGATACACCTGTGTATTGAATAATAGATTTAAGTTTTTCTAAATAGGCATATGCTTCATTTGCCGTACGAATATCTGGTTCTGATACAATTTCTACTAGTGGTGTACCTTGACGGTTATAGTCACATAATGAACTACCACCTACACCATGTGTTAATTTACCAGCGTCTTCTTCTAAATGAATACGAGTGATACCAATTCGTTTCTTATATCCATCTACTTCAATATCAATATATCCATGTTCTCCAATAGGCTGATCGAACTGAGAAATTTGATACGCTTTCGGATTGTCTGGATAAAAATAATTTTTACGATCAAACTTTGTATGAGTAGCAACTTCGCAATTAATAGCCATTGCCGCTTTCATTCCATACTCTACTGCTTTTTTATTTACAACAGGAAGAACACCAGGATAGCCCAAATCAATGACTGATGTATTTGTATTTGGTTCTGCTCCAAATTTGTTCGGTGCTGATGAGAATATTTTAGAATCTGTTTTTAACTCAACGTGTACTTCAAGACCTATTACCGTTTCAAAATTCATGTTCTTCACCCCTTACAATTGTGGCTTTTTTTTATGATGATCAGTTGCTTGTTCAAAGGCATGCGCAACTCGATATACCGTGCTTTCATCAAAATGCTTACCAATAATTTGAAGACCTAGTGGCAGTCCTTCTTGAGATAATCCACATGGTACTGAAATCCCTGGTACACCAGCTAGGTTAACCGGAATCGTTAAAATATCATTCGCATACATTGTCAATGGATCTTTTGTATTTTCACCAATTTTAAAAGCAGGAGTTGGTGTTGTAGGTCCAATAATTACATCATAACTTTGGAATACATCTTCAAAATCCTTTTTAATCAATGTACGAACTTGTTGTGCTTTTTTATAATATGCATCATAATAACCTGAACTTAAAGCGAATGTTCCCAGCATAATACGACGTTTCACTTCATTACCGAAGCCTTCTGAACGTGTATGCTTATACATTTCCATTAAGTTTTCAGCATTTGGTGTTCTATAGCCATAACGAACTCCGTCAAAACGAGCTAAGTTCGCAGATGCTTCAGATGAAGAAAGTAAATAATAGGTTGCTAACGCATATTTAGAATGTGGCAGAGAAACTTCTTCCCAAGTTGCTCCAAGTGATTCTAATACTTTTAAAGCTTCAAGAACAGATTGTCTTACTTCTTCTTGAACGCCCTCTCCTAAGTATTCTTTAGGTACTGCGATACGTAAGCCTTTAACATCTCCTGTTAAAGCTTCTGTAAACTTTGGAACTTCTACATTTGCAGATGTACCGTCCATTGGATCTAGACCTGAGATTGCTTCTAATAAAAAGGCATTGTCTTCAACCGTATTCGTAATTGGCCCAATTTGATCTAGTGAAGAGGCAAATGCCACTAAACCAAAACGAGAAACACGTCCATAGGTTGGCTTTAAACCTACAACACCACAAAAAGAGGCTGGCTGACGAATCGATCCACCCGTATCAGAACCAAGTGTGAATAACACTTCTCCAGCTGCTACTGAAGCTGCGGATCCGCCTGAAGACCCACCTGGTACACAATTTGTATTCCATGGATTACGAACCGTTTTATACGCAGAATTCTCATTCGAAGAACCCATCGCAAACTCATCCATATTGAGTTTACCAATTGTAATTGTTCCAGCTTCTTTAAGCTTTTGTACAACTGTTGCGTCATAAATCGGGTCGAAATTCTCAAGAATTTTACTTGCACATGTTGTGCGAAGATCCTTTGTAACAATATTATCCTTAATTCCGATTGGCATTCCAAAAAGAGTACCTGTAGCTTCTCCTTTTGCTAACGCCTCATCGAGAAGAGCTGCTTGTCCTCTAGCAGCTTCTTCATTTAATGCTAAAAAAGCAGCAACTGTATCATCTACTTGAGCAATACGTTTAAACGACGCATCCACTAAATCTGATACACTCACTTCTTTTTTATGTAAAAGAGTTTGCAGTTCTTTTAAACTATTTGTAAAAAGTGACATTGTCCTTCCCCCCTTATTCAATGATGGATGGAACGCGAATGAGTCCATCATGATGATCTGGTGCATTTTTGATTACTTCTTCTACCGGAAGCCCCGGTTTAGCAACATCTTCTCGCAGAACGTTAACCATTTCTAAAACGTGATAAGTTGGTTTAACATCTGTCGTATCTAATTCGTTTAACTGTTCAGCAAACGAAATGATAGCATCTAGCTCTTTTGTCATTTGTTCTACTTCTTCTTCAGTTACTGCTAGTCTAGCTAAATGTGCTACGTGTTTAACATCTTCTGTTGAAATACGTGACATATTATTCACACCTCCAAAATTTTCATTCGACCAAAAGCCATACTTTTAATATTATCAAACTTTGCCACGCTAAAGCAATATGATAGCCTTTACTCCGTCACAATTTTCAATCATAAAATCCTCCTTTTCAGCCTACTGAAAAAGAGGACACGTTTTTATTCCATATTTCTTTTGGTTCTAGTCCATCTTATTGGCTTTTCTTAGACAAGAAAGACTAGAACATATTACAAACTAATATTATACCACTATTATGAAAAGTCAGTAAATTCACTTTGCATTTTCATATTTTTCTTACTATCCAAATTGTATTTCATTTTTCTTTCTTATTTTAAACAAATTTTATCAAGGATTCAATTGTCATCTACTTAAACAGATCGTTTTCTCTTACTTCTTCGTTTTATTCGCTTCATTTTTACAATGATTCAATCATATCTCGCCTACATCACGCATCTATTTCTAAGCATAAGAAAAAACGTTACCCGTCCTATCTGATAGCTATTATCTTAGAGAAATGATTTCTTTAACCAAAATTATATACTTTTTTTATAAGATAAAAAGATGCCATACAGCGTTTACCTGTATGGCATCTTGACATAACTTACTGAGAAATATGAACAAATGGCTCTTTTTCATTTGCTTTTCGAACAATTAATGATTCTACGCCATTTACTGATGTTACTGTGACCTCAACAGAAACATAGCTAGGGAAGTATTCCATTACCAATCCTGTTACATATTGAGTGAAACCAATTGCTTCTGATTTACCATAAAATTGAATTGGAATTTCAATTTTCATTTCTTGTAGCTGATCATCAATATAATATCCGCGTCCCACAACTCCACTAAAATTAGGGAAGTACTTTTCTACATCTTCTTTAAATTTTATATATGTTGAGTGGTCATCACGATATTTTTCTTTTGTTTGATCATTTGGGAATAGGTAGTACTTTTCATTTACGTTTTTCCAACTTGAAATCTGATTGCTACCTTCACCAACATTCGTATAAGCTACAAAGTTTCCTGGAACAACTGATGATTTCTCAGCTTGCTTATAAAGCGCAATCGTAATCGGAACATTTTTTAAACCGTCCTTTTTGCGTAAACGTTCCAATACTTCATCGGCAATTTTCTTACCTTCTTCAATCATTTTATCTTCTGGAATTTTCACTTCGAATACGTCTCCATATTGTTCCTTCTGATAGTAATGAACAGAGTTCAATGCAAGCCCAATAACTACACCAGCCAAACCTACTTTATCATCTGATTTTTTAACCATGTAATCTTGTTCCAAAATATGTGCTAAATATAGTGGATTATCTTCATTACGTTTAACAATATCTCCCTTACCAGGGTCAATTGGATTCAATCCTAGGTTATCCGATTCCTCTAATTCTTTGTCTTTTTTCATTTTCTCTGCAAATTGCTCTTTTGTATATTTACGTTGTAGCCATTTATTCACAGTCTTTGCCGATAAAAATTGTCCTTCTTTATACACATAATCATCTGGACTAAACTTTTGTTGTGCAATACGCATTAAGCCCATTTCCATTTCATTTACATCATATCGACTATTTAAATTCGATACAGTTTGACCTCGTGCTTTACTAGCTTCAAATGGCAAAATGGTACGATAATAGTTTTCAGAAATTTGATACTTTGGAATAATCGCCTTTTCTTTGTCATCGTCAGTTTTCTTAACATTCGTATCTTGACTATCATATTTAGGGGCACATCCCGACAAGAGTAGCAATAGCGCTAACCCTATTAACGAGAGCTTCTTCATGGTTTACACCTCTTATTTATTTAGTTCTTCGATCAGTTTCGCCTCATCCCATATTTCTACACCTAAATCTTGAGCCTTTGTTAGCTTCGAACCAGCATCTTCACCAGCTACTACTAAATGCGTCTTCTTACTAACACTTCCAGCAACCTTAGCTCCAAGGGCTTCTAGCTTTTCCTTGGCTTCATTTCGTGTAAGAACTTCCAGTTTTCCCGTTAGAACAACTGTTTTCCCAGCAAAAAATGAATCATTATCCTCTATTAAAATAGCTTTAGGTCCCTTATATGTCATATTTACTCCCGAAGCTTTTAGCTCCTGCAGTAAATCTGCCACCTCAGGCTGTTCAAAAAATGTAACGACTGAATCGGCCATCTTATCTCCAATTTCATTGATGATGGTTAATTCTTCATAGGTTGCTTTCGCTAATGCATCCATCGTTTCAAAATGCTGTGCTAACGTTTTAGCTGCTTTAGCACCTACATGACGAATTCCAAGTCCGAATAGTAAACGTTCTAATGAATTCTCTTTTGAAGCTTCAATCGCTTCTAATAAATTTTGAGCTGATTTCTCACCCATTCTTTCCAAACCTAACAACTGTTCCTTTGTAAGTTTGTATAAATCAGCGACATCAACTATTAAATTTTCACGAAATAACTGAGTAATAACCTTTTCTCCACAGCCATCGATATTCATGGCTCCTCTTGCAACAAAATGAATTAGTCCTTCTCGAATTTGGGCATGACATTTTGGATTAATACAGCGTAAAGCGACCTCTTCTTCTAAACGAACAAGTTCACTTCCGCACTCTGGACAATGCGTCGGCATCATAAAGTCTTGTTGCTCATCCGTTCTTCGATCCACTAACACATTAACTACTTCAGGAATAATATCGCCAGCTTTTTTTACAACAACATAATCCCCAATTTTAATATCTTTCTCACGAATTAAATCTTCATTATGAAGAGATGCTCGACTTACAGTTGTTCCTGCTACTTTTACAGGCTCTAATATAGCTGTTGGTGTAATAACCCCTGTACGTCCGACACTTAATTCAATATCAAGCAGCTTTGTTACTACTTCCTCCGCTGGGAATTTATAAGCGATGGCCCATCGTGGACTTTTAGCTGTCATACCTAATTCTTCTTGTTGCTGTAATGAGTTAACTTTAATGACAATCCCATCAATTTCATATGGAAGATGTGGTCTCTTTTCACTCCAACTATTTACGTAACTTATCACTTCTTGTATATTAGCACATGTTTGTCTCTCTTGATTGGTTTTAAAACCCAAATCGTCTAATAAATTCAATCCTTCACTATGCGTTGTAACACCAGTTCCACCTAAATCAGCAATGGCATATAGAAAAACACTTAAATTACGAGAGGCTGCAATTCTCGGATCTAACTGGCGCAATGAACCAGCTGCGGCATTTCGAGGATTCGCAAACGGTTCTTCTTCTTGCTGCTCTCGTTTTTTATTAAGCTGTTCAAATGATTTCTTTGGCATATACGCTTCGCCACGAACTTCTATCGTTAACGGCTGTTTTATTCGTAGTGGTATAGATTTAATTGTTTTTAGATTAGCTGTAATGTCCTCTCCAATTGTACCATCTCCACGAGTAGCACCACGAGTAAAAAGACCATTTTCATACATAAGTGAAACAGCTAGTCCATCTATTTTTAATTCACATACATATGAAAACTGTTCACCAACTGCTTGGCGAACTTTTCGATCAAAATCAAGTAAGTCTGCTTCATTAAAGGCATTTCCTAAACTTAACATCGGCGTGCGATGTTCTACCTTTTGAAATGCATCTAAAACAGCTCCTCCAACACGTTGCGTTGGAGAATCTGGTGTCTTTAATTCTGGAAAGCTTTCTTCAACTTGAATTAATTCTTTTAATCTGGCGTCATACTCTGAATCCGGTACCGACGGCTGATCCAATACATGATATTCATAATTATATTGGTTCAGTAAAACATGTAGCTCAGCTACTCGTTTTTGAGCAGAAATAAAATCCATATGGACAGTCCTTTCTTTGTTATACCTTTTGTATTGGCGCAAAAGCTGCTAGTAATCGTTTGATTCCGATTGGACTAGGGAACGCAATATCTAGCTCTACTTTATCACCTTGCCCTTTCACACTAACAACAGTACCAATTTCCCACTTTTTATGCTGAACCTTATCTCCGACTTTCCAATCTATGTCACTACCACCTGTTTTAACAGGCGCCTTAACAGGTTGTGCGGTTACTGCTGCTCTTCTTGAACTAAAGGAGCTTCCACGATTAGTAGCTGCAGGAGCAGCTTTTTTCCTTTCTTCCTCGCGTAGGTTCACAAGTAAGGATGAAGGAATTTCAGAAATAAAACGTGAAACAGGATTAAAGTTTGTACGACCAAATAATGTTCTCATTTGTGCATTCGTCATATATAATTCTTCTTCTGCTCGCGTAATTCCTACATAAGCTAATCGTCTTTCTTCCTCCATCTCCTCCTCGTCCATTAATGAACGGCTGTGAGGAAAAACGCCTTCCTCTAAACCAAGTAAGAATACAACTGGAAACTCCAATCCTTTAGCTGAGTGCAGGGTCATTAGAATCACGCCTTCTTGTGGCTCTTCATCTTTATCTAATTGGTCGATGTCAGCTACCAATGCTAAATCTGTTAGAAAAGCAACTAGACTTTTATCTTCATTTGCTTTTTCGAAGTTTTGCGTAACAGATAAAAACTCGTCTAAGTTTTCAAGTCTACTTTGAGCTTCGATGGTTTTTTCTGCTTTCAGCATTTCTTTATAGCCAGATTTATCTAAGACTTCTTCAACTAATTCTGTAACTGAAAGGTATTCCTGCATGTTTGTATAATTTTGAATTAAGTCTCTGAACTCCAAAACGGCTTTGCGGATCTTTGGACTTAATCCTATTAAATCAATACTTTGAAGTGCATCAAACATGGATGTATCTTGCATAATCGCAAAGTCTGCTATCTTATCAATTGAAGTTGCCCCTACACCGCGTTTAGGAACGTTTATTATTCGACGTAGACTGATATCATCATGCGGATTAGAGATTAGACGCAAGTATGCCAGAATATCTTTAATTTCTTTTCTATCATAGAACTTCACTCCACCGACAATGCTATAAGGTAAATTGGATTTTAATAAAAATTCCTCCATTACACGCGATTGAGCATTTGTACGGTATAGAATTGCAACATCACTTAATTTACGTGATGAATTTTTTGTCATTTCTAAGATTTTACCAACAACAAATGCAGCTTCTGCTTGTTCGTTATCCCCTTGGTAATATTGAATAGCATTTCCTTCTACATTTTCTGTCCATAAATTTTTAGGCTTTCGATTGCTATTATTAGATATAACTTCATTCGCTGCTTGTAATATGCGCTTTGTAGAACGATAATTTTGTTCAAGGAAAATAACATTAGCATTAGGATAATCCTTTTCAAAAGAAAGGATATTAGCAATGTCTGCTCCTCTCCATCGATAAATCGATTGATCTGAATCCCCTACTACGCATAAATTTTGAAAGCGTTGAGCCATTAGCTTAACTAACATATATTGGGCTCTGTTCGTATCTTGATACTCATCGACATGAATATACTGAAATTTTCTTTGATAATACTGTAATACCTCTGGTACTCGTTCAAACAGCAGAATGGTTTTCATGATTAAATCATCGAAATCCAATGCTTGGTTTTTACGAAGTCTTTTTTCATATTCTTTAAACACATCACTAACGACCTTTGTATAGTAATCAGCCGCTGTCTTTTCATACTCCTCACTATTAATTAACTCATTTTTAGCTGAACTAATAGCACCTTGAATTGCTCGATAATCGTACTTTTTCGAATCTAAATTCAAATCCTTAAGAATTTGCTTAATAACAGACTGCTGATCTGTTGAATCTAAAATTGAAAAGGTACGGCTATAGCCGATACGGTCGATGTCTCTTCTTAAAATACGGACACACATCGAGTGAAAGGTAGAAATCCATATATTTTCTGCATCTGGTCCTAATAGGCGCCCAATACGTTCCTTCATTTCTCTTGCTGCTTTATTTGTAAAGGTAATAGCAAGAATATTCCATGGAGCAACCTCTTTTTCAACCATTAAATACGCAATACGATGCGTCAAAACACGAGTCTTTCCACTTCCTGCTCCAGCCATTATTAACAATGGCCCATCTGTTGTTTGAACCGCTTTTTTCTGTTCGGGATTTAATCCCTTTACCAACATTTCTGTCGTTTTTTCCATTATTACACCACCAAAAAGAACATTTGTTCTGTTAATTATATCGTAAATGACATGGTTTGTCCTAGTTTCTCTTAGATTGCTTTACTACTTTTACAGTTTTCAATGCTTCCTGAATATTGTCATAAATGACATTTCCTACAACGACTACATCTGCATGCTGAGACATTTCCTTTGCTTGCTCCGCATTAACAATTCCGCCACCATAAAAAAGAATTGTATTTTCAAGTCTTTCCGCAACTCGCTCCACTACTTCTGGGTCTCCATACATTCCACTATACTCCAAATAGAAAATTGGCATCGAAAACATTTGCTCAGCCATTTCTCCGTAAGCTACTACATCATCAATACTTAATTCGGTACGAGCATCTGTAACCTTTGCTGCCTTACAATCCGGATTTAAAATACAATAACCTTCTATATGAATTTCATTCCAATCCATTACTTCTCCAAATTCCTTAACGGCTTCTTGGTGAAGTCCAACAATCCATTTTGGATCACGGCTATTAAGAACTGTTGGGATAAAATACAAATCAAAACCTGGAGTCACTGTTTCTACAGAAGAAACTTCCAAAATGCAAGGAACACTATATCTACGAACCCTTGCCATTAAATCTAATACACCCTCTAATGTAACTCCGTCCGTTCCACCAACCAAAATAGCATCCGTACCTGATTCACACAATAGCTCTAGATGCTCATCAGAAATCATTTTATTTGGATCGAGTTTAAATACATGATTCCACTCGTTATAATTGTACATTGAATTGCCCCCAATCTATCTTCCATTTCATCATTATAGCATTAAGAAAACCAAGAAAAAAACTTGATATATAGAAAAGCGAAAGTGACTTGTTTAGCCCCGACCTACATAATACAATTTTCCTCAGAAACATGCTTTTCATTTCTGAAAAAATCGGATATGTCCTCGAAGGGCTAGTCGCTTTTGCTAGACAAATCTCTTTTAGATAAACCGTCACTGGTCCTTTTTAGTTAAAGAATAATCAAAGAAAATAACTTTATAGTAATTCAATGTTTCATATTAAAAAGGGGACACACGGGAATCAAAAATGCTGAGGTGGCTTGTTCAACTCCTACCAGTACAAGCCAATCAGGCTAGAACGTGCTCTTTTTCCTTCTGGACAGATTGGCTTGTGACCTCGAGGAGTTAGCCACTGAAGCTAGACGCTTGAAGACGAGCCTTACCTACTCCTTACAAGAAGGAACAACGGCTAAACTCGCACATCCTGTAAGGCCCCTGACCTATATACAACCGTACTGATTTTTTTATTGAATAGATCAATTAAAAAGACAAAGAATAAGACTGCCCAATTGGACAGTCTATTCTTGTGTTTCTATTCTTTTTAAAGCCATTGTATATGCATCATTTCCGTAATTCAAGCATCTTTTCACTCTAGAAATTGTAGCAGTACTTGCTCCTGTTTCTGTTTCTATTTTATGATATGTTTTTCCATCCTGAAGCATTCTAGCTACTTCTAGTCTTTGAGCAAGAGATTGAATTTCATTAATCGTGCATAAGTCATCAAAAAAACGATAACATTCTTCTAGGTCATTTAAAGAAAGAATAGCATTAAACAACTGATCTAGTTCTCTTCCTCTTAATTTGTTTATTTGCATAGTTTAACTCCTTTTACAAGTAAAAATGGCTCAGCTAGACTCGACTTATTGCACAGTGACTGTAGATTGTAATCCCTTTTTATCTGGAACAATATTTATCCACGTTTTCCCTGGTACAAATTGTACCTTTTCTCCATCTTTTATGAAAATAAACAGATTGTCAACAAATTGCCATTGAATCTCGTTCATTTTCCCTTTTTGAAACAAGTAAGCATTACCACCATTAGATAAATCTATATCACGGCGCCCCTCGTTGTCTATAATTTTATGTGGTGCTTCCAATACAATAATGTTATCTAGCAATACTTCTTTACCAGTATCCTGATCAACTATTTGAGATCCATCCGAATACCTTTTATACATTTTCTCAGATCCATCATATTCGTATGTAACATTATAAGTATTTGAACCATAATCCACAGTAAACTTATTTGCGTCTGCACCTACAATTGAATTACTTTCTTCTTCGGTGTAAAATGACCATTCTTTCGGTGGCGTGGTAAAATCAAATCCTTGCTCTTTTGATCCTTTTTCTATATTTTCAAAGGATATATAAGAATTGTGAGGAGCTTTTCTAGATTTATCGCGTTTAAAAAGGGTACCATCATAAAACAAACCATTTAAATGATCAATATATCCTGAATTTAATAAAGTTTTGGCATCTGGACTATACCCGTGATTGATGTAAATACTATCTAGACCTTTTGCAATTTCAATAAAGTAGTCTCGAGCACTTCTAACAGGGCCTACTCTTTCTGGCTGTTCACTTTGAAAAACAGCTAGAAATCTCGTTACATTTCCCTCTGCTAGCATCTCATATACGATATCTGCTTTAGATAATCCACTTTGAGGCCTCGCTTTAGAGTGATTATTAATCATAACAGCGACTGCTCTATGATTAATATCATTATCCGTTGCTAATCCCGTAAGAGGATATGTGTTCTTTTCCTTATCGGTCGTTTCTACTTGTTTAGGTTCATCTACCGACGGTTCTGTTTTTTCCTCTTTGCCCTTACTGCAACCACTGATTACAAGCATGGCTGCTAAACACAAGCTGCTAATCATCTTTAAGCGCATAATGATTTCCCCTTTTCATCCAACAACCTACCGGATTCAAACTAATCTACCTACTTTATTATTTTAACGCATTATTGCTGGAAAGAGTACTGTCTTATTCATAACATCGTACATTCCTGTCGGGGTAATGCGAATATAAGGTAAATGAGTTGATGCAAAAAACAATAAACTGTATAAAGGATCTGAAAAACGATAACCTCTTTCTTTTAAAAGAGCTGTCAGTTTTTTTTCCTCTTCAATTAAATCATTCATCGGTTTGTCAGACATAATACCCATCAAGGCTAGTGGTATTCGGTGAATTACCTTTCCTCTTTCAGTAATGATAATGCCTCCACCCATATCTTTTAGCTCATTAAAAGCTAACAGCATATCTTCTTTTCGCTTACCGATGACAATAATATCTCCTGTATTCGAATACGAGCTTGCAAATCCACATAATTTATCTGCAAATCCTTTAATAACCGTATTAATACGCCATTTTCCATTGCGGTCAATTAGCATGTAAAAGCATTCATCGTGATCAAAGCATAATTCATCATAAGACATATCACGAGTAACAGAATAAGGCTTAGTAATTACATCATTGACCATTTCTACACCAAAAGGCATAGAAAATTGTAAATCATCATAATTCATATCCCATTCCATTTCCAATGGTGTAAATCCAAACTGTGACCAATCAAATGGCTGATGCTGAGAAATAACATCTCCATCCCTCAGTATCCATTTCCCCTTTGCCATAACAGATACTGGCGTAGGGTCACTCGGATCTTTTAAAAAGTTAATATTCGCAACTCGCCCTGTACTGATGTTTCCATGTAAATATTCTATATTGTAATAACGAGCTATATTAATTGTCGCCATATTGTACGCATCAATAATAGGTACCCCATGCTCAATACAAATTTTAATCATTCGATCCATAAAACCATGCTCATAAAATGCTGGAGGAGATCCATCTGTATTTAAGAAAAACTTATCATATTGATCGATTCCCTGCTTATGAAGATCATCTAAAATATTGGCTAAATCAGGACGTATAGAAGAATGGCGAAGTGAAACATAAAAGCCTTGCATTAAGCGTGTAAGAACTTCTTCTCCGTTCATAGCCTCATGATCACAATCAACACCTAATAACGTCATTTTGGTTAATGTTTTTTCTGATGCTCCTGGAAAATGACCTTCTATTTTCTTTTTCATCCTTTTTGCTTCCTGAATCCAATGTAACATTAAGTCATCCCCATCAAGTAGCTTTGGCCATCCAGTCAGCTCTCCCCCTTGAAGAACAGCATCATGCTCTAACCAAGACTTAATATTACCATGTGAAAATACAGTTTCTTCATTATATATCTCTGTTTGAGAATCAAATCGACACCACCAGTACATGGATACAGGTAGATTTCGTAATTCTTTAAGCAGAGAAAACGCTTTCTTTTTTTCTAAATGTAAAAAGATCATCATGTTGTCATTGATCAGCGTAGTTGTTCCTGTTAAAGATGCATAATGAGAAAATGTATGGGGATTATATAATTGAAAAGGATGAGAATGAGGTTCTATATAACCTGGTACTAAATGATAATCTGAGCAATCAATTATGTCACAATTATCAAGTTTATCAGGAGTTTTATTTCCCACATATATGATTCGATCTTCATAAATCCATATATTTGCTTTCATCCATTTTCGTAGTGCTTGATTTAAATAAGTCGCATTTTTAAGTAGTATATGCGGTGATTTGATTCCATCTATTATAGCAATATGCTCACGCAATGTTTTATTTTTCCACCTATACCGTTGTTCTAGCATGAACATCCCTCATCTCTTATCATTAATTTTGTTTTGTAAGAAAACATAACATTCAGTTTTTTTTATATTAACATATTTAGTTATTTTTACACAGTATGGTATGCAGATTTTATGTAAATAATTTGTAAAGGGAGACACAAAAATGAAAAATACTTCCAATATCAACACAATTAATGCCCTTATCCGAATCACTTGTGGTTTAACCATGCTCAGCTATCTTACAGCTAAAATGGTTCGTAGACCTTGGAAACAATCTTATATCTTTTTAGCCATGTTAGCTGCCATGAAGGTAGCTGAAGGTATATTACGTTATTGCCCGTTAACCGAGCTATTTAATAAAAGCCAACATATGTATCAAGATATGCTAAGTGACCTCGGTAATTTTACCTTTGATAATCCATCTTTCCTGTCAAAAGATTCATCAACAGATTCTACATCCAATACGGAAGATTAAATAATTCATTTTACCGTAAAACACATCAACAAAACATCTACTACTATTCTGAAAACCTAATTAAGAAAAAGAGGGTGTAACCAAAAGCAAGGCTTCTGTTGCACCCTCTTTTTCTTATTTAATTACGCGATGACCAATATCGCTTCGATAAAAAAGTGCATCACATTTCACTTTTTTTATTTCTTGGTATACTTTTTGCTTTGCTTCTTCTAATGAAACACCTTTAGCTGATAAAAATAGCACTCTACCACCATTTGTCACAGTGTTACCAACTTGATCAACAGCTGTTCCTGCATGATAGATATGCACTTTTGGATCTACCGTTTCAAGACCTGTAATGATATCGCCTTTATTATAATCCTCTGGATAACCTTTTGCTGCTAATACCACTCCTAAAACAGCTTCGTCAGACCATTGAATTTCTATTTCTTTCCCATCCATGACTGCTTCTAATACATCCACTAAATCCGAATCCAGACGTGGTAGAATCACCTGCGTTTCTGGGTCACCAAATCGAGCATTAAATTCAATTACTTTTGGTCCTTTATCTGTTAACATTAAGCCAGCATATAAAATCCCAGTAAAGGTACGGCCTTCACTAATCATGGCTTCTGCTGTAACTTTTACTATTTTTTCGATGGATTCATCTATTACTGCTTTCGATATTTGTGGTACAGGAGAGTATGCTCCCATGCCTCCTGTATTTGGTCCTTTATCACCATCAAAAGCACGTTTATGATCTTGAGCAATGACCATTGGATACACTTTATTTCCATTTACAAAGCTCAACAAAGAAAATTCTTCACCTTCTAAGTATTCTTCAATAACTACACTTGCTGATGATGAACCAAACTTCGCGTTTACTAGCATATCAGTTAATGCATCAATTGCTTCTTGTTCAGACGTAGCAACCACTACGCCTTTTCCAGCTGCTAGTCCATTCGCTTTAATAACAATCGGAGCACCCATCTTTTCTACATACGCCTTTGCTTCTTCAAACGATGTAAACGTCTCATATGCAGCCGTTGGAATATCATATTTCTTCATTAAATCTTTAGCAAAGCTTTTACTCCCCTCAATTTCCGCTGCATTTTGACGAGGCCCAAATGCACGTAACCCTTCCGATTCAAATGCATCAACTAAGCCAGCTAATAATGGAACTTCAGGTCCTACAAATGTAAGTTCTACCTTATTTTCTTTAACAAAAGCAAGTAATTTTTCTTTTTCATTTTCTTGGATTGGCACAAGCTTCGCTACATCTTGCATTCCTGGATTTCCAGGCGCTACAAAAACTGTTGTTACACGTTTACTTTCAGAAAATTTACGAGCAATCGCATGCTCACGACCTCCACGTCCAATAACTAAAACATTCATTCGCTGACTACCCCCATTTTAATGTTTAAAATGTCTAACACCTGTAAATACCATGGCAATCCCATGTTCATCAGCTGCTTTAATTGAATCTTCATCACGAATGCTACCACCTGGTTGAATGATCGCTGTGATCCCTGCTTTAGCTGCCTCTTCCAACGTATCTGGCATTGGGAAAAATGCATCTGATGCAAGAGCCGCTCCTTTTGCTTTTTCACCAGCTTGTTCGAGCGCAATTTTAGCAGAACCAACGCGGTTCATTTGCCCAGCTCCTACACCTAAAGTCATTTGACTATCACTTACGACAATCGCATTTGATTTCACGTGTTTTACAACATTCCACCCAAGCTTAAGAGCATCCCATTCTGCTTCAGTTGGTTGACGTTTTGTAGGAATTGTAATCGTCGCATCATCTAAAGAGTATCCATCAGCATCTTGAACTAATAAACCACCTTCAACAGACGATAGAACTTTTTCATTTGTTTTTGTATTTTCAAATGAAAGAGTTAATAGACGTAAATTTTTCTTACTTGTTAATATATCTAGAGCTGCTTTTGAAAAGCTTGGTGCAATAACAATCTCTAAGAAAATTTCATGAAGCTTCTTAGCAGTCTCTTCATCTACTTCTCTATTTAGTGCAACGATGCCCCCAAAGATTGACGTAGAATCTGCTTCATACGCCTTTGAGAATGCTTCAAAAATTGTTTCACCTGTACCAACACCACATGGATTGTTATGCTTTACAGCAACTGCTGCTGGAAGATCAAATTCCTTCACAATTTGTAACGCTGCGTTTGCATCATTAATATTGTTGTATGATAATTCTTTTCCATGTAATTGCTCTGCATTTGCAATTGAGAACTTTGAACCTAATGGTTTTCTATAAAATGCTGCCTTTTGATGTGGGTTTTCTCCATAACGTAAACTTTGCTGTAAATCAAATGTGTACGTTACACTTTCTGGTTGTTCTTCCCCAACAAGTTCTGTCATATATTGAGAAATAACACTATCATAAGCGGCCGTATGACGGAATACTTTTGCTGCAAGCGCACGGCGTGTTTCAAAAGTTGTTTTACCTTGTTCCTTATACTCTGCAACAACTTTTACATAATCAGTTGGATCTACTACAACCGTCACGTATTCATGGTTTTTAGCAGCTGATCGTAGCATAGTTGGTCCACCAATATCAATATTTTCAATGGCATCTTCAACAGATACATCTGGTTTTGCAATGGTTTGTTGGAAAGGATACAAATTTACACAAACAAGCTCAATTGGCTGAATGTTATGTGCTTCAATTTGCTTTTTGTGATCAGGGTCATCATGTCTGGCAAGAAGTCCACCATGTACATTAGGGTGTAGCGTTTTTACACGACCATCTAAAATCTCTGGGAAATCTGTAACATCACTGATTCCGATAACCTCAACACCTGCATCTTGTAAGGCTTTACTTGTTCCACCAGTAGAAATAATTTCAAATCCTACTTCCTTCAGTTGCTTTGCAAATTCAACAATTCCTGTTTTATCCGATACACTGATTAATGCTCTTTTTGCCATGATTACTTTGCACCTCTTCTATTATTTAGCTATGTTAACAGTCCACTGTAGATTATGTTTACAATCCGTACACTTTCAACAATACTTATACGGATTGTAAACATTTATTTCTTATTAAAAATCAACAGTAATTTGTAACAGAGTCTATTATTTATGAAAATATTCGTTGTAAAACGGTTGGATATAGCCAATGTTCTGTCTCTTGAATACGTTGTTGAAGTGACTCTCTCGTATCTCCTGCTATAACTTCTACCGCCTTTTGATCAATAATTGGACCGGTATCCATTCCTTCATCTACATAGTGAATCGTTACGCCCGTAATTTTCACTCCTGCTTTAAAAGCTTGCCCAATCGCATCCTTCCCAGGAAAAGCTGGTAATAGCGATGGATGAATATTCACAATTCTATTAGAGTATGAAGTTAATAAAGTATCACCTATTAATCTCATATAACCCGCTAATACAATAAACTCTACATCTCTTTCCTGTAGCTGCTTTACAATCTCACTTTCAAAAGCTTCCTTACTTTCATAATCCTTTGCTGAAAAAACAAAAGTAGGAATTCCTGCTTTTTCCGCACGTTCAATCGCAAAAGCTCCTGGTCGATCACAGACTAGTAGTTTAATTTCAGCATCAAGTTGTCCTTGAGAGATGTAATCATTTATACATTGAAAATTACTGCCACTTCCTGAAGCAAATACCGCAATTTTTTTCATCTGCTTTTACTTCCCCCACTGTACGCCTTGTTCAGAAGTTACCGAACCAATTACATAGGCTTTTTCACCAAGCTCTTCAAAATGCTTTATAGCTGCTTCTGCTTCTTCAGCAGGAACAACAACAACCATTCCAATTCCCATGTTAAAAATGTTAAACATTTCATCTTCAATTAAGTTACCTTCTTTTTGAAGCATCTTGAAAATTGGATGTACCGGCCAATTTCCCTTTTCAATCTTTACACCTAAGCCTTCAGGCATCATTCTAGGAATGTTTTCGATAAACCCACCGCCTGTAATGTGTGCCATTCCTTTCACATTAAATTGCTTTAATGCAGATAATAATGATTTCACATAAATTCGAGTAGGTTTTAGTAACTCCTCACCTAGCTTACATCCCAAAGATTCCTCATAAGTATGCAAATCCTTATTGGCATCCTGAAGTAAAATTTTTCGAACAAGAGAATATCCATTACTATGAATACCACTTGATGCTAGACCAATCACAGCATCACCAGCTTGAATATTTTCACCAGTAACTAAGTTCTTCTTTTCACATGCTCCAACAGCAAATCCAGCTAAGTCATACTCCTCTTCGTCATACATTCCAGGCATTTCAGCCGTCTCTCCACCAATTAATGCAGCTCCAGCTTGTTCACAACCTGTTGCAACTCCTTTTACAATTGCTTCGATTTTATCAGGATGTGCTTTGCCACAAGCTATATAGTCTAAAAAGTACAGTGGCTCAGCTCCTTGTACTACGATATCATTCACACACATCGCAACCGCATCAATGCCAATTGTATCGTGCTGATCCATCATGAATGCCAGCATTAGCTTCGTTCCTACGCCATCCGTTCCTGATACTAGTACTGGTTCTTTTAGTCCAAGTGCCGAAAGATCAAACATACCTCCAAAACCGCCCAAACCACTTAATACTTCTGGACGCATCGTTTTTTGCACATGCTTTTTCATCTTATTTACTGCTTCATAACCAGCTTCAATGTCCACACCAGCTTGTTTGTATGCATTAGCCATCCATCTATCCTCCAATTTAGAAAAGCGTAAGCGCCTTGCAAGTATGGAACAAAGGCTATGAACGCCACGTCCTGTGGCAATTCCTTTGTGCCCTACCTCCTGTAGGCCCCCGACCAGCATATGACAATTTGTCTAGAAGGTTGCTTTTAAATCTTCTAGATGACTTGGCTTATGACCTCGAGGGACTAGGCACTAAAGCTAGACAGCCACTACGCTTTGATTATTTATTTCTTTTCGTGTTCTATTATCATTTTAAAAAAGCAGCATACATGATGCTGCTTTTTTAATTAAAATCATGTATCACAAAGAGTGTCATCAACAAATAGTAGTTGGTGATTGTTCATCCTCTGTTGTATAAATTTCAGTTGGATACTTTCCTGTGAAACAAGCCATACATTGCCCACCTGTCTCATCGTCAAAAGGTCTACCAATTGCTTCAACCATTCCTTTTTGGCTTAAAAACGTTAGTGAATCTGCTTCAATCATTTCTTTTATTTCATCAATTGACTTTTGAGAAGCAATTAATTCTTCTTTTGTGGAAGTATCAATGCCATAGAAACAAGGATTTTTGATAGGAGGTGAGCTAATAACGACATGAACCTCTTTTGCTCCTGCTTCTTTAAGCATTTTGACAATACGACGACTTGTTGTTCCTCGTACAATAGAATCATCAACCATGATTACACGTTTTCCTTCTACAACGCCACGAACAGGTGATAACTTCATTTTCACACCTTGTTCACGCAAAGATTGAGAAGGCTGAATAAATGTTCGACCTACATAACGATTTTTTAATAAGCCCATTTCATATGGAATTCCTGATGCTTCCGCATAACCCATGGCAGCAGAAATACTTGAATCGGGTACTCCTGTTACAACATCCGCATCAATCAACGCTTCCATTGCTAGTTGTTTCCCCATATTTTTACGTGCTGTGTGAACGTTAATGCCGTCTATATTGCTATCTGGACGAGAAAAATATACATATTCCATCGCACACATTGCTCGCGTATTTGATACAGAGAAACGCTCAGCTTTAACACCTTCATCATTAATAACTAATAGTTCACCAGGTTCGATATCTCGAATAAACGTTGCACCAACAATATCAATGGCACAAGTTTCAGAAGCTACAACATATCCATCACCTAGTTTCGCAAGGGATAATGGACGTAATCCATGAGGATCACGAGCAACAATCATTTCTTTCTCGCCCATAACAAGGAATGCATAGGCTCCTTTCACAAGGCTCAATGCATTTTTCACTCGATCTTTTAAGCTAGAAAAACCAGATCTTCTAATTAAATGAGCCACAACCTCTGTGTCTGATGTTGTTTGAAAAATACTACCTTGTGCTTCTAGCTGAGCTTTTAGTTGCGTGGCATTTACTAAGTTTCCATTATGAGCTAAGCCCATACTTTCATTTTGAAAGTGGAACAGAAGTGGCTGAACATTTTCATATCCGCCTCCCCCTGCCGTTGCATAACGCACATGTCCTATGGAACCTATACCTTGAACATCCTTCATTTTCTCTTGTGAAAAAACTTCAGTTACTAAACCTTCACCTTTAACACCAATCAATTTTTTACCATCACTAAGTACCATACCAGCACCTTCTTGACCACGGTGTTGTAAGCTGTGTAAACCATAATAAGTAATTTGAGCAGCATCAGCATGCCCCCATACTCCTATGACGCCACATTCTTCGTTTAGACCTTTTATTTCAGCAAGCATGGGATTGCTCCTTTCCAGGCTGACTCCAATTCTTTCACTTTTTCTTCAAGAACTTTTTCGTTATTCTCATCTTGAACTGTTAACACCCCATCATTTGCCACTTCACCAATTAATACACAATCCACAACTATTTTTTCAAACTGATCTTTTTTCTCTTGTGGAACAGATACTAAGAAGCGGGATTGTGTTTCACTGAATAGTTCAGCTGTTGTATCACCTTTCAATTCAACCTTTGCTCCTAAATTACTACTTCCAAACAATGATTCAGCTAATGCAACCGCTAAACCACCTTCAGCTAAATCATGAGCAGATGCAATAACTCCTTGGCGTATTGCTTCTAATAATTGTTGCTGACGTTGGTTTTCCACATTCAAATCAATGGAAGGTGCTGGCCCAAAAATTTCTCCATGCAATAATTTCTGTAATTCTGTTCCGCCCCATTCTCTTTTAGCTTCACCGATTACATAAATCGCATCTCCAGCTTTTTTAAAGGCTTGTGTTGTAATATGCTCTAATTCATGCACAAGTCCAACCATCCCTACTACAGGTGTTGGGTAAACAGCTTCTCCACTTGTTTCATTGTATAGTGATACATTTCCACCAATAACAGGAGTATTTAACGTACGACATGCTTCACTCATACCGTCAGTTGCTTTTTCAATTTGCCAGAAAATTTCTGGTTTCTCTGGATTACCAAAGTTTAAACAATCTGTAATAGCCAGTGGTTCTGCTCCAGAACAAATGATATTACGTGCTGCTTCAGCAACTGCTATTTGACCACCAACCTCTGGATCCAAATAAATATATCTTGAATTACAATCTGTCGTCATAGCTAATGCCTTGTTTGTTTCACGAATTCGAACAACAGCAGCATCTGAGCCAGGAGCAACAACCGTATTAGTGCGTACCATATAATCATATTGATCATACACCCACTCTTTACTTGAAATAGTTGCTTGAGACAGTAATTGCTTTAATGTATTTCCGTAATCTTCAATTTGTGGTGTATCAAGCTCCATTGCTTGATATTCACGATAATAAGCAGGCTCTGTTGATGGTTTATGATACACAGGTGCATCTTCCGCTAAAGCATCAACTGGAACATCTGCTACTACCTCACCGTTGTGAATTAAACGTAATTGTTTGTCATCCGTAACATGACCAATTGCAACTGCTTCTAAATCATATTTCGAGAATAAGTCGACGATTTCTTGTTCGCGTCCTTTCGTAACGACGATTAGCATTCTCTCTTGTGATTCAGAAAGCATCATTTCATAGGCTGTCATGCCTGTTTCACGTTGAGGTACAAGATCTAAGTTCATTTCAATACCAGAACCTGCTTTACTTGCCATTTCTGCTGATGAACTTGTTAAACCTGCCGCTCCCATATCTTGAATACCTACTAAAGCATCACAGTGAATCAGTTCAAGACAAGCTTCTAATAAAAGCTTCTCCATGAATGGGTCACCAACTTGAACAGCCGGACGTTTTTCATCGGATGCATCTGTCAATTCTTCTGAAGCAAAGGTAGCTCCGTGAATTCCATCGCGTCCTGTTTTCGCTCCAACATACATAACTGTATTACCAACACCATGCGCTTGACCTTTTTTAATATCCTTATGATTGATTAAACCAACACACATCGCATTTACAAGTGGATTTCCTTCATAGCATTTCTCAAATTGAATTTCTCCACCAACCGTTGGAATTCCGATACAATTCCCATATCCTGCAATACCAGCAACTACTTCTTTAAATAAATATTTCGTACGGGCTGTATCTAATTCACCGAAACGCAATGAATTAAGCATCGCAATAGGACGTGCACCCATTGAGAATACGTCACGAATAATTCCACCTACACCCGTTGCAGCTCCTTGGTAGGGCTCTATCGCAGAAGGGTGGTTATGAGATTCGATTTTGAAAACAACCGCTTGGTTGTCACCAATATCTACAATCCCTGCACCTTCTCCTGGTCCTTGTAAAACTTTTTCACCGGTTACTGGAAACTTACGTAATACGGGTTTTGAATTTTTATAAGAGCAATGCTCTGACCACATGACAGAAAATAAGCCTAATTCGGTATAGTTAGGAAAACGACCGAGAATCTTCGTTACTAAATCGAATTC
Source organism: Bacillus massilioanorexius (assembly GCF_902374955.1). Lineage (GTDB taxonomy): Bacteria > Bacillota > Bacilli > Bacillales > DSM-1321 > Bacillus_AD > Bacillus_AD massilioanorexius. Next base: position 75,113 of record NZ_CABKRX010000047.1, read on the forward strand.
TTCAGGAGATAGTCCCATTTCTGCATATATTTTTTCTGTTTGAATACGTTCTGGACTTGGCTCAAGCAGTAACGACATGTGATTCCCTCCATTGTTTAACGATAGATTTAAATAAGTTTAGACCGTCAGCACTTCCTAATAATGAGTCAACTGCACGCTCTGGATGTGGCATCATCCCTAATACATTTCCTGTCTCATTGACAATACCAGCAATATCTTCAAGACTTCCGTTCGGATTTGTTCCTTCATATGTGAAAACGATTTGATTATTTTCTTTTAATTTCTGTAGGGTTGCTTCATCGCAATAGTAATTTCCTTCACCATGAGCAATTGGAATAGTAATTACTTCATCTTTTGCGTACATATTTGTAAACATGGTTTCGTTATTCTCAACTTTTAGTTGAACATTTCGACAAATGAAATGAAGGCTTTCATTTCTTCTCATTGCACCAGGAAGTAAGCCCGCTTCAAGTAAAATTTGGAATCCATTACATACGCCTAAAACCGGTTTTCCTTCATTTGCAGCTTTTACTACTTGCTCCATAACATTTGAGAATCGAGCAATGGCACCACAGCGAAGGTAATCACCATATGAAAAACCACCTGGTAATAGAATGCCATCAAACGTAGATAAATCAGTTTCAGTATGCCAAACGTATTCTACTTCCTCACCAAGCTCATCCTTAATCGCATGATACATGTCTACATCACAGTTCGAGCCTGGAAACATGATTACTGCAAATTTCACTGTGCGACAACCTCCTCAACCTCATAACGATAGTCTTCTATAACCGTATTTACTAATAACTTTTCGCACATTTCTTTTACTACTTCATTCACATCTCGATCACTTTTACTAATAGAAAGCTCCATATACTTCCCAATACGAATATCCTCAACTTCTGTATATGAAAGACTATTTAATGAATGTTTAACTGCCGCTCCTTGTGGATCTAATACACTTTCTCTTAATGTTACATACACCTTAACTTTATACATGCTTTGCTCCTCCAAGTCTTGATAAAATCTGTTCATATGCATCTGTAATATTTCCTAAGTCACGACGGAATACGTCTTTATCGAGCTTTTCACCAGTAGTAGCATCCCACAAGCGACAAGTATCTGGTGAGATTTCATCTGCTAGTAAAATTTCACCTTGCTCTGTTTTTCCAAATTCAAGCTTAAAATCTATTAATCTGATATTTATTTCAGCAAAGAATTTTTTTAATACTTCATTCACACGTAATGCTTTTTCAGTAATATCTTGTTTTTCTTCTACTGTTGCAATATCTAATAGTGAAATGTGAGCATCTGTTAAAAGAGGATCACCAAGGTCATCATTTTTATAATAAAATTCTACAATGGGCTGCTTCATTTCGACGCCTTCTTCAACACCTAGACGTTTAGAAATACTGCCTGCAAAAACATTTCTAACAACAACTTCTAATGGAATAATGCTTACTTTTTTGGCTAATTGTTCACGTTCAGAAATTTTTTGAATGAAGTGAGAAGGAATTCCTTCTTCCTGAAGCTTCATGAATAGTAAACTAGTAATCTCATTATTTAAAGCACCTTTTCCTTGGATCGCTGCTTTTTTCTCACCGTTAAAAGCAGTTGCTTGATCGGTATATTCTAGCCATACAACATTTTCATCATCGGTTGCATAGACCTTCTTCGCTTTACCTTCATACAATAATGATCCTTTTTCCATTGTTGAACCCTCCGAATTTAGTATATTGGGAAAATTAAGAAAAGCGTAAGTACCATGGTAGTAAAAGAACAGCAGTAAAAAGACTATATCCTATAAGACTCCAAACCAGACAGTTACTTACGTTTAGTCATATTTATTAAAAAAACATCTGAAAATCTCTTTTAATCTTCAGATGTTTTTAAAAAGCTTACAAACCTACACGTTCAAAAATAACATCAACCTTTTTCAAGTGATAGTTATAGTCAAAGCAATCAGCAATTTCTTCAGGAGTCAAAAGACTAGTAATTTTTTCGTCTCCTTCGATTAATGTACGGAAAGGTACTTGTTCCTCCCATGATTGCATTGCTCTAGGTTGAACTGTATCATATGCTTCCTCACGTACTAATCCTTTATCAATTAATGCCAATAACACACGTTGTGAATAAATTAAACCTAATGTACGATCCATATTACGTTTCATGTTTTCAGGGAATACCGTTAAATTTTTAATGATATTTCCAAAACGGTTTAACATATAGTTCAATCCAATAGTTGCATCAGGCATAATGATTCTTTCTGCTGATGAATGAGAAATATCTCTTTCATGCCATAAAGGAACGTTTTCATAAGCTGTTAACATATATCCGCGAATGACACGTGCTATACCAGTCATATTTTCAGATCCGATTGGATTACGTTTATGCGGCATTGCTGAAGAACCTTTTTGGCCTTTTGCAAAAGCTTCTTCTACTTCACGTGTTTCACTTTTTTGTAAGCCACGAACTTCAACGGCAAACTTTTCAATTGAAGTCGCAATTAACGCGATTGTACTCATATAGTGAGCATGACGATCACGTTGTAACGTTTGAGTAGAAATTGGTGCTGGTTTTGTTCCTAATTTTTCACAAACATAGCTCTCAACAAAAGGATCAATATTTGCGTATGTACCAACAGCACCAGAAATCTTTCCATATTCTACACTCTCTCTTGCTGCTTTAAATCGTTCCAAATTACGTTTCATTTCTTCATACCATAAAGCCATTTTCAAACCAAATGTTGTTGGTTCTGCATGAACACCATGTGTACGTCCCATCATGACAGTATATTTATGCTCTTGAGCTTTATTTTTTAAGATTTCAATAAAACGCTCAATATCAGCTTGAAGAATATCATTTGCTTGTTTTAATAAGTACGAATTAGCAGTATCCACTACATCTGTTGAAGTTAAACCGTAGTGTACCCATTTACGTTCTTCTCCAAGCGTTTCTGATACGGCACGAGTAAATGCGACAACATCATGTCGAGTTTCTTTTTCAATTTCAAAAATACGATCAATGTTAAAAGATGCATTTTCACGAAGTAGTTTAACATCTTCTTTTGGAATAACCCCTAGCTCAGCCCAAGCTTCACATGCTAAAATTTCAACCTCTAACCAAGCATTGAATCGATTTTCGTCTGTCCATATAGCACCCATTTCAGGTCTTGTATAACGTTCAATCATGTTTTAATTCCTCCAATTTATTAAGGATCACCTGTTGTTTCTACCAAATATTACTTTTTTTCGCCTCAATTAGCGCTTCCTCTACAGTATCTCGTAAAATATTAACATGACCCATTTTACGCTTTATTTTAGCTTCTTCCTTACCATATAAATGAATTTTCCAATTATCAAGAGTTGGAATTCTGTCTAATAATGGTTTTACATGCTCTCCTAATATGTTAACCATAACAACAGGCTTTAATAACGTCGTATCAGCAAGCTTCCAATTACAGACCGCTCTAATATGCTGTTCGAATTGAGATGTTTCACAAGCCTCCATTGTATAATGGCCAGAGTTATGAGGTCTTGGAGCAATTTCATTAATATAAATATGAGAATCACTACTTACGAACATCTCAACAGCTAATGTTCCGACAAGCCCCATAGAATCAGCAACTAATTTTGCTTTTTCTAATGCTTTTTGTTCTGTTTCAGAAGTAATTCTAGCTGGCACAATTGTTTGATGTAAAATGTTTTCATGATGGATATTTTCAGCTACTGGAAACACCTTGGATTCTCCATTTACATTACGAGTAACGATAACTGATATTTCTTTTTCAAATGGAATCCATGCTTCTAAAACACATTCACACTGTTCGATCATGTGTTTAGCACTTTCTATATCCTCTTTTGTTTTCATAACAAGTTGACCTTTACCATCATATCCACCTGTTGCTGTCTTAAGCACACAAGGAAAGCCGATTTTCTCGATACCGCGTGATAAATCTTGACTATCTCTAATAACAGTATAAGGCGCAACTTCCACACCTGCATTTACTATCGTTTGCTTTTCAATGATACGATTCTGACTTATTTTTAATAGTTCCGATCCTTGTGGTACATAGGCATGCTGCTTAAGCCAATCCAATGCTTCACCATTAATGTTTTCAAATTCAAATGTAATAACATCACTAACTTCAGCTAATTTCTTTAATGCATCAAGATCATTGTATGAAGCTGTTATTTCTATATCTGCCACTTGACCACATGGACAATTTGGAGTCGGATCTAAAACGGCAATCTTAAAACCACATGCTCTTGCCGATAAAGCCATCATTCTCCCTAATTGTCCTCCCCCGATAATACCAATTGTTTGTCCTGGTAATATTACTTTATTTAAGCTGTTCACTACTCTCCAGCACCTTTTCCCTTGTTTCTTTTCTCATTTGCTCTAACTTTTCTGCTACTTCTTGTTCGAAAGTGGATATAATTTCTGCTGCTAACAAACCTGCATTTGTTGCCCCTGCTTTGCCAATTGCTACTGTTGCTACTGGGACCCCACCTGGCATTTGAACAATAGAAAGAAGAGAATCCAAACCGTTCAATGCTCTCGACTGAACAGGCACACCAATAACAGGAATCGTCGTTTTTGCTGCTACCATACCTGGTAAGTGCGCTGCTCCTCCTGCACCAGCAATAATAACTTTAATTCCTCGTTCTCTTGCACTCTCAGCATATTCAAACATTAAATCTGGCGTTCTATGTGCTGAAACAACTTGTTTTTCATAGGAGATGCCCACTTTTTCTAATTCTTCGCAAGCATATTTCATTGTTTCCCAATCTGAAATACTCCCCATAATTACACCAACCTGAGGCTTCATCTTTTACCCTCCAATTATGAAATGCTGAAACGGCTGTTTAGCTCCGACTAGCATAAGACAAAGCGGCTAGAAGGTTGTTTTTTACCTTCTGGACGAATTGGCTTATGACCTCGAGGAGCTAGCCGTTGAAGCTAGACAATATGAAATGCTGAAGTGCCTCGATAAGCTCCGACCAGCATAAACCGCATACTGTAAGAAATCCTAAAGATTTCTGAAGTAGGTGGTTTATGACTTTGAGGAGCTGGGCACTGAAGCTAGACAATATGAAATGCTGAAACGGCTGTTTAGCTCCGACCAGCATAAGATAAACTATTGTAGTATAACATTAACCTTCTGTATAATCAGACTACTTCTTCCAAAATTCATATGAGGCATATCATTTCATACAAAACGAGATATATCTTTTTTCATATATCGATACCCGCTTTATAAACAAAAAAACGAATAGTTCACTTCTGCAAGAGAAAGTAAACTATTCGGGAATAGTTATGTATAATAACTCGTTAAAGAGTTAAACAGTTTACCCTAAAATAGATTATACTTTCTCTCATAGTCCAATCATTTACGGTAATTGGGTAGAAACTTATGGGCCATATCCCCAAGATTATATGAGAGACACATATATTGTAGTTACATATTAACAATCCTTTATATTTGTTGTCAATATAAAATCGAACAATTAAACAACATCTAAAACTAACGTTCGTTTTTTACTCTATTTTCATCGCTTCGAAGATAATTTTTCTCCCTGAAGGCTCGTAATTAGTCTTACCATTCTCAATTACTTCCTTAAAGATGGGTTTCTCAATCCGCTTTATAGGCATATATCCTTCCAATTTCATTCGATCTAAACATGCATCTATTGTTTCATATTCTTCTACTTCAAATTTCTTTTTTGCAGCCATAACTTCTACTGCCCTCCATCACGTCTTTTACGTTAGTGTAACCAATATACTATATGAAGACAAGACCATCATAGCAATGGTATTTTCACAATATATTATACACTCTTCTTCTTCTTCTCCATATTATAGAGAATCCTATTTTATCCTAAGTTCCTTTAAACTCATTAAAAAAGAGTGCCAACAAAAGCATAGCTTCTGTGACACTCTTTTCGTTACATATATCTTGGAACTAGAACAACGTCAAGCGATTTTAATGATTGTTGAACATCAATAATTCTTTGATTAGCTGATCCTCGAAAGAGTAATTCAATAGATTTTTGTTTTTCAATAAATCTCCCATCAACTAAAACATCAATTTCTCTTAGCAATAATAAATTATCCTCATAATTAGGATTGTTTTTATTTATTAATTCTTCCCAACGATATCCGCTATATGCCCAAACATCTAAGCCTAATTTTCTCGCTTCTATAGCAATAGATAGTAAAGCTTTTGGCTGTAGAAATGGATCTCCACCTGAAAAAGTAATACCTTTTTGCAATTTAGCGTTCCTCATTTGATGAATAATATCGTTACAGTCTAACTCAAAACCACCTAAAGGATCATGAGTTTGTGGATTATGACATCCTTTACAACGGTGTACACAGCCTTGTGTCCATAACACCATTCTTAAACCTGGGCCATCAACAATACTGTCGTACGTTAAAGGTGCTGCCACTCTAACTTTCATTCTTTATCTCCTTTTAAAAATGCTTTACACGATCTCGTACTTCTGCTTTTTTAGCATTATTAAATCGATCTACTGTTCCAACTAAGTAACCTGTTATTCGACGTATTCTTTCAAATGGAATGTCTCCGTCTTCTTCTTTTCTGCCACATGATGGACATATATCACCTTCAATAACTCCAGAATACCCACAAATAGGATCACGATCAACCGGGTGATTAATACTACCATATCCAATTCCTAAATCTTTCATGGCATGAATAATACTTTCAAAAGCTTCTAGATTATTTGAAGGATTTCCATCCAATTCTATATAGGTAATATGACCTGCATTCGTTAATTCATGATAAGGTGCTTCCGTCTTGATTTTATCAAACGCATTAATCTTATAGTACACAGGTACATGAAAAGAATTTGTATAATACTCACGATCTGTAATGCCTTTTAGTTCACCATATTCTTTTCGATCAATGGCTGTAAATCTACCTGATAATCCTTCTGCAGGCGTTGCAATTAATGAAAAATTCAAATGATATTTTTCAGATGCTTCATCCATTCGTTTTCTCATATGTTGAATAATTTTTAATCCTAATTTTTGTGATTCTTCACTTTCTCCGTGATGCTTACCTGTTAAGGCAACCAAACATTCAGCCAATCCAATAAATCCGATTGTTAATGTTCCTTGCTTAATAACCTCAGCTAATGAATCATCCCAATCCAACTTATCAGAGCCAGTCCAAATATTTTGTCCCATTAGGAAAGGAAAGTTCTTTACCTTTTTATTCCCTTGTACCATCATTCTTTCTAATAACTGTTCTATAACTAAATCAATCTTTTCATCTAGTTCTGTAAAAAATGCCTTTAAATCCGCTTCGCCAGTTTGCAGCATTCCATGCTTAATTCCTAATCGAGGCAAATTCACTGTTGTAAAAGAAAGATTTCCACGACCACTTACTACTTCTTCACCACAAACATTGCCTAATACACGAGTTCTACAGCCCATATACGTAGCCTCTGTTTCCGGTCTACCTTCTTGATAATACTGAGCATTAAATGGCGCATCTAAGAAGCTGAAGTTAGGAAACAGACGTTTAGCCGAGACACGACATGCCAACTTAAATAAATCATAGTTAGGGTCTCCAGGATTTAAAGTTACTCCTTCTTTTACCTTAAATATTAAGATTGGAAAAATCGGTGTCTCTCCATTACCAAGCCCACTCTCTAATGAAAGCAATAAATTTTCTGTAATCATTCTTCCTTCAGCTGAAGTGTCTGTGCCGAAGTTTACACTTGAAAAGGGAACTTGTGCACCAGCACGTGAATGCATCGTATTTAGATTATGAATAAATGCCTCCATAGCCTGGTATGTCTTTCTATTGGTTTCTTTGTGAGCTTCTTTGTAAGAAAAAGCTTGAATCTTCTCCACAAGTTCTTCTCCAATTGCAAAAGTACGCATTAATATCTCTTTTTCTACTTCACGGTATTCATCGGATAAAGCGAGTTGCAATTCACTTTTAGTTTGTAATTCTACTTTCTGCACAATTTCTGATACACACACTACTTCTTGATCATCTAAGTCTTCAAACAACTGAAGTGCTTTCATCAAATGGCTCATATAAGATTTTTTAAATGTTTTTTTCACCCCTTCAGCTAAACCGTAATCAAAGAATGGAATACTTTGTCCACCATGTTGATCATTTTGGTTACTTTGAATAGCAATCGCTGCCAATGCTGCATAACTAGCAATATCATTTGGCTCTCTCAAAAATCCATGCCCCGTGGAAAATCCACCCTCGAACAATTTTCTTATATCAATTTGACAGCATGTTAAAGTACCCATGTTTAAAAAATCCATATCATGAATATGAATATCTCCTTTATCATGAGCAATTACATGTTCAGGTTTTAACATATTTGTCTTACAGAATTCTTTAGAAACGGTGCTACCATATTGCAGCATCGTACCCATCGCAGTATTTCCATCTATATTTGCATTTTCACGTTTAATATCTGCATCATTAGCATCAACAAACGTTATTTCTTTAATGGATTTCATTAATCTACTTTTGGAATGTCGAACTCTATTACGTTCACCACGATATAAAATATACTGTTCGCTTGTTTTGGCGTGACCATTTTTTATTAATATTTTTACGACTATATCTTGTATCTCCTCAACACTAGGAATTTTACCTAGATACTGTTTATTAATTACGTTTACAACTTCTTTAGTAAGTAGCTCTGATAAATGATAATCAGCCTTTTTACCTTCATTTTCTGCTACCTGCGATGCAGCTAAAAAAATCGCTCTCGTAATCTTCTCTTCATTAAATGGAATAGTTCTACCATCGCGTTTACTTACCTCTTTTATCAAAACAGCCAACCCCTTACACAATATATGGAATATAATCAAAACATTAACACTATATGTAGTATGAAAAATCAAAAAAATGCCCTTCAACATAAGTTAAAGGGAGCATTTTTTAATTATCTTTAATGTAACAAAATAGTTTTTTAGCGTCAATGAGGTTAAAAAATATACCAATAGATTTCGATAAACTAGCAAAAAATGTTCACTTTTTATCCATTTTCCCTTACCACTTTTTAGAATTAGTAAATAATCCACATCATCTATATGTCTATTTAGCTCGTAAATAATCAAGAAAAATATTCTTTACAATAGCCTGCTGTTTTTCTGATTCAACACCAGATTCTGTGATACTAATACTTTGAAACAAACTAAGCTTTTTGGAAAAGCTCATAAAAGCATGTGTAATAGATATAAAAGCTTCTGTTATTTCAATATCAGTTCGAATTGACCCATCCTGCTTACCATTTTCAATTATCGACTCAAATATTTTAGAGTTTTTCAAAATTGCATCATAGTATTGATCAATATCTTCTAACGGTTCTGGAGATAGAGCTGCATAGCTTTCAAATGCTTCTAATAATTTTGTTTGGTTAGTGAATTTAGTTAAATGTAATGACATAAAGAATTCAAAAATTTTATCTAGTTTTTCAATACAAGTGATATCAAGATTAGCAAAAGACTCGAAAGTAGCGATATTTTTTTCCATAATATATACAGCTACAGCAACAAAAAGCTTCTCTTTTTTTGGAAAATAACGAAATACAGTGGCAACCCCAATGTCCAATTCATTTGCTATATCTTGCATTGTCGTTTTCTCATAACCTTTTTGAATAAATAGTTTTTCAGCGGCAGCAACAATGCTATTCTTCCTTTTCGTTTTGCCATTATGTCTATCCATTGCTAAACTCTCATGAGAACTCATGAACATAACACACCCTTTTGGTCATACTAATAGTAGAAAATGCTAACAAAATATCGGGATAATGTCAATTTATCGAAAAACGCTGAAGTATTGTGGGTAATTAAAAAAGGTCTCAACTTATACTTATATTATAAGATGAGACCTTTTTTCATAATTATTTTTCTTGAACTGGTTTCTTCCAGAATCCAACAAGGACTGCTGTAATAATAGAACCAATTAATAGTGAAACGAAGTACATTAATGGATTTTTAACTGCCCAAATAACAAAGATACCACCATGTGGAGCTTGTAATGTACAACCAAAGAATAAAGCTAGACCACCAGCTACAGCTGCACCAATAACAGAACTTACTATTACTCTTATTGGATCAGCCGCTGCAAAAGGAATTGCTCCTTCTGTAATAAAGGATAGTCCCATTACGTAGTTTGTTTTACCAGCATCACGTTCAGCTAAGGTAAATTTATTTTTAAAGAATGTTGTAGCAAGAGCCAAACCAAGTGGTGGCACCATCCCACCAATCATTACCGCTGCTTGAGGCACATAGTTACCAGCATCAATCATAGCAATACCAAAAGTAAATGCAGCTTTGTTAATAGGACCACCCATATCAACTGCCATCATACCTGCAAGAATAACACCTAATAATACAATATTTGTTCCAGTTAAGCCGTTTAACCAGTTAGTTAAGCCATCCATTGCGAATTTAACTGGTGTATTAACAACAAAAATCATAATTAAACCAACAAGTAGCATACCAAAGAAAGGATATAATAATACTGGTTTAATTCCTTCAAATGATTGTGGTAAGCCTGAGAATAATTTTTTCAATCCGATGACTACATAACCAGCTAAGAAACCAGCAACTAGACCACCTAAAAATCCAGCACCACCACTTGCAGCTAAAAGTCCACCTACCATACCTGGCGCAAATGCAGGACGGTCAGCAATTCCCATCGCGATAAAACCTGCTAGTACAGGAACTAATAAGGCAAATGCTCCTATACTTCCGCCACCAATTGAATTTAGCGCTTCCGCAATAGTTCCTTCTGCATTAATACCACCAATTAAGAAGGACAGGGCAATTAATAAACCGCCACCTACTACAAATGGAAGCATATTAGAAACACCATTCATTAATGGCTTATAGAAATACTCACTAAATCCGCCTTTAGTTGATGAACTAGAATTAGCATCACTTGCTGCTTCTCCAGTTGCTTGATAAATTGGAGCATCTTGTTGTAAAGCACGATCAAGCAATTCATCTGTTTTACGAATACCTGCTGCAACAGGAACTTTAATGACATGCTTACCTGCGAAACGATCCATAGCTACTTGTTTATCTGCCGCCACAATGATAGCAGTTGCTTTCTCAATTTCCTCTGGCGTTAATTCTCCTTTAACACCTGTTGAACCATTTGTTTCAACTTTAATAGCAATGCCTCTTTCCTTGGCCTTTGCTTTCAATGCATCTGCCGCCATATATGTGTGAGCAATTCCAGTTGGACAAGCTGTAACAGCAAGTACCAATTGCTCATCCTTTGAAACATCAACGGTTTCTTCTTCACCATCTTCTTCTTTTTCTTTTTTATCAATAATTGAAATCACTTCATCTGGAGTTTGAGCGGCTAATAAATCTTCACGAAACTTGGCATCCATTAGCAGAGATGAAAGACGTGATAGTGTTTCAAGATGCTCGTTATTAGCACCTGCACTCGCAGCAATCATAAATAATAGATGAGCTGGTTGCCCATCTAATGATTCATAATCAACACCTTGCTCTGATTTTGCAAATAATATAGAAGGAATTTTAACTGCATCCGTTTTCGCATGAGGAATAGCAATCCCTTCACCAATTCCTGTTGTACTTTGCGATTCTCGAGTTAATATCGCTTCACGATATCCCTCTAGACTATTTAAACGACCAGCTTCTTCTAATTTTTTAGTCATTTCATCTATTGCTTCTGCTTTACTCGTAGAAGCCAAATGAATTATAACGGTGTCTTTTTTTAATAAATCCGTAATTTTCATGGTGTCCCACCTAACTTATAATTTCTTGATAGTTACTTGATCTAATAAAGAATCAATTTTCTCTTTTGATGCTAAATCCTGGCTAAATGCTGTTGCACTTCCTGTTGCTACTGCTACTTGGAAAGCTTTTATAAAATCATGTTCTTTTGAATAAGTTCCGATAAAACCTGCAACGAGCGAATCTCCTGCACCAACAGAATTAAGCACTTTTCCTTTAGGTATCGTAGCGGTGTATACATCTCCATTTGTAAAAAGAAGAGCACCATCGCCAGCCATGGAAACAATGACATTTTCAGCTCCCATTTCCACAACCTTTTTTCCATAAGGAATGACTTCTTCAACCGTTTTAATTTCTGTTCCAAATAATTCACCTAACTCATGATGATTTGGTTTTACCAGAAATGGTTTATCTGCCAATACTTCTGCCAATACTTTTCCTCCAGCATCAACCACAACTTTTACACCCATTTGGCTATATTTTTTGACCAAATCCGAATAAAAAGTTTGTGAAATTGAAGGTGGAATACTTCCAGCTAAAACAAGTATGTCACCAGCTTGCAATTCATCCAGCTTGCTATAAAGTTCCTGAATATTTTGCTCGCTTAATGTTGGTCCCATACCATTGATTTCGGTTTCTTTCCCAGTCTTCAATTTAATATTAATTCTTGAATCTTCTTTCACTTGAACAAAATCGGTAGTTACACCTTCATTTTTCAAGAAATCTTGAATGAAGCTTCCTGTAAAACCTCCAAGAAAACCTAATGCTTTCGAAGGAACATCAACGTTTGTTAGTACTCGCGATACGTTAATTCCTTTTCCTCCAGGAAATTTACTTTCACGATCCATACGATTTAAATGATCTAGTTGAAAATTATCCACCTCAACGATATAGTCAATTGATGGATTCAGAGTTACTGTATAAATCACGGTGTCACAACCTTCATATTTGTTATTTCTACATATTGCTGAACAAGTGATTGCTCAACATTCGAGGTAATAATTGTTGCTTGCTCTACATTGGCTACCTTAGCAAAAAATGTTTCAGTAAATTTACTTTTATCAGCTAAGACATAAGCTTCTTCTGCCAACTCAATCGCTATCTTCTTCAATATAGCCTCTTCTGGATCAGGGGTTGTAAATCCAAATTTTGCATCTATTCCATTCATCCCTAAAAAGCATTTATCAAATCGATATTGCTTTAAATTTTCTTGAGCAACTGATCCTACAATAGCTTTAGTATTTTCTTTTATTCTTCCACCTATTAAATAAGTAGTAATTTTTGCTGAAGCTAGTGCATCTGCATGCATCATACCATTGGTTACGATTACAATTTTTTTATTGATTAGAGATGGAATCATTTCAGAAACAGTTGTACCTGCATCAAGATAAATACAATCCCCATCTCGTACTAAACTTGCTGCATATTCAGCTATAGTTTGTTTATCATGAAGGTTTTTGGATGATTTATCTTGCATAGTTGGCTCATCTATTTTGGAATAAGGAAGTGTAGCTCCTCCATGTATTCTCTTTAAAAGACCTTGCTCTTCTAAAAGTGCCAAGTCTCTACGGATTGTAGATTCTGACGCCTTTGTTCTTTGTAATAGATTTTGCAAATCCACTACACCATTCCGAGATAAAAGATCAAGAATTATATGATGACGTTCGGCAGTTATCATAATAACCCCCCTCTTGTTAATTCCTTCACATTCTTTTGTTATTATAGTACAAATACCTTTCAAAATCAATCATAACCATTCATAAACAATCAAAAAGAACATATTCTATACATATTGTTTACATAAAGAGTCCATTATCATTCATCTTTACAGAAAAAACTTCAATCCTTTGTTTATTTAGTTATTCCTACCTTTTAAGAAAGATCCACCACTTCTTCCTTCAATAAAAAAATGCATAGAAAGAGCCAATTAATGACTTCTTCCTACGCATAGAAATGTTTGAATGAAAATGAAAAACAAAAACAAAAAAAGACCAACATCTTAGTTGGTCTTTTGCTTTGCCTGGCAACGTCCTACTCTCACAGGGGGAGACCCCCAACTACCATCGGCGCTAGAGCTTAACTTCCGTGTTCGAATGCCGACGAACGATAAGCTACGAATCTCTTCGTCCATTTCACTCGTTCCGTCCTCATGTACATTGTACATTCCGGGCGTCACTCCTTCATGTCCTCGACCTTCTTGCTTCTCCTTCGTCGGTTTACTATTTGGCTGACCTTTTTGTTGTTTAATCCTTCGGATTTTTCTTTTACAT
>NZ_CABKRX010000048.1 GCF_902374955.1 Bacillus massilioanorexius
CTAACCTGCTCCGTCGTATTATAAGGTTGACCAAGTTATTGGTTGACCTTTTTATTTGAGGTCTAGAATACTAGAGGTAGCTGGGGTAGAACGTCCCTGCCCGTGGGGTTTGACCCCGTCAGCTAAACCGTTCGCCCCCTACTTATAGAAACATGATTGGAGCTGGTTGGGACTGAGATCTCGTATAACAAGCGAAGCTATGACACTATAAGGAGCCAATAGGGGTTACCGGCTAATTTATTGATAGGAGGAGATCATCATGAATCCAGTCATTGGTCTGGATGTCGCAAAAGGAGAAAGTCAGGTACAAGCATTCTTGGAGAAGAAGAAATCATATAAAAAGAGCTTTAAAGTAGCACATACACTAGAAGGATTACAGGAACTCCACGCATTTATCAGAGAAGTTGAGGAAGTAACAGGCTCACAACCACCGATTGTATTAGAGTCTACTGGTCATTATCATATGCCTGTTGTACAGTATTTCGAAAAAAGAGGTTACCTGTTAATCATTGTGAATCCACTCATATCCTATAAAGCGAAAAGCTCAAGTTTACGTAAAGTGAAAACGGATATAATCGATGCCCAACACCTCTGCGAGCTGTATTACAAAGAGGACTTAGAGCCATATAAAAAGCGTGGTATTCAACTCTTAAACTTGCGTAATCTGACGAGACAGCACGAGAATTTAACGGGGATGTTTGTACAATCTAAGTTACAGTTTCAATCTGTTCTAGATCAAGTATTTCCAGAGTATGCAGGCGTATTTGGAGACTTATATTCGGATGTTTCTTTGCTTATTTTATCGACCTTCCCAACTTCTAAGGAGGTCTTGGAAGCTGGTGAAGAGACCCTAGCTATGAAGATTAAGGAACTGTGTAAGAGCCGATCTCAGAAATGGGCTTGTAATCAAGCCGTTAAGCTCATGAAAGCAGCTAATCGGAATCCATTTCAACAGACCTTATATCATAGTCATCTAATTAGTTTAGAGATGCTTATCAACATTCTTCTTGAATACAAAAAGCATCTATCCAAGCTTGAGGGAGATAGATGCTTTAGCAAAAAATATAGAAGAATATAAGATTATCCAATCCATTCCTGGTATCGGAGAAAAAATCGCAGCCACGATTATTTCTGAAATTGGAGAAATAGATCGGTTTAATCACCCTAAAAAGTTGGTTGCCTTTGCGGGAATCGATCCTAGTGTATTTGAGTCTGGTACCTTTAAGGGTACCAAAAATCGCATCACGAAAAGGGGTTCCAGCAGGCTTAGACACGCCTTATTCACAGCTGTCCGTTGTGCAATTCGAGACGCACGTAAAACGCGAACAACAAAGGAACTCATCCCTAGAAATAAGAGATTACGTGAGTTTTACGACAAAAAGCGAGAAGAAGGAAAGCCTTATCGAGTATCCATTATTGCCTGCGCTAACAAGCTTTTACATTGGATTTACGCTCTTTTGAAAACCAAAACAACATTCCAAGAAGTTGCTTAAAATAAAATTTCACATATCTTCAAGGAACTTCCATAACGTTACAGGAAGTTTATTTGTCATGCCTTATTTTCAGTATATCATCTCAAAATTATATGATTAAGTGAAATGTTTGACAAACTATTAGCTGGTTTAG
>NZ_CABKRX010000049.1 GCF_902374955.1 Bacillus massilioanorexius
TATTTTTTCTTTTCCGATAAACGACATAATGCACGTGAATTTATCTGAATAGTAAGATAAAATGAGTTGACCGTCGTTTTTCTTAAGGAGGATTTATATATGTTTACCGCCATTATTCATGGAATTATTTTAGCATTTGGGTTAATTATTCCACTTGGAGCACAAAACATCTTTATTTTTAATCAAGGAGCAACTCAGCCTTCCTTCAAAAAAGTATTACCCGTAATACTCACCGCCTCTCTTTGTGATACGCTCCTTATCTTATTAGCCGTTTTAGGTGTTTCTGTTATTGTATTAACGATTCCAATCCTTCAAACTACATTCTTCATAATCGGTATCTTATTTTTACTCTATATGGGGTGGACCATTTGGAATAGCCAATCTTCAGACATGAATCAGCAAGCATCTGCTCTTTCAGCAAAAAAACAAATTCTTTTTGCCATGTCTGTTTCACTTTTAAATCCTCATGCCATACTTGATACTATTGGAGTGATTGGCACAAGCTCACTAAACTATAGCGGGATAGATAAAATTTGCTTTACGGTTGCAACCATATTTATTTCATGGCTTTGGTTTTTTAGTCTTGCTATTGTAGGAAAGAAAGTTGGAGAAATTGATCAAAGCGGCAATTTATTAAATAAAATTAACAAAGTATCTGCCATCATTATTTGGGGAGTTGCCATTTACTTAGGTTATCAACTATTATAAAAAACTATGACATCATAAAAAACGAAGAAACCATGAATGGGTTCCTTCGTTTTTATAATAAAACTTCTTATACTTCGAGTGGATTTACTTTATTCATTTTTTTAGCTTGAGTATGATAAATTTGATATAACACTAATGCAAAAACAGATAAAATTGCTCCTGATATGAATGGCAATCCCATCGAAATAGAGAACAGCCAGCCACCTAATGGAGGACCAATGATTCTACCAAATGAATCAAAGGAAGACAATAAGCCCGTGACGTTCCCATGACCAGATGTAGAATTTTTTGTGAGCAGAGCTGAAATAGCTGGACGAATTACACCATTACCTAATCCAAAGATGGTTAGGAAGACAGCTGATGTCCAGAAATTAGTAGCAAATAAAATTAACACAAAACCTATTGTTGATACTATTATTCCAATACGAATAACAGCACCTTCTCCAAATTTCTTCGTTAATGTACCAACTAAACCACCTTGAACAACTGCACTACCTAATCCCATAATCATGAAAATATAGCCTAGATGTACAGTATCGATGCCCGCTTTTTTTGCTGCGAAATAAGCAAAAGTGGCTTCGAGACCAGCTAACGATAGTGTAATAATCAATTGTAAAATAAACATAATCGAAAGTGGACCATTGAAAGCTTTCCACATAGATTCTTTGTTCTTTTCTATATGCTGAGCTCTTTTTTCTTTAGATAACGACTCTTTTAATATCAAAGCCACTAATACTAAAGTAATTAAACTAGATATTCCGGCAATATAGAAAGGTAAAGATAGATTCGTTTTAGAGAATATTCCACCGATTGCTGGACCAAAAACGAAACCTAGACCAGTTGCTGCACCAATAATCCCCATTCCTTTACCACGATCTTCCGGAGTAGTAATATCTGCAACATAAGCCATAGCTGTTGGCATGTTTGCTGCTGATAAAATACCACCGACAATTCGGGCTACAAATAAAAGCCATAAAGAATCTGCAACTGCCATAATGAAAAAGGATGCTGAAAGTCCCGCTATACCAATTAACATCACTGGCTTTCTACCAATACGATCTGAAATTCGTCCCCATATTGGTGCAAAGAATAATTGCATTAAAGAATAGACGGCCATTAAAAGTCCTAGCTCTGTTGGACTGCCGCCAACTTGTTCAGCTACAAAAGGAAGAACCGGAATGATAATCCCAAATCCAACCATAACCAAAAACATCACCAAAAACAAAACCGGTAAAACTTTTTTGTTTTCATTTTTTTTACTCCTTTCAAAATGAGCCGCCAACTTGGTTAATTTATCATATAAAATCCCATTTTCTAATTACTAATTCTTATATTAGTTTAAATCCAATTAATCAAACTTGACTATACGAAAATTATATATAATATTACTGTCTTAATCAACAAATTAAGATCATTTTTATTTTATCTACTTGTTGAATAAAAAATCTCCTTTTTTTACAAGGAGATGTTAAATACTTTCTTTAAATAAAAAATAGATATCATTACTTTTTATGTCTTTTTCTTTTTTTATCTACATATTTTCATCAGCCATCACGATTAGCTTATCAAACATATTCTCCATCTTAGATAATACGCTTTCTAATTCCTCATTAAATTTTTGATAATTTGTACAGATACAAATATAAATAAATTCATCACCAGAAATATGATACATCGTCCCTTCCACATCTCTAAAAAGGACTTTACTTATTTCAGCAAACCTTATTAAATACTCATCCCCGATTTATCATGCATAACAAACGAAAAATTAATAATAACCAATGTCAAAAACTCAAACAAACTCATGATTTGTAATTGTTTATTTGTTTGTAGAGATAGATTACTCAATACATATAGAAATTTCTCACGAACAAACCAGATAAAATGTGTGCAAAGATACGGCAAATTCAATCATTGTGTAAATCCAAGATATACAAACAAGCCATTACCATTTCCTTGACCCATTCATTTTCTTTTTCTCCTAGGAAAAATTATCTTCTACTAATTTGATTTCCCTGCTTATACAATATTTAAACAGCCCCTAATACCAATGCCATTTTAGGTACTTGTATTGCATTGAATAAAAAAACACGACTCCTTCATTAATGAAGAAATCGCGTACTATTTCTATTGTTTTTCATATTGTAGCCAATCTGATCCATTAATTTGATTTGAAGAATCAATCACTTTCTGTTTTACTCTTTGCGCTTCATCACCAGTCAATCTCAACGGTTGATAATTATTACGATTCTTTACGGAAGAAATAGAAAATGGAATGACCTTAATTTCTTTAACATCCATCAGCTGTTTGCCTTTAAAATGAAACGTTTGCTGGAAAACATATGTATCCTTATCGCTTGGATTTCGATTTCCACCAAACATAAAGTTCCCTAAGCTATAGACAATAAACTTTCCTTTATACTCTTCTATCCCTTGAATAACATGGGGATGGTGTCCGAGAATTAAATCAGCGCCGCTATCAATGGCAAACTGAGCTAATGTTCTCTGAGATTGCATCGGTACGTATTCACGTTCGATTCCCCAATGAAAATGAACAAGTACAATATCTGCGCCTTTTTCTCTCAGCCCGTTTATACCCGCTTTTACTATCTCTCTTGTTTCAGGATTGTCTTCCCATCCTTCATATCCGACCGCACCGATTTTAAGCCCTTTGACCTCTTGAACCATAGAATCATCATATCCAAAGTAAGGAATATTTTGACTTTCCAGTGTAGCTTTCGTATCCTGATAACCTTTCTCTAAATAGTCAAAAATATGGTTATTAGCAATATTCACTGCTTCTATACCACCTAAATGTAGTATTTGTGCGTATGATGGATCTCCTTTAAAACGAAATTTCTTTTGCGCTTTTTGTGTCGCATTCGTTAAAGTTGTTTCTAAATTAACAGTGGTAAAATCATCTTCTTTAAAGACATTATCAAGCTCTGCCACAAAATAAGGTAATCCATTCTTTTGGGCTTCATCATCAAACGAGCCTGAATAAGAAAATGTTTCATCTCTCCCTAGAGTAAAATCTCCAGCGGCACTAATGGTAAGTGTCTTTTCAACCTCGGGCTCTGGTTCTATAGGTTTTGAATCAGGTTTATTTGTCTTAACGTTCTCCGACTTATTCTCTGTTTCTTGTTTTATTGAGCCTTCTGTTTTCATAGAATCGTTCTTCAGAAAAAAGTTATACAAAATGATGGCTGTAGCAATAAGAATCAACCCTATAATTACAAGACTCCATTTCGATTTTTTAGTTCGTCTGTTTCTTCGCCTTTCCATAACACAACTCCCTTCAATCACCATATAAGTATATCAGTTAAAAAGATAATAAAAGTGAAAAGTTTAAAAAATTAGTATTTTTTCACAAAACATACTTTTATTTGAAATGACAAAGGTATCTATAAGAGTGTCACATCCTTTAAACTGCCACATTTTATTAATTGACCTTATTAAAAATCAGTGATAGAATTTTAAATTATTTCACAAAAATAATTTGATTGGATATTCCAATCAGATTATAGATGGCAACTTTTAGTAAACATTAACAAAACAATAGTAAGCGATGAATGCTATGGATCACACTATAGCAGGAGCAGCTTCTGGAGAGATTGCAAATATGCAACGCCGAAGGATTCACAATCTCAGGCAAAAGGACAGAAGAGTAACGAGTATCATTTTGTTATTCTGAAGCCTGATGAGATTGGAGAAATTCCAATCTTTTTTTATTGGCTTATGAGATTTCTCATAGCCTTCTAACTACATTATGGGGTGATACAAATGAGTCAAAGAAAAGCAATTGTTAGTGTAATTGGACATGATCAAGTAGGAATTATTGCAAAGGTAACAAATATACTTGCTGAAAAAAATGTGAATATTTTAGATATTAATCAAACGATTTTGAATGACTTTTTCACAATGATGATGTTAGTAGACGTAACAGACTTTGAAAATCTAGATGAACTTCAACATGACCTATCATCTTTAGGGGAATCACTAGGATTAACCATAAATCTACAGCTTGCTGAAATTTTTAAAGCTATGCATCGTGTGTAAGGAAAGGAATGACGAACATGAATATTGCATTAAATGAAATGATGGAAACTATTCGTATGGTTCAACTTGAAAACCTAGATATTCGTACAGTCACAATGGGTATCAATCTAAAGGATTGTGCGGATTCTGATTTCGAAAAAATGAACAAAAGGGTATTTGAAAAGATTACGACATATGCTAAAGATTTAAAAGCAGTGGCTGAAGCAGTTGAAAAAGAAATGGGAATTCCCATTATTAATAAGCGTATTTCTATTACTCCAATTGCTGAAATTTTAGGAACTGCAACAAAAGATCAAGCTGTAGAGCTTGCCCAAACACTTGACAAAGCTGCTGTGCAACTTGGCGTAGATTTTATCGGTGGCTATTCAGCTCTTGTTCACAAAGGTATTTCGAAAAGTGACCAAACTTTATTAGATGCTATCCCTGAAGCATTAAGTGTAACAGAACGAGTATGTTCTTCAGTCTCCATTGGTAGCACACGAGCAGGAATCAATATGGATGCTGTTCGTACCATGGGTGAAGTAATGAAAAAAGCCGCTGAACTAACAAGTGATCGTAATGGATTAGGCTGTGCTAAGCTTGTTGTATTCTGTAATCCTGTAGAAGATAATCCATTTATGGCAGGCGCTTTCCATGGTGCTGGTGAAGGCGAAGTTGTTATAAATGTCGGTGTTAGCGGACCTGGTGTTGTATTAAGCGCCCTCAAACGTCACCCTGACGCTGATCTTGGTGAAGTCGCAGATGTTATTAAAAAAACAGCATTCAAAATCACTCGTGCTGGTGAATTAATAGGACGTGTAGTAGCAAATCGACTTGGAGTACCATTCGGAATAATGGATTTATCACTGGCTCCAACGAATGCACAAAACGATAGTGTTGCAGAAATTCTAGAAGAAATCGGCCTAGAAAGCGTCGGTACACATGGTACAATCGCTGCATTAGCACTAATGAATGATGCCGTGAAAAAAGGAGGAGCCATGGCAAGTTCTTATGTCGGTGGCTTAAGCGGAGCATTCATTCCTGTTAGTGAAGACAACGGAATGATTCGTGGAATTCTTGATAACTCTCTTACTTTACCAAAGCTTGAAGCAATGACATGTGTATGCTCAGTTGGTCTAGATATGATTGCTGTTACTGGAGATGCAACGGCTGCTACTCTATCAGCAATCATCGCAGATGAAGCAGCAATTGGTATGATAAATAAGAAAACAACAGCAGTTCGCATCATACCTGTTCCAGGAATGAAAGAAGGGGATATGGTGGAATTTGGTGGGTTATTAGGACGTGCTCCAGTTATGGGTGTGAATCCATTCCATTCAGAAAAAATGATTCGTCGAGGCGGACGTATACCAGCTCCGTTGCAATCCATGATTAATTAATCAGACATTCATAAATGGTGGTGTGCAGATTTGCCACCACCATTTGTTTCTTGTGATGAGATATTTTTGAATGATATCCCCCATTTTTGAGTGAACTCTCGTGATATATTCTTTTTCTGAGCGATACTTCTGTTTTCTAAGCGTTCCTATTTTTTACACAAAAAATAAAAAACGTAAATGATTCATCACCAAAGGATAAATCATTTACGTTATATATTATCATTGATTTGCAGATATATTGTTTTCTATTGTTTCATATTTTGACCAATTAACCATTTTTTCAAGTACTATCGATATGATTACTCCCATTATTAAACCATTTGATAAAAACGGTCTTAATATCGCAGGAAGACTATTAAAAATTTGAGGTGAAACATTCATAATAGAAATTCCTACAAGAAGTGGTACAGCAATTCTAAATATTGTATTTGAATTAAAAACAACACCATTTAAACTACTATATGCCGTTCCAAACAACTGTAAATAAGCTACAAATAATACAGCATTACCAACAGTAATTGGCATTGTTGCTAGCAATGATCCGATGATTGGAACTAATCCAATCACAGTTAAAATGACTCCGCCTAGGATAAACGGTTTTCTATCAAAGATTCTTGTACTCTGTAAAAAACCAATTGATGAAGTAAAAGGAGTATATGGTACTAATCCAAATCCTGTACCAAACATAGTAAAAATAGCCGTTATAGCAATAGAGCATCGATAATCTTTAGTGGTTCTTTTTTCATCAAGAAGCTCTGAACCAGACTTAATTGAAGCCATTGTGTTAGTAAGATTCATCATTACAGCAATAAAAGCTACAATGACAATACCCCATTCTAAATTTGGCTGACCTAATGGAAATAAGGATAAGGAAAATCCACCTGAATGAGCGATATCCTTTAAGTCATTCGGAAAAAGCAATGCAAAGCCAATCCATCCGACTACCAACCCGAGTAAGATTGAAAAATTGCTTAGCAATCGATTCCCTTTAATTTTTAACAAGCTAACGAGAAGAACAATGCCAATCGAATATAGGCTAATCGGAAGATCAAGAGCACCTGTTTCATCCATTTTGAGCATGCCTTTAAAAAAAATCAAAATAAGTTGAAAAGATAATAAGAACAAATATACCGTCATGACCATTGGTTTAAAAATAGTTTGCAAAATATGTATCCAATTACAGGCGGCAAATAATAAAGTTACTGCACAAGCTAAAAGGGTTCCTGTAACAATTCCACCACCGATTGACGTTAAACTAAGCCCCATTGTTGATGCGGAAATTCCTAAATTTAGAATAACCCCCCATAACAAACCTGAATGCCCTTCCATTAATGGAAGCCTATGCCCTATCCATCCCTGAAAAACGCTTGCAATTCCTGTCAAAATCAATGACACTCGAATCATATTTTCTAAGGAACTAGCATCTAATTGAAAAACGCCTGCTATTGAAATGGGAACAACAATGGTATTGGCAAAAATAAAGAAAAACCATTGAACTGATGAAAAAAAAGTAAAATATATTTTTTGTTTTTCCATATAAACTCCACTTTCCCATTAATAATATTATGAATTCTTTGGAATAATTGGCAAAACCTTTAAAAACACATTATATAAAATTTTTATAATACTGTAATTTATTTTGCTTAAAAATATATTCACTACTATCCTACTATACCAAATATGTTTCAATTACTTTTTTCACATACAGATTGTCTGCTCTGCAAGGATGTTTTTTAGCATTCCTAAAAAAAGGTATTAGATAGCGTAACATGTAAACTCTATCATAAGTTCTTTTTTTAGGCTCTGTTTCTGAAATTAATTCTCTTTTTCTGTATCTAAACTTTAAGCTTTCACACTCTCATACGTTCACCCTGATTGTCACTTGAACGACTTTGCCCATATTCACTACCAATGAAGGAAAATGATTGGTGCAAGTATTGTTTTACCTATTTACATTCAAAATATTCATAGAAAAAGTTCTTTATTCTCTGGATTAATATATTACCTGGTGCCATTTTAATGGGGATTATGGGACCTATCACAGGTCGTATATATGATAAATATGGGGATCGTTGGCTTTCCATTATTGGTTTATTTATCTTAGTTCTCTCTACCATCCCATTTATGAATTTAGGTTTAGAAACTAGCATGGTTTGGATTTCATTCATCTATGCAGCACGTTTCTTAGGTATTTCAATGAT
The DNA here is from genome assembly GCF_902374955.1 of Bacillus massilioanorexius. Classification (GTDB taxonomy): domain Bacteria; phylum Bacillota; class Bacilli; order Bacillales; family DSM-1321; genus Bacillus_AD; species Bacillus_AD massilioanorexius. Next base: position 8,348 of record NZ_CABKRX010000049.1, read on the forward strand.
TATGATGCCACTTACTACTGCGGCCTAACCACATGATAAGTCATGATACAGCCGTTAATAATACATTAAGAACAGTCGCTGGATCAATTGGTACTGCTATATTAATTATTATTATGATTATGTTACTAAATTGCATTCTCCTAGTGCAGCCCTAATGGAAACAGATAAATTAACTTACATGAAACAAATGGCTAATGCGGCTGTAGATGGTCTAAATGCATCTTTTGTTTTTACTATTGTTCTAGCAACCCTATGTTTCATCTTAGCCTTCTTCTTAAAAGATCGCCAAACTGACTAAAAAAGCAAAAATATTTTTTAGAAAAAATATTACTACATTGTTCTTTAGAATACTTCATTTCAAGTTCTCAATTATTTATTCCTAAAGGCAGAGTCCTCCAAGATGTAGGACTCTGTTTTTTCCCTTCTAAAAATCTAATCACATAGTAGTCATTTTTTCTTTTCAATAATATTCCAGCTTGCTAATAATAGATGAATGGCTTTTTCTATTTCTTCCTCAGGAATTCCTGCAAAGCCCATGACAATAGTAGGTAGCATGTCTTCATTCTTTACCAGCATATAAGATGATAATGGATATACTTTAAGTTTAGCCGCTGCCGCTCTTTCTACTAATTCTTTTTCCGTCATTCCATTGTTAACAACTAGAACGACGTGTAGTCCGGAATGACCACCTATGATAGATATTTGATTATTATAGACCTTTAAAATGTTTCCTACTAAATCTAACTTATGACGATATACCTTTCTCATTCGATTCAAATGTTTTTCAAACATTCCTTGTTTAATAAATTCTGCTAGAATAAGCTGGTCAATTCGCGAAACCGTTGAATGATAGAAGGATAACTCAGTTTCATAACGATGTAGTAAATGTTTTGGTAAAACCATATAACTTATTCGTATAGATGGCATGAGTGATTTAGAAAAAGAACCCAAATATATAACTTTATCGCTCTGATCCATACTTTGAAGGGAAGGAATCGACTTCCCACTATAGCGAAATTCACTATCATAATCATCTTCAATAATATATCTTTTATCTGAAGCAGCAGCCCAATTTAATAGTTTCACTCTTCTATTCACCGGGAGAATGTTTCCATAAGGGAAATGATGCGAAGGTGTTACATAAGCTACATCAATGTCGGACTGTTCTAACCCTTCTATAATTAGTCCATCTTCATCAACAGCTAAAGGATATACTTCTTTAGGATATGTTTTTAAGATGCGATGTATTAGGTGATAACCCGGATCTTCCACGCCATAGATTGTATCGTCCTCTAATAAAACAAGTAATTGCTGTAATAATATTTCAATCCCTGCACCGATAATAATTTGCTCAGCTGAACAAATAACACCACGAGCATGATACAAATAATTCGCAATTTCTTTTCGTAATGCATACTCCCCCTTAGAATCGCCTAATAACAGAATTTCCTGCTGCTCAATCGAAATAAACTTTCTAGAAAGCTTGCGCCATACTTCAAAAGGAAAATTACTTGTATCGATTTGACTCGGATGAAAATGATAACGAAGCTGTACTTTATTTTCTTTTTTTTGATTTGGCATTTGCACTTTCGGTATAAATTCTAAATCGTCATAAGCCATAACAAAATACCCTTTTCGAGGAATAACTTCTAAATATCCTTCTGCCGTTAATTGGTTATAGGCTGTATCTACAGTATTTTCACTAATTTGAAGAAATTCGGCGAGTTTACGCTTAGATGGCAATTTAGTTTGATATGGTAATCTACCGTTCATAACTTCATTTTTAATATATTCATATAATTGTTCATATAATGGTACTTCACTTGATCGATTTAAATTACAGGATAACATCTCCATTTTTCTAATCCCCCACTTTCTGACCCCATCATTTTATCAAAAACTGACCCTTTTAATACAGTCTGACTCTTTTTATACTAAAAAACAAGATAAACCGTCACCGTTCCTTTTTGGTTAAATAGTTATCTTTAAGAAATTGTATTACCTTAACGTATGAGTTTACGATCAATTACTCCTAATCAAAAAGGAGTCACGCGGTAGGCATGTCAGGTGTAGGGTTAGAAAAAAAATAAAAATCAGAAAGGTTTGAATGATATGACAAATACACAAGCAAGTGAAGTAGTTAAACGTGGTATGGCACAAATGCAAAAAGGCGGCGTAATCATGGACGTTGTTAACGCTGAGCAAGCAAAAATCGCTGAAGCAGCTGGAGCAGTCGCAGTTATGGCATTAGAAAGAGTACCTTCAGATATTCGCGCAGCTGGTGGAGTAGCTCGTATGGCTGATCCACGTATTGTAGAAGAAGTAATGAATGCTGTATCTATTCCAGTAATGGCAAAAGCTCGTATTGGACATATTGTTGAAGCTCGTGTTCTAGAAGCTATGGGTGTAGATTATATTGATGAAAGTGAAGTATTAACACCTGCAGATGAAGAATTTCACTTATTAAAAAGCGCATACAAAGTGCCTTTCGTTTGTGGGTGTCGCGATTTAGGTGAAGCCGCTCGCAGAATTGGTGAAGGTGCTTCTATGCTTCGTACAAAAGGTGAACCTGGAACAGGAAACATTGTAGAAGCTGTTCGTCACATGCGAAAAGTAAACGCTCAAGTTCGTAAAGTGGTAAACATGAATGATGATGAATTAATGACAGAATCTAAACTATTAGGTGCTTCTTATGAGATTCTAAAACAAATTAAATCAGAAGGTCGCTTACCTGTAGTAAACTTTGCTGCTGGCGGTATCGCTACTCCTGCGGATGCGGCTCTAATGATGGAACTTGGTGCAGACGGTGTTTTCGTTGGATCAGGTATCTTCAAATCTGAAAACCCAGAGAAATTTGCTGCTGCAATCGTGCAAGCAACTACTTACTATACTGACTATGAGTTAATTGGACAATTATCTAAAGAGCTTGGTACTGCCATGAAGGGAATTGATATTTCAACATTACATCCTTCTGAAAGAATGCAGGAGCGTGGTTGGTAAGATGAAAACAATCGGTGTACTTGGATTACAAGGTGCGGTTCAAGAGCATGTCAATCAGATTGAAGCAGCAGGACAACGTGCGATGATTATCAAGCATCCTGAGCAGCTTATAGAGATTGATGGTCTTATTCTTCCAGGTGGTGAAAGCACAACGATGAGACATTTTATTGATTTATATGATTTTCTTCAGCCACTTAAACAATTCGGTCAAACTAAACCAATATTCGGTACTTGTGCCGGAATGGTTCTTTTAGCAAATGAATTAACAGGTGAAGAAGAAGCCCATCTTCAACTTATCGACATTACTGTGAAAAGAAATGCCTTTGGTCGTCAAGTAGATAGCTTCGAAGCTCATTTACAAATAAATGGTATGTCAGAATTATATCCTGCTGTCTTTATACGGGCTCCATTTATCGAAAAAGTTAGCAGTGAAGTTGAAATACTAGCAACATATGAAGGGAATATTGTTGCTGCTAAACAGAACAATATTCTTGTTACATCCTTTCATCCAGAGTTAACAAAAGATCAACGCTTTATGGACTTGTTCATCAAAATGATTAAACAAGAACAAAAGCGCCCTAATCAGCCTCGACCAGCATAAGCCAAACAGACTAGAAGGTTGCTCTTTAACCTTCTGAACAGATTGACTTATGACCTCGAGTGCTGGACGCTGAAGCAAGAATTCAACATTTTCAAACCAAACGTTCTACAAGTCAAAATTTGATTATTTCCTAAACGAGAACAAATAAGTTTTTGTTCGACAAGACAGAACTATCTTGACCTATAGCTTTTCATTCAAAAGCCATCCACTTTAAAAACGGGTGGCTTTCTGCTTCGTTAAATTTAGTAAGCTGGCGAGTTTTCATAAGAAGTTTATCATCCTCTTAGTCATTTGCGTCTCCATAATATGTTTCTTTAATTTCTTCTGCACCTCCTTTATTTTAATTATTCAAAATAAATTGACAATTATTTTTATCTACTATACTATCAAATTATATTTTTTCATATTAAGGAAAGATATTCCACAATGCGGAAGGTGATGAAAATGAGTTATTGTCAATCTATGTACAAAAAGCTAAATACCGTTATTATTAAACATCCAAATGACGCTTTTATTAGCCAAGAACATTTAAGTAAGGAATGGAAAAAATTCAATTATATCGAGGAACCGAATTTTGAGTTAGCACAAAAAGAGTATGAACATTTTCTTTCCATTCTTAACAGACATATTGAAAAAATAGAGTTTCTTCCTTTTTCAGAGAATGTAGGTCTGGATTCTATTTATGCTCATGATCCTGTTAAGTTTACAAGTAAAGGAGCTATTATACTTAAATCTGGAAAAAAAGTACGACAACCAGAAGCTGAGGTATTCAAGCAATTTTTAAAAGAAAAATCAATCCCTATTCTTGGTGAATTATATGGAGAAGCCGTTGCAGATGCAGGAGATCTCGTCTGGCTAAATGATCGAACACTACTTATTGGAAGAGGCTATCGAACAAATGATGAAGCCATTCACCAAATTAAAGAAATGACAAAAGAAGTAGTCGCTGAAGTGATAGTCGTTCAACTTCCTCACGATCAAGGCGAAGAGGAGTGCCTTCATTTAATGTCCTTTATATCCATCGTTGATTCTAATTTGGCTGTTATTCATTCCAGATTAATGCCCGTTTTTTTACGTCAACTTTTAATTAAACGCGGATTTGAACTCGTTGAAGTACCCGAAAAAGAATACCATAATTTAGGATGCAATGTCCTTGCACTAGCACCCAGAGTTTGTGTCATGATTGAGGGAAATCCAAGTACAAAACAACAATTATTAAACGTCGGAGCGACAGTTTTTGAATATAAAGGGCGTGAAATTTCCTATCTGGGAACTGGTGGACCAACCTGCTTAACCTGTCCTGTAGTAAGGAAGTAAGCCATAATCTACTAGTTATGTATCTATACCACAATAGATTTTGAAGGATGTGTAGCTATTGAAAAATAACGATATACGACATAACCAATTGAATCGATCAATGAAAAATAGGCATCTATTTATGCTATCTCTTGGTGGCGTTATTGGAACGGGCTTATTTTTGAATGCCGGCTTTACAATCAATCAAGCTGGAGCAGGTGGTGCTTTAATAGGGTATTTAATTGGCGGCATCATCTTATATTTAGTAATGGTTTGTTTAGGAGAGCTTGCTGTATATATGCCAGTTACCGGTTCTTTTCAAACTTACGCAACAAAGTTTATTAGTCCCGCAGCTGGCTTTTCATTAGGATGGATGTATTTTATTGGCTCTGCTACAACAGCCGGAGTAGAGTTTACTGCTGCTGGAATATTAATGCACCGTTGGTTTCCAGATATACCAACTTGGATTTGGTGTTTCATTTTTATTGTGTTATTATTCGGCATTAATGCATTAACAACAAAAGGCTTTGCAGAAGCTGAATATTGGCTATCCGGTATAAAAGTTGTAGCTGTACTATTTTTTATTGTCGTCGGATTTGGTGCAATATTTGGAGTATTAGATTTATCAGATCGTCCAGCTCCACATTTCAGTAATCTAGGCTGGAATCATCTTTTTCCGCAAGGAATCGGAATCATATTTGTGACGATGATGAATGTTATTTTTTCCTATCAAGGATCTGAATTAATCGGTATCGCTGCTGGCGAAAGTGAAAATCCTCAAAAGAATATACCTCGCGCAATCAGAAATGTATTATTAAGAATTATTATATTCTATATCTCTTCTATTCTTGTATTATCAGCAGTATTTCCTTCTACTGAGCTAGGTTTATTAGAAAGTCCGTTCGTAACTTTAATGGACCTTGCTGGAATTCCATTTGCACCCGACATCATGAACTTTGTTATTTTGACTGCCATTTTATCTGTAGGAAATTCCTGCTTATATGCTTCAACTCGTCTGCTTTGGTCCATGGCTCATGAAGGAATGGCTCCAAAAGCATTCGGCAAACTTACAAAGCGAAAGGTGCCATTCATTGCACTCGTATTTACCATTATATTCTCACTATTATCTCTGTTAACAAGCTTTATAGCTGCTGATACTGTATTTGTATTACTTATGTCTATCGCAGGTATTTCAGTCACAATTTCTTGGATTGGTATAGCTTTCTCACAATTTATGTTTCGACGAAAGTATTTGAAAGCAGGAGGTAAACTGAATGATTTAAAATATAAAGTACCTTTTTATCCGATCGTTCCCATTGTTTGTATCCTTTTTTGCATAACTATATTAATTTTTCTAGCATTTGATTCCACTCAACTAACTGGACTACTAATCGGTGTAGGTTTCTTTATACTTTGTTATGTATTTTATGCTCTAAAATGGAAACACACTAGCACACAAACGACAGATTTTCATATTGAAGAATAGCCCCCAAAAAACCGCGGATGATACATTCGCGGTTTTTTTAACGGTTATTTCATTAGTTTATTTACATGTACAGTATCAAAATCACAACATTATGACTTAACAAAACTATTATTTAAATAAATCAGGATATACAGCTTTAGCTACAAGCTCTACAGCTTCCCCAATACGCGGTCCTGGACGAGACATAATATCAGCATCTAATTGGATAACTTGATTATTCTTCACTGCATCAAGGTTATTCCAGCTTTTCCGATTTTTAATTTCATCTACCGGATTATCAATATAATTTACTGTTGTTAATATCACTTGTGGGTTACGCTTAATAATTTCTTCCTCAGTAGGCTTCATCCAACCTTCTTTATCCGCAAAAATATTCTCCACTCCAGCACTGTCTAAGATTTCTTGCTGGAATGTTTTTGCACCTGTTGTATAAATATCTGGAGAAGGACTAATTTCATAGTAAACTTTCGCTTTTGTATCTATACTAGCTACTTTTTCTTGAACAGAAGTAAATTGTTCTTTAATATGAGAAATAATTTCTTTCCCCTTTTTTTCTACTCCCATTACTGCCGCTAATTGTTCAATGTCTCCATATACGTCATCAATAGTTGCTGCTGATTGAATAACGAAAATAGGAATTCCTGCATCTTTTATTGGTTGAAGGACTTTTTCATCACCGATTGTATAGGCAATTACAACATCAGGCTTCAAAGCTATTACTTCTTCTGTATTTACGTTAACTGAGTCCGAAACTCGTTTGATTTCTTTCGCTTTTTCAGGATAGTTATCATAATCTGTAACACCAACAAGCTTATCTCCCACACCTAATTCAAACAAAATCTCTGTGTTACTTGGTTGTAGGGAAACAACTGTTTCTGGAACTTTGTCAAAAGTAATTTCTGCTCCTGTATCATCTTTGACTTTATATGCTTGCACTTCGGTTTTTGCATCTTTTGATTCATTTTGCTTTTTTGTTTGATTATCACTGCCACACGCAGTTAAAAACAAGGCTAATAATAGAGCGGAAATCAAGCTAAATAATTTCATCTTCTTCATTCGTTATTCCCCCGACTTTTTCTTTTTTCTCGTATCATAGGATTTACTTATAAATTCAACTTCAGTTAATTCCTTTTGCTTATTCACATATACAGCCATTACAAATAGAACGTTTGCTAACAAATGCGCATAATCAAATAGAATTTTCTCAACATCCATTTCTAAGCTCACTTTGTGTAGAGCTCGGACAGATTTCTTCGCTTCACTTCTACAAGTATGCAATACACAAGCGGCAGTAGATCCTTGCGGAAGCACAAATGTTTCTATCCTTTCTTTAACTTCAGAAACATAGAAGTCGTACATGGAGCTAAGACGGTCGAGATCTTCCTCAGTTATCGCCACTTTACCACGAGCAGAACCATTAAGGTGATAAGCCATTTCAATTAAGTACATTAAATCCTTATGAACAATGGAAATGTCTTTCGTTAATGAGGCAGCTAGCCCAATCCGTGTTGCTAAAGAGTCCGTTCTAATCTCAAAGTCAACAGTTGATGCCGATTCTCTCATATACGGATAGCATAAAAAGCGTAAGTCTTTCTTTACCATATACATATGAACCTCCTTATATATTAGCGATGGACCTCTCGTATTTCTTGTAGTGTCATAAATTACAAGATTAAGCCAATATTCCTCTTATATGACCACTTTCTACTATTTGATAGAATTCCTATTGTCATATAGAAACATCTTCTTTTCTCATAAAAAAAGCCACCCAAGATTATTGGCCGGCATTCGTCATCCATTATTTTATAATTAAATAAGATGAAAATTTGCCATACAATCCTCTTAACTTCCGAAGAGTAAAATACGATGAAAAAAAAGTAGGTATCCTGGCTTGTGCGTCATCTTACTTTAAGAACCTTCCCATTTCAAACACAAATGCTTAAAACAGTGGTATTTTCTTATTTCATCAGCACTTACAGTTGCGGAAACAGCTTCGGACTTACACCGAATTCCCTTTTAACTAATCTAATAGTCTTTTTTCTCTGCAAGGTTTATTCACTTATCTTCTATCATAACATGGCAATAGATGCATATTATAGTAAGTTGCTCAATAATACATACTTCCATATATGACACTATAGATTGATGTATACAAGAATCCTCTAGATAGCCAAAAACGTTTAATCAGGCAATCAGTATATGTCTAAGTTAAACTATGATTGGAAGATCTCTTTTGTAATCCATATCTTATTTTCACCTTAAATAAGATTTTACAGATTACTACTTACATTTCTCTTACAAATAGACTTTCGTACACATTGAGGTCAATGAAAGATTATTTTACTTCATACCCACCCTCAAAAGATAAAGGAGTCTCATCAACGAGGCTCCTTTATTAAAAATACTTATTGATTTGCTTTTTTTATCGCTTCAGCGATAGTGACTGTACGTTTCGCTTGATGCTTAATTGCCTCTTCAACGTCTTCAACCATTTCACCTTGTTGATTAACAGTTACACTAGTTCCGTATGGATTTCCTCCTGCTGCAAATGTTACAGGATCAGTATAACCAGGAGCTGCAACGATTGCACCCCAATGATACATAGTTGTATAAAGAGATAAAATAGTTGCTTCCTGACCACCATGTGCATTTTGGGCCGAGCTCATTGCACTAACTACTTTATTGACTAATTTTCCGTTGAACCATAAACCACCTGTTGTATCCAAGAAATTCTTCATTTGACCAGGCATGTTACCGAAGCGAGTTGGAACAGAGAAGATAATGGCATCTGCCCATTCTAAATCCGCTAGAGTAACCTCTGGAACATCTTTCGTTGCTTCCAGATGAGCTTTCCATGCAGGATTCGACTCAATTGCAGCTTGGGGTGCTGTTTCAGCTACTTTCAATACTTTGACTTCTGCTCCAGCAGCTTTAGCACCCTCTTCTGCCATTTTAGCCATTTTGTAATTTGTACCACCTGAACTATAATAAATAACTGCTAGTTTAACATTTTCCATTTTCACATTCTCCTCACCATTAGTTTTTTTAGTAAATAATCTATTTAAAAACCCCATGTTGTATTCACCCTTCTCGTATATTTCTAGGAATCACCTCCCAAAAGGATTCCTAATATCAACCAATCTAATTACTAAAAATGCTTTTATACCACTTCGCTGCTTCTTCAACCTCAGTGCGAGTTAACGAATGACCAAAATTCTCCCAATATATGGATACATCAGAACCCGCTTGATTTAGTGTTCTCAATAATTCTTCTGATTCTTGCGCTGGACAAATAGGATCATTCTTACCTGCTGCAATAAATGTAAAAGTACCTGTTAAATCTGGTAAATCAATTCCTCTTCTTGGTACCATTGGATGATGCAGAATGGCTCCTTTTAAGGAATGGCTATAATGAAATAACAAACTTGCTGCAATATTAGCTCCATTCGAATAGCCAATAGCTACAACATTTGATCGATCAAAATCATATTTTTCTGCAGATTCATCGATAAATTCATGTAGCTGCTTTGTACGAAAAATTAAATCTTCTTCGTCAAAGATCCCTTCAGCTAAACGACGAAAAAATCTTGGCATGCCATTCTCTAGAATTTCTCCACGAACACTTAATACAGCTGCCTCTTGATCAATAATATCCGCTAATGGTAATAAATCATGTTCATTTCCACCCGTTCCATGAAGTAACAGCAATGTCCGACTTGTTTTACTTTTTCCAGGTATAAAAAGATGTTTCAAAATAATACCCCCTATTCTTATTCTGGTCTCTCTATTGAAAAGACTTTACCTAATGTGGCATAATTACTTCCCGCTAAACGACTCACAGCATTTAATTCTTTAGCATTAATTCGTCCCTTGTCATAAAGACTATCTTCAATATGATATTGAACAATTTTCCCTATCACAAAATCACATCCGTTGTTCTCATCTCCCCCAAGTTCAACTATTCTCTCAAGTACGCACTCCATTCTGATCTTCGCTTCTTTAACTCCGGGCGTAGAAATCTTTTTGCTCGAACAGATGGTAAGTTCCGTTTTTTCTATTTCACTTTCATGAGGTAACAGATTTGCCGCTGTTTGATTAACTTGCTCAACTATATTTTCATCGACTATATGAACTACAAATTCCTTTGAAAAAGCAATATTTCTAGCTGTATCCTTACGCTCAACACCATTTCTTCTTTGAATAGATATCGAAATAAGTGGAGGATTAGAAGAAACAATATTAAAAAAACTAAATGGTGCTGCGTTCAAGGTGCCATCTTCTGAAGTGGAAGTAACAAATGCAATCGGCCTAGGAATAATGCTACCTATTAAAAATTTATAGTTATCTCTTTCACTTAAAGATGTAGGATCAATTGACACCATATTTAACACCTCTTATCTACTTAATCTAAGCTCCGTACATGAACAGGAATCAATATTTCTTCTAATTTTTCTCGATGTATTTCGTACTGAGATGGAAGCATTAAATTTCCGCCCATTGTTTCTTGTGATTCATCATGAGCAAATCCCGGAGGATCCGTTGCAATTTCAAACAATATTTCACCATGCTCTCTAAAATAAATCGCATTAAAATAATTCCGATCTCGAACAGGTGTTACACCGTAACCATGCTCACTCACATATCGCTTCCAATCTAATTGGTCCTCATCATCTTTTGCTCGCCAAGCAATGTGATGAACAGTACCTACTCCCATTTCACCATTTGGTAGCGATGAAATTTTAACATCAATTACATTTCCAATATCTCCAATTGATTGAAAACGAATAATATCTTCTTCTTGACCAATGCGTTCAAGCCCCATCACTTGCTCCAATAATTGAGCTGTATGCTCAGGTCTCTTGGAATATAAGGTCGCTCCACCAAAACCTTTTATCGCTACATCAGAAGTGACCTCACCAAAACTCCATGAATTTTGTTGTCCTTCCGCTCTTTCTACTATCTCTAATAAAAGTCCATGTGGATCTTCAAATGAAAGATACTGTTCACCAAATCTTTCTGTTTTTGAAAACTTAATATTAAATTTTGCTAGTCTTTTTTCCCAAAAGGACATAGCTCCAATTGGTACCACATAAGATGTAACACCTACTTGGCCTGCACCAATTTTCCCTTTATGCGCACCTGCCCATGGAAAAAAAGTTATGATTGTCCCTGGAGTTCCTCCTTCATTTCCAAAATATAAATGATAAGTACCCGGATCATCGAAATTTACTGTCTTTTTTACTAAACGCAAGCCTAGTACACCTGAATAAAAATCAACGTTTTCCTGCGGATGACCAACAATTGCTGTAATATGATGTATACCCATTGTTTTTTTGCTCATGTTCTTTTCTCCTCCGTTTTTGTTCGAATACACAAATGACGTCTCTTATTAACATCACATTGCCTTTTCCTACCACCACAAAACCACTAATTCATATATCTCTATTTCGAGATATTATTTTAAATGAAAAACCGTTGCCGGTTTTTTTGTGTCCTTTTTGATTGAAAAACAGATTCATTTCATTTGTAATGACATTAACTGTTACGAAGACCAATTTTTTTTAATAAATCAATAGTTGTTTCTAACTCTTCTTGTGATAAATTCTCAAAAATTGTTTCAATCGTCTTTTTATGCTTTGGAAAAGCTTCTTCGATAAATGCCTTTCCTTCTTCTGTAATAGAAGCATAAGTTACGCGGCGATCTTTTGGACAAGCACGTCGTGCAACAAATCCTTTATCCTCTAATTTATCAACTACATACGTAATACTACTGCTAGCTAATAATATTTTCTTACCAATATGCTGAATAGGTTGATCACCTTTATGATATAGAAGTTCAAGTACAGCAAATTCAGTTGGGTTTACGCCATACTTTCCCATATCTTGCTTTACTTTATCTTGAACGGACTGTGACGCACGTAAAAGAATAACTAATGCTTTTAAGGATAAGTTGTTTTCCATTTTAGCACTTCCTTTACACTATTATCTCGAGTAAATTTATTTCGATTTCGAGATAATAATAACCGAAATAAAAAAGAAAGTCAAACCATTTTAATTACTTTTTTTAATTTCATCATACTTGTTATCTATCTTGAACATTTTCCACCTTTACTATTCTCTAAGAGACTGTTTTTTAGGATGTTAATGCAAGACATTTACAAATTTCTGTCCATTTATTTCTAAAAAAGGATATTCGCTATTGATAATAACCAAGTATTCTTTAAATCTATTTTAATTGTTTAAAGCAAATCTTTGTTCAACAAACTTTCCAAGTATGCTTATACTAATCATTACAACTGCAATCACAATTATTTTTAATGGATTTACTATAATCTGAAACAAATCATTACCTAGTACACTAAATACGAAAGTCATACCAAAAATTCCAATGGCTGATGCAATTGGAAATACAGGAAGCAAACAAAGCATTGCTACTATTAGGATACATTTTTGATCCATCCAAGCAGAATATTTCTTAACACTGTCTTTTTCACGATATTTTTTTTAAAATGGACGTTCACCAAAATATCTAAACATCCAATATAAGCTCCAGGCTCCAGGCTCCAGCCAGACAACCTACATAAGATAGTATAAATCCTGTAAATAACCCAAATGAAGCTGCATTAGCCATCATAAATGCGGTTAAAGGTAAAAAAGGTAAAAAGGCTTCAATAAACGGGAGAAAAGCACCTGAAAGAGGACCTAATCTCCCATAAGAATCTATTAACGTGCTTAAGCTATCTAACGTAAAAATTTGTTGAATTTCATAGATCATGGTAGTTCCCCTTCCTTATCCATATTTTTCATTCCTACAAGGCAATCTTGAATCTACATTTAGTATAAGGGAGAGCGAAAAAATGTGATATGTCTTTCCCTTACATAACCTTACACTTTTGTAAGAGATACGAAAGTGTCTTATGCATCAAGAAAAAAGGGTCTTTAAAGATTCTATTTTAGAAAACAAAGCCAATAAAAGAAGCAAGAATTTATAAATGAAATAAATCCTTGCTTAATGTTTACACCTTTATCGATATAATAAATGCCTTACATGTTATTCTTTCTTACTTTTTCTTCATCGCTTGCTTTCGTTTTTTCTTTTTTCGTTTTCTAGGTATTGTTTCTTTTTCTTTAATAAAACGAACAATAATAAATGCTAAATAGATCACTAAGGACACGTAAAAAAGAAGCGGTACTTGTTTAAATCCAGTTTTCCATAATAACAAGAACATGTAAACCATAAAAATACTTGTTAGTATCCCGTTTTTTGGAAGCTTAACATCTTTTAAGCTTGGTATTTTAACCTTACTTACCATTAATAAGCCTAATACATAAAACATAATCATAAAAATAATGATATTTATATGATGGCTAAATAAAACAAAAAATGTTACGAGTCCACCTGCCATTGTAATGGGGATTCCTGTGAAGTATTCCATAGATTCTTCTGTTTTTGTTAGATTAAATCTAGCTAAGCGATATGCGCCAAATAGTGGAAATAACGAAGTCATAATAACCCCTACTATCACCATATCAGTAAAATAGCTATGAACCACTAAATATGCGGGTGCCACACCGAAGGAAACAATATCAGCTAAAGAATCCAATTGTTTTCCTAAATCGTTTGATACTCCCAAAATACGAGCTACTCTTCCATCAACTGCATCTAACATAATAGCAATAAAAATTAATATTGCCGCATTGCTAATATCTCCATTCATTGAAAAATGTAGAGATAAAAATCCGCAAAATAAATTTCCAAAAGTAAATAAATTAGGTATATGCCTTTTCATATATTTCTTCTTTCTTTATGATTGTTTTTATCCGTTATAATTGCTTCATTCTTCGGTTCATACTATCGAATATATTTCTATACATAGTCGAATAATCATATTGGTTATAATATGTATTCTTTCTAAGGAATCCATAGGTAATTCCTTTTAATCAATAAAGTCCTCCCTTTTCTTGCGCTTTAGGATTTTATCTACCATTACGTCTGTCTTCCTTAAAGTATACATATACTTTCTCAATTAATACATATTATATAGATAAATAACATTTTCTTAAATTCTTTTTCCTTACAATGCCTTACACTTTTGTAAGAATGATAATAAGCAAGCACCATCCTTCAAGCCAAAGATAGACTTTCTCTTCTTATTTCCTCTAGAAGCTAAGGTGCTACAGCTGGATTAACATTTCCCCTTACCGCATGACTCCATTTCCTCTATTTACAATCCTACTTTAAAATATTTCCAACTCTTTGTTTACTGACAACGACGAATCTTAAATATGTATAATTGTAATGTTTTGAAAATAATTTATCGACTGTTTTTTACAACTATTATACATGAAAGATTGTCTCTATAAAAAGGAAACTTACAACAAGGAGCTAGCATAATGTGGTTTATTTTTTCACTCTTAACAGCATTCGCTTGGGGTGGTGCTGATTTATTTTATAAGAAAGGGTCAGACAGTAACGATAAAACTAGTCATATCAAAATCGTAATTATGGTTGGAGTAGTAATGGGGATTCACGCTACAGCCTATATATTTTTCAAAGGAATAGCTTTTGATCCTATTGATTTAGTAACATACTTGCCTGTTTCTGCACTCTACATATTATCCATGACAATTGGTTATATTGGATTACGATATATAGAATTATCTATTGCATCGCCTATTCAAAATTCTTCAGGTGCAGTTACAACCATCTTGCTTTTTATTTTTTTCACTCACAAATTAAGCATCATACAAATACTCGCAATTATAGTGATTACTTTAGGTATTATTAGCATTGCTATTTTAGAAAAAAAAGAAGAGGTCACGCTGAAAGGCCATTCCAAACCAATCAACCCAAAATATCAAATAGGCTTTTTAGCCATTTTATTCCCGATATTATACTGTTTAATTGATGGTCTTGGAACCTTTGCCGATGGGGTATATTTAGATGAATTAAAACTTATTAGTGAAGATGCTGCTTTAATTGCTTATGAATATACCTTTTTGATTTGCGCTTTCTTTTCTTTTATTTTTCTTACATGTGTTAAGAAAGAACGTTTTTCTATCTTTAAAGAAAGAGACAAAGGAACAGCAGCTATCCTTGAAACAATTGGTCAATTTTTTTACGTTTATGCAATGTCAGCTAATGCAATCATAGCTGCACCATTGGTTGCATCTTATAGCATTTTCTCAATCATATTATCTCGAATCTTACCTAAAAAAAAATTAAATAGAAAACAATATATCATCATTCTTTTTGTTGTTATCGGTATAGCATTACTTGGTCTTTCTGATGAAATGTAAGCAAAATACAAGCGCCGGATTAGAGACGTATAGACTGGAGCTTTTAGACTGAGATAAAAAGGGAAAATAACCAATCCCAAAAAACTTTATAAATTTTTATACTTAAAAGCCATTTCATACGACATATACATATAAAGTATTTATCGTATGAAATAGCTTTCGTTTTTTATACTACTACGATTATTTCAATGTACGTTTTAAAAATGCTTTTGTACGTTCTTGTCTAGGATTATTAAAAATTTGTTCAGGTGTTCCTTCTTCAGCAATAACGCCTTTGTCCATGAAAACGACACGATCAGATACTTCCTTCGCAAAATCCATTTCATGAGTAACAATTAACATCGTTAAAC
Organism: Bacillus massilioanorexius; assembly: GCF_902374955.1. GTDB lineage: Bacteria > Bacillota > Bacilli > Bacillales > DSM-1321 > Bacillus_AD > Bacillus_AD massilioanorexius. Next base: position 24,381 of record NZ_CABKRX010000049.1, read on the forward strand.
CTGTTTTAGCTAGCTCTTTCATAACCTTTAGAACTTCGCCAACCATTTCTGGGTCAAGCGCGGATGTCGGTTCATCAAAGAGCATAACATCTGGCTCCATAGATAATGCTCTAGCAATCGCCACACGTTGTTTTTGTCCACCTGATAATTGTTTTGGTTTAGCATGAATATATTTATCCATTCCAACAACTTGTAAATATTTCAATGCAACTTTCTCCGCTTCTTCTTTAGAACGTTTTAATACTTTCTTTTGTCCAACAACACAATTACTTAACACATCATGGTTGTTGAATAGGTTGAATTGTTGGAAAACCATACCTAATTTTGTACGATATTCATAAATATCATGCTTATCATCTAAAATATTTTCGTTATTATATATAATTTGTCCACCAGTTGGTTTTTCTAATAGATTGACACAACGCAAAAGAGTCGATTTTCCTGATCCGGACGAGCCAATGATACAGACTACTTCTCCTTTTTCCACTGAAAAATTGATATCTTTCAATACTTCATGTGTACCGAAGTGCTTGCTTAAGTGTTGAATATCAATTACTTTTTCCATACTTCCTCACCATCCGATACCTATCTAATAGCTTGTGATTTTATAATTTACACCTGCATTTGATTACCATTGATATTATAATTCTCGGGACCATCTAATTTCTTTTCGATATATCGTAAAATAGTTGTTACCGTGAATGTCATGACAAAATAAATTAAACATGCGACAAAGAATGACTCAAAATATCTAAAGTTATTTCCCGCAATTGATTTTGTAACGAAGAATAATTCGGTTACAGAAATAACATTTAATACAGAAGTATCTTTAATATTGATAACAAATTCATTTCCAAGTGCCGGTAAAATATTTCGGAAAACCTGTGGAAGAACAATATTCCACATCGTTTGGACATGATTCATTCCTATAGCATGAGCTGCCTCGAATTGTCCTTTATCAATGGAAATAATACCACCACGAACAATCTCCGACATGTACGCTCCTGTATTAATCGTTACAACGAATACAGCTGCAACCATAAGATTCATTTGAATATCAAAGGCTAAGGCTGATCCATAATAGATAACCATAGCTTGCACGATCATTGGTGTGCCTCGGAAAAAAGCAATATAAAAGGCAAGAATACCATTTACTATTTTTAAAATTACTCGCTTAGCACCTCGATCGGGCATTGGAATAGTGCGTATAACTCCAACTATTAAACCGATAACGGTTCCTAATATCGTCCCCAACATAGATACTAAAAGTGTAACTCCAGCTCCACGAAGAAACATTGGACCATTTTCAGATACTATCTTGATTATCCACTCTAAACTCATTTTGATCCTCCTCAAAAAGTACAATAAAACCGAATGCATTACATACACTCGGTTTTAAACATATATTACTTCGCTGCTGGTTGATTCTTAATGGCAGTATCCATAATACTCATGCGATCTTCCTCTGAAATGCCTGCTAAAATTTCATTGATTTTCTTAGTTAATTCACTATTTTTCTTAACACCTACAGCAATCGCTGTATCATCATCACTTGTCACAAATTTATCTGTAAACTCTACCATTTTGAAATTTTTATTTGCTGATTGAGCACTTACTCCCTCAGGGCGCTCTGAAACGTATCCATCAATCATGCCAGATTCAAGCGCAACCCTCATAGCTGGAAAATTATCCATTGCTGGCTTTTGGCCTACGCCTTTAATTTGTTTGATTACTGAATAGTGGAATGTATTTAATTGAGCAGTTACTTTTGCCCCTTTAAAATCTTGAATTGAAGTAGCATCTACATATTTCCCACCATTTTTTACAACCATAACTAAATCTGACTTATAGTAGTTATCAGAGAAATCAATTGTCTTTTTACGTTCTTCTGTCGGAGACATACCTGCAATAATGGCGTCAATTTTGCCTGAAGTTAAAGCTGGTACTAATCCATCCCATTCAATTTTAACGATTTCTAAGTCTTTTCCTAAACCTTCAGCAATTTTCTTTGCAATCTCTACATCATAACCGCCGGCATATTCTGCGTTACCAGAAATTTTTACACCACCATTTGAATCATCATTCTGAGTCCAGTTAAATGGAGCGTAACCAGCTTCTAAACCTACTTTAAATGTTTCTTTCTTTTCGTCTCCATTAGAGCTTGTCTTCGAGCTATCATCTGATCCACATGCCGTTAAAAAAACAAGCATCGATAATGCCATTGCTAATAATAAAGATATTTTCTTTCTCATAATAAATTTCTCTCCTTCGCCCTTTTCCAACATATTTAACCTCTCATTAACAATAAACAAACTAGCAAAGATAAAATAGTAACCCTTCATCTTTTTTCGGAAATTTAAGAAAAATCAATACAATCCTTTTCTAGATGTATATGCCATACATTAAGTCTTTAGGCCAAAAGTCTATCAACCTTTATGTAAAACATCTAAACCTAAAAGGAGCCATGCCTCAGAAATAAGACGTGCACTACAAAGTGATTGGCTTATTTGTAAGCATGGCAGCTGTAAGGTCAGCATGCGCTCACCTGATTTCTACTCATGTTATTAACAAGTGTATAATTTCTTATTCTATTATAAAATTTATATCATTTAGTGTATAACAACACACCATACTCGTCAATAAATAAATAGAATATTTCGCACATTCCGACAAATTATGCATTTTTCTATCAATATATTAATTACTTGCTTAGTTCACAATTCTTGCTATGAATACTAAAGAAACAGGTGTTTATCTATAGATAAAAATAAATTATTTCAATATATATAGATTACATTCTTATTTCTTCAAAAGTTGTGCGTATCGGTAATTTACATAAATTGCAGCCATGATCCCTAAGAGTGCTAAAATTCCATCAAAAATAAATATATGTGAAATAGCACCCTTTTTAGCAATCATTCCAGTAATAAGAGGAAGTAAAACTGACGCTATACTTGACGCCGTTGCCACTAAACCTGTTACAGCTCCTTTTCTTTGCCAAAAAAGTTCTGTCATAATAGTAATGGCCAGTTGCAGTACTCCAGCTGTAGAAAACCCTAACACAAATGCTGTTATCGTTAGTACGGTAGATGAATGGATGGTTAAAATAATACTCACTGTAATGACTGAAATAATTGGATATAGAACAAGGACAGTAACTGGCTTCACAATTTTATTTAATACAAATGCTAATAAGAGTACAGAGGAGAGCGCGCCAATACTATAGTAACTAAGTAATTTTACAGATTCATTTACAGACATATTTAATACTTCTTGTCCATAACTAGGTAACCATATTTGTGCTACAGTAAATAAAGCTGTAGAAGTAAAGCCGATAATAATAAGAGCTATTCCTTCTTTCAATAGCTTTGGCTGAGAAGAGAATATTCTCACAGCATCACGCTCGCTACCCTTCTTTTCAATAAAACTTTTCGGAAAGGACGCTTTAAGCAAAATAAAAATATTTAATCCATATATGAACGCAGGAATAAAAAAGGCGAAGCCATAAAATTGACCTTGATTAGATAGAAATAAGATAAGAAATGGGAGCAATGTAGCCCCTAATGACATGAATGCCTTCACTAAAACATTCGCAGAACCTGCTGATTTAGTGAAAATTTCAACTAAAGCTGGATACGAGCCAGCATCCATCGCAGCATTAGCTACACCTGCTACTAACGCAAAAAGTAATGCTAATTTATAGTTTGGTAATAACGGTATGCAAAAAAGAAAAATCCCCATAGCTATACTCGAAAATAGGATTAGTGGTTTTCTACCAATTTTATCTGATAAAACACCCAAGCTACTATATGTAAGTAATTTTCCAAAGCCAATCGCTGCAATAATATAACTAATTCCTGTTTTATCAGTATCCCATTGTACAGTTAAATGTGACATATTTGACGATAGGATAATATTTACCATGCCAAGTAAAAAATAATTAACGTATAATCCCGTTGCTGCTCTTAAATATTGATTTTTCATCTTTCCACCCCAAATGCAAGTTCAACGATCATTCAGCTTACAAACTATACTCCTACTAAATGATACTTATACTATATCCTACTCTTTTTTCTTATTATTAATAAACGATATTTCCAATATCCCATCACCTCTCTTTGGCCGAGTACAAGCTTATGCGCTACAAAAATGGCGATAACAAAAGCGTAAATAAAATTATATACGCTCAACACACTTTTCATACTTTTCTGATTTATTTTTAGGATAAAATACTATTTCAACAAAAAAGAAGCCTTCATTATGAAGACTTCTTTTTATGCATATAGGTTATTCAAGTGAATGTTGATCTTCGTTAACTTCATCTAAATCATTAGATTTCGGTTTAACAAAATCATCATAAAAGGCTGCAAGAGATGTCATGTAATATGGCATGACGTAAATCCCAATTCCTAGGAATAAAACGAGTCCAACTATTAGTAAAACTGTACCTAGCAACGCTAAAGCAACCGCGTCATTACTATAAGATGTTATGCCTATCATGAAACAAATAAATCCTACAATGGCTATAATAATCGGAATAATATACCACCAAATAAACGATAGCATTAAGAAGAATAAATTCTTTTTCTTTCCATTCATTAATCTGCGACTCTCTGTAATCGCTTGTAGTGAACTCATTTCTTGATGATCACGCAAAATAAATAGGGTCATAGAATAGGCAAACCCTTTTATAATTCCAGGAATAATTAATAGAAGAGTCCATAATAACGTAAAAACTGTTACTAATACAGAAGCTAAAAGATTCCTAATATAGTTACCTTTAAACCCTGCGAATAGTGTCTCGATTTTCGGATTTGGTAGCCTTTTAACATCTAAATAAAACCAGCTATAGCCAACGGATAGAGGAGCACTAACTACAATTAACAAAATGATAAGTAACCAAGAATACTCTTCTGGTATCGCCCCTATGATATTACTGATTATTGCATAGATGAAATAAACTCCTATTGCAATTCCCCATTTACCTTTTAAAGCCTTTTTGGCCGTTTCTTTATGCTGACGTGCTTTCATCAAATCCACCTCCCATATTTTATAATTATCACTTTTTTTAAGATTCATTCATCTTATTTAAATAGGCTGCCAATTAACATTACCTTCATAAATTCGTTTGAGTGAATTTTTTCCAAAAATAACATTTTCACCAAAAACAGTCCATTCAAAAATAAAATTATAAAGATTTTGTTTAGGATATGCAATAGGTCTCTATTCACTTCTTTCTTAAAATTCCTAACTTACAAATCTCGCATGCTGTTCATTTACTTCTTTATACCTCAAAATCTAGTAATTAAAACAGACTAAAAGGGCGCCACAAAAAAAGCCCTAGCAAAGGGCTTTTTAATGTAAAACATAATTAGTCATGTGTGCTTATTAGTAAGATGTAATGAAATTTTTTCTTCGATATACACTTAGAAAAATTCCTACGATGATGGCATAAAGTAATGTTGGCATTATGCCATAACTAATAAAGGGTAAGGACATTGAAATAATCGGTAACAAACCGATTGTCATAAAAAAATGATAAATAAATTGAACAGAAAAGAGAGTAACCCCTCCAACTATAAGCATTTTTCCAAAGAAGTCATTTATATTCCTTACAACAAAAATCATTCGTATCATGAATAATGTCAACACTATTATTAAGATAATCGCTAAAAGCCAGCCGTAATGATACGTAAAGCTAACCAAAACAAAGTCTGTTAGTGATTCCGGAATTTGTACATTGGTATTTGCGTTGCCGAACCAACCGGCATCTAGCAACAGCTCTTTCATATATAAATATAAATAACCACCACTATCACTATATTTTTCGGGATCTAGAAAGCCTATTAATCTATTTTTTACATACGGCCACATGATAAATGTGCTTATTACTGCAGTCCCAAGAACAGATAATGTAAAACCAATTATCTTTTTAAAACTTAAATGACTATACCAAATCATCACAAAAAACATCAAACTATATATAAAAGATATTGATATTCCCCCTACAGAAAGAAACATAAACAAGGTGATGAAGAAAATGCCTCCTGCTTGCCAAAGAGTCATTTTTTTATGATTAAAGAAAGTTGCCCAAAAAAGGAAAAAGAATGGTAAAGCTGTCGAACTACTAATAGAAAGAGGTCCAGCTATAAAATATGGATTACCCTTCACATAAGTATTAGGGAGAATCTGAAGTATGATTAAAATACCCAAACCTACTCCTAAAAATAACCATTTATATTGAATCAGCTTTCGGTAATCATAAAACATTAGTCCAAAGGCTATCCCTACTCCTAATATTGTAATAATCCCTTTATTTATGATAGTTGCTACATCCATATTTCCAACACTTAATAAAGGTAAAAATCCTAAACTCATTGTCAGAACTAATAGAATAATCATAAGCCAATCAACTCTTGGACGATGAATTTTATTTAGCTCCATCCCCAGTTGGATTGGACTTCCCATCTGTTCTATCGCCTTTGCTTCCGCTTCTCCACCTGTTAATCCGTTCTTTATTAAATGTTTCTTAACTCCCTTTATATGGAAATCCAATTCTTCAGATACATATTTTTTTGCTTCCTTCGATCGAATTTGATTCATCACTTCATTTAGATAAGATTCGCTTTTATTCTGCATTCTTTTCACCCTTCTAACAACTCACGAAAGGTTATTTGCTTTCTTTGTTGTTGTTTTTCTGCTTTCTGCATGACTTTTCTTCCTTTATCATTCAACAGATATAATTTCCCTGAATCTTCATCCCATCTTGAACAAATATATTGTTGTTGCTCTAACCGATGAATAATCGTATATAAAAATCCTTCATTGTCCTCAAATCTCTTTATTCCTCTTCCTCTTAAAAGCTTGGATAGCTCATAACCATTTTTTTCAGAGATAAGTAACTGCATAATGGCTAATATAATCTCTTCATCTGTTTCTTTTTGCTTATGGATTTTTTCCAAAACTCGATTTTGAAGCTGATTAGTAAAGTGTAAATCTTGATAAATCGTTTTTTTCATCGATTGTCGCAGCCCTTTTAGCCGTTCTTCCATTGCTCTACTCCTCCAATCTTTCCTTTAATAGTTCTTTTGCTTTTTTAAGCCTTGTTTTAATCGTATTTTCATTCACTTCTAATACCAACGATATTTGTTTAATGGGCAATTCCTCAAAGTAAAAAAAGTGAATCACCTCTCGATATTTGATCGGTAAGCTCATAACTGCTAAAACTAATCGAACATCCTCATCTTTTTGAATAACAGTTTGCTCGACCATTTCCTTTTGAGAGCTTCCTTTATTTGATTCTTCTTCAGCAACCATGACATTTTTGTTATACCAGCTTTTTAAAAAGTCCTTACAATGATTAATGGCAATTCTCCAAAGCCAAGTTTTAAATGTAGATTTTCCGTTATAAGTAGAAAGAGATTTATAGCATTTTATGAAAATATCTTGCGTTAAATCTTCTGCTATCGCTTTATTATTCACATAGGAATATACTAGCTGTAATAAATCTTGACCATATCTATTCATAATCTCACTGATGACTACTTCCGTATTTTCCGTTTTAATTATTTCAACTGTTAGTTCCTCCACTACTTTCTCTCCTTCCTATTAAATTAGACGAGGCTCCCTTAAAAAAGTTTTTATAAATATCTTTTTCATATTATTTCCCATCTTCTTTATACAGAAAGCCTTTTATTTATTCGAAAATAACTCTGTACTATTAGTACTTATAAAAATATTGTAAAATGAGATTTTTTTATTTATGTAAAACAACATTAAAAAAGAGACTCCTAAAGGGTCTCTTACTTAAACTATTATTTTTATGATTTAAAAATGGAATTTTCTCATCCACAACTGGATTGCCTTTTCCATCCAAAATTCCTGGGCCAGATGAATTCAACACGGTCTCTAAAGTAAGAGTATGTTTGAAATCTTCATCAGTTAAGTTCTCATTTAGTTTGATCATGTATTCATTCTGATAGGAGCCCTGATTATCAGCGATTGCTGTGATTTTCCAATTTGCCTCATCCACTTGATAATCACCAACATACAGATTTAAATCCGCAGGTGATATCCATAATCTATTAATAGGTTCACTGAATGTAATCTTTAGTTGGTCTCTTTTAACTACTTCTACTTTTTCTACATATGGCCGAACATTTTCAACAAAGTAATCATTAGTAGAAACCGTATCCATTACAGCGCCTTCTATACTTTGAACACCACTAATCTCAATATCTAACGTGCTATTTTCTTCAACAGTTTCATAATCCATTGTTAAAAATACCAAGTTGTTATCAAGAAGCTTTGCCGTACGAACTGATTTTCCAGCAACTTTATAATTATGTGGATTTTCAGCAGATACTTTCTCTAGCTCTACATCTGTATTAAATGCCACTCCAACTGTTACATTATTATAATAACTCAAAACTTCAACTCTATTACCATGTGTCGAAATAGCTGGTGGAGTATGTTTATCACTTTCAATATTTAAAGTTGGCTTGATCAATTCAGGTGTAACACCGAAATCTGGATCAACATCTGAATCATCTTCTACAGGCGGTTCTAGATCTGGATTTACCTCCGGTGGATTTGGCTCAACAACAGGTGGTTCCTCTGGATTACTACCATCCCCAGCACTTCCAATAATTTGAGCTGCACGATATAAGAAAATAGCATAATCTCCACGAATCGTGTCCTCATATGTTCCGAATTCTGCTTGATTCTTCCCTACTGTAATTTTATGTTTAACTAATGCAGATACAGCTTCTTGATATTGAGGAGCCACATCTGTAAATGAAATCTCTGCGGAACCTTTTAAATTAAAACCTTTTTGAATCCACATCGCAATTTCACCACGAGTTACATAATCATCACTACCAAATAAAGTATCTGTCTTTCCAACTGTAATTCCAGCTGCTTTTAATGCATTCACATATTTTACAGCACGTGAAGGTACATCTTTAAATCCTGATGCTGGTGCCTTATCACCATCTAAATCTAGTACTTTCGCTAGCATAACAGCGGCATCAACTCGTTTAATCGCTCTATAAGTGCCAAATTCCTTTTTATTAAAGCCAGACACACCTTTAGATACTACAAAATCTACTGCTTTCATATATTTGCTAGGCACGTCTATGAAACTATGAGCAAAAACGGATGTTCCAAAAGAAGATACAGCTACTACTGCAGCCGCAGATGATAAAAATAATTTATTTTTCAACTACTATAACTCCTTTATTTATGATAAAAATAGCATTTACTAAAAATGACATTTTCCATTTTATCTCCAGTTAATGGCTATTACTACGGCAACTATTTCCTTTTATAGGTAAACCATCTAAGCTATGAATTCACATCTACTTTGAAAATTGTTCAAATCTATCCATTCATCAAGATACCAAATAAGGAAAAATAAGGATTCAACCTTAGTCTATTGCTGTTAAAATTGTATATATACTCATACTTACAGAGGAGGAGCTATGAAAAAGAAATGGGGATTATTGGCCTTAACTGTTCTTATTCTGCTAGCCATCGGAGGATATTTATTAATGAAACCAACTGAAAACGAAATACTTAATAAAGTGGATGAGAAGTTTACTAATGAATTATTATCTCAAATAAAAGGGGATACAGACTTTCTTCACTTCAGCTCTAAAACTAAAAAATATAATATGAAATTTCCAAAAGGATATTTGATAGATAAAAGTCTATATGAAAAAAATGACGATCGCTTTGAATATATGCTTGCTAAAGATGAATACTTTATGAGGTTGAGTGCAGAAGATGAAGTAAAAAAAGAGATTGCTCGCGATTTTGTTGTGACGTATTCAGAAAATAAGGCTCGTGAAACAGAGAACTCCTTAAGAACTTTCCTAAGTGACTATGCCTATAACAATGAACATAAAAAATAGATTTAACTGATTGTATTGCATATGTAGGTAAAACATATGTTTCAATTAATGGTACTGATATAAAAAAAGAAGATCCTACAAAAAATGGTGCAAATAGCTTTTTTGCGTTAGTTGAAGATAAAAAGACCGGACAAATTGTTGAGATTGTATATTCTGTTCGCTGTGTTCAAGATGATAATAGTTGTTCTATAAATAGTAAAAATGAAGAAGCTCTTTTTAAGACGATTTACGAAAGTGTCACTTTTCAATAAGGGTTTCTATTCACCTTCAGATATTAAACCAATCTCACTCATAATGCGAAAATAAGGAAAAATAAGGATTTATCCTTAGTCTATAGATGTTAAAATTGTATATATATTTATACTTACAGAGGAGGAGCTATGAAAAAAAAATGGGTATTATTGGCCTTAATTGTTCTTATTCTGCTAGCTATAGGAGGATATTTATTAATGAAACCAACTGAGAACGAAATACTAAATAAAGAGGATGAGAAGTTTACTAATGAATTATTATCTCAAATAAAAGGGGATACAGACTTTCTTCACTTCAGCTCTAAAACTAATAAATATAATATGAAATTTCCAAAAGGATATTTGATAGACAAAAGTCTATATGAAAAAAATGACGATCGCTTTGAATATGTGCTTGCTAAAGATGAATACTTTATGAGGTTGAGCGCAGAAGATGAAGTAAAAAAAGAGATTGCTCGCAATTTTGTTGTGACGTATTCAGAAAATACGGCTCGTGAAACAGAGAACTCCTTAAGAACTTTTCTAAGTGACTATGCCTATAACAATGAACATAAAAAAATAGATTTAAATGATTGTATTGCATACGTAGGTAAAACTTATGTTTCAATTAATGGTACTGATATAAAAAAAGAAGATCCTACAAAAAATGGTGCAAATAGCTTTTTTGCGTTAGTTGAAGATAAAAAGACCGGACAAATTGTTGAAATTGTATATTCTGTTCGCTGTGTTCAAGATGATAATAGTTGTTCTATAAATAGTAAAAATGAAGAAGCTCTTTTTAAGACGATTTATGAAAGCATCGATTTTCGATAAGGATGTGATTTTATGGAAAAAACTCCTTTTTTGAATGATAACTCTCGAAATCGTTTAGCCGGTTTAATTTATGAAGATGATATCTCTAAAGATGATATTAATCAGATAATAATTGAAGAATTAGGAGTCAAAGATATTCCTAATTTCAAAATTTATCCATCAAAACAAGATCCATCAGGTTTTGAAGGAATAGCTATACATTTCGCTGATACTCATAAGAAATTAAATGAAGTGTACTTTGTAGCTAGAGGAACAGAATCTACAAGTTTCGAAGACTTATATGCAGATGCAGCAGGAATAGCGGCTGGTAGTAATACTGAACAATTAAAAGCTGCCGAAAAAATGTATAAAGAAGTAACCACAAATATTCTGAAACAACAAAGTAAAAGTAAAACAAATTTTCCAGAATTAACATTACATGGTGATGGACATTCACTTGGTGGCAACATAATTACTAGCTTATCACTAAAAACTGGTACATTTAATTCTGTTCGTGGGTTAAATGATGCTCCTGTAAACGTGTATCAATTGTATAGATATGACCCTGTCTTTAATGATTATATTAATAGACTCACAAACTATAAAAAAATAAACAAGATCCCCGAAAAACAATTACTAAAGTATGCTAACACTTTCTATCAAAATCAAAGTGATAAAATTACTCATGTACGTGTTAAAGGTGAACCACTTTATAGTCAATCATTTAAAGGGAAAATGTACATAGGAAAAAGCATAATCGTTTTAGGCGATCAAAACACGAATAACTTCCCTGATATAGGTTCCTATCCTTTTGAAAAGTTAAGTAAGTATTTCCCCGTATTTTATCTAGAAAAACTAAGATACAATTCTGGAACAAGTCAAATATTAAGCGGTATTAGAAATATCGATGAAAATTTAGGGTTATCTGGAACAGAAGCCTTAATCAATGATATTAAAACTAGTTATAATCAATCAGAGTACTTTAAAGCTATTACTTCAACATTGAATACATCGAATGATGTTAACTCAGGAATATTAAATATACTAAATTCTCCACTTGCTCTTTTTTATCAAGGTAGACAAATCTATAATCATTTTGATCTTGTTGGAAATCATGGAATTGAAGTACTCATCAATATGTATAAAAATCAAGATCCTACCCATAGACAAAGCTTCTATAACTTCACAGACCCCACTTCAGGAAAACCTATCATAATGGAAAAAAGCGCTATGAAACAATTTCTCATAGGCTGCTTTGAATCATTAGAAAACAAGGAACTAGCTATAGCTAAATTAGATGATTATATCGAAAACACTACTCAACGGCTCTATCAAGATAGCGTCAATAAATTACTAGCTAAAATGAACGAAAAAGAAGCTAATCCAGATGCATTTTTTTCAGAGGTTGGCGGTTTAGGATTCTTTTCATGGGTTTCCGATAGTAGAGTGGTAGTAGATGGTTTAGTATTTGATAAAGATATAAGGGGCTTTTCAAATAGTGTTAACTCATCTCTTGATGAATTAAAAAGCATGCTACTAAATCAACGAAAGCATCTAAAAGAGTTCATTGAGAAAGTGTTATCTCTAGGAGAAAAGATATTTGAGAAAGATGAAGAATTAGCAGCTATCATCAATAAGGCGGGGGTGTAATATGTCCTCAGGTGTTAAGACAGGTAAATATGATTTTACTTTTACGGAAGATTATCTTATTGAAGAAATGAAATATCATTTAAAAAACATTGTAGAAACTAGCATAGAATCAGATGAAAGATTACTTTCTGCAAAGAAACAATTGGATAATCAATCTGGCGAATTCATAGATTCTTTAAATGATTTTCTTTTACGCTATACCTCCATAAATCAAATGTTCATCCAAGATCATCATCGTTACAACATGGAGCATATTCTTTCTATGACACACTTTATTGAAAACACTTATGAAAATAGAAGCTATAATTTGTATTATCATATCGTTGAGCTAGAAAAAAAATAAAACTCATTTTGTTAAAAGCAGCTGCCTTTCGACTGAAGGGACAGCTGCTTTATGTTAATGTCTATTTCAACTAAAAAATACATTTCATCTTAATGATCTCGATGCACAATATAGTTCAATAAATGCTTCAGAAAAACGGTGTTTCGAGGCACCTGCTGCAAGGCTTCCATCGCCAAACAATATTGATTCCACATTTCTTTGCGAGCAGCCTCTTGTCCTAGAATAGTCACGAACGTTGAGTTATTATTCTCTATATCTTGACCAATTGGCTTTCCAAGGACATTTTGCGTACCTTCGACATCAAGTAAATCATCTTTAATTTGAAAAGCAATACCAGCGTGACGAGCGTATTTTTTCAACGCTGCTATTTCTGGCTCTTTAGCTTGTGCAAGAATAGCTGGCATGATGAGAGAAGCCTCAAATGCAATTCCTGTTTTAAAAAAGCACATGCACTTCAACTGTTCTATTGTTAATGACTGTCCTTTCGTTTCTAAATCCATTGCCTGTCCTTTACACATATCCATTGTTCGTTGAGCTGAATAACGAATTAAACGAAGTACAGACTCTGAATCAAACTGTTTAAGAGCTGTTTGCTCTTCAATCGCTTTCTGCGTCAGAAACAGACCTGTTATTTCTGCAATCGCCGTATTATAAACTTGATGTAGCGTTGCACGTCCTCTACGAGTAGAAGCATTATCTTGTGACGGTAAATCATCAAAAATAAGCGAGGCAGTATGCATATATTCTAACGATTTCAAAAGTGGTATAATCGCCGACTGATCTAATCTATATCCATTAATCCCCATAACCCATGTCATGATAGGTCTTAAACGCTTACCGTCACCTTCCAAACTATAGTTAGCAGCTTCAATGATAGACTGTTTCATAAAAGTATCTTGCTTATTTTGAGTAATAGGAAGATTATTGTTTATCTCATTCCTAACGTTTTTTAGTGTATCTAAAAATTTATCTTGTTCCTTCCGTTCCTCTCTAAGAGTTGTAAGCATATGATCACGAAGTAATTTATCAAAGAAATCTACATCATCTGCTTTCTTTACTAAATCTTGAATGACAGAATGAAATGCAGGGGTACTTGAGGCTAAAACATCCATAATTTCTTTATATTTTTCATTTCCAAGTCGTTCTTTGTATCGTTTCAGGCCATTAATAGCACGGGCTAAAATCACCTTTCGAACCTTTGCATCAGAGCGATACACGTCATGAATCAAATAGCTAATGACCGTCCAGTATAATTCATAAGGATTGATTAAATCACTACGCTTATTATGATATTTCATATAATATGTATAAGGTGTAACTGCACCAGCTTTCATATCGTCAAACAAATCAGCAAAATCATCCGCTAGCTGATTGTATATACCATAATAAAATGTACGGCTATCAAATCCCTTATCTTCATCTGCACTGATTACTGAGCGGACAATCAAGCGTGAGGAAGCCGATTTTAAAATGACTGGAATATATATTTCTTCATTCGTGTAATGGGCATTCTCTAGATCCTTATCTCGATCTTCTTCTTGAGATTGAAAAAACACATAAGATTGCTCAAAAAACTGTTTGCTTGTCTCAGGTCGTTGCTGATTTTTAATATACTCAAACGCCTCTCGGAGCTCGGAATGAATATATTGCATCAACCGTGCATTTTTTCCAGACCATTCCCCTAATTCTGGGACAGATCCTGTAAGGAGCGTCCTACGAATTAAGTCAGAGTACTTTTTTTTCTCTTTTTCTGATAACACTTCGGAATCTAGAAGGTCATCAATGAAAGGATAGGTCAGCCCATAGGAATACCCTAGCTTAATCGCTTCCTCAAGCTTTGATGTTCTTTCATAAGGAGGTATATCCTCATCCATCTCCTCCACCACATGCATAACAACTCCACCTATAAGCTTAATTAACTTCCGTTGAGCTTGTTCTCTATCCATACCTTCTGGAATATGGTTAGATGCTGTCTTTATTTTATCCATCACCCAAATGAGTGTTGATTCTACCCCTTCTTTCTGAGCCCATCTATACAGCTTCGCCATACTAAATGTTTCCTTGTCACCATTAGTAGTTTTCATTAATTGCTTTTTCAAATGAGCAACTGCACGTTGAACCCGTTCTTGTGTTTCAGGCATATCCAACGCTTTTCCTAAGTCCCTCATAAAAATATACGCAACACTTCGATCTAGATAATTTTCTAGTTTTCCAGAGTAATTTAGCCATTGAATATACTTATAATAGTCTTTAGAATCAGGTTTTCTTTTTCCACGTGAAAAAAGGGAGAAAATAGACGAACGATGAACATGTGTCGACTTCCAAGATTGTATATCTTTTGTCAATATAGGTACATAGCTCTTTAACTTAACTTGTTTATATAGTGTTTCAAAATATTGAGTAGCACTCTGCTCAGCTTGCCGATAACATTCATCAGCATTTTCTATTAATTTATTATTCATACGGTACATTACCTCAATCTATTAGTCTCATTTTATCTTATGCACTATTATTTAAACTCATCTTCAATGTTTACATTTAAATGACATTTACATTCTCGAACTTTATTAGTGCCACTCTATTCCTATACCCTAAAATCCAAGTATTATGAGCTGAATTTTTTGTAAACATTACATTTAGGGTACAATCCTGCGACTTTACATTTCTACTCTTAATACTACGTTTCAATTCAATTAAAGTTTTCAACTAAATATTGGCTAAGATGGATAACTACGCACTTTCTACGTACAAGCATTGAGCCCTCTTCGCATTTCAATTGCCTCTAGGAATTTCTCAAGTAATATAGCACTGAATCTTTTTATAAAAAAACCTCGAGATTGGTTAGATACATCTTTGCAATCTCGAGGTTACTATTGTTTTCGTCTAATCACGTTCCGCAAAACGTCCGATAAGGTTTATCTGATGGTTCAGGCACTTTACAATACTCATCTTGTTCTGGTGTATAAGCATATGGATCTGAGAGTACATTAAGCAATCTCTCTATGACACTATAGTCGCCGTCTACAGCAGCTTTGAGTGCTTCCTCTACCCTATAATTACGTGGGATAACGGCTGGATTGCTCTTTCTCATCAAATTATGGGAAGCTTCTCTTGATTGCTCTTGTCTACCAAGTCTTTCTTGCCACAATTGATACCACTCTTCAAATTCTTCCTTATCATACAGAACCGTATGCTCCAGTTTATTAAAAGTTAGCGCACGAAATGTATTTGTGTAGTCTGCCTGATACTTTTCCATCATCTGAAGAAGAACTTTAATAAGAGCTTCATCTTTTTCTTCTTCATTAAAAATACCGAGTTTTGCTCTCAAGCCATTATACCATTTACTTTGGAACAGCTTAGCAAAATGAGACAGTGCATCCTCTGCAATCTTAATGGCTTCTTCCTGTTTATTATGAAGTAATGGTAATAAGGTTTCAGCAAAGCGAGTGAGATTCCACAAAGCCATATATGGCTGGTTACCAAACGCATAACGCCCCTCCTCGTCAATAGAGCTGAATACAGTTGCTGGATCATAAGTATCCATAAATGCACAAGGACCGTAATCAATTGTTTCTCCGCTAATTGTCATATTATCGGTGTTCATCACGCCATGGACAAAGCCTACAAGCTGCCATTTTGCTAGTAAATCAGCTTGACGCTGAATAACCATTTGAAGAAGAGCTAAATAGCGATTCTCATCATCTGCAACATCTGAATAATGCCTATTCAACGTATAGTCAGCTAAGGCACGTAAATCTTCTACTGTTCCAAAATTTGCAGCATACTGAAAGGTACCAACACGAATGTGACTAACCGCCACTCGAGTTAGAACAGCTCCAGGTAGATAAGTTTCACGAGCTACTGCCTCACCAGTTGTCACGACCGCTAAGCTGCGGGTTGTAGGAATTCCAAGAGCATGCATCGCTTCACTAATAATATATTCACGCAGCATCGGCCCAAGTGCCGCACGACCATCTCCACCACGCGAGTATGGTGTTCGACCTGGTCCTTTCAATTGAATATCAACGCGATCACCTTGTGGAGTAATTTGCTCACCAAGTAGAATAGCTCGACCATCTCCTAGCATTGTAAAATGCCCGAACTGATGCCCTGCATAAGCTTGTGCCAAAGGGTTAGCACCTTTAGGAATTCTGTTACCTGCAAACACCATAACAGCCTCTTCGCTTAGAAGTTCATCTGGATTCAAGCCTAATGATTTAGCCAATGAGTTGTTAACAATAATTACTTTTGGAGACTTAACTGGGGTTGGATTTATGTTTTTATAAAAGAAATTCGGCAATCGAGCATAACTATTATCGAAGTTCCAGCCTATTTTAATCATAGAATCCCCTTTCTTTTGTGTTCTTTCTATTTCATTTGTCATTACCTTATTATAGACTTTTGGCTGGTTTTATATGTTATTTGAGGATTGCAAGAATGAATGAAAGGAAAGCGTAGTTCACTATCCACATAGTTAATGACTGTATAATAAAGAAAACGCTTCTTAGAGGTGATTGAAGCTTGAAACATCTAATGTGAAAATCTAAATGTTCTTTTGGAGTCTTTTGCAGGCTGAGCCTTATCCCGAGGAGTTGATGGCAATGAAGCCTACTAACAAAAATCGAGGTCAATCCTACTATCGACATCATCGTAGATGAGTTATCCAGCGTAAAGTAAAAATATCCAAGCAAATAGGATGGTACTCTAAATTTGATAGGAAATTTGCTAAAAGAAAAATGCACTGTTCCTGTCAGATGTGCTCGCCAAAAACAAACAGAGATGGTTTTCCTCTTTCACAAATCAAGACATTGGAACGTTTAGATAGCCAATTGCATAACTTTCATAAAGAGATAGAGTATTGAATTTTTTAAGAAAGAGCCTTGAATTCTTTTATTAAAAGTCAAGAAAATGTTTAAAATCATTTATAATTAAACAACCAAATATAATGTCACACATTTTATAAGTCAAAAGAGAGGATAGATGAACAGGATTAAAATACCTGTATTCATCTATCCTTTTTTGTACAACAAATGACCTCATTTACCACAACAAAATGTTTTCTGTTGTTCAACTAAACCAGCTAATAGGTTGTCAACATCTTTCTCTTAAACAATAAATTATTTATGCTATACTGTTTTTAGGCATACCAAATAACCCTCCAGATATCTTATGGAAGGTTTTTCTTTATATGGCTAAAAAATCTTTCTAAGCTATATCTAGGAAATATTCTTTCCTTTTTAGTAAAGCATAAATCCAGTGAAGAAGTTTATTAATGCAAGCGATAATTGCCACTTTCGAAGGCTTTCCTTCTGAACGTTTCTTGTCGTAGAACTCTTTGAGTTTTTTATTTCTGGAACTCCTTATTCCACATAAAACAGCTAGATATAAACTGTGCCTTAGCCTACTGGAACCTCGTTTCGTTATCCGATTCGTCGTCGCTGTAAACTTGCCAGAAATGGACACTGGGATCAATTCCAGCGTAGGCCACTAATTTCTTAGGGTGATTAAACCGATCAATCTCACCGATTTCGGAAATAATCGTGGTGGCGATTTTTTCTCCGATTCCAGGGATTGATTGGATAATCTTATATTCTTCTATTTCATATGTCAGGGAGACCATTTGGCTCTCTAAATCTGAAAGGTGTCCTTGGTAGTGAAATAGGATGTCTATATACATATTAAGATTGATAAGATGACTTAGATAAATCACTTTTTGAAATGGATTTTGAGAAGCTGAATGGATCAATTTCTTGGCTTTCTCTTTTTCCCACTGAATCGAACGAGTTGGACAATACCCTTTTATTCGTTCTGCCAATTCCTCTACATCAGTTTTTAGAATCTTCTCCGATGTTGGATATTCTCTTAATATCGATAAAGATACTTTCGAAAAAAGATCTCCAAATACCTTTCGGTAATCAGGAAAAGTCTGATCTAAAATCGTATGAAATTGCAGTTTTGCTTCTACATATTCGTCACAATTTCCTGTTGTCTAGATAGGTTACGAAGGTTCAATAGCTGAATTCCCCTCATTTTATAAGGTTCAAAGTCCTCTTTGTAATAGAGGACACATAATTGATACGCATCAAATGCGTCTGTTTTTACCTTTCTTAAACTGGATTTCTTTGCTTGATGAGAAATGATTAGATTTAACAGAATATAAAGTAAATCGTTCTCTTCTAAGCATTGAATAACAGGAGTATGGTAATGCCCCGTTGATTCCAATATGACTGGCATCTGACCTGTCATTGATTTAATTTCCCCTAAGAAACTTACAAACCCATCTAATTCTTCGCGATTATGCTTAATTGAAAAGCTCTTTCCATAAGGCTTTCCTTTATCTAAAAAAGCCTGAATTTCACTCTCTCCTTTAGCTACATCTATACCCACAACTGGGTCCATTCTTTCTCCTCCTCTTACGTATTCACCAGTAACCCCTATTACCTCCAAGTAGTATTATAGCTTCGCTTGTTATACGAGATCTCAGCCCCAACCAGCCTCAAACATAATTCTACAAGTAGGGGGTGAACAGTTTAGTTGACGGGATCAATGTCCCACGCCCCCGTACGTTCTACCCTGGCTACTGATAGATTAATTCGAAATAAAAAAAGTTCAACCAGAAAGTTCTGGCTGAACTATATAATACGAACGCCCCTGTTTGTTTAAGAACATTTATTCACAAACTCTAATATAGAAATACATCAAATCTAATAAAGTTAGCAGAACCGTATCACTTACTTGTGATACGGTTCTTTATTATTTATAGATTTATTAATAAAAAACATTGGTACTTAGAATTCATATGAATATTTATTATCAGATAAAACTTTATTTCAATGAGTATAGACATCTAGATATAAAGAAAAAATAATTTGGAAGTCATTTATGAAAAATTATGATATTAGATAAAATAATTAGATTGTATGAATATAGAAAAAGAAAGGAAGATATATAAAGAAATTTGTTAGCATTATGGTTCTTAAAATTCATGATAAAGGATAAGAAAAGCATGAAAAAACTCTTGAGTTTATGTGTTGCTGGAGTTTATAGCATATTTATAGGCGTTGCTATTGGAACAATTACATGGATATTTTTAACTTTAATATTCAGCGGAATAGACTTTATATGGTATGACTTTGTATTTAAGGAAAATAAAAAGCATTTAACTTTATTTGTATGTATTTTAGGTGGTGTTATAGTAGGTCTGTGCCAAAAATATTTTGGAAAATATCCAAAAACAATGCAAGATGTTTTAGTAGAGTTTAAAAAAATAAAAGAGTTGAATACAAATCGTTGCCAAAATCAGCAATATCAGCATTAATTGTTCTTTGGTTTGGGGCAAGTCTTGGACCAGAAGCTGCTTTAAGTGGAATTGTAGGGGGATTAGTTACTTTATCTGGTGATTTACTTAAATATGGGTTTAAAAGAAAAGAAATCGAAAATGATTTAAATGAAGCATTAATCCAATCAAGTATAGAATCAACTGTGGGTATTATATTTGCAGCACCATTATACGGATTTTATAGTTTAATAAGTGGTAAGGATAAAATAAAAAGATTTAAGACAGTAATATATATATTAACTGTATCTTCAGGTTTTTATGTATTTAAATTATTATCCCATATTGATAACAGAGGAACATTTGTAACGAAATTTGCAGATGCTAACATAGGCAAATTAGAATTAATTTTCTTTATTCCTCTTTTGATAGTAGGACTTCTTTTAGCACTATACTACAAAAAAATGGGCAGTGTTTTAAAGAAGATACTAAAACCTTTAGAAAATTATAAAGTAGTAAAATCAGTTCTAGGAGGAGTTATATTAGCAATATTAGGTATAACAATACCTTATATATTCTTCTCTGGAGAACATGACTTAAAAGATATAATAGTAAATTGGGAAAGTTTAGGATTATTTTGGCTTCTTATAATATGCCTATGTAAGCTTTTAGCAACAGAAGTATGTATTTTAACAGGATGGATTGGAGGACATATTTTTCCTGTAATGTTTTCGGGAGTTGCTATGGGACTTGCAATTTCAAGTGTATCTACAGTAGACCCTGTATTTTCAGCATGTATAGTTGCTACTACTTTTATGAGTGCAATAATGGGAAATTATATTGTAACAATATTTTTGCTTATATTATTTTTCCCAATAAACCTTGTTATTTTTATAGTAATATCAGCTGTATTAGGGGTTGCACTTATAAAAAAGTATAATAATCTAATACAATAACATTATTTTAAAACATCTTAGCTATTTCCCTCCTGCA
>NZ_CABKRX010000050.1 GCF_902374955.1 Bacillus massilioanorexius
TTTTGAGAAAACAGCCAAGAATTTATTAGAAAAATTTCACATATTTTCTGTTTATCTTACTATTTCCTGTATCAATTTACGAATAAAAACCCTTATAGAATCATTCTTATTCATTTAGTTGAACGTTGGAATTACATTTCAAACCTCTAAAAGGGTATAATGAAAATATCTATGCACATTTTTATGAAAGAGGAAAAAATACTACTATGAACTTTTGGAGCATTACTCTTAATATTATTTTGGTGCTAAATATCCTTTTAGCAATTGTTGTTATTTTCCGAGAAAAAAGAGATCCTGCCTCAACATGGGGATGGCTATTAATTTTATTTTTCATTCCATTAGTAGGATTTGTTTTATATTTATTATTTGGACAAGATTTAACCAGAAAGCACATGTTTCAATGGAAAGATCAAAAAAAATTAGGCTTAAACGAAAAAATCGAACAACAAAGAGAAGAATTAAGTAACCAAACCTATCCGTTTCACAATCCATCAACTAGAGAACATTTTGATCTTATTTACATGCACTTGATTAACAATGGTGCACTCTTATCAGAAGACAATGATGTAAAGATTTTCACAGATGGCCAAGAAAAATTTTCACGTTTAATAAAAGATATTCGAGAGGCGAAGCATTTTATACATATGCAATACTATATCATCAAAAATGACCGACTTGGAAAAGAAGTCATTGCTGAGCTAACAAAAAAAGCTAAACAAGGCGTTAAGGTACGAGTTCTATATGATGAATTAGGTTCGAGAGGATTATCTAAAAAAGCTTTTACTGAATTAAGACAAGCTGGTGGAGAAGTCGAAGTATTTTTCCCCTCCAAGCTAAGATTAATTAACCTTCGTCTTAATTACCGAAATCACAGAAAATTAGTCATTATTGATGGACTAGTCGGTTATGTAGGAGGATTTAATGTCGGAGACGAATACCTCGGTCTCAATCAAAAATTTGGATATTGGCGTGATACTCACTTACGCATTTCCGGAAGTGCTGTCTGGGAAATGCAAATGCGTTTTATTTTAGATTGGAATCAAGCCTCACATCGTCATGATATTGCCTATCACCCATCCTTATTTCCGGAAAGTGGTAACTCCGGAAATATTAGTATGCAAATAGTAGCAAGTGGACCAGATTCAAAGTGGGAACAAATTAAGCAAGGATATATTAAACTAATACTATCCGCCAAAAAATCAGTTCTCATACAAACACCTTATTTCATTCCAGATGCGAGCTTGTTGGATGCAGTAAGAATTGCATGCTTATCAGGTAAAGACGTTAAAATTATGATTCCTAACAAACCAGACCATATTTTCGTATATTGGGCCACTATTTCCCATGTCGCCGATATGTTAAAAGCCGGTGCTAAGGTTTATATATATGATAATGGCTTTATTCATGCCAAAACAATTGTCGTTGACGAAGAAGTAGCTTCTGTTGGTACCGCTAATATTGATGTTAGAAGCTTTCGCTTAAATTTTGAGGTTAACGCTTTTATTTATAGCTCGAAAGTTTCAAAAGAGCTTGTAGAGGCCTTTAATCACGATATAACATTATCACGTTTACTAACTCTTGAAGAATATAATAATCGTCCACTTATAATTCGATTTAAAGAGTCTATATCCCGATTATTGTCACCCATCCTATAATAAGAAAAGCGCAAGTGCTTTGGTCAGCCCAGATCAGCATAAGGCGAGATGGCTAGAAGGTACTCTTTGCCTTCTGGACAGATCGGCTTATGACCTCGAGGAGCTAAGGCGCTGAAGCTAGACAACTAATCCAGCTCCAAAATTTTATCCTTTCTTACCTATAAAGAAAAGGATCTCTATAGAAGGCTAGGCTTCTAAGAGATCCTTTTTTATATGAGTTAAACAATAATCTAACTTTATGCGGAAGTACTTATTATTAAAGGACAGGTACTCCAACAAAAAACTTATTGTACAGTGCTTGCACTGCTTTCTTCTCATTAACCGCTTTAATACCAAACATCATACTTACTTCAGATGATCCTTGGTTAATCATTTCAATATTAACACCTGCATCTGCTAACGCTTGAGAAGCACGAGCTGTAGTACCTACATTATGACGCATCCCTTCCCCTACTAACATTAAGAGTGCTAGACCATGCTCTACTTCGACCTTATCAGCATGTAATTCTTCATAAATTCTCGCTACTACTTTCGCTTCCTTATCAGCATCTAGTTGATTTTCTCGTAAAATAACCGTCATATCATCAATTCCAGAAGGTGTATGCTCATATGATATATCATGATCCTCTAGAATTTGAAGTAATTTACGTCCGAATCCAAGCTCACGGTTCATTAAGTATTTACTAATATAAATACTGCAGAATCCTTTGTCAGAAGCGATTCCTATGACTGGACCATTCGTATTATGTCTTTCATTTACAATCAATGTTCCCGGCGCAGAAGGATTATTCGTATTTTTCACATTTACAGGTATTCCAGCTCGAAATGCAGGAATAAGCGCTTCATCATGAAAAACGGAGAAACCTGCATATGACAACTCACGCATTTCTCGATAAGTAAGCTCTTTAATTTCTTTAGGGTTATCTACAATATTTGGATTAACAGAATATACAGCATCAACATCTGTAAAGTTTTCATACATCGTAGCTTTTACTCCATTCGCTAAAATGGATCCTGTAATATCTGAACCACTTCTAGAGAACGTCGCAATTTCACCTTCTTTTGTATATCCGAAGAACCCTGGGAAAATAACGATTTCTTTACGATCTCTTAGCTTATAGAGATTATCATATGATTCTGTTAGCACTTGAGCATTTCCAGGCTCATCACTAACATATAGTCCAGCTTCCCTTGGATTTACATAGACAGCCTCGGTTCCCATACTAGTAAAATAAGCCGCTATTAATTTAGCATTATTATCTTCACCTGCAGCTTTCACAGCATCCATATATTTTTCTGGCTTGCTCCGATCTCCCTCTAATAGCTTTAATAAATCCTTTTCGATTGCATCAATAATATCCCTTGAAAGATTTAACTCATTAGCAATACTTGCATATCTGTCTAATACAGCATTAAGTGGTTTGCTTCCATCACTATTATTTAAATATAGCTCGGCACATTCAATTAACAAATCTGTTACTTTTGTATCGACTGATGTTCTTTTACCAGGTGCTGATACAACGACAATCTTTCGTTCTGGATCACCTGTAACGATACGATAGACTTTTTCTAATTGCTCTCCTGATGATAACGACGATCCGCCAAATTTCACAACTTTCATTATGACAACTCCTAATTGTTAAGATACACGAATAATTTTATATAATTATGAACTTTCCAAATAAAACTTGCAATACATTTTCGTAAGTTTATTCAAACTATTATATTTTTTTAGAAAATTAATCTTTTTTTATTAAATAGTATACAAATAATCTTCTAAACTACTTACTAAATGCATATTTTTAACAAATATTTTGAAATCAAAATTCATTATTTTTTTCAGATAAATATTTCATTTATATGTGCCAAGTACGAATTGACACACTTTCCTTTATCCTAAATAATGAACGTATAGGGAGTTGAGAAAATAGTGTGTAATAAAACCGTCGCTTTACAAAATTTCTTAATTGGTCATGCAACTGAATTTGCGCTAGAATGGCAAAACAAACAACAAATTAAAACAGGTTCTTTTTATTCACCAGACGCACCACCTCATATTCAAGAAAAAATAAAGGAGCAATTAGCCGAATATTTTATCCACATAGCAAACTCTTTACTTCAAGAAGAAGCAGTAATGAAAGAAAACATATCAAAACTAACAAGTATTAGAGCTGCTGAGCGCATAGAATCAAACACTACATTAGATGAAGTATTGAAAAACCAGAAGTACATAAGAAGTATCACATGGCAATACGTTCGTGAATTTTCCCATAGTGGACAATACGAAGTGTCGATTGATGATTTCTACGAATGGCAAACAAAATTAGATTTAACAACAGATTATATTTTCGAAAGCTTTTGTAATGAATATCTCAAAATTTTATTCAATCGTATAAATGAACAAACTTTATTAATCAAAGAATTAAGTGCACCTGTTATTACTTTAAATGAGAGCATCGGTTTATTACCAATTATCGGAAATTTGGATATTGAACGTGTACAAAACTTGATCGAATCTACGCTTCAAAAAAGCGTAGCAGCTGGAATTAATTTGTTAATCATCGATTTATCTGGTGTCGTAACGATTGATACAATGGTTGCTCATCAATTATTCCAATTAGTAGATTCATTACGCTTAGTCGGAATTAACACAGTATTAACCGGATTACGTCCAGAAGTTGCTCAAACTTCCATTCAAATCGGATTAAACTTCTCTAATATTCAAACGGAAAACTCATTGCAGTCCTTTTTTAAAAAACTTCCAAAAGAAAATGCTTTACTATAAAGACGAATCGCCAATTCGAAGTGATGTGATCACACAATGATTAGATCATAAGCTAGACTTCAATTCCTAAAAGATGAAAAAACGTAGCAATCAGCTACGTTTTTTATCTTTGACATATCATATGTTATTCTTTCTTATCTTCCTTCTCTTGTACAATAGCTGGAACTGGAATACTATTTCCCCCACTATAAAAATCTGGAACTTTTCCTGGAAGTAAATAACTACCTATTAGCATTTCTAATTTAATTGGTTCTTCATCTGTAGTAAATGGAATGACGATACCGATATCAACTTCTATATCAAGATATAATTCCATTAGTGTATTATTAATTCCACTACTAGTCATTTTCGTTCGAATCTTTGATTTCACTTCTCGGACCAAGGAGACTTCAACAGGAATTTTCGGTCCAACATTTGAAAGTAATGTATTACGAGTCGCCACTCCTAGCGGAAGATAATAAACGATATTTTCTAATTGACTGCTTTTGATTTGATTAAAGTCTCGATTTGAGAAATCACCATTGTGACCAATACCTAGTCTTTTTTCAATATCCTTAGTGGTTTCGGTCATTACACGTGTATATTCGTTTGGATCGAAACTGTAAATGGATGGATTTCCCCGTACAACAATTAATTTATTTATATCAATTTTACCTTTGATATTTTCATTTATCGATTCATTAATAATTTCAGTAGCTATTCTTTTAACCTCTGTTTTTGCAACCTCTTTAATAATGGGCGTAATAGATCGATTGACAATCCACAGAGAAAGTAAATTCAATAGTAGAAAGATAATAAACGAATAAAATAATACTTTAGGGAAGCTTAATGGTTTTCGACGAAACGAGCTCCTCCTGCGATATCTCCATCTCCTCACTAAGTACCAACCCCTTTAAAACATACATATGCCTGGTCACTCTAAAAAATGAATAGAATTGGTTTCTATAATTCCAATCAAAAAGAGCCGGCAGAATAATCTGCCGGCTCTATATTCCTATAAGTTCTACTTTATAGCACTTTACTTAAAAATGATTTTGTTCGATTATGCTGTGGGTTTTCAAATAGTAGCTTAGGCTCATTTTCTTCAACAATGTAGCCATCATCCATAAAGATTACACGATCACCAACTTCTCTAGCAAAGCCCATTTCGTGTGTAACGACAATCATCGTCATACCTTCTTTAGCTAATTGCTTCATTACTTCTAAAACTTCTCCAACCATTTCTGGATCTAGAGCTGATGTTGGTTCGTCAAACAGCATTACCTTTGGCTCCATTGCTAATGCTCTAGCAATTGCTACACGTTGTTTTTGTCCACCTGATAATGAATCAGGATAAACGTTTGCTTTATCTTCGAGACCAACTTTTCTTAATAGTTCTAAACCTTTTGCTTTTGCTTGATCTTGTGGGACACCTTTTACTTTAACTGGTGCTAGCATAATATTTTGTATAACGGTTTTATGTGGAAATAAGTTAAATTGTTGAAAAACCATTCCAACGTCTGTTCTAACTAAGTTGATATCCGTTTTTGGATCTGCTATATCTTTACCTTCAACAAAGATGTGTCCTTCTGTTAACTCTTCTAATGCATTGATACAACGTAAAAAAGTCGATTTTCCTGATCCTGATGGACCGATTACAACAACTACTTCTTTCTGTTGAATATCAATCGAAATATCTTTTAATACTTCATTTTTTCCAAATGTCTTTTTTAAATTTTTTACTGAAATCATGCAGTATCAAACCTCTTTTCAACACGGTTTAGGATGAAGCTTAGTGAAACTGTTAAAATTAAATAGATTAAGGCAACCGTTAAATATGGCTCCCATACTTTGAAATACTGAGTTCCCATTGCTCTACCCCAATACATAAGCTCTGGTGCAGCTACCACACAGGCAATTGATGATTCTTTAATTAATACGATAAATTCATTACCTAACGGAGGAATGATTCTTTTAGTAGCTTGTGGCAAAATAACATATCTCATCGCTTGGAAATGATTCATACCTAAAGAACGGGCAGCTTCCATTTGTCCTTTTTCAATGGATTGAATTCCACCACGGAAAATTTCTGCTACATATGCTGCTGAGTTTAAAGATAAAGCAATAATGGCTGCTAAAAGGCCATTTGTTTCCCCTAAAAACATTGGTACAACACCAAAGTGAATTAATAGCATTTGAACAAACAGAGGTGTTCCTCGGAAAAAGCCTATATAGATAACAAAAGGAAGAGACAAAATTTTATTTTTCATCATTTTCCCTAAACCAATTAATAAACCTAATATACAGCCAATTGCAATCCCTGCTAATGACAACCCGATCGTAACTAATGTTCCTTTTAATAGAAAAGGAGCGTATTCTACGATTATATCAAAATTAAAATCCATATTATTTCCTCCTAAGAATGAAGAAAAACCGGCACTGATTTTTCTTTAAATCAACTTATCCTATCCAAAAGCACTAAAAATATAACAAAAACATCTTAATACTTGCATAAACATCCCGAAATCGCTTTAACTACTTCAATACGACTTAATCCTCTAAAAAATAGTATTCTCCATTTCTTGAAGTGATTCAATTGTAATGAGGCATAGTAGGCATAAGGTGTAAAAAAGCTGCGCCGGTATATTTAAACATTATATATCTTTCTAAAATTCTAATTATATTTCTTAAAAAGTGGAAAAATTGCGTCCTTTAGCTTACAGTCCGCAATTTTTCATTTTTGATTGTTACTATTCTTGTTGTTTTTTTAAGAAATCAATATCAGGAGATTTTCCAAACCATTTTTTATAAATTTCTTCATATTTACCGTTATCTAGGATTGTATTAATGGCCTTATCTATTTTCTCTTTTAATTCTGTATTTCCTTTATTAAACAAAATACCATAAAATTCCGATTCAAAACCAGCTCGGTCTTCAATAACTACTAATTTATCTTTAGGATTATTTTTTACATATTCTTCAACGACTATATTATCGGCAATAACCGCATCTGCTCCACCTTTAGTAAGCTCCAAGATTGCTAGGTTATTACTTTCGAATTTTTTAATATTTTTGTTGTTCTTACCTAAATATTTCTCTGCTGCAATCATTCCAGTTGTACCAGATTGAACCGCTACTGTTTTCCCTTTTAAATCTTTAGCTGATTTAATCGGACTACCTTCTGGAACGAGAATCTCAAGTGTTGAAATGAAATAAGGTACTGAAAAATCATATGTTTTTTGACGATCCTCATCAATTGTAATAGCTGCTACAGCCATTTGAGCACGATCATTTTCAAGTTCAACAAACATTGGATCCCATCCAACATGGTCAATTTTCACATCATACCCAGCTTCTTCAGCTACTGCTTTGGAAAAGTCTACATCAAATCCTTTTACTTGATCTTTATCTAAATATTCCATTGGTGCAAAGGCTGCATCTGTTACAATACGTAATGTTTCTTTACCTTTATCTCCACCGCTCTTTTCATCCGATGTTCCGCACCCTGTTAACACTAACAGGAAGGCACAAGTTAACATTATTCCTATCATTATTTTTTTCATTACAATTACTCCTTCTATCTTAGTTAGTATAATAGTTATTATGATGAATTCATTATATCGATAGAATTATTTTTATGCAACTAAATGCATATTTATTTTGTTAAAAATTTTTAGATTCTACTAAAATATAAGAAAATATCCTTATTACATATAGAATAACTCATTACACTCAGAAATTCTAATATATATCACCGGCATTTTTCATGTTATTTACTTTATTATCCATATCTATTTACATTTAATAATAATAGAATTTCATTCTACATATAAATAAAAAATTGTATTTGTATTTCTTATACAACTAATAATTTATTTAGAATATTACATCAAGTCGTTTCGTACTATCTTTTTTTTAAAAACACAATAAAAAAGAGACTATTTTTCTACTTTCCATTACTAATCATTTGGTTTGATGTTACTATTATAATATACTTATTTTCGGAGTTATTTTAATAATCAAGCAATTTTTTCATGTTCCTTTCATAAACTAATTTGTAATGCATTTTTAGGGGGAGATTATTATGAGAAAAATACTAGGAATCTTCGTAACTGTTATTTGTTTATTCCTTTTAGGTTCATTAGTACCTACACACGAAGCAAGTGCGAAAGCTGCAACAAGTCAACAGCTGATTATTATAAATAAAAAAACCAATCAGCTTGCTTATTATGACAAAGGAAATTTAACAAAAGTACTTATGGTTGGTACTGGGCGACAATCATCTTATACTCCTGAAGGAAAATTTAAGATTGTAAATAAAATTGTAAATCGTCCTTATTATAAAGGTAATATTCCAGGTGGAAGTCCAAAAAATCCACTCGGCAATCGCTGGCTAGGTCTGAATGCTAGGGGAACTTGGGGAACCACATACGCCATTCACGGTAACAATAATCCTGCCACAATAGGAAGATACGTTAGCGCAGGATGTGTAAGAATGTACAATAATCAAGTGCAATGGTTATTTAATAGAGTAGCTATTAATACACCTGTTATCATTACAACAACGAATAAATCTTTTAATGCTATAGCCGCAGCCAATGGTTTTAAAGTAACTGGAGATGTTGATGTTTCATATCCTGCTGTTAAAACCACAATGAAAAAAGGCAGCAAAGGAGAATCTGTCACTATCCTTCAACTAAGATTAAAAGAACTAGGCTTTAACAATACTGTTGATGGCATTTTCGGATCAGGTACAGAACAAGCACTAAAAAAATTCCAAACTAGTAAAAATATAAAAGCTGATGGCATAGCTTCTATACCAACGCTTAATGCACTTGGTCTTAAATATTAATTTATTCGAATCATCAAAAGACCTAACATTAACTTTAGAAACCATTTCATTCTCCATATATGAAATGGTTTTTCTTTTTGTCATTTTTTTAGTTAAAACCATTCTTTACCCTTTTCAACTATCCTTCTTAATCGTTTCATCTTTAACCATCTAAACCAGCGAGCATGTCCATCAGTCTCTGCTATGATATTTTTAGATTCGGCTCCATCTAAGAAATAATCCAGATGTAAATATTTATCGTTCACATTATTATATAAATGATATACCTCTCTACTTTCTGCTATTTTTTCAATTTTACAAAGGAATTCTTCCTTTACTTCCTTTGGCATTTGATTCGCTACATGAGTATGATAAATACACAATGCTGAATCTGCTGGAATTTGTTCAACTAAAGATTCTAACAAGTCTACTCCATCACCTTCTATTAAATGCTTTTCTTGTTTTCTTACAATACTTGCTGCTGAATGAAAAAGCTGTAATCGATCTTTATGATCTGGCCAAATTAATGCTTTTAACCAAAGAAAGTGATCTGGATTATTTAAATCAATTATATTTAAATCAACTCCTACTCTCGATACAATAGGAGGACTATTCTTCAAGAGGAATGGGCTTTTTTCTCCCACTATTTCAGAAGTAATCAATACATTAGATTCCTTATTCCCATAAATTTCGCCATCATAATAGTTATATTTAAATTGATCCCAAAAGAGATTCATGCCTGAGCTTGTTCCTATTTCTAGTAATGATAACGCCTTCTCGGAAATATGGTGTACATAAGAAAAACAAGGATATAAGTATGCACACCGCCGAACCTCATTTGTTTGAACAGCCATACTTTGTAATAACTCTATTAGTTCTTGATCATAATTCAAGCAAAAATCTTTAAAAGGACCGAA
The DNA here is from genome assembly GCF_902374955.1 of Bacillus massilioanorexius. Taxonomy (GTDB): domain Bacteria; phylum Bacillota; class Bacilli; order Bacillales; family DSM-1321; genus Bacillus_AD; species Bacillus_AD massilioanorexius. Next base: position 10,168 of record NZ_CABKRX010000050.1, read on the forward strand.
GGAAGATTCCGCTTCCTCAATTTGATCAACTAGACTACGATAAAAGTATTTTAAATCATGCTCGACTCCTGATAACAATAAATAATGAACGCTCGCGAATAATAAATTTGGAATAGGTTGCCCTTTCTGAGAATGAGAAGCTAATTGTAGTAATTCTTCATCTTCTGCAATACATAAAGACAAAAACTCATACAAACGAGAGGATCCTTTACATTCTTGAACGGCAAATCTATTAAAAATATCCGAAATACCCATCCACCCCACTCCTTTCCTGTTAAGACAAACCTTTCCATATATATACTATATTCTTCACAATGAATCCTTCTTATAATGGCTTCTAATCTTTTTCTAATTTGAGATTGTCACAATTACATTTCATAATAGCAATGAAGAAGTAATACAGCTTCAGATTAACAGTAAATAGCCGCAAAAAAGAAAAACCTAAGAAGTTTCTCTTTTTTGCGGCTATTTGCCTTTTTTATCGTTTAATGAGGCTACATGAAGTAATTTATTATTATTTGTTCCATTACATTCACTTACCGCTTATTCTTTTCTTATTGAATGTAGCACTAATATTTATTCAATAGGAGATAATTCACTCTCGGTCACCCATTTATGATTTTTTTATTACTTCTTCGCTATTGGTTGGTGTGAAATCAATCATATATACAGTTGTTTGTTCTGCCGATTCTATCATTACTTTTGCATTTTTCATTCCTTCCATATGATAGGCCTCTGTAGCTACCTCTTCTCCAGGTTGGAATGTTTTTTCACTAGCATCTATAATTTCCTCTTGAATAATCCATTTATGATTTTCTACACGTTTACCACCAGAAGTTGGATTATAAGAAATAATATAGGCTGTAGTGTCATAAGCACCTACAATAGTTGTACCATCTCGTGGTACATCTTCAAATTTTTTTGAAACAAGCGTTTGCTCTTCGTCATCTAAATTCGAAGAAGAAATAATGACACGTTGGTTATAATCGGTAATTACTACTTCTGTTTCCGCATTCTCTTCCATTAATGCAATATGCTTAAGGGTTTCCGTTTTGCAAGAATTTTCCAAGACATCCCTGTGACTATTTCCTCTTACTTGAAAAGACGCCAATTCTTCTTTTATTCTGGAATCTACTATGCTTGTATGTAAAAAAAGAATAAAAACATTTCTAAAATAAGCATAGCCCCTAAAAACCAAAGGCCGAATTTCATAGAAATTTTGTTCAAAGAAATCACCACTTTTATTGAATTACAGTCATTTATTACAACTAAAAATATCAAAGAATTGTGCAGTTTCTTAGGATTTTTGATTTATTCCATTAGCTCATTACTTTCAAAAGTGGGTATAAGTCTGAGGGATATGCGACTGAAGGAAGATTAAAAGTATGTTATTAATAACGTCTAATCCGTTTGCTTTCCGTTAATCTCTTCTTATTAAAGGCTATTTTCGTATAATTTTGTTGCTTATGAACAAGTAGTGAAAGTTGTTTGAGATGAATTCCACTCCAGTGTCCTCCAAAAGACTTAAAAAACAACAATACAATAGAATAGAGGCAAATGAGAAAAAAAGATGAAAACCTTAGTCTTCATCTTTAATATCTTTATCTTCTGGAATTGGCTCATTGGCTAGCTCATCTATTAATAGCTTGTACTTCTCCAATTGTTCAAAATGCGTTTTAAATTGATCTTTGTATATAAGATATTGTTCACCATCATGGAGTGCACGAATTTGTCCTTTATAAATCAAGTTCTCTACGTAAGCTGGAGACACTGATAAATATTCCGCTGTTTCCTCTACTGTTAAATACAATCTTATCACTTCCTTATCTATATTATTGTAGCAAGAAAAAAGCTAGCAACTCAATTTAATTCTGTTGCTAGCTTTCATTTTATTTTTTCATTCGTTTTCTTTTATTCGTTTCCATCATGAATAAACCGATAACTCCCATGAGGAATCCAATAACTTGGATATACTTAATTCCTGCAAAATCCGAAAACAACGTTGATGCACTAATTGATGTCGCAACACCAAGTATGAGTAACACAATTCCTAGTTTAATCATTTCTTTTTCAATCCTTACTGCTCTATTTCCAATACTGTTACCATTATATCCAGAAACTAAGGGAATATCGTTTTGAAAATATTAACAGTATAAACCATTGCGCCCTATAAGAAACAATGTCTTTTTTTCTACCTATCCTTTCACCTACCAAACTCGGGCCTGCAAGATATAAGTCACAACAACTTTGTCATAGGAAGTAGTGTTTTTAATCGTTGTTTCTCTATATACGCCACCCCTTTTGGATGTAAAAAAATCCAGACTGCCTCTCACACCAAAAGGACTGTGACGTTTTTTTACTTTACGATATTTTTGTATCCCGTATAAGTAGCTAAGAAATAGCCTCCATAGACAACAATCATAACAATAGAAGTAAATGTTGCCGGCAGTATGACACTCGCTTTTCCTTGCTGCACTAAGATTTGATTAACGACTTGAATACCGAAAATGGAATGCACAATTGCCAATAAAAGTGGCATCATAAAATATATAAGGATTTGTCTAAAAATCGCTTTATTAACGACTTTCTTTGTCACCCCTATTTTGCGTAACATGATATATCTTTCTTTATTATCACTAGCTTCAGACAATTGCTGTAAAGCAAGTACAGCAGCACTTGAAATTAAGAAAATGATACCTAAATATATACCGAGAAAAACAATAATCGTTGAATTCCCTACTGAAACGTCATATATCATCTTCTTAGTTAAACCATAAAACTCTATTTCCTTGCCCTCTTTCATTGAAGACATCATGAATTTATCTATCTTATCATCATTATCTTTTTTATTACCCGTATACATAAGATTGGCCATAGAGGATTGTATCGGCATTTTAGATATTACTTGATTAGGAACGACTACAGTTAAAAAATCTCTTGCCATGTAATCTGTCATATAAGTAAATTCTCGTACTTCACTATTCACGTGAAACGTTTTCTTTGCCAAATTAATCGTTTTTTTGCCTTCAACAAGCTTCAAGATCGATCCTTTTAATTCTTTCATATTCGTCATATAAGCCACTTCATCATCTTGCAAATGAATAGGATCCTGATCTTGCATTTTAGCCAGAGCATTATAATCTGACTGTGTTAATGCAACTAATCGTAACGAAAGTGCGCCAAATCCTTTAAAAACATTTTCAACATCCTTTTCTAAATAAGGTGTAAGTAAATTCGGAATACTTAATCCCGTATCATAAAGGTAAAAGCTATGTGCCTCTCCCATTTGATCCAGGTCTAAGCCCTCTTGTTTAACAATCTCTTTTACATTTGTTATCTTACTATTTTCATCAACATTCAAAGTAAAAGTAGCGTCGTATGGTGTTGTATTTCTAAGGGTTTCATTTGCCATAGTTTTATAACTAAATCCTGTCGACAATACACCTATTGTAAAAAAGAGCATGATACAAATGACTGTCATTGAAATAAAAGTAGTATTTACCTTACTATTGATTTGACGCAAAATAAACATGTTTACTTCTTTGAAATAGATCTTCTTATTCTTTTGAATCATATTCAAAGCAAAGCCTGATAGTGACATGAAGAACAAAAACGTTCCTAAACTTCCTAATGCAACGCAACCCCAAACTATATTCATATCCTTCAATAAACCATTTTTAAGAATCACTGTATAAGATATTCCTAAAATAATAATCGATAAGATAAAAATAATAATAGAAGTCGATGTCTTTCGAACCTTTAACGTTTCATTCTTTTTAGCTGCTGTTATTAAATCTATTAATTTATATCTAGAAATAATGATACTGTTGAAAACCATCACGAGGAAAAAGATAATTCCAAAATACAATATCGTTTTTAACATTGCTTCACTAGAAAATACAAATGAATAGTTTGTTATATTCACTTCAAACATCTTGGCTGTTAATACAGACAGTCCTTGAGAAAAAATAATTCCTAATAATAATCCAACAATTAAAGAAACTAGCCCAACGAATACTGTTTCAACAACGATAATTCGAGAAATAGAATATTTACTCATGCCGAGTGTCATATAAATTCCAAGCTCTTTTTTCCGTCTTCTAATTAAAAAATTATTAGCAAAAATAATTAAAAAACCAAGAACAACCGATACAAATACTGAAACCATTGATAGAATCTCTGTTAAGCTTTCAATCATTGCTGATTGAGTCGCATTCAAACGCATCATAGCGTTTTGAGAGGAAATTGAATTGAAACAATAAAATACACAAACCGCAAAAGTAAGCGTTAAAAAATAAATAAAATAATCTTTAAAGCTCCTTTTTACGTTTCGAGTTGATAACTTAAAATACATTGTTCGTGTCACCTCCAAGTAAGGTTACAACTTTGATAATTCGATTAAAAAACTGTTTCCTTGTATCATCTCCACGAATTAATTCATTAAAGAGTTTGCCATCTTTAATAAATAGAATCCGTTTAGCATAGCTTGCAGTAAAAGCGTCATGTGTGACCATTAAGATGGTTGCATTCAATTCTTCGTTTAATTTTTCAAATGAATCTAGCAAAAGACTAGAGGATTTTGAATCCAGTGCCCCTGTCGGCTCATCAGCTAATATAAGAGTTGGATTTGTAACAATCGCTCGAGCTGAAGCTACTCTCTGTTTCTGACCACCTGACATTTGATAAGGAAATTTATTAAGTACTTCCTTAATTTCTAATTTAGTCGCCACTTGGTTAACTAATTCTGTAATCTCACTTGGTTTTCTCCCTTGTATCGTAAGGGCTAAAGCAATATTTTCAAATGCTGTTAGTGTATCCAATAAATTAAAATCCTGAAAAATAAATCCTAATTCATCTCTTCGAAACTTCTCTAGCTTTCCTGCTTTTAATTTTGTAATATCTTGATCCTTAATTCTAATTTGACCAGTCGTTACCGTATCTATTGTGGAAATACAATTGAGCAGAGTCGTTTTTCCGCTTCCTGAAGGGCCCATAATTCCAACAAACTCTCCTTGCTCCACTTCAAAACTAATGCGATCAATTGCTTTTGTAACATTACCTTTATTACCAAAATATTTTTCGATATCCGTTACCTTTAGTACGTTACTCATCCTCTTCCACTCCTCGTTTTCTTATACTCATAGTGTACACTCTCTAAACAGAATGAAATATTGGTTAATATTTCACTAAGCTTACACTTTTGAAAGATTTGAATTTTATAATAACTACGAAATAATTTAGAAATGCTTCTAACAAAAAATAATCGTTTATTAGAAAGTCATATAGAACAATAAGAGGCGTCCAACAGTGATATTCCATCACTATTGGACGCCTCTAATCTTATTTTTAACAATAACCATGTTTATGAATATTTGTTCATTGGCAACAAAGTATGCGGTAAAACCTCTATTAAAAGATAGATTCAACTTTTAATCCATGAAAAATAATAACAAATGACCTTTTAAGTCAAGTTTCTTTTCTATTCCTTGACGATATTTTTATACCCAAAATAGGTTGCTAAGAAGTATCCTCCATATATAACAACTATTATGATCGCAGTAATTACGGAAGGTAGTAAAACACTGGATTCACCAAAGAAAACAATCGCTTTATTTACTACTTGAATACCAAATATAGAGTGAACGATCGCTAAATATAATGGCATCATAAAATAAATAAAGATTTGTCTAAAGATTGCTTTATTAATTCCTTTCTTTGTCACACCTATTTTTCTCAACATTGTGTAACGTTCGATATTATCACTTGCCTCAGATAATTGTTGTAAGGCAAGTACTGCTGCACTTGAAATTAAGAATACAATACCAAGATAAATTCCAATGAAAACGAAAGTTGTAGATTGTCCTACACTCATATCATAAACGAGCGTTTTTGTAACACCATTTAAGAAGAAGTCATATTTCTCCGTATTACCGCCTGGTGTCATAAAGGAATTAAACATTTGATAAAATTCATCATCAAATTTTTCATTGTTACCTTTATAGCTTATATTGACGTTAGACATACTTGGCTTCCAATTCTTCACCGCTTGATCTGGAACAACCACTACTAGCGTTTGCATGGCTACATAATCTGTCTTAATAGATAATGTTTGCACTTCATTTTGGGTAATCTTATATTCCTTACCATCTAAAGTGATTTTTTGTTGATCCTTAATAAAGCGATTTAATGTATCTTTCATCGCTGATACATTTGATAGTAAAATGGCTTCATCTTTGTCACTCGACAATGGTTCTTTCCCTTGCATTTTGGCTAAGTGCTCATAATCTGATTTCTTAATAGCCATAATAGGAGCATCATACGATCCTGAAAACATCGATGCTGTTTTTTCATCTGCATATGGTTTTAGCATAGCATTCATTCCAGTATGCGTGTTGTACTCATAAAAGCCAAAAGCATTTCCATAATGGTTCATATCAATCTTCATTTGCTTTAACGCATCTGGTACAGATAATGTATTCTCTTCATCAAGATATTTATAAATAGAAACATCATAAGGTGTAACTTGATCTAAATCCTGCTGCATAGAATTTTTCAAGCTAAAGCCAGTCGATAATACCCCTATCGTAAAAAATAACATAATGCAGATAATAGTCATTGAAACAAAGGTAGTATTAACCCTGCTATTAATTTGACGCAAAACAAACATATTGACATCTTTAAAATAAATATTTTTGTTTCGTTGTAGCATGTTTAAGGCAAATCCTGATAAAGACATAAAGAAGAGAAATGTCCCAAGAGATCCTAAGCCAACACAAAACCACGTTAGATTCATGCTTTCAACAAGGCCGTACTTTAGCATGACTCCGTAAGAGACACCTAAAATAAGCACCGATATAATAAATAAAATGACAGACGTTGACGTTTTACGTATTTTTAAGCTCTCATTCCTTTTAGCTGCTGTTAATAAATCAATCAGCTTATATCTAGAAACAATAACGCTATTAAAGAGCATCACAAATAAAAAGATAATACCAAAGTATAGAACCGTTTTCACTAAAGCATCACTAGAAAAAACAAATTGAAACTTCGTGACATCAATTTCAAACATTTTTGCTGTTAATACTGAAAGACCTTGAGATATGAATATCCCTGCTCCTAAACCAGCTGCTAAAGAGATCATACCAACAAAAAACGTCTCTACTACGAGAATACGTGAAATAGTATATTTGCTCATACCAAGTGACATGTACAAACCAAGCTCTTTTTTCCTTTTTTTTATTAGAAAATTATTCGCAAAAATGATTAGAAATCCCAAAACGACAGAAACAAATACAGAAATCATGGAGATGATTTGAGTTAACATCTGGATATTATCTGATACACTTGCTGATACATCAGCCATCGCCTTTTGATCAGACAATGAATTGAAGCTATAAAAAATACAAACAGCAAAAGTAAGTGTTAAGAAATAAATAAAATAATCCTTAAAGCTTCGTTTCACATTTCTAGCTGATAATTTAAAGAACATTATTTGTGTCACCGCCTAAAAGAGTTACAACCTCGATAATACGATTGAAAAACTCTTTTCTTGTATCATTTCCACGTACTAATTCATTGAAAATCTTACCATCCTTAATGAATAAAATTCGTTTTGCATAGCTAGCTGTAAATGCATCATGAGTGACCATTAATATGGTAGCTTGTAGCTCTTCATTTAATTTCTCAAAGGAATCTAAAAGCAAACGTGCTGATTTTGAATCAAGAGCTCCAGTAGGTTCATCGGCTAATATCAGTGTAGGATTCGTTACTATTGCGCGAGCTGAAGCGACCCTTTGTTTCTGTCCACCAGACATCTGATACGGAAATTTATCTAATACGCCTGTAATTTCTAACTTTGTAGCCACGTCTTTCACAAGCTTTGTTATTTCAGATGGCTTTCGTCCTTGAATCGTTAAGGCAATCGCAATATTCTCAAAGGCTGTTAAGGTATCTAAAAGATTAAAATCTTGAAAGATAAAGCCTAGTTCATCTCTTCTAAATTTTTCAAGCTTACCTGCTTTTAACTTCGTAATATCTTGTCCATTAATAGAAATCTGTCCTGTCGTAACTGTATCAATTGTAGATATACAATTTAATAAAGTCGTTTTTCCACTTCCAGACGGACCCATAATTCCAACAAATTCACCCTTCTCTACTTCAAAACTTATATGATCAATTGCCTTAGAAACATTACCTTTATTTCCAAAGTATTTTTCAATTTGATTCACTGTAAGAACTTTTGTCATATTCATATATTCTCCTTTTCTTAATGTTCTTAGTGTATCTATAACTAGACAAAATACATATTGAAGTATATTTCGAAAAGCTTACATTTTTGTAAGTTAGCAAACCGGAATAACACGTTTAGCTCCGCATGTTCGGGAGCCTGCCGCCTGAAATTAAGGAATTAGAAATGTATAGAATTACGCTCTGTCTATGACCCCGAGTGGCTAGGTGCTGGAGCTAGACAATAAGAAATGCGGAAGTGCCTTACTCAGCCCCGACCAGCACAAGACTAGCTGGACAGAAGGTTGCTCTTTGACCTTATGGACAGATTGGCTTGTGTCCCCGAGGGGCTAGGTACTGGAGCTAGACAATAAGAAAAACGCAAAAAGAGTCTTTATCAAGACTCTAATAACACCACTTTACTTTTCGGAAAGACAAGTTGTACTTCCGTTCCTTCGTTTTTAGTTGATTGAATAGAGATACCTAAATGCAATTTATCCGCTAACATCTTGCATAAATACAAGCCCATTCCAGTCGATTTCCTATATATTCTACCATTTTTACCTGTAAAACCTTTATCAAAAACGCGGCCTATATCTTTTTCATCGATTCCAATACCATTATCGACAATATGCAATATTAGATTATGATTACTTTTACTCGTGAAAATACGAATTTTACTATCTTCTTTCTGACAATAGTTAATACTATTCACGATTATCTGATTTAAAATAAATTCAACCCATTTTTCATCACTAAAAACTACTTCATCTAACTCAGTTAATTGGAGCTGTATTTTTTTATGAATAAATGATTTGGCGTTTTTCTTTATAATCTTTGAAACACAATCTTTAAGATGAAATTCCTTAACAATATAATCTTTACTTGCACTACTACTACGTGCATAATAAAGTGCCTGCTCAACATAGTCTTCGATTTTCTCTAATTCTTCAGCTAAACCCTTCGTTAAAACATTCTTCTGGTTTTCTAGCATAAGCTTACTTGAAGCAATTGGAGTCTTCACCTCATGTACCCATGCTTCTATGTATTCTCGATATTCTGTTTGACTATTCTTGTACTTATTTACATGCTCATGCATTTGCGTATCTGTCATTTTTAAAATATCATATAAAATTTGACCTTCTAAAAAATCTGGTTCATCTACAATTTCTGGCAATAAATATTTTTGATCTAGAGATTCAACATTTGCTATTAATTCATCATAAAATCTTTTTCTTCGAAAAAAATCAATAAAATAAGAAGTAAGTAATGGTACAAACCAGCCTAATAATACAATTACCATTACGACTAGCTGCGCGTGAATTAGCCATAAAAAAATCAACACAAAAATACAAAGAGATATATTAATAAACAAAAACAGGAATCTTTCTTTGAAATAATCTCTGATGTTCATGACATGATATATCCTAATCCACGTCTAGTTTCTATTGGATTATTCATTCCAATTCCCTCGATTTTTTTACGAAGTCTTGTTATGTTAACTGATAAAGTATTATCATCAATAAATAAATCAGATGACCATAAATCTTCCATTAATTCTTCTCTTGAAACTATGTTCCCTTTGTTTTTCATTAAACAATGAAGAATTCTTAATTCATTTTTTGTTAACTCTTCCTGCCTATCGCGATATGAAATCGTACCATTTGATAAATGTAATTTTAACTCACCACTTACTAATATTGCTGCTTCTTGATTTGCATAAGTTCTTCTTAATAAATTTTCAATTCTTGCTAATAAGATTTGTGTATTATAAGGTTTAGTTACAAAATCATCGGCTCCTAAATTCATACTCATTAGTTCGTCTATTTCATTATTACGACTTGTTACAATAATAATCGGTACTTGCGATGACTTACGAATCTCTCTACAAATATAATAGCCATCAAATACTGGTAAATTGATATCTAATAAGATAAGATGTACATCCTCCTTAGTCGTATAGCTCATAATGTTCTGAAAATCGTCAGGTGCTTCTACTTCATACCCATAGTTCATTAAAAATTCCTTCAATTCATTTCGAAGTGATTCTGCATCTTCAATAACTAATATCTTCATTTTCGACAAGTGTTCTCACTCCTAAATTCAACTTTTTTATCTATTCAAATTAACTCAATGTCTACACAATGAAAGTTTAATCATCCACTATTATCGTTCATTTTATTATTAGAAAAACAAATAAACATCTCACCAATTAAAAGGTTCACTTCATTATAACTGTTTTTAACCTTTGATGTCTTTTACCCTGAAAAGGATGTCGTTCAACACCGTACATTATCATGAACATTTTTTATGCAACCTTTTATCATTCAGGAAATATGACTAATGTAAAAGGGGGGATGTTAGTTGAACACATCAAACACAGCTGCGTTTACGTTTTTAGCCTGGGCTAGTTTTATTCTGGCATTTTGTGCAGAATATATTGGCATTTATAACTTACAAGAGTCATTAAGTGTAAAAGGGTACTATGCCGTTTCAGGCGCATTTTTAATTATGAGTAGCTTTGTTTTACAAAAAACAATTCGTGATAATCATGAAGCCAAAACGCAAGAGGAAGTTGAATTAAAGGAAACTACTAAACAAGAAGAATGATAAGGAAAATCGTTATAGGTCCTTATTGATATAGCTATTATCTCAGAGAAATCGCGAAACCATTTACATTTTTATTCTATGATATACTTCAACTAAAAAAGGAACGGCTCATAACCAAGCATGGCGTGTATTAGGTTAGACAATTGTCCTGGCTCCAAATTATATACTTTCTTATCTTATCAAAAATCCTCTCATAACAAGGTAAGTACTAACTTGTTATGAGAGGACTCTTTCTACCCATAAAAATATTCATCATTTTATTCAAAAAAATTCACTAAATCATAACAACGCTTCCTTAATCAAGCTAGCATATGATATTACTCCTAAAAATGCTATAAAAAAAGAACGCTTCCTAGCAAGAAGCGTCCAATATGGCTTAATCATATTTTTTATCGAAATCAAATTTAATGTCTTCAATTTTGACAAATTTAGTCTTTTTAATCAACTTATAACCAAACCACAAAACAAGGAAAAGTGGTATTCCTAAATAAGCTGCTACTATACTACCCCAATCAATCTTGTCATCAAGAAATGCTTGAAAATTTTGAGCTAGAATTACTATTAAACCACATGCAATTGCAAAAATTGGTCCAATTGGATACCATTTCGCTCGATACGGTAATTTATCCAATGAATGACCTTGAGAGATATATGCTTTTCGGAAGCGATGTGACTGATGGAGATACCTAACCAGAAGATAAACCCTGTAATGCCTATGGCGTTCATTAACCAAATATATACGATGCCATCTCCGAAGAAAGAAGCTAAGAATGCAAGAGTTCCAATAGCACATGTTAAAATCATACCTGCTACAGGTACACCACGTTTGTTTAATTTAGCAAAAATGCGTGGTGCTTGTCCTTCTTTTGCCATTGAATATAACATACGTGTTGACGCATATAAACTTGAATTTCCAGCAGACAATACAGCTGATAGAATAACAGCATTCATAAGAGATGCAGCAAATGCAATACCTGCTTTTTCAAAGATAAGTGTAAATGGACTAACCATAACATTATCATTTTGTAAATTTGGATTTGTATAAGGAATAAGAAGTCCTACTACAAAAATAGCTAAAATATAGAATAGCAATATTCTCCAGAAAACACTTTTAATTGCTTTAGGAACATTTTTCGCTGGATTTTCACTTTCACCAGCTGTAACACCTACAATTTCAGTACCTTGGAAAGAAAAACCAGCAGCAATAAAAACGATAAATACGCCTAATACGCCACCAGAAAAAGGAGCATCATCAACTGTAAAGTTTTTAAAACCTACAGCTTCCCCACCCATAATTCCGATAATCATGAGCACACCCACGATGATAAAAATAACAATCGCAGATACTTTAATTAAGGAAAGCCAGTATTCACCTTCTCCATACCCTTTAACTGATAAATAGTTTAAAAGAAAAATAAGAGCTAAAAATAAGGCACTCCATACCCATGATGGGCTATCTGGAAACCAAAATTTCATAATCATTGTGGATGCAGCTAACTCAGCAGCTATCGTCATCGACCAATTAAACCAATATGTCCAACCAATCGCGAAACCAAATGCTGGATCAACAAATCTAGTACCATACGTACTAAAAGCACCGCTTGTTGGCATAAAAGCTGCCATTTCTCCTAAACTAGTCATAACGAAATATACCATTGCACCAACAAGTGCATAAGCAAGTAGTGCTCCACCAGGTCCAGCTGAGCTTATAGCTGCTCCACTGCTTAAGAACAATCCAGTACCAATTGCTCCACCAATAGAAATCATTGTTAAATGTCGCGACTTCAAATCACGTTTCAATTTCTGTTCTTGTTTTGGGAGTTCCTGTGTAATGTTCTTTTCTTCTTTTACTATCATTCTTTTTTCACTCCTTTTCCATGTTAATAAAACGCTTACAATTCCTTCGTTAAGCTTTTTATTTTTAAAGGCATTGTTAAAGGATACTGCTATTGATGAAAAAGCTTGCTTTCTGCGGTCAATTCGTAAGCCTCCACACGCTTGAACTGTTTTGCCTCAGTGATCTTGCTGTTCTCGCTCATTCACTACTTCGGTGAAAATCAACATAGAAATTTAACAAAGCCTTCTATTAAAAGTTATCTTTTTACAAATCATGTAATAAAATAACCTTATTTCAAAATAATTGCAATTTCCATACCATTATTCAAACAACCGCAAAATTCAACAATTTTCTAACATTTTTTCCATGAACAGCCGAATTCTATTGCTTTTCGAGCAAAATAATTTTTCTTCGCGCAAATATTTTTTGCTTTATTAAAAGAAAATGGATGTCTTTCGCACAAAAAAGGTAACCACCTAAAAAGTAGATGATTACCTTTTTTCACTCTTACTATTTACAAATAGATTAAATGAATGTCTGTATCCTTTTGGACACTGTAAACAACTCACTACGCCAATGAAATTGACTCTACATTAACGTATCTCTTTTCCAAAAGGCATTAATGATAATTGAGCCATCTTTAATGCCTGTACTGCAAATGGAATACCTATAATCGTAATAGCCAAAATAAACGCACTAACTAAGTTAGCAATGGCTAATGCCAAACCCCCAAAAACAATCCATAAAATATTTAATAATAAGCTACCAGCTCCGTCACTGACTGTGACAATTTCTTTTCCAAACGGTGCTAGCTGTAGTTTCGCCATTTTAAAACATTGAAGTCCTATCGGTAAACCGATAATAGTAATACTCCAAAGGCAGCCAATCAAAAACCAGCCAATTGCATTAATAAATCCTCCAAATATAAACCATAATATATTCCCGATACAACCCATTTAAATCACCTTCAACTTTCTTTCTATAACCTGTATACGATTTAAATAGGTCAAAAGTTCCATATAACCTTCTTAATCATTATGAAATTTTCATTCGTATCTTTATAGGATAACTCTATTTTTCATTTATCTCACAGCACTAGCACCGCCCAAAATGGGTAATTCAACTTTACTTAATGTTGGAACCACTTTTATTTTTGTTCCTGCTTTAGGGCGAATGGAATAATCATAATCCGAAGAAATAAGCACTACACCTATACGGTGGCCTGTCTGAAAAACATAATCTTGAGGTTGCATATCCCATTTAAATGAATAAGCATGCCCAGGAACAAGTGGCTTGGAATTGCTAGAAGAAGTTAAATTCTGTGGGTCCATCCATCCTCGTGTTACAATTTTAGGCGTTGTGCCACCATAATCAACTAATAATGCTGTTAAATTTGCAACATTACGATCGATACTTGCCCTTATATTAACCATTGGTGTTCCACTTATCCGAACATCTTTCGTTAATTGACTTGAAAGATATGCAAGTCTGTTTGGTAATGTTGTTTCAGGATCAGCAACAAGAACATTTGCTTTCTTTAACGGATCATCAATAATGGTTTGATTTTCGTGTGGCTTAGTAGGTAATGATTTTAAATTTAAAGTACCTGCCCCGCTTTCGCTAGCGTTTAATTGAAATTTAGTTGATACTGCATTGATCTCCGGCCAATTTGCTTCTTTGCTCCATGTCTTGTCTTCACGTTGGATATCTACCATCGGCTCTTCCATAATTCCATTTTCTACTCCATACAACCAATAATCGAACCATCGATTTTCAGTTTGCTTATAATTATTAGCTGATGTACCACCATGCCCACCTTGATGTAACCACATTTTTCGTGGTACCTTGTTTTTTTCTAATGCTTCCCACCATTGTGCAAAATGCTTTGTTTTAACATTCCAATCACTAAGACCATGTACAATAAACACACTTGCTTTTACTTTTTTAGCATCTTTCACATAATCACGTTCTGCCCAAAAATCATTATAATCACCTGATGAACGATCAAGCCCTTTCGTTAATTGTTTAATTACTTTTTGACATGCTTCAGGGTTCTTTCGCGTTAAAACAGCTTCAGCCATATTATCAGCATCTTCTCCTTGATAACCACCTGGCGCTATTACTGCACCATTCGCACGATAATAATCGTACCAACTACTAATAGCAGATGTAGGTATAATAGTTTTAAGTCCTTCTACACCAGTAGTAGCAACTGCATTAGGTAAAGTTCCATTATAAGAAACACCCGTCATTCCTACATTTCCTGTTGACCAATCTGCTAAAACTTCTTGTCCATTTGCAGTAAATGCTTTTGCCCGCCCATTTAGCCAATCAATTACAGCCTTAGTACCTTCAATTTCACGATAATCACCAGTTGTAGGACATCCATCTGAAGCACCTGTTCCAATACTCTCTCCTAAAATAACCCCATATCCACGAGGTACATAATAATTCCCAAGAGATCCGAGATTGGCTGCCTGTCCTTCCGCAATTGCGTAAGCTTTATTCATTGCAACTCTATTTCCAGGTCTACTTACAGGTATCAGGTCAACATCGACATTATAGACTGGTGGATTAAGTAGTCCGGAACGATAAGGGCTCATTTCATAGATGACGGGAACTTTCACATCAGGAGCTGTTTTAGGACGCATTACTTTAATTGATACTCGATCTTTCTTCCCATCCGAATCACTGTCTACAGTTGTCTCTACTAACAAAGTTTCAATAATGGCATTATCTGTTGAATAAATTGGTTTTGTCATACCATTTTCTAATTCAATCCTCGTAGAGTTTATCAAAGTTTGTGAAAGGTGTTCATCTAACACTTGATTGCTCGACGGTGTGAGCGACGTCTTATTTTTGGTTGTAGTTGCACTTACTGTTGAACTGGATGCTCCAATTAGTACAGATAGTGACAATAATGAAATAAAACAAACTCCTAACAATTTTTTGTTCAATCAGATCTCCTCCTAAATAAAATGATTTAAAGATTTTATTCACCTTAATTATAGTTATTTTATTCTGAAAATTATGTAAATTTATGTTGGAAATAGAAAATAAATCTGATGTTGTTTCATTAATGATCTGTTCATCAGCATCCATTTCAGTTGTCAGCCAAGCAAAATTACTAAATTTAAAGATCAATTATATTTAGATAAGCTTTTAATAAAATGATAGAATACGAGAATTTATGTTATTTCTCTATTCGTATGAATATCTTTTGATTTACGTTTCTTTGATACTCGGTCATACACTTCTAAACACACATAACCAGTAGCTAATATTAAAATAAATAGAACAATATTTAAATTCCTTCATATAAAGTAGTTTTAAATAAGCACATTCTCAGAAAAAAACTGTCGCATTAATACACGACAGTTTTATCTCGCTCCATATTACTACTAGATACATCTTTAATCATTTTTGACTTTAACTGAATCCCTCTAATTGATTCTCTACGTTTCGAATTTTCTCTATTCTATTTTGCTTTTCTTCTTCAGATAGGTCATTCTCATCTTGGCCTAAAAGAGCTAACATCTGTAATTCTAATAAATACTTTTCTGTGTTTTCTCCTATAGACAATGACGGATTTTCATTTCTCTTTTCCCATTCCCTAAAGCTTCCTAAATAGGTTTTAACTTGATGATTTTGAAGAGATATTACCTTATTAGACAAACGACGTAATAAATAAGAATCATGAGAAACAACTATTATAGAACCTTCATATGCATCGAGCGCCTCTTCAATTTTTTCACGAGTAGCGATGTCCAAATAGTTTGTCGGTTCATCTAAAATCAGTAAATTTGCATCTAAAAAATACAATTTAACAAAAGCAACCCGACAACGTTCACCCATGCTTAATTGTTGAATCGACTTATAAACGTCTTCTCGTCGGAACAAGAATGAGGCTAAAATAGTCCTTGCTTCCGCTTGCCCCATTTCAGGTATAGTCAATATTTCTTCTAGAATGGTATGATGCATATTTAAATTATCTAATTCCTGCATAAAGTAACCAATACGAAGCTGAGGATTCTTTTGGATACTTCCATTAGTTGGTTTCAATATTCCACTTAAAACTTGTAATAAAGTTGTTTTCCCTGATCCGTTTTTACCAATAACTGCAGCTCGATCTCCTCTTTCTATCATCAGATTCACATCTTGAAGAAGAGGTTCATCCTTAACGTAGAAAAAAACACATGTGATAATTGAATCATTTTCTTTGCCGAAAAATCACCGCTTTGAAAGTGAGCTGAAATTGTAGCCGTCTCTTTCGGTTTAGGAATACTATTCTTTTCTAATCGTTCTAGTATTTTCTCTTTAGCCTTATATTTGTCTGCACCTCTACCTGCCTGCTTTTGAGCAAATGGATCTCTTACACTAGCAGCAGACTTCGCTTTTTGATGCCAATTCTTATAAACTTGAATCATTTCTCTTATTTTTTTCTTTTCTTTTTCCCCCTTATCATAAAGCGTTCTTTCCGATTTTATTTCCTGTTCTTTTGAACTTTTGTAGAAGGAGTATCCACCATGATAGGTTCTAGTACCATCTGTAGTTAACTCAATTGTTACTGTAGCAACATCATCTATAAAAGCACGATCATGTGAAATAAATAAAACGGTTCCTCTAAAACTTTTCAGCCACCTAGTTAACCATTGCACGGTCTCAAAGTCTATATGATTGGTTGGTTCATCCAAAATTAAAAAGGTTGGTTCATTTATCATAATTTTAGCTAATCCTACTTTTGTTTTCTGTCCACCACTTAATTTTTGAAATGGTGTTTTCCATAGAGACTCACCAATATCCATTTTTAATAAACATCTGTCTATGTCTTCTTCCCATTGATAGCCATCATTTTCTATATATTTCTCCAGAAGCTTGTTATACTCTTCAACTTGATTAAAATGATCACCTTTTTGTTCCCATTCTTTTAACATAGTATCTAATTTTGTTTTCAAAGAATATAAAGCTGGATTTTGTTTTTCTACCCCTTCTCTTACAAGCTCACCCTTTTGTTCAGAAACATCCTGATGAAGTATTCCGATTTGTTCCTCTTCTATATTCATTAAAAGTGTTCCTTTAGAAAGCTTTCTCTCTCCAGTAATAACCTTCATTAACGTTGTCTTTCCCACACCATTTTCTCCAATTAATGCAACTCTCTCACCAAGATTCACACCAAAGTTCATATGGTCTACTAATACTTTTTGGTTTATCTCAATCATTCCATTATTTATTTTCAAAACAGACATCATACATATCACTCCATTTCTTCAAACATGCTTTTATAAATGCTTAAATTCAAATAGTGAGTATGATTTTCTACAAAAATAAAAAACCACAAGATTTTCCTGTGGCTTGAAATGGATTAATTTCATTTGAATCTTCAACGCTTTAAAAATGTCTAGCTTCATAAGCCGTAGCCTAAGAATATTAGTTATCCCTACTAGTAATGGAAACCTTATTCCTTTCGAGATTACTTTTTGAGGAACTCTAATAAACCATATTTATTCATGGTTTACTCGTTTCCTTAACTAAACATCTAAAAATATACATACTAATCCTATTTCTCTACCAACAGGTAAAGACCTTTTCACTATTAAGTTACATAGAAAAAAGTTATAGGATATCCATGATATATAAATTAGATGCCTCCTCCATTAATATACGTTCATTGTAACATCAATCAAAGTCATTTTAAATGGCTGTTTTCACAAAAAATTGTTAGCTACTAACAAAGCAGATCTTATTGACAAACTGCCATCTTTTAGAAAATAGCCTTTTAAATCCTTTCCTTTAACATATACAAGTTTTTCTTTTTACACCAATCTTGCCTTTATCAGCTACTTTTTCAATATACTCAGTTGCTAACGGAACCTTACAAGCAGTGTCTCCCATATGAACAGTTACTTTACCAATCGCTTTTGCCGTGTCTATTGCTTCTTGATTTAGATTTTTAACAAATGATCCAACACCAATAACAAATCCATTCATTACATAACGAACGCGATTCTTCTCCTTCGATATCGTATCTTCTATTTTCTTTAATAATTGTTTTATTTCATTTATATTCAATTCCTCATCAGGTGTAATAGATATGTAATTTGTATATGTACTCCAACCGCCAGCGGCCACTATTTCATCATCAGAATCTATCCATTCTAACGCAAGCTCGATAGCAAATGGACTTTCTGCAGCTACATTAGCAACTGTATATTCAGTAATGGCATGCCAATTGGCACGATTCATCCAATCTTCTAGCTCTTCCTTTGTTACATGCTTAGGATTTATCGTTAAACCCGCTAAATACATGGCATCTGAATTCCCTGTTCTGTACAATTCCCTTACAAGCTCCTGATCTTTTTTAACAAATTTCGTTAACTTTTTCAAATCACCTATCTTTACTCCAAATAACGGCTCTTTTGCTCCATGTCTTAAAAAAGTTTTCTTCGTTTGCTCTGTTCCTAACTCTTCTAACTTTTCCATTACATCTTGTAAATTCACTTCAATAATCATCCTTTACCATCGGTTTGCTACTCGTTCTGCAAATCCTAATAAATCTTTTATCCATAAAACGGTACCATCATCTAATACTGCTCTACCAGAAAAACGACCAAATACCTGATGCTGATCACTTGCTATAAACCCTATCGACGTATAATCACTACGATCCAAAATTGGAACAAAATCCATTTCAAATCGCCCGTCACTCGATGTAAATGTCCATGAACTCATAAAATTATATTCTTCCCCGTTCATCGGTATCTTAAAAGTTATCTCTTCAAGCTTGTGAGCTCTACCCTCATAAAACAACATGTTTTCACTAGCTGCCGAAGTGTCTCCGAACCCATAACCAATATTAAAGCCAAAACTTTTTCCATTAACTACTCCTGAGGAAGAGCCCCAATACCAAGTGTTATTATATGTCCATACACCTCTACCCCAATCTAATGTTCCAAATGAAGAATGAGGTTCAAACACATATTTTCTTCCATCATACGCAACATAACCATCCGCTTTCATACAATTAATTTTTTGATTATAATAAAATGCCTTTGTATCTTCTTTAAAAGGTGTTGCAATAACCATTGAATCCTCTGGTTCATCAAACAAAGTAAGATCGCATTCTATGTCTTTTCCATTACTAAAATTTCGCAAATAGCATTGCAACCTGCGTGTTTGACCATCATTTAAAAATCGGATATCAACTCGCCTATCTTTGTATAACACATCACCATTTTTTGAGCTAGATGGAAGTTTAAACTTTCCAAAGGTAAATGGTTTAATAATGCTCGTTGTTTTATACCATGGATTATGGAAATCCAATAAAGAAATACTGATTAATCCCATATAAGAATTGTCTGCTATTGTTAACGCTACTGCAAATTCATCATTTGTAATTAAATAATAATCCCATTCCTTTATCCGCATAAAGTTGGCTTTTACATCATTCCGATGATATTCCAGAATTAATTCTCGAGCATATCCTGCTTCTTGAAGCTGTCCTTTACTGTTTAATAAACGCTGAGGTGAAATAATTTCTTTTTGCATAAACATCCCCCTATAGTATTATCAACCAAATCGAACACTTCTTCTATTCCAAAGAGCTTTCTCAAATATATATATAGACATATTCTCAAAATACCTACAAAGTCCTTCTTTCTTTTCTAAATCTGACGGTGATTTTAATAGTCCTTAACTATTCCAATAAAAACTGCTCAACAAAAGAGGTAGTATACCTCTGCATACTACCTCTCGTTTTTTTAAAATATATGATATTCATTATAAGTTCATGATTTTTTTATGAAACTTCTTGCTCGCTTTTATCACTTTTCTCTTCAGGTTTAATGGTTGGGATTCTAATAATAACAAATAAATGACAGCATCCAATAAATAATAATAACAACCTGATATATATAGTAGAAACAACAATTCCACTAATCATTAATATCGTGAAAGACGTTAAGGTAATCTCGATTTTGGTACGTAAGGTTAATCCACCTTTCGTTTTAAAAGGTACGACATAGTTTTTATATACTTTCGTCGATTTCAACCAAGCCTCATACTTTTTCGAATTTCTTGCAAATAATGTAGCTGCTAGTAACAGAAACGGTGTTGTAGGTAAAACAGGTACTACTACACCAATCATTCCTAAGCCAACACACATCCAACCAATAGCTATCATAAATTTTGCTTTCATAATCCATCTCCTTTATTTAAAATAACGAAACACGTTATCCAACGGAATTTTATATCAAAAAATGCAATTCTAGATGATTTTTAATTAAATCTATACTTTAAATAATAATTTTTACCTCAGCCGATATTATAACACTACATGAATTCAACCGTATTTGGTAATTGTTTCGTTATATTAAATAAACTCACATAAAAAAGCACTGTAATCGAGTTATCCTTTCACTCTTATACATGTGCTTTTCATATAAAGTACTATTTTTTTGATTGAAGCAGAATTTCGGCAACCTCAACAAAATAATCTACCCCGTATTGCAGAGCATTTTCATCAATTTTGAATTGCGGGTGATGCAATGGATATGCTTTTCCTAATAAAGCATCATTATGCACACCGATGAATTGCATAGAAGCAGGTACAATTTCTGAATAAGAAGAAAAATCCTCTGTGCCAAACATTGGATCCTCAACATGTATGACATTTTCTTTACCCAAAACCTTCTCAACGGCATTTCTTGAGATAGATACAGCATTTTCTTCATTTACTACCGCTGGATATCCTAAATACCATTTCACTTCATATTTCGCTCCATGTGCATCACATATTCCTTTAATGACTTGCTCTAAATACTCTCTTGCCTTAACACGACTTTCTGAATCTAAAGAGCGAATGGTTCCTCCAATTTCTGCGTATTCAGGAATAACATTTAATGCACTTCCTGAATGAAATTGTGTAACAGAAATGACAGGTGCTTTTAAGGCAGAGATTTTTCGAGATACAATATATTGAAGGTTTGTTGTAATTTCTGCCGCAATAATTAATGGATCAATTGTTAGCTCTGGGGTTGAGGCATGACCTCCCTGTCCAATAATTTTCACTTCAAAATCATCAGCCGCTGCACATAATACTCCTTCTTTAATACACATTGTACCTGTTTTTTCATATGGAGTTACATGAAGGGCAAACACATAATCTACACCATCCATTACACCTTTCTTCACTAATTCTGATGCACCACCTGGATACGATTCTTCCGCATGTTGAAATATAAAACGAATTTCTCCAGTCAACTCTTCTCGCTTTTCAGATAAAATTTTCGCTGCCCCCAGAAGCATAGCGGCATGTACGTCATGGCCACATGCATGCATGACTCCTGGATTTTTTGATTTATAAGGAACATTTGCTTCCTCTTCAATTGGAAGTGCATCAATATCTGCTCGAAAAGCAATCGTATAACTCTCTTCAAGAAGACTTTTTGAACCTTTTAATACTGCTAGGACACTTGTTTCAGTAGGTCTTGTCACAATTAAATCTGGAAAATCACTTAGAATATTGTAAATATAGTCAGAGGTCTGATGCTCTTGATAGGAAATTTCAGGATTTTCATGGATATGACGTCTCCATGAAATAACATCTTCTAGAATACGTTTCATTTTACTATCCCCTTTTTTAAATATTCCATTATTTTAAAACGGACCATAATTAATGAATTGAGCAATGATTAAAAATACAATCGATATGACGACTTGCAATAAAAAATATGGGAAAACCCATTTAATCCATTTTGTAAAAGGTATACCCGCAACAGCTAATCCGGCTAAAAGCACTCCTGCAGTTGGGAATATCATATTGGAAATACCATCTCCTAATTGAAACGCCAAAACAGCTGTCTGTCTGGTAATTCCGACGATATCAGCAAGTGGAATCATAATAGGCATTGTTAATGCAGCTTGACCGCTTCCGGACGGAACAATAAAATTGATAAACATTTGCAAAACAAACATCCCTAATGCATTGATAGAAGGTGGAAAATGTTCAACTAAATCAGACGTATAATACAAAATCGTGTCTAATAAACCACCTTTTGTCAGAATAACTAAAATAGTTTGGGCTACCCCAATAATAAGAGCTCCTGATACCATCTCACCTGCTCCTGAAATAAAGCCATTAGCCATACGCGAAGGTGTTAACCCACTAATAAATCCCATAATAATCGCACAGAATAAAAACAAACCAGCAATTTCACTAATGTACCATTTCAGCTCAATAACCCCATAGATTAATGCAAGAAAATTTAACAATAACACGAGTAAGGAAAACAGATGTTTTCTGCTCATTTTAAAGCTTCGATCAATCTCCGTATTCTGACCTCGATTAAACTTCCCATAAATACCGATTTCAGGATTTCTTTTTACTTTTCTAGCATGTAGATATATAAAAGCAACTGTTGCAACATAAAAAGTTGCATACAGAGCAATACGTAGTCCCATTCCAGAATACATAGGTAATTCAGCAATACTTTGAGCTACTCCTACATTAAATGGATTGGTTATACCAGAAACAAAACCCGTAGCTAATGTTCCCAAAATCACAATAGCAAAGCCCGTCATCGCATCAAAACCTAGTGCCAAACATAACGGAACAACGATTGCTATATAAACTAAGGAATCCTCTGCCGAACCAATTAAAGCTCCTAATAAAGAAAAAATCAAAACTAACAAGGGAATCAGTATTTTCTCTCTCGCTCCTAATCGGGCTGCTACAAATTTTATTAAAGAATCTAGGGCACCAGATGCTTGCATAATACCAAGAGCTCCTCCAAACATAAAGACAAAAAGAATGATTGTAGCTCCTTCCACCATCCCTAGATGCACGCTACTGAACATATCCAAAAGTCCTACAGGGGAAGAATCAACAAATTCGAATGAATTAGGATTAACTACCATGCGTCCATCCTTTTCAATACGTTCATATTGTCCTGCTGGCACAATATACGTAAGGATTGTCGCAATAATTATAACGATAAACATTAATACGAAAGGATTCATTTCTTTTTTAGGTTTAACATCATGTTGAAATGCTGGATCTGATTGTTCTTTAGGAATATTACTCATAACTGACCCCCATTTAAATTGGATTATTGAAAGGATGGAGCTATCTCTGAAAAATTGTGTTTGAGTAAAGTTAATATGCTATATTTTTTTTCGTAGAATAGGAAGAGGTTATTACTTAAAATGACCCTTTTAAAAATATAGTCATTTCGAATAACCTCTTATTTTAATAAGAAATGGATAACACAGAGGACAAGATGTTTAACAAGATTGTAAATCTACTACATTTTGAAACAGATGTTTTATTAGCCCTTCAAGCATAGCGGGTGTTTGAATGAAGGCACTATCTATATGAAGACGTTCTGTAAGCTGATGAGCATCCTTTCCAAATGGACCAACATTAAATACCGGCGCTTGTAGTTGAGCCATTTCTTTAAATGGAATACTATAGGAATCTCCCCAGACAGGTGTATTTTTTTCAAAAGCGGTCCATCCATCGTCATGATTGTTATATTGAACGTAGCTTAGATCACACAGACCATTAAAATAATGGATTTGGTTCACTTCAATACTGAATTGGTTAGCCACTTTCTTAATTAATTGCACAGATTCTATGATGAGTGGATCATGTGATGTATTAACTGGAGGATAATATGGTGGTGCAAATAATAGAACAATTGTAGGTGCTAATTCTTGGCATTGTATCATTAATTTATCAGCAATTCTTAATGACTTTTCTCGGTCATCCCATTGAGGTTGCTTCATAACTTCCTGTTTAATCTCTTCTACAATCGAATTTCCTAGTTTTTGCTCCGCGTATGTAAGTAATCTATCATAGCGTAATACTTGTACTTTACCTACCCCATTCATTTGTTCTCGTCGACAAAGTTCTTCATATGATCTATTACAATTATTTGCTGCTTCTTGTGCAACCTGTTCAAATAAATCCATGACTTTTGAAGCACTTCGTTTCATAACGAATACATTGTATAACGCAACAGCACGATATGGCGTTTGAGTAGAATAATGTAATTTTAAATCCTTTTGCTGAAGAGATACTGGTAGCGGTGCTTTTTCTCCTAAATCTTGCTCACTGAAAAGAGAGTTCCACTCCATTAATTGGGTTAAAAAAGAAGAAATATAGTTTGCTGTCATTCCTTTTAAAGGTTCACCAACATGTGTTTCTTTTCCATAAAAAAGAGCAGCTGGCATAATCTTGCCTATAGATCCTGTGTATATATAGTGCTTGGTATCACCTGGTTTTTGAGAAAAAGATGGTTCGCTATTTAAAAATAGTTTATATCTCAGATTATATTGATTACGAAGTTCAACAAGCTTTTTAACAGCTGCTCGCATACCAGAAGAATTCACTTCTTCATCAGGAACTGTTAAAAGTATTAAATTTATTGGCCATTCTTCTACACTCGCTTTTTCAATAAGAGACATATGAAGAGCTAATCCCATTTTCATATCCATCGTGCCTCTTCCAAACAAGTATTTTCCTGACTCAAGATCATTTCTGGCTTCTTCTGATAAATTATGTTTCCGTGTATGAAGCACCTTCGTAAGCTCTTCAGGAAAAAATGCTAACGGCTCTAAATCTCCATACTCTTCTGTATGAACTGTATCAAAATGACTGATTAGAACGACCGTATCTAGAGCATTTTCATTTTGATAAAATGCTGTGACAAAATTCCGATCCAAATCCACTTCATGCAAAGAAACATTTTGTGGATTTTTTTTAAAATATGTCGTTTCCCGCAGTTTTTCTCCCACTTTATAAGCAAAATCTTTTTCGCCTTCTGTTAGAGTTCGACTTTCCCAACTTACAAGTTCACAAAGTAGTTCTCTTAGTTTTTCAGGTTTTCTCCATAATAGATGATTCATGAACGTTCTCCTTTCTAGCTAA
The DNA here is from genome assembly GCF_902374955.1 of Bacillus massilioanorexius. Taxonomy (GTDB): domain Bacteria; phylum Bacillota; class Bacilli; order Bacillales; family DSM-1321; genus Bacillus_AD; species Bacillus_AD massilioanorexius. The sequence goes on from NZ_CABKRX010000050.1 coordinate 35,769, forward strand.
CAGATAAAGGGATTATAAACTCCTTCAACCCATTCCTTTCACATGACTAAAAACGAAGAGATAAACAACTTAATCCTCCATCTTGCTTTTGGAATTCAGACATTTCAAGTTCAATTGTTTTCAATCCAACTTCTTCGATTTGACGTTTTGTATTTTCATAACCTTTAGGGATAATGACATATTCATTAACTAAAATACAATTTGCCGCATATTCCTCTTCAGTTGGAACAATAATCTTCTCATATTGTGCGAAATCAGGATGATCAATAAATTCACCAGCAGCAACTATTGTATTGTTTCCAAGATAAGCAATACCTGTTTTCAAATGAAAAAACTTTTGCAAAGGTACAATAGAAACCACATAGCCTTCACCTTCTAAAATTTCTTTTAGCTGTCTAGCTCCATCTTCGTTTGTCCGATCAGAAATTCCAATATAAAAATGATTTTCAATTTGGAGAATATCTCCACCATCTAATGTTCCAGGATTTTTAATATAGTACAGTTTTTCATAAAATTTCTTTAAGATAGGCTCCATCTCAATAATTTCTTTATTTCTAGATTCAGCTCCTGGGTTTGTAACCGCCGCAAATTCTGGTGTTAAAACAGCGGTATCTTCAACAAATGTAGAATCTGGAAATTCTTCGTTAGCGGGCATATGAGTCACAGATACTCCGCATTTTTTTAATGCTTCAACATAAGCTTGATGCTGAACAAGTAATTTTCCATAATCTGGTTTACCAAGATTTGAAGTCGTTAACCCTTTCACGTAGCTTTCTCCTGGCGATTTTACAATGACATTTTTGAACATTTTATATACCTCCATTAAGTTGAAATATCATCCATTTTTAGAAGCATTATCACTTCTTTTTCCGTATTACGGAAAAACTTTCCTAACAATGGAAATTTAATTAAATTATAAAATCATCTATGTTATACTGTCAATGTATTTTAAATTTTCTAAAAATAAATTAAGAGGTGCTTTTTAACATGCAATCCATTGATAGAGCCATGAATATAGTGAAAGTTCTCGTTACAAACGCTAATGAGGACGGATTATCTATCACAGAGCTATCTCATATTTGTAATTTACCTATTAGTTCCATGCACCGCATACTAAAAGCGATGATCGGGCATCGATTAATCAAACAAGATGAAAAAACGAAGCAATATCAATTGGGAGACATTTGGATGGAATATGGTTTAAAAATGTACGACTCGATGGATTATATCAGTTTAATCCGTCCAGAGTTAGAAAAACTTATGCATCTTACAGATGAAAGCGTTTATTTAAGTCGTCCAATGGGATCTGAGTCACTTATTATTGAAAGAATTGATAGTGAGAATAATACAATTCGAATCTTTGACCAACTAGGATCTCGAATTCCAATGCATATCGGAGCTGCCAACAAAGTTATGCTAGCCCACATGCCTATTAAAAAAGCAAAAAAATTAGTTGAAGAATATATTGCGGAGCAAAATCGAATGTCTTTTTGGAATACTCTTAAAGAAATCAAAAAACAAGGATATGGCATTAGTCATGGTGAACGAACAGAAGGTACAACGTCCGTTGCAGCTCCTATATTAAACCACTTTGGTGAAGTACATGGTGCCGTAAGTGTAGGATGTATTAGCTATAATCTTTCCGATGAAAGACTACAATTTTTAATAAACAATGTGAAAGAAACTGGAAAAATCACATCTGCCAAATTAGGCTATATCGGTTATTAAATCGAGGGTTATTTCTCTACTACAAAAAACATGTTATTGTAGCATGAGTAAAATATTAAGCTACAAAGTATCCGAAAACTGATATAAAAAAAGAGTGCGTAACTTCGATCAGAAATATTCGGAGCTACGCACTTTCTATATTAAATTAGGGTATTTAATGCTTTTACTATCTGATTTCAGATAGCAATAAGGGAAGTAACTATAATAGTCAGGGTATCTTATAGTTACTAAAATTTATAATTAATAGATAAAGGGTTATTAGGGTTAAAAGTTTTTCTTCCTAAACTAATACTCTCCGCTTTACTGAGAGTATGTACTATAAAAATAGGAAGACATAAGAAAATGAGAATTTCTATACAACAAATTGACGTTTCTTAGTAGAGTAATTCCTCTACTTAAAGAGGTTACCTCTTACAATTCCAAATCGTACTTTCTAGAGAATGTATTATGCCCATCCTCTTAAATTTACAGCTTCAGCAGTTCGTCTAATTCCTGTAATAAAGGCAGCTAGACGCATGTCAACTTTATAACGCGTAGCATTTTCATATACAGAATCAAATGAATCAACCATTACTTTTTGAAGCTTCTGCATAACTTCCTCTTCAGTCCAATAATAGCCTTGATTATTTTGGACCCACTCAAAATATGAAACTGTTACACCACCAGAGCTTGCTAAAATATCAGGCACTAGTAAAATTTCACGTTCTGTTAAAATCTTTGTAGCCTCAACAGTAGTAGGACCATTTGCAGCTTCCACAATAATTGAAGCTTGAATACGCCCTGCATTATCTTCCATAATTTGGTTAGCGATGGCAGCTGGTACAAGAATATCACAATCTAGTTCAAGCAATTCTTGATTAGAGATAGTGTTTTCAAATAAATTTGTAACAATTCCAAAGCTATCGCGACGATCAAGTAAATAAGGAATATCTAATCCATTTGGATCATGAATCCCACCTAGAACGTCTGAGATGCCAATAATTTTTGCACCTTCATCGTAAAGAAATTTTGCTAGGAAGCTACCAGCGTTTCCAAAACCTTGAATTACGACACGAGCATCCTTTAATTGCATATTTTTCTTTTTGATAGCTTCTTTAATACAAATCGTAACACCTTGTGCAGTAGCTGTCTCTCTTCCAAAAGATCCTCCTAAAACAATCGGTTTTCCTGTTATAAAGCCTGGAGAATCAAATTCACGGATATGACTATATTCATCCATCATCCAAGCCATAATTTGTGAATTCGTATAGACATCAGGAGCCGGTATATCTTTTGTTGGACCTACCATTTGACTAATGGCACGGACATAACCTCTACTCAATCGTTCTAATTCACCAAGGGACATTTGTTGAGGGTCACAAATAATTCCCCCTTTTCCTCCTCCATAAGGTAAGTTAGATAAGCCACATTTTAGAGTCATCCAAATTGATAAAGCTTTAACCTCATCTTCATTTACATAGGGATGAAAGCGAACACCTCCTTTTGTTGGACCAACAGCATCACTATGCTGTGATCTAAAACCAGTGAAAACTTTTACTGTTCCATCATCCATTTTTATAGGGATACGTACTGTCAGCATACGCATTGGCTCTTTTAAAAGCTCATAAACACTTTCAGAATAACCTAAAGTATCAAGAGCTTTTTTTATAATTGATTGGGTTGATTCCAACTGACTATACGTTTTTTTCTTTGTTTGCTCTTTTGAAGTAGATGAAGATTCTTTTACTACAGTCATTTTTTCACCTCATATATTTTTAATAAAACTTCTATGTAGCATCTTTATCAAAACTTTCTTTTGATAAAGACTCCGTTCTACAAGAAATTGGTGACATTTTTTATCACTTATACCTAATAATGCAAATAACATGCCAATGTAACTTAAAACATACCTACAATTGGAGAAATTAATCTTATCCATTAAATTGGCTAACATTTTTCACTTAATAATTTCGCTAATAGACAAGACCATAGAAGGATTTAATGCGCTAAAATCACGTCAATCATCTTCACAATAAATATTTAATGTTACAAATCTTTCCAACTATTTTATGTTAGTAATGATAAACTCTACAATTTCCTTTAACAAAAATAGACGTAAAAAAGAAAAGTAATTTTTGCATACATGTGCAAAAATTCTTTTCTTTTTTTTAAGTGTATTGCCCCTTATTTAAAGAGTTTAAGACATAACTTACTATAAATATGCTCTAACACCCAAAAATGTTTTTATATAAAAATACTAAACCAAATCATCATTATATCAATAGAATAATTATCAGAATATTCTATCTTAAATATACTTAATTTACATAGAGTCAAGATTTAGAATATAATAAATATTACTGTATAATTAGTATTAAATCCCATTCTCATCTTTTAAACCTTATTCACAACCTAAATAAAAGATATAACAAGAAAGAATTTTAAAATAGTTTATGATAAACCAATTACCTTTTTTGATATATCTTTTATTCATGATTAACAAATTTTTAATAAAGGGGAAACGCGAATGAAAAAAATTCAACTTAGTTTAGCTAGTCAAATTCTAATCGGATTAATCATTGGGATTATTGTCGGAGCTATTTTTTACGGTAACGAAACGGCTCAAAATTATTTACAGCCACTAGGCGATATTTTCTTACATTTAATCAAAATGATTGTAGTACCTATCATTATTTCAAGTATCATCGTAGCTATTGCAGGTGTTGGGGATTTAAAAGCAGTTGGAAAATTAGGAGGAAAATCGATTCTCTACTTTTTTGTTGTTACTCTAACGGCAATTGCAATTGGATTGATATCAGCAAATATTTTTCAACCTGGACAGGGTTTAAATATGGACAAGCTGGAACAAACCGATATTTCCAAATACGTTAACACAGCTGAAACACAAGAAGATAAATCTATTATGGATATGATTGTTCATATTGTTCCTTCTAATCCTTTCGAAGCAATCGCTACTACTGATATGCTTGCTATTATTTTCTTCTCTGTTATGTTCGGACTAGGTATAGCAGCTGTTGGAGAAAAAGGAAAAACCGTATACTCCTTCTTCTACGGAACTTCACATGTCATGTTCTATATAACTAATCTTGTTATGAAATTTGCTCCTATTGGTGTATTCGGTTTAATTGGGGTAACCATTTCGAAATTTGGTCTATCTTCCCTTATTCCTTTAGGAAAATTAATTATAACGGTTTATGGAACAATGATCTTTTTCGTAATTGTTATTCTTGGTATTATCGCTAAAATGGTTGGATATAGTATTTTTAGATTAATTAAAGTTCTGAAGGAAGAGTTAATTTTAGCTTTTTCAACAGCTAGCTCTGAGTCTGTACTTCCAAGAATAATGGATAAAATGGAACAAGAAGGCTGTCCAAAACATATAGCAACCTTTGTCATTCCTACTGGATATTCATTTAATTTAGACGGTTCCACTCTATATCAAGCATTAGCAGCTTTATTCATCGCACAAATGTATGGAATTCATCTAAGTATTTTTGAACAAATAACATTAATGTTTGTATTAATGATTACATCTAAAGGAATTGCTGGTGTTCCAGGTGTTTCTTTTGTTGTATTGTTAGCAACATTAGGAACTGTTGGGATTCCAGTAGAAGGATTAGCATTTATTGCTGGTATTGATCGTATACTAGACATGGGTCGTACAGTAGTAAATGTACTAGGAAATTCTCTTGCTTCAGTTGTTATTTCTAAATCTGAAAAACAATTTAATCCACCAACTCAACATTAATGAACCCAAGCTCAAGCGGCTTGGTCAGCTACTACTAGAAGATTGATTTGACCTTCTAGTAGTATTGACTTATAACCCTAAGAGGTCAGGAGCCGAAGCTGGACTTCAACCTATTCGAAAAAATTTTCCACAAGTAGGTTTTTCTAATTTCCTAACCAATAAAAAATCCTTTTTATTATTCGAGGTTGTCCAACTGTGACAACCTCTTTTTAAATAAAAAGGACTGATGAACCACGATAATTACACTTATTTTAAAAATTTGAATACAGCATTTACAAAAATATTCATTCCATATTCCATCGCATCTTCATCAAAGGTAAACTGAGGATGATGGTGAGGGTATGTAATTCCTTTTTCCTCATTTCTAGCTCCAATAATAAAGTAGGCTCCAGGTGTATTCTTAGTAAAAGCAGAAAAATCCTCCGCTCCCATATTAGGCCTCAATAATTGGAATGTAGATTCACCATATACTTCTTTTATGGTTTCTTCAATAATAACTGATGGTGCTTCAGCATTAATAACAGGATCATATCCACACTCGTACTTAAATTCATAATCCGCCCCATGAGCAGCTGTTACACCCTTAATTACACGCTCCATTAAAACTGGTACTGTTTCGCGATATTTAGTATCGAAACTGCGGACCGTTCCACTAATTTCAACTGTATTTGCAATAACATTGGCAGCTTCTCCACCTACAAACTTTCCAATAGATATAACAAGGTTATCAAGTGGATCAACGTTTCTGGAAACAATATATTGTAAATTCGTCACAACCTGTGCACCAATTGCTATGCTATCAATCGTTTCATGTGGAGCAGAACCATGGCCACCTTTACCTTTAATATTTATCCAAAAGCCATCAGGAGCTGCCATTGCTGGGCCGTAAGTGATTCCTAGTTTTCCAATTTCAACTGTAGACATAAAATGAGCAGCTATCACTACATCTACACCATCCATAACACCTGCTTCTACCATTTCCTTCGCTCCACCAGGGAAATACTCTTCAGCATGTTGGAAGAAGAAACGAACTTCGCCTTTAATTTGATTTTGCATTTTGGAAAGAATCTTCGCTGTACCTAGTAGCATAGCTGTATGTCCATCATGACCACAAGCATGCATTACTCCAGGTACTTTTGATACAAAGTCAAAATCGTTTTCTTCTGGTATTGGAAGAGCATCCATATCTGCACGAATTGCTAATGTCTGCCCAGGTTCTGAACCAATTAGCCGAGCCATCACACTATATTTTGTAGGTCTTGTTATTTCTAAATTACCAAACGAAAGAAGCTTATCATATACGAATTGTGCTGTTTTTTCTTCTTGAAATGATAATTCTGGATTTTGATGAAGATAACGTCTCCATGCAATTACTTCATCTTTAATACTATTAATTTCACTAGCCCAAATATTTTTCATACAATAATCTCCTCTCTAATTTAGCTAATTTCAGCTACTTCTTTTTGGTAAACTAGACTACCAGATATATATGTTTGTTCCACTGATATTTCTCCAATTTTATTTGCTTCAATACTCAAAATATCTTGATCTAAAACGATAAAATCAGCAGAATAACCTTCTTTTAATTGTCCAATATTCGGTATTCTTGTGATTTCTTGTGCAGCTCTTGTGTATAATTCAATGGCGGTTGCAACATCTACACGTTCTTGTTGCCCAGTATCAGTACAAGCTACCCTAGTAATAGCTGATTGTATGGTTACAAATGGATTCACTGGATCAGCCCAGGCTGTAGCAGGAGCATCTGAAGAAAACGCAACTGGTACACCTGCTTTTAATAAAGATTGAATTGGGTAGGCCTTTTGTGTACGTTCTAACCCAATGTTATTTATATAACTTTCAATTTCAGCGAATTGGAAAATAGGCTGTGTTACAACTGCTATTTTTTCTTCTGCCATTCTCTGAATCGCTTTTTCTGTTGGCAATGCTGCATGCTCCAAACGTATAGATGGACCATCCTCCAACCATGCCGGAATTTCTGCAAATGTATTAATAATAAAATCAATAGCTTGCTCACCCATTGCATGTATTACTAATTGAATACTATTTTGCTTAGCAGCTTCTGCAGCATCAAGTAATTCCTTTTCTGTCACAGTTTGAATTCCACAATTATCTTCTGTCCCGACAAAAGGTTCACTTACCCACGCAGTTTGTCCAGACACACTCCCATCAGAGAATAGTTTAATTCCACCTATATGAATCGCTTTTTCACGATCAAGTTTCTCTGTTTCAATAGTAGATTGATTCTCAATATGATCCCACATATAATACAATACCGTTCTTTGCTTGAAGACTTTTTCTTTTGCAGAAGTATATATATCATAGTAATTAACCGGCATTTTTAAGGCCATCAAATCTGTTATAGCAGTGATACCTTTTGATAGCAAAACCTTGCTCAATTCAGCTAATAAAATCGCATCTTCTTCTACCGTTTTCTTAGGCATGATATCCTTTACTAAGTCTTTTGCATTTTCTCTTAATATTCCCGTTGGCTCTCCATTTACATCACGATCTATTTTTCCTCCAACTGGATCCTTCGTTTCTTTTGTAATTCCTGCTAATGCTAATGCTTTACTATTTACTGAAACGATATGTCCACACGTTCTTGTTATAATAACAGGCGCATTTGGAACTGCTTGATCAAGATCAGAACGAAGAGGTGCTCTACCTTCTGCAAGTTTTCCTTCATCTTCTCCCTATCCCATATTAATCATATGGGATAGGGAGAAAAGAAAAGAAAAGAAAAAAGCTAACGGTATAACCGCTAGCTTCGAAGAATACCTTACGCAAATACTTTTTTAATCTTTTCAATCGCCCAATCAAGATCCTCTTTTGAAATAATAAGAGGGGGTGCAAAGCGAATTACAGTATCGTGTGTTTCTTTACATAAAAGTCCTTCATCTTTTAATTGTTCGCAATAAGGACGAGCCTCTTCAGTTAACTCCATACCAATGAATAATCCACGTCCACGTACTTCTTTAATAATTGGATTTTTAATTTCAGAAAGTTTTGCTTTGAAATATTCACCAAGCTCAAGTGATCTATTTACAAGCTCTTCTTCTTCAATTACTTCTAAGGATGCAATTGAGACAGCGCAAGCAAGTGGATTCCCCCCAAAAGTAGAACCATGTGAACCAGGATTAAAGACATTTAAGATATCTTTATTAGCCACTACACATGAAATTGGGAATACACCACCGCCTAATGCTTTACCAAGAATTAAGATATCTGGATTCACATCTTCCCATTGATAAGCAAATAGTTTACCTGTTCTAGCTAAACCAGTTTGTATTTCATCTGCTATAAATAACAAATTATTTTCTTTACATAGAGCACCTGCTGCTTTCAGGAACCCTTCAGGTGGAATAACAATTCCCGCTTCTCCTTGAATTGGTTCAATTAGAAATGCTGCTGTATTTGGTGTAATTGCTGCCTTTAGCGCTTCTAAATCTCCATAAGGAATTAATTTAATTCCAGGTAACATTGGTCCAAAGCCACGTTTGTATTCTGCTTCCGATGAAAGTGAAACAGCTGTCATTGTACGGCCATGAAAATTCCCTGTACATGCAATGATTTCTGCTTGATTTTCTGCCACGCCTTTTACATCATAAGCCCAACGTCTAGCCGCCTTTACAGCCGTTTCTACCGCTTCTGCACCAGTATTCATAGGTAAAACCATATCTTTATTTGTTAAAGAGCTTACTTTTTCATACCATGGTCCAAGTTGATCACTATGAAATGCTCGAGATGTCAAAGTTACACGATCCGCTTGATCTTTTAATGCTTGAATAATTTTAGGATGACGGTGACCTTGGTTTACAGCTGAGTATGCACTAAGCATATCAATATATTTATTCCCTTCAGGAGATTTTACCCACACTCCTTCTGCTTCAGAAATAACGATTGGTAGTGGATGATAGTTGTGCGCACCAAATTCTTCCGTTTGTTTAATAATTTTTTCAGATACATTTACAGTTGTTGCCATATTATTTCCTCCTAAATGATTATTCCTTATTTTTATATTATTTTAATATTCTATCTTTTTAGCTGTTAATCGATGTCAGTACTATCGATTATCACTTCTTGATTTTGATTATTAGATGTAAATTTATATATGATGGCTCCTATGATAAACCCTACAATAGCTGGGACAAGCCATGCAAATCCATTGGGACTAAAAGGTAGATTGGCAATGAATGCATCCATTAAAGAGATTTTCAAACCAAGAGACATTACTGTTTCAGATAAGCTAATAATAAAAGTTAATAGAATTGCTCCTCTATAAGCTCCTGGATTCGGGATATATTTGCGAAATACACCTAAAAATACCAAGACGATGGCTACAGGATATAGTGCCAAGAAAATTGGCATTGCATAATCCACAATTTTTTCAACTCCAATAGATCCAATAGCAATTCCTGCAAGACAAACGACTAACGCCCATATGCGATATGAAATTTTGTTTTTAGTAAGATCATTCAAAAATTCAGCCGTAACAACTGTTACACCTATTGTAGACGTTAAACAAGCTAATGCTATTGCAACTGAAAGAGCAATTGTACCGAATTGTCCTAAAAGCATACGTACAATTTGTGCAACAAGTGCTGTACTATCAATATTATCAGGAAAAATCCCACTGCCAGCTGCACCGATAAAAAGCAAACCGCCATAAATGATAAGTAAACCAAGTCCAGCTATAAATGTACCAATTAATGCGATTTTTCTCATTTGAGTACCTTTGTAACCATATGCTTTAATCGCTGCGATAAATATGGGGGCACAGAATATTCCTGTTACTACATCACCAGTCTGGTATGCATTTATAAATGCATTGGAGAAGGGATTCGATAGAGTTGTCTTTATAGGTTCTCCTATAGGAGAAAAAATTCCTTTACCTACAATAAATAATAGAATAATTACTAGTAGAGGTGTAAGGATTTTGCCAATTTTTTCGATAACATTTGATTGATCCATAGAAAAATAATAGCTTATAGCGAAAAAGACAACAATCGTCACGATAGATGGGACCTGTGGAAATAATGTGTGAATTCCTAATTCATGCGTCGTCGCTCCCATTCTAGGAATGGTGACAAACATACCTATTCCCACCATAAGAAAAAGATTAAAAACCTTATAAAACCACGGACTAATAGGTCTTGTTAAATCCTCGAATTTACCTCCAGCATTTTAAATAGCAATTACTGCTAATAAGGGTAGAACAATACCTGTCGTACAAAATCCAATCAACGCTGATATCCAATTCGTTCCAGACACATGACCAATGGACGGAGGAAAAATTAAGTTTCCTGCGCCAAAGAATATAGCGAAAAGAGCGAAACCTACAATTAAGCTATGTTGTATTGTTTTGTTCAAATCATCTTCTTTCCCTTCATTCAATCTAAACCTTTGCTAAAACTACATGTAAAATAAATTAAATCGTACTGCCTAAATGAGAAGAAATTATTCTTCTAGATTTTCCTATATCGTTAATAAAACCAGGAGGAAATCAATATTCCTCCTATTTTTTCACTGAAATTAGAAGTTTGTTTTTCTAGCTCCAATTCCATTTCTACACTTCATATATTTGCAATACTTGCATCCTTCGAAACGTAGCTGGTAAAAGGTAGTCGTTTTCGCAAAGATGATTGAATAACAAACTTAAACGTTTGTACTTCGCTATTTCTATTCTTTTTATCTCTTTGGAGATCAAATGGAACCTTAGCAAAATAATTGTGAAGTATATTTATACTTTCTATATCCCGTTCAAACTGGCGCTAAGACTCCCACTTCAAAACGAAGAGGAAACATAGTTATTTAAGTGGGAGACAAGTGCTAGTAAGAACCCAATTGGTTCAACTAATGAATGGTGGAGGATGAAGAAAAATCCCCACCATTCAAAGTTTCACTTTATTAGAATGTTTCAGCAATCGTTTTACCTTGCATATGAAGAAGTAAATAATCTGGGCTTCCTGCTTTGGAATCTGTTCCAGACATATTAAAGCCCCCAAAAGGTTGATATCCCACTATAGCTCCAGTGCATCCTCTATTAATATATAGATTACCTACATGGAACTCTTTTCTCGCACGTTCAATATGTTGACGATTATTTGAAATAATTGCTCCAGTTAAGCCATAATCTGTGTTATTCGCAATTTCCAGCATATGATCAAAATCATTTGCTTTACAGAAAGCTACAACTGGTCCAAAAATCTCTTCCTGCATGAGGCGGTCTTTTTCTTTTACATCTGCAATAATAGTTGGCTCAATGAAATAACCTTTTTCATTATTTCCTACTCCACCAGTCATAAGGCGGCCTTCTGATTTTCCAATTTCAATATAGCTCATAATTTTTTGATAAGCCTTTTCATCTATAACAGGTCCCATATACGTATCCGCCTCTTCAGGACTACCCATTTTTAATGTTTTTGTTAGTGCTACAGCTCTTTCCAGTACTTCATCATATACATCTTGATGAATAACTGCACGAGAACCAGCGGAGCATTTTTGACCTGAGAAGCCAAAAGCTGAATAAACAATGGATGGAACTGCGATATCTAAATCCGCATCTTTATCAACGATAATCGTATCTTTACCACCCATCTCTGCGATAACACGTTTCAACCAAATTTGGCCATCTTGTACTTTTGAAGCACGTTCATAAATACGACAGCCAACTGCACGAGAACCAGTGAATGATACAAAACGAGTTTTTGGATGTTCAACTAAATAATCTCCAATTTCAGCTCCACTACCTGAAATATAGTTCAATACACCAGCAGGAAGACCTGCTTCTTCCATCACTTCAACAAATTTAGCTGCGACAACTGGTGCTGTTTCTGCCGGCTTCAATAAAACGGTATTTCCAGTAACAATTGCTGCGACAACTGTTCCAGCCATAATAGCTAATGGAAAGTTAAATGGTGAAATAACAATACCTACCCCAAGAGGAATGTAATTATATTCATTATGTTCCCCTTCACGACTTTTAACAGCAGAACCAGTTTTCAATTCAATCATTTGTCGTGCATAAAATTCAAGAAAATCAATCGCTTCTGCAGTATCAGCATCTGCTTCTTTCCAAGGCTTAGCAGTTTCTTTTACTAGCCAGCTTGAAAATTCATGTTTTCTGCGTCTTAAAATAGCTGCTGCACGAAATAGTACGCTTGAACGTAGCTCAGGATCTGTCATTTTCCATGATTCAAATGCTTTTAAAGCAGATTGCATAGCTTTTTCTGCCAGTTCTTTATCTGCCATCGATACTGTTCCAATTACTTCATCTTTTTGAGCTGGATTTATAGAACTTGTTTTAACGTCTGATACAACTCGCTCTCCATTAATAACAAGTGGATATTCTTTTCCAAGCTGTTTATTTACATAAGCTAACGCTTCCAAAAAAGCTTGCTTATTCTCTTTAATCGCAAAATTTGTAAACGGTTCATGTGTATAAGTAGTAACCATTAATATCCCTCCAAAACGATATGTATTTAGTCTACTTAACAACTTTGCAAGAAACATGCCAACACTAAATATATTGCTATTAATGGATTTTACTATGATTTGATCACTTGAATAGCAAAATTTTTTGGCACACCATGCAAAATTCTTTTCAGAAAACTCTTTCTATTATATAGTGTTTAATATTAAAGTAATTTACTTGTTAAGTTCTTGATTCCTAACCGTTTCATTTTGGAACCTATTCTACTATTGGTATTTCTACCCTAGAACCAGTTTGAATAAGATAAACAACAGAGAGGGATGAATAAATTGAATGAAGATCATCTTTTATATTTAAATTCTTTTTATGAAGAAATCATAGACAAAATTGATATAGGGATCCATGCGGTTGATGCCGAAGGAAAAACCATCATATACAATCAAAAAATGAGAGAAATGGAATCTATGGATAGCAAAGACGTTTTGCACAAAAATTTGCTCGATGTTTTTATGTTTCAGGAAAATCAAAATAGCACCCTTGTTCATTCTCTTCAAAATGCAGAAGAAATCATGAATGTTAAACAAACATACTTTAATAACAAAGGAACAGAAATCACCACAATGAATAATACCTTTCCATTTATTGTTGATGGAAAAATACAAGGTGCTGTAGAGATCGCTAAAGACATAACCAAAATCGAACGACTTATGCGTACTAATAGCATTCGTAAAACAGACACACGTTTTACCTTCGAAAGTATTATCGGGAATAGTGAAGCGATTAAAGAAGTCATTGAACTATCTAGACGTGCAACTCGTACATCTTCATACGTTTTGATTGTCGGAGAAACAGGAACAGGGAAAGAATTATTTGCACAAAGTATACACAATGGAAGTGCTCGGTCGTCCTCACCATTCATTTCTCAAAATTGTGCTGCTCTTCCAGACAATCTAATAGAAGGATTGCTTTTTGGTACAACAAAAGGGGCTTTTACAGGAGCAATTGATAGTGCTGGATTATTTGAACAAGCGGAGGGCGGAACCTTACTGTTAGATGAAATCAACTCCTTAAATATCCATCTACAAGCTAAGCTCCTAAGAGTACTCCAAGAAAAGAAAGTAAAACGTATTGGCGGTTCAAAAGAAATTCCTATTGATGTACGTGTTATTGCAACAATGAATGAAGATCCAGTCGACGCGATAGCCAATCATCACCTTCGAAAGGATTTGTATTATCGTTTAGGGGTTGTAACAGTCTTTATCCCTCCACTTCGTGAAAGATTTGGAGATATTCCATTATTAATCGAAAAATTCATTTCCAAATATAATGCTCTGTTTCAAATGAATGTTTTAGGTGTGAAGCAAAACGTTTTACAATCTTTTCAAGACTATCATTGGCCAGGAAATGTACGAGAACTAGAGCATATTATAGAAGCTTCTATGAACTTACTTCTTGACGAAGAATGGATAGAATTCGAACATCTTCCATTTCATTATCGAACAAAATCTACACATAAAGAACAGTCAACAAACTCAATAACTTTTGACCATTTTCTAAATGAAGAAAAAACACATTTAAAAGACCAACTAGAGTTATTTGAACTAAAATATATTAAACACTTCTTGAGTAAAAATGACTTCAGTATCACCAAAACAGCGAAACAATTAGGTTTAAGCCGTCAAAGTCTTCAATATCGAATAAAAAAACTAGGACTACAAGCAAAGGAAGAATAGTTATTCACGCTTCTTTTTTATAATCATGAGCAATAATTGTCCTCTAACAAGGAGTGTTAAAATTGAATCCGGTTTTATTAGATTTTCCAACTGAATTCACTACTGAAAGACTTATCATTCGTATGCCGTTACCCGGTGATGGCCAAGCGGTGCATGATGCCATTATTCATTCTCTTCCCGAATTAAAGCAGTGGATGATTTTTGCACAAAAAGAACAGTCACTAGAAGTAATCGAAACGAATGTACGTGAAGCCTATGTGAATTTCCTAAAGAGATCTGACTTGCGTTTACATGTTTTTTCTAAAGAAACTGGTGATTTCGTTGCTTCATCTGGTTTACATCGTATCGATTGGTCAATTCCTAAATTTGAAATTGGCTATTGGATAAATTCCTCCTATTCAGGTAAAGGGTATATGAGCGAAGCTGTTCAAGGTATAACAGATTTTGCTGTAAAAGAGTTAAAAGCTAAAAGAATAGAAATTCGCTGTGATTCAAAAAACAGTAGAAGTCGTGCTGTCGCAGAAAGATTAGGATATACTCTCGAAGGTATTTTAAGAAACAATGCTAAATCTGTAGCAAATAATGATTTAATTGATACTTGTATCTATGCAAAAATTTTTTAGTAAGCCTTTTAAAGTACAGACACAGGATTATTATTTACTATTTGCGAATGGAGAACTCTCCTACAAAAAAATAGGCTAATCCAAATCCCCCCCCTGAAACGAAGAGGCTGATATGTACTGTTCATTGAAAAAAAATATCAATGAACAAGCCAAAATACAAAAGAAGTTCACATGATGAAATGTGAACTTTTGTATTTTGACTTTAATTATAGTTACTTTTTATCAAGAGCATCCCGCTCAACAAGATCCATTATCAGTAATGGACTTTAAAACAGCCTCTTATTTAATTCCGTTCACTTTATACTGGTAATAAGCTGATTCATTCTGTCCTCATCCATTGGTCCGACGATTTTTTGGGTGATAATTCCTTTTGAATCAAGAATATAACTCGTTGGTATCGAATATACCTTGTACATGTTCCCAACTACTCCCTCTGTATCAAGTAGTATAGGAAATGTCAATTGATAATCTTTAACGAATTCATCCACTACATCCAATCCTTTATCCGAGCTTGTTAAATTAACGGCTAGTAAAGTCACATCTTTATTTTGATTTTTTAAATAAAAGTTTTGCATATGAGGCATTTCGGCTTTACACGGTGGACACCATGTAGCCCAAAAATTTAGAATCACTTTTTTTCCTCGAAAATCGGTTAGCTTTACCTGTTGTCCGTCTAAAGTCTTCAACTCAAAATCTGGTGCCTTAGCTCCTACCTCAAGTGAGCTCTGCTGCTCTATTTCACTTACCTCTTTAGTATTTGCTTCTTTTTCACTAGAAATCTTTTTCTCACTTTCAACATCCGATGGCTTCCAAATGTTCACAACTATAATAGCAACAGCAATAATTAAGATTGCTATAGTTAGTAAGTTTTTTTTCAAGTGAACGATTCCTCCTTATGAAATAACTTTAATAATATAAAAAATACGCCAAATACAAGAAACACGATATTCTTCATGACCATAAATC
Source organism: Bacillus massilioanorexius (assembly GCF_902374955.1). Lineage (GTDB taxonomy): Bacteria > Bacillota > Bacilli > Bacillales > DSM-1321 > Bacillus_AD > Bacillus_AD massilioanorexius. The sequence goes on from NZ_CABKRX010000050.1 coordinate 52,020, forward strand.
CACCAAATAAGCTGAACAATAACAATTGTATTAACAACAGTAATAGAAACATTTGTGTAGATACTGCTGGGCTATACTCACTTTTTCTTATAAATAAAATGGAAACGAAAACGAGTAAAATAACCTGGATTAGCGTAGGTAAAGCTTGCTTTTCAAAAATAGAAAGGCCCATTTCGTATAACAGAAGAAAAAAGATATAGGAAGGAATGAACTCCTCTTTTATGATTAATCTATTCTTTTTAGTTCGAAACATGATATAGATAGCAACAAAACAGAAAGCTAAAATATGTCCTTTTATTCCTCCATTAAAATAAAAGACTGACCAGGGTGCTTCCCAAAAAAGATTAAAGTGGAACAAAAGATAACTTAGTTTGTATACTCCTATATATATAAAGATACTATTCCAATACCAATCCCCTAGACTCTTTTTTTCTATGACTTTAAAAAGAAACGCTCCAATAAAAAGGGCTAAAAATGAAGCGAGAATACTCACCTGAATAGTAAATTTGCCAAGTGTAAGATAAGACAAAATATCTCTCCATTTCTATCAAATGATTAGAATCGTTACCAAAAAAGATTAAAAGATGAAAGCCAAGCACTAATTTTTTGCATTTGACCTGATAATACTAAGAAGCCTAGTAGAATCATAATCATTCCATTAATAAAAGAAAGCTTTCCTAAATATTTATTAATGCGTCGAAGAGTTTTTAATGAATATGATAAAGCAATTGATATTATGAGAAACGGGATAGCCATACCTACAGAATAAGCAATTAATAGAAACATACCTTGGTATAACGTATCTGTAGAACTTGCTAATAAAAGAATAGAAGATAAAGCCAGTCCTACACATGGAGTCCAACCACTAGCAAATGCCATACCTAAAAGTATGCTACTGAATATCCCTTTTGTTTTTTTCTCGGTGTGAAACCTCTTTTCTTTCATTAGAAAATTAAGCTTTAAAAGTCCTGCCATTTGTAAACCGAAAATAATGATAAGAAAACCAGCTATTTGCATTATAATCATTCTGTAATCTAAGAATACTTTTCCAAGAAAACTCGCTGAAGCACCCATAACGGTAAATATTAAACTAAAACCAATAATAAATCCAAATGAGCGAATATAAAGTTTACTTTTATTCACATCAATTTTGGCATTTTCTATTTTCCCTCCAGTTAAATGCGTAATGTATGCTGGCAAAAGTGGGAATACACAAGGGGAAAAAAAAGACAATACACCTGCTGCAAGAGCAAAAAAGACTCCTATATCCTCCATTAAATGAAAAGCCTCCAATCTAATACAATTATGTACAAAAGCTTAACAATACCCTATATGGTATCATTTTAATTTATATCATTTATATTTCAAGAGAAACGACTTATTTTACTCCAATCCATCATATCTTAAGTAAAACAAATTATTTGTCATAATGGAAATTATTGATAATATATAAGAAAAACCGTCATCGGACCTTTTTGGTTCATCGATATTTTCAAGAAATGATTTCTCTGTAAATAAATAAGTTACAAGTCCTTTTAAGTAAAATGAAGTGTTATCAAATATATATAGAAAGAAGTGAGTGAACATGCCTGGAGATGAAAAATGTCTTTCCGATATCCCTTTTTCTATTTTAGATCTCTCTCCAATCCTATCAGGTGGAACTGTTCAAGATTCAATGAAAAACACGTTAGATTTAGCTCAGCATGCTGAAAAATGGGGATATAACCGATATTGGTTGGCGGAACATCATAATATGCCTGGAATCGCGAGCTCAGCTACATCGATTATGATTGGATATGTTGCTGCAGGAACAAAATACATACGAGTTGGTTCAGGTGGCATCATGTTACCTAATCATTCACCTCTTGTCATTGCTGAACAATTTGGAACTCTTGAATCAATCTATCCAAATCGAATTGATTTAGGACTTGGTCGTGCCCCAGGAACTGATCAATACACAGCTTATGCTTTGAGACGAGATAGTCGACGTGATGGTCATGATTTTCCAGAACAACTTCAAGAGCTGCGCACATACTTCAATCCTTCATTAACCATTGGGAAAAAGCATGTCAGAGCTATTCCAGGTGAAGGATTACATATTCCTATATGGTTATTAGGTTCTAGTGGATTCAGTGCTCAGCTTGCCGGACAATTGGGGTTACCATTTTCTTTTGCTAATCATTTTTCTCCTGAAAATACATTACCTGCATTAGACTTATATCGAAGAAGCTTTCAGCCATCAGATGTACTCGAAAAGCCATATGCAATGGTAGCATTGAATGTCATTGCAGCTGATACTGATGAAAAAGCCATGAAGTTAGCAACTTCAATGCAACAGCAATTTTTAAAATTAGTTCGTAATCAACCTGGTCCTCTTGATCCACCTATCGATAATATGGATGAAGTATGGAATCCAATGGAAAAAGCTGCATTAGAGCAACGAATTGGCTCATCTATAATCGGTAGCCGTGAAAGCGTTAAGAAGCAATTACAGGCTTTCCTGAATGAAACACAAGCTGATGAATTCATGATTAACTCACAAATCTACGATCATAGAGAACGATTACGATCTTATGAAATTGTTGGGATGATTTAAAAAACAAACAAAAAATGACTTGAAAGTATGATTTTCAAGTCATTTTTTTACTTCAATTATTTCTTATAGTTGTTTTAATAAATTCATTACAATTTGTGCTGACTTTTCAGCAGCTTTCGTTTCAAATTCTTCATAGGTTACATCTGCTTCACCATTAGCTAAATCAGAGATTGAACGAATAATTGTTACAGGTACCTTGTTTAAATAAGCAACGTGTGCGATAGCTGCCCCTTCCATTTCAGCAGCATATGCATCAAATTGTTCTACTAGTGATGTTTTTAAAGCCGCGTCACTAACAAAAATATCACCAGAAGCAATTGTTCCAATGTATGCTTTATTCTCTTTTAATACTTCACTAGCAACTTCTTGAGTTTTCTTTGCTAAATCTGCGTCTGTTTCAAAATAAGTTGGTTCACCATCACCGTGCATACCAGAAATATAACCTTTTTTATGTCCAAATGCTGTTACATCTGAGTCATGCTCTACTGCACGGTTAGAAATAACAACGTCCCCAACTTTTAAATCCTTATATAAACCACCAGCAACACCTGAATTAATGAGCGTGCTAACATTGAAATCATCTACTAAAATTTGTGCACATAAAGCTGCATTTACTTTTCCAATTCCTGATTGAACAATTACTACTTCTTTGCCGTTTAATGTTCCTTGATGAAATTCTAGGCCTGCTTTTTTTACGATCTTTTCATTATCTAATTTTGATTTAAGCGTTGTTACCTCTGAATCCATCGCACCGATAATACCTATTGGTTGTACTTGTTCATTTTTTTCAGCTGCGTTCTCTTTTTTCGGCTCATTTGATGAACATCCAGCTAAAATTGTAAATAGAGCCATAATTACTACTATAAGCTTTTTCATTTATTTGATCTCCTTAAAATTGGTTTTCATTTAATATGAAACTTATTATATAAATATAATATATAATTCGTCAATAGAAATTACGAACATTTTTATATAAGTACGTATTTATAATTCGCCTTTAAAGCTCACATACTAAAAAAACCAATAAAAAACCCATTATTTATAAGTATTTAAGGTTAACATTCAATATCCAATTTATATTTTGCTCTACAAAAAATAAATTATTCTAAAATAAAAAAAGAAGATCTACATATAGCAATGCTATTAGACCTTCTTTCCTTATATTTCATACATAAGCTTTTTTCTGAATTTATCGTCATACATATTACGGTCTGCTTCTTCAAATACACGATCCATTTGACCAATTGAATATGGACTATAAGAATACCCTACAGACATTCTTATTTTCATATCTGCACTATTGTCATTATATTCTTCAATGGCTGCGACTACATTATTCATTAATTGTTTAACATCCAGTTCAGTCCCTTGTGTTGTCAAAATAACAAACTCATCGCCGCCAATTCTTGAAATAGTGATATGATCGTTTGAAAAAATATTTAGTAACCCGGCTGTAATCTTAATTAATTGATCTCCTTTTCTATGACCATATGTGTCATTTACATATTTCAAATTATCTAAATCAAATATGATCATTCCAATAGGTGTATCTACTTTCGTATTATACGTATGAACAATATCATCATAATAATTGCGATTGTATGAGCCCGTAGCATTATCATGGTTAAGACGATATTCTACCTCCTGCTCCATTCGCAATTTTTCATCTATATTTCTAAGTATCCCCTGTATGCCAATCAATTTACCATCTTCATACACAGGAGTAGTAAATTCTTCAAAAGAGTGATACTCACCAGACCTATCCGCAATTCGAAAAATAAGTGGTTTACTATAATCTACCTCACCTTTTATTTTCTTTATCTGCATATCATAATCTTCCGGATGTATTAAGTTTAATAATATTTGTGGATCTTTATATATTTTCTCTGCTAAGTCCTTACCATACGTATCTTCTAACGGAGGATATATATACTTATACTTCCACTCAGGGATAAGTTCAAAATAGTATAGAGCATCCTTTGTATTTTCTACTAAAGAGTACATTTGCTTTTCCTTCATTAAGCTACTTTGTATTTGTTTACGTAATTTTTTATGAATCATTTGATAAAAAGCGCATGTTATAGCTACACCAATTACTAGACCTAGCACAAATCTAAACATGAAGCGTCCCTTTCTTTATAAACAGTAATAAATTTACATCACATGAACTTATTTTACCATGTAAATATACCTATTTCTATTTCAACTCATCTATATAAAGGAAAAATTTTACACATTTTTCATATCGTTTTATACTCTTCTTAACAATCAACCTAATCGTGAATGTACCTCTACATAAAAAATGATGTCTTATTTTTATGATGCGAGAGATTGTTCAAGCAAAAAGCCATATATAACTATCATTATATATGACAATAATTTGAAGAAGCTTCTTGAATTAATCTATATGGCAAGATATATAAAAGGTTTATGTCAAAAATGATTTCCATTCACTTTTGACATAAACCCTTTTCTTCAGGAATTAAGTAACGCTTTTAGTTACTGCCACAGCATTTCTTGTACTTTTTACCGCTATTACAAGGACACGGCTCATTTCTACCTATTTTCTCACTAGTAACAGGAGTTGTATTTTTTTCCTGTGCTGGAGATAATTCATTTGGTGTATACCCTTTTAAAATCCACAATCTTGTGTAATTAGCAACTTTCACTAATAAATCTACAAACTCTTTTATAGCTGCTTCATTTGGAAATTCAATTCTTTCTCCAATAGATGTCATAATATCTGTTAATGAATTTTGTGTTTGAATCATAAAGATAAAATCATCCACTAGATTCTCTAACAGTTCTGCAGATAGCTCGTAATTTTCTTGCAAATACTTCGCTAAAATCTCTACTTGTGGAGTCTTCTCAAACGTTTGCTTTCCGCTTACGTTAAACATCATTTCTTTAGGAATTGGACAATAAGGGATATTTAATCGATTTTGTTGATCAAGGATTTCCTGCTTCACATCCACTGCCAACTCATTCACAATATAGCCGTCTACTAACTGAAATCCACCGTAAAACTCAGATAAATAGGCAACATATTCTTCAAACCAGACCGCATCTATTTCTTCCTCAATGTATCCCTTAACCATCTCTTGAGCTGATAGAAGATCGATTACACCAAAATATCTCATCATTCCAAATAAAGTATGAGTGATTTTTTGATTTTTATTAACGCTTACCTTCAATTGAGATGGATCTAATTCATAAAATCGATCGATAATTTCTTTTGGCATAACTAGCAGTTGTTGGTCATCTTTTTTTACTGGATGAGCGTATCCAACGCTACTTAAATAAAATACATCTTCCATCTCTAATTGACTAACTTCTAACACTCCATTTTTAGTCATTAAAGTAACAACAGCTGTATATTGATCAACATTCATCAACATTGCACGATTAGCAACTGTTGATGGAATCCCTTCCGTTAGCGCTTCTACTAATTCTTGTTTTCGTAATGAACTTACATTTTTTATTTTCAAGTCTAGATTACGACGTATATTTTTAAGTTGATTAACTGTCAAAGAACCGAGCAGTTCCTCAAGCTTAAATTGTTCTTGTGCTTCCAAATTCATTATTGCATTTCCTCCTAATTCTTAAAGCGAAAAAAACTTAACCTTTTATATATATTAAAATAATTCTTCTAGCATCATACATGTAATTCATATAAAATTCCAGAATTCCTATTTATTTGACCATTAAAATGGTACTTTTTAAAACATCCTTTCTATTTTAGCAAAATTGTCTCTCTAAAGTGATGGAAATTTTATCACTTCTCTCAATTAGTTAAAAGTTAAATTACATTTTTTGTAACAACTTAGAATTAATATTCCGATATCATATAAATAGGGGATTAAAATTAGTTCATACTTATCGGGAGGAGATTTTCACATGAAAAACAAATATTTATCATTTAGAACAAAACTATTAATACTCTGTATTTCTATTATCATTATACCTGTCATTATAATCAGTATAAGTTCATATTCGATATCTAAAAATCAATTGAATGATATAGGTAAAAACGAACTAAAAACGAGATCCAAATCAGTTATTGGAATGATAGACATACTTAATGATGAAGTAAAAAAAGGCAATATAACATTAGAAGAAGCACAAGAAAAATTGCGTCTTGAACTATTTGGTGAAAAAGATGCAGAAGGAAATCGTCCACTCAATCCAGATTATACTTCTGGAAAAGCTGGCTATATCATCGCTTTAAATGAACAAGCAGTATCAGTCATGTCCTTTAATGGTGAAGGAGTCGATTATTCTAACAAAAAAACACCCGATGGTGTTCTAATTGGTCAAGAATTTCTGAAAAAAGGGGAAAAAGGTGGCTTCATTGAGTACGAATGGCTAAATCCTACTAGCAATAAAACGGAAAAAAAGATAACCTACGTACAGAAAGATCCACATTGGGGATGGATTATTGGCTCAACCGGTTATTTATCCGATTATAGTGCTGGAGCTAATAAAATCGCATATACAATCGCAATTATATCGATAATCTCGATCATTATTTTTTCACTTGATGCGATCTTCTTCGCAAGACGATTTATTAAGCCAATTACTCGAGTTAGTAATGAACTAGCTTTAACTGCGGAAGGAGATTTTTCTAGAGAAGATGTTAAAATCGCTTTTAAGGATGAAATTGGAACATTAACAAACGACTTCAACAAAATGAAAAATAATATGAAACAACTTATTTACAAGCTTGCTCAAACTACTGAACAAGTAGCCTCAGCCTCTGAACAACTTACAGCTAGTGCTAAGGAAACGAGCAAGGCTACTAACGACATTTCAATTTCTATACAAAGGATAGCTACAGGAGCAGAAATGAGTAATAACGGGATCGTTGAAAGTGCACAATCACTTGAAGAAGTATCTTTGGCTATCCAAAACCTAGCAGAAAATTCATCAGAGCTTTCTGAGCAAGGTACAAGAATTGTTAAACAAGCTAACAAAGGAAATGAATATGTATCCAATACGGTTGCACAAATAAAGTCGATTCATCAAAAGGTTATGGATAGTAACGAAGTGCTAAAATTACTGGATACTCGATCAAATGAAATTAATGATATAAGCCATATCATTACAAATATTGCTGAACAAACAAATCTACTCGCCTTAAATGCAGCTATTGAAGCTGCCCGTGCAGGCGAAAACGGAAACGGATTTGCAGTTGTTGCAGATGAGGTACGAAAACTTGCTGAGCAATCTCAACAATCGTCTAATCAAATATCCACTTTAATAAAAGAGATTCAATTTAATATGACACAATCAACTGAATCTATGAATCAAGTCGAGTTGGAAACAATTGAAGGTCTAGAATTGGTTCATAAAACGGAAACGAGCTTCAAGGAAATTAGTAACAATATGTATCATATGGAGGAAAGAATAACAGAGATGGCTGCTACAGTAGAGCAAATGTCTGCTAGTGCTGAAGAAGTTTCAGCTACCATAACAAATATATCCGAATCAACAAAAGATGCTTCTGCTCAAACACAGCTGGTTGCTGCATCAGCAGAACAGCAATTATCCTCTATGGAAGAGATTGCTTTATCTGCAAACTCTCTTTCTAACCTTGCAACTGGATTACAAGAACAAGTTAAGTCATTTAAATTATAAGATAAGAGGCTTCTGAAAAGTAATTTTTCAGAAGCCCCTTATCTACTCTTTGGTTAATATGAAAAGAGGGTGTCCATCTTGGATATCCTCTTTTCAATCTTTTTATAAGTCCATACCGTTCAATACATCACGTAACGCTTTTAATTCTTCGTGAGATAACGTAATACCCTTCCCCATCTTTTCATGATCAGGAGCCCAATCACGTAAATCATACTTAGCTTCTTTCCCATTCCAGCTAATCAAGTTAAGCTCTTTATTCCAACCTTTTGGAGACTGAGAAATTGTTCCGATACGATCTGTTATTTCATATTTAAAATCTGCCATCAAAAAACACTCCTCACAATTCAAGTAGGCCCTGTATTTATACCCGTTTTTTCAATTTCTAGTACTTCATTCACAAATCATTTACTATTTATTTTACATACTTTAACAAGGCTTGATTAAGTCCACCTTCATCATTCGAGGCAGTCGTTTCATTTGCTACTACCTTCACTTCCTCAGGAGCATTTCCCATCGCAATTCCCAAGCCAGCATAAGACAACATATCCATATCATTAAAATTATCACCAATTGCCATAATATTATCTCGTGTAATATTGTACATTTTTTCTAATTGTTTGATAGCGGTCGCTTTTGATACACCTCCTGTCATTATTTCCAGATAAGATGCCTGAGATTTAAAAATCGATAAATGAGAAAATGTTTTTTTCAAATGAGCTTCTAATTCATTAATATCTTCAGGGTTTCCTATACACATAACCTTATGGATTATGCAATCACCTTCGAGGAAAGAAGCAAAGTCAACTTTCTGAGGTGTCATTTTCGATATAGCTTGATCACGTTTTACCCATGGATTTTGTAAATCATCAACGAACCAATTATCATAACTACATATATTGAAACTAATTGTTTGATTAAAATTACTTATATCTTTATAAAGTTCTTGAGCATCATTAGTAGCAAGATTAAAGCTATGAATCGTCTTCACTTCAGAAGCATTATGATCCCTTTGCATAATTAGAGCGCCACTATAACAAATAATAGGAGTTTGAATGTTTAGTATCTCTTGTAGCATAAATATACCACTCGGCATTCGACCCGAGACTAGTATAAATGGTGTTCCCTTATTTGTTATTGTTTGAATCGTTTCCTGTAATTCGGTAGAAATTTGATGATTTGAATCTAATAATGTTCCGTCTATATCACTAAATACAGCCTTTATGTTTGGCATATTTGCAGCTCCTTAATAACTTGATACTCCTGTCTTATCAAAAAACAAATTACTTTGCAACGCCTGTTCCACATATACCAATATCATTCAACTTTGTATGTAATTGGTTCAACTTTCATAAAAAGCATTCAACTCTTGGTGAAAACCGTTCAACTCTTTATCATTTTGATTCAACTTCTTATTTCACCGGCTACACCTTCTCTAAATTGACTTTATAAACGATCCACTATATAATGAATGACATTCAGTCATTTTGATTATGGAAGAAGGTGAGTGATGGATAATAAAAAAGAAAGAATTATTCGAGCTGCCATTGACGTTTTTAAGGAGAAAGGCATCGAAAAAACAAAAGTGTCCGATATCGTAAAGTCAGCTGGTATTGCTCAAGGTACTTTTTATTTATATTTTCCTTCTAAACTTGCCGTAATGCCTTCCATAGCAGAAGAAATGGTAGATCGGATTATTGTCGCTATAAAAGAAAATGTTCAAAAAGAAGATTCTTTCTCAGATCAGCTTACACAATTAATTGACGTTGTCTTTAAAGTGACAGATGATTATCATGAAATTCTAGCTTTAATTTATGCAGGTCTTGCATCATCTGAACATTTAAAAGAATGGGAAACCATTTATAAGCCGTTTTATTCTTGGATGAGTACATTTTTAGAAGGAGCCAAAAATAATGGTTCTATACGTGAATCCATTCATCCAGATCGTACAGCTAAATTGTTAATTGGGCTGATTGAATCTGCTGCTGAACAAATTTATTTATATGATCATAGTAACGATCAAATTGTTCATACACAAAAACAAGAATTAATAGATTTTTTGAGTCATGCACTAGGTACACAAAACTAGTGATGCTCAAAAAATTTTAACATCAAAATGACTGATAGTCAGTCATTAAGGAGTGATGAAATGAATAAATCATGGTTATATGTTATTTTAACCTGTATTTTTGAATTACTATGGGTGTTTGGTTTTAATACCGCTAGCACTTGGTGGCATTGGGTGATTATACTTGTGATTATTTTCACAGATTTCCACTTTTTAGCGAAAGCTTGCGAAAATTTACCAACAGGTACTGTTTATGCTATTTTTGCAGGTGTAGGAACTGCTGGAACCACTTTAATGGATGTGTTTATTTTCGGAGGCACGTTCAGTATAGGAAAACTATTCTTCATCGTCATTCTAATCGCAGGAGTTATTGGTTTAAAACTAGCTGATAACAAAGTCGATGAAAAGACAGGAGATGTTCATTAATGGGTTGGTTATTTGTTTTTTTAGCAGCTTGCGCTGAAGTAATTGGAGTTGTTGGACTAAAAAAGTACAGTCAAACAAAAAATGTAGGTAATACCATTCTTTATATAGGTGGATTCGGAGCTTCTTTTATCCTTCTATATACTTCTTTTAATTATTTACAAGTGAGTATTGCTTATGCTGTTTGGATAGGTATTGGAACAGCAGGAGCGGTCCTTATAAATATGATTTTCTTTGGAGAATCCAAAAATATTGCACGAATTCTGAGTGTCATCGCTATAATTATTGGTGTTACAGGATTAAAGGCTTTATCATAGAAAAGTAGATTGAAGATACTAATAAGAGAGGGGGAACGCGATAATTTTCTTCCCTCTTTTTTATTACGTCTTTTTCTATTGATACTCCCCTTTTCGCATCTAAAAGGAATTTGTCCTCTAAGTCTATGTTCTCTTTCTATGAAAAGAAGCTATCTCAAATTTGAGATAGCTTCTTTTCATATTCTTATGCACCTAACACATAAAATACATATCTGCTCATACCTTCAGCTACAAGAATAGCTATAAGAGCTACATAGCTTACAGCAACCATTGATTTTTTGTTTGATGAAATAGCATAGAAACCGAAGATAGCCATACCTATGATTTCAATAATCCAGCGTACAATAATGACAGATTGATAATCTGCTAAGCTTGTAGATGCCGCAGTACCAGAAATCAGAATAACATCTCCATTAAAGGCTGCTAATAATGCTGCGCCAACTAATTGAATAGCGATACCTACCGCAGCCACAGAAAAACCAATTTTAAATAATTTTTTTGTTACATCAGCATTTTTAATAAATGTTGCATTTAAGCTCAGCATTAAAATTGCTCCTAGTGTTAACGTCGTTCCGTAGAAAGATAAGAAAGTATTTGCGCTATCCCAACCATTTACTAATGTATTAGAATAAATAGCTGCCATAGCATAAACATCTACCAAACCTACAAGTGCAGTCACTAATAGTAACCAAGGATTTACTTTCTTTTGAACAAAGAACAATCCAACTGTAATAATAGCTAACGCTATAAAGCATCCTGTAAATACGATTTCACGGCTCATCCAAGAATGTCCAAACCCTAGTATTGTATTAAAAGCATGACTTGGTTTTCCTAAATGGGCGAATGAAGCACCTAACCCTACAAGTGATAAAACAGCAATAACAATTAATGGTATTCTTAAAGCACTATACGTGTCTACACCATTTTTTTCTAAGCTTCGATGGAATAACCAAAGTACGAGCATTCCTCCAATGGCTGCCTGCATACTAATTGTAAATATTAATAATGGCCATTCATGCATCTTAATCCCTCCCTAATTAGATTATTTAGCTGCATCCTTATGCGGATTGATTACTAGATTTGGTTTTGTAATTTTCGAACTAGGTAATCCTTTGATGTCAGCAGTATCGCCATATTTTGCACGCAGCTCATCAATTGGTCCGAAATCAATCGCACGCATAATACAAGCTGCTACACAAGCTGGTTTTTCTCCCGCTTCTCTTAAATCAAGACATGTATCACATTTTGTCATCATACCTAGTTCTTCGTTATATTGAGGTGCACCATATGGGCAATTCCATGTACAATATTTACAACCTACACATTTTTCATGGTCAACCACGACAACTCCATCTTCTTCTCGCTTATGCATTGCACCAGTTGGGCATCCTTTGACACATCCCGGTTCATCACAATGGTTACATGAAATAGAAATATTAAAGGCCGTAACGTTATTAATCCAAGCCCCATCTTTATCCTTAGTAAATTTTCCAGATTCATTTACATATACTCGTCTGAAATTAACCCCAACTGGATTATCATTTTTATCTTTACAAGCTACGACACATGCATTACAGCCATTACAACGAGCTTGATCAATATAAAAACCTAATTGAGCCATGTTTTATTCCTCCCTATGCTTTTTTTACTTCTGCCAGATTGGTATGTTGAGGATTACAATGGAATGGCGAAGCCTTTTGAGTAGTAAGAACGTTGATTGCTCCTCGTGTATCTACACCTTTTCCATCTGGTGTAAACCAACCACCCTGTGGTAATCCTATTACCCCTGGCATAAATCTGCTCGAAACTTTTGCAGGGATAATCATTTTTCCACGATCATTAAAGATCTCTACTTTATCTCCAGTTTTAATACCACGTGCATCTGCATCAATCGGATTAATCCAAAGCTCTTGTGTTTGAACCTCTTCCATCCAATCACTTTTCTCCCAAGTTGAGTGACAACGTCTCTTCACATGCCAGCCAAAAACTTGAAGCGGATATTTTTTTGTTAATTCACTTTCAGGGCCTTCTTCTACTGCCACATGCTTTGGAACAGCAGGGATTTCCTCAGGATTATTCATATCGAATAAGTCTTTAGAGAATAACTCAATTTTCCCAGATGGTGTTTCAAATGGGTTATTTTTTAGGTCCTTGATTTGATCTGCAAATCGAACCATTGTAATGTCTTTAAACTTATACACTCCATTTTTTTGCATTTCTTCATAGCTTGGGAAATTTGGATCTAATTTTTTCGATTCTTCAATTAACCATTTAACCCATTCATCTTGTGTTCTACCTTCAGTAAACTGTTGTTCAATGCCTAATTCAGCAGCTAGCTTACTCATCCATTCGTACTCAGTTAGAGAGCCATATAACGGTTCAACTACTTTTTGTGAAAGAAAAATATGTTGTCCAAAGCCCCATGGCGGAACTAAATCATTTTGTTCAAAGAACGTACAAGTCGGTAAAACAATATCGGAATATTTAGCAGATGGAGTCATATAAATATCTGAAGTTACGATAAACTCACATAGTGACTCATCTTCTAAAATTTCGATTGTCTTATTAATATCTGAATGTTGATTTACTAAACAGTTACCTGCCATGTTATAAATCATTTTGATATTAGAAGGTAAGGTTTGTCCTTCCTCAAGGCCTGTAACACCATCAGCAGCTCCCATTTCTTTACCACGAACAATTGCATCAGTATATTTGAAGCAAGGAATACTTATTCCAAGTGGGTTATCAGGTATTGGGAATTTTTGAAATTTCGCACTAATACCTCCACCTGCACCTGCCCATCCGCCACTAATACCGATGTTTCCTGTTAAAATAGGCATAACAGAGCCACCGCGAGAAAGCTGCTCACCATTCATATGTCGATTAATACCATTTCCTTGAATCCAAGCCATTGGTTTTGTAGTAGCTACTTCACGAGCTAATTGTTTAATTCGACTTGCAGGTAAGCCAGTAATTTTGGCTGCCCATTCTGGAGTTTTAGGTGTTTTATCCTTTTTCCCCATTACATAGCTATAATAGGATTCTCCAGCCGGAACACCTTTAGGCATATGAGCCTCATCATGTCCGATACAGTATGTATCTAAAAACTTTTTGTCTTGTAAATTTTCTGAAAATATTACATACGCCATTGCAGCTACTAATGCATTGTCTGTTCCTGGTTTAACAGGGAACCAATCATCTGCAAGTGCCACTTCAGTATCCGTTTTTCTTGGATCAATCGTATAGATTTTTGCACCTTTAGCCTTGGCCATACGTAAGTACATATTAAAATGGCCAAAAATCGTTTCTGCTGGGTTCATACCATGTAAAATAATGAGTTTGGAATCTAATAATGTATTACAGCTATTTGATGCATCGCCAACACCAAAAGTAAATGGAGTTGCTGCACCATGTTGACCAGCGCTATAATTTGAATAACGTCCTAAAAAGCCACCATCTAATGCAAGTAGTCTTTGAATAACTGTATCTCCACTACCAATTTGTCCTGTTTGCCCAGTCGCATATAAACTAAAGCGGGAAGCAGGGCCATATTTTTCTTTAATGCGATTATTTTCTTTAGCAATGATTTTAATCGCTTCATCCCATGAAATTTCTTTAAATTTACCCTCACCGCGTTTACCAACACGTTTTAAAGGCTTTTTAATACGATCTGGAGAATAAATATGTCTACGATATCCACGGCCACGAACACAAGCACGAATTTGCGGATACTGCTCATTATCAGCATTTTCATCTCTTGCATCGTCATCTGTACTTAATCGTACAATTTGACCATCTTTTACATGAGCTTTAATTAAGCATTTCCCACCACAATTTAGCGTACTACATGTTGGTATGACTGTAGCATCTACTTTACTCTCTGAGGGTGCGGCACTTGCTTTTTTCACAAGATTACTAGATACCGCAGTGCCTCCAATAATTGCTGGTGCAGCAACAGCACCTGACCATTTTAAAAATGAGCGGCGTTTCATCTTTATATTTGAGATTTTTTCAAAAATATTCTCACTCATTGTCGAGGTCCTCCTTTAATGATTTTATATATTCAAAATCTTCTTCTACAAATATGCTTAATAAGATTGCAATACCTTTATAAAAATCACTTGTATTAGAAGAGTGAATATCATGAGTAAATAGTCTTATCCATCTGTTCAAATGTTCTTTCATCAGCCAATACTGCGTGTAAACACCTTTGGCATAGTCATTCTCTCTACCTTCTTCCTTCGCAGAGAGCGTATAATTAATTAAATAAGTCATAAACTCTAATTCAATCGCAATGTGATCGTCTGGATCTGTATTTTCATGAATAAATTGCAAATCAAAATCCGCTAATTTCTTTCTTATTTGGAATACGGGCTCACCAAAAAGCGATTTATCTCTAGTCACATAAACAGATTCCCATGGTGGAGCTGGAACCTTTCCTTCTTCATTAAAAATGTAAAATGTAGCTAAATACGCTTCTTTTTCTTCTTCAACAATTTCATCTAAATCTTTGTTAGCTAAACTCTCAAAGAAAGACCTCAAATCCTCATTTTCCTCAGATAATACCTTTTTAAATTCAGAAGAAAAATGAGCTTTCCAATGCTGTAATATTTCTTTTGTTAGTGGACATTGAAGAGATACTCTCAAAAAGGAATAAATCGCTTCTCTTTCCTTACTTATAGACATCAACTTATTGTCTAGTACAACTTCCATTTTTCTGTCTCCCTTCTCAAGGACTAGATAAAGTGAAACTTTCTTCATTGCGTTCTAGCTAACAGCTAGATGATCAAATCGGGTTCTTACTAGCTGAAATCGATTACTAAACTTTTGGAACGTTTTAATGTGTGAATCTTAGTAATTCTAATAATTCTTTCATATACACTACATGGAATTAACATTTCCAATGTATGAGATCTTTGCACATTAAAAAAACACGTGCTTACCATCCATATCAAATTACCGACTAATCTTTGTGATTAGTTTCACAATATCGAATCGACTAAATTATATAACTTTTTAAATTAAAACCCTATGTACCTGATGCACAAATATGAAGCCCTATTTTTGTACTCATATACAATTGACTAGGAAACATCTGAATTCTCTGCTAAAAAACCATCCTAATAAATACTCAAATTCAACAAAAAAGCATAAGCTACAAAAAATTGTCCTTTTTGCAACTTACACTTTCATTTCTATCTTATAATATGTACTTCTTTGATCATCTGTTTAATTATCATAATCTAATAGCATTTGCTGACGAAGCCACGACCTTACCGATTTGATAAATTGTTTTGCTGCTGGCGAAAGTTTTTGGAACGATAGTGCTGTAATTCCAATAGTACGATAATAATCTTCTTCTAAGTCAATAACCGTTATATCATTTAACAAATTGTATAGAACCATTTCGGGAAGTATGGTAATTCCTAAGCCATGGCGAACCATAGAAATAATAGCTTGATCATCTGCTACTTCATATTTCACTTGCAAAGATTCATTTTGTTTTTTTAATAAAATTGGAAAATCATTTCCTGTCCCCCATTTTGGCATGATAAAAGGTTGATTTTTAATATCTTCGAAAGAAATAACACTTTTCCCACTCAAAGGATGATTGCTAGAGAGAACACATCGAATTCTATCTTTTTTTAACGGAATAAACTCAAGCGATTTCGAGAAAGGAGTTGCTAAAAAGCCAAAATCAATGGAACCTTCTTGCAACCATTGCTCTATTTCATAATAATGATCAGCTTCTACTAATTTGATTTGTATAGAGGGATAATGAAATTGAAAGTCCTTAATTATTCCTGGAAGCCATTGTGTCGAAACACTTGTAAATGTACCTATTCGAATAGTTCCCACATTAAGGCCATTAATAGCTGCCACTTCTTGTTTCAATTGCTCATTATTCTGTAGAATATTTCGAATATGCTTCAAAACTCGTTCACCATTACTCGTTATACGTATTCCTGAACGATCTCTAATTAATAGAGAAAATCCCCATTCTATCTCAAGGCTGGAAATAGCGTGGCTAACTGCCGATTGCGTTAAACCTAGCAATGTAGCTGCTTTTGTTAAGCTTCCAACATCAACAACTGTACTAAGAATTTCATATTTAGTTAAAGACAGAAAAACCACCACACATTCATGAATTATTTTCATCCAAAACATTAAAAACATTCATTTTATTTATACAAATTGTACCCTTATAATAGCAATTAGACAATTTTATTGAATTATCACTGTGAAGTAAGAAACTATGCTAGTTCACTTTTTTCATATGGTTCATTCATATAGACACTGGGGGACAAAAGGGATGCAGGACATAAAAAAGAATAATCAATTAAAAGCAGATGTAATGATGCTATTCGTCACCATTTTTTGGGGTTCATCGTATTTATTTATGAAAGTAGGACTTGACTCATTAGGAGATTTCACATTAATCGCTCTCCGCTTTGGTATTGCTTTTCTATTAGCAGGACTTCTTTTTATAAAAAGAATTAGTAAGACAAATGTAAAAACTATATTTTATAGCTTCATTCTCGGTACAATATTATTCATTGCTTTTACTGCATTAACTGCCGGGATGAGATCAACAGCTGTTTCAAACACTGGATTTCTTGTTAGCCTTTCTGTCATATTCGTACCAATTATTTCAGCAGTATTTTTTAAACAAATATTCGAAAAAAGACTCATCATTGGCGTATTGACAGCATTACTTGGAATTGCACTATTATCATTAAATAGCAAGTTGCAATTAGGCCCTGGGGATCTTCTTTGTATCCTTTGTGCATTATGCTACTCTTTTCATATCATTATTACTGGAAAAGTAACTAAGCATGTGGATTCCATTGTATTAGGTGTTTTACAGCTTGGTTTTTGTGGAGCTTGGGGAATTCTCTTTTCATTCTTATTTGAGACACCACATCTTCCAAATAGTTCAGCTGCGTGGGCATCTATTCTTGCATTAAGTATTTTTTGTAGTGCTTTAGGATTTACCATTCAAACTATAGCTCAACAACACACAACTGCTACTCATACTGGACTTATTTTTTCACTAGAACCTATTTTTGCAGCCATTTTTGCATTTGTTTTTATTGGAGAAACCTTATCAACGAGAGGTTATATTGGAGCTGTTGTTGTCTTTATCGGTATATTAATTGCAGAGATAGATTTTTCAAAAATACTAGTCAAGAAGAAAGTACCAGAACAAAGTACAGGGACTAATTTAATTAATTAAACAAAAGAGAAACACTCTCTCTTTTGTAAATAAGAAGTTCGTCATCTACAGTAGATGACGAACTTCTCTTCTCTAGTTTTGATTCTTTAATACTTATTCCCAAAAACATTTTTCCTTCTAAATCCTAACTCTCGTACCATCTTTTCACTCACCATTTTTTTACATAGAAGAATATACAGCCGCCTAGTTATATTGTAATATTATTATATTTGAATAATTTGGAGAGAATATAATTATTTAATATATTATCGATATGCACAATTTCCAATAGAGTTTGGGCAAAAAAATAAAATTTTAAAATAACATATTCTTTTCAAGTATTAACTACTTACTAGTTGGAGGTGAAATGAACCTATGCACTCTTCTTCCATTACAAGATTCTATATGGAAGTAAGACCTTTATTCTAAACTGGAGGAAAATCAATGTTTTGGCTACAATTTTTAATCTTACTAACTTGCATCTTCATCGGTGCTAGGCTCGGGGGTCTAGGCCTTGGTGTAATGGGTGGAGTCGGGTTAGCAATCTTCGTATTTATTTTTGGTCTTGAGCCAACCTCAGCTCCAATTGACGTGATGCTAATGATATTATCTGTAATCACAGCTGCAGGAGCACTTCAAGCTGCTGGAGGTATGGAGTATCTCGTTCATATAGCAGAAAAAGCTTTAAGAAAAAATCCTAAAAGGATCACCTTTATCGCTCCTATCGTTACCTACCTTTTCACTCTTTGTGCAGGAACTGGCCACGTATCATATTCAGTATTGCCTGTTATTGCTGAAGTTGCTCGAGAATCTGGTGTACGACCTGAAAGACCTATGTCAATCGCCGTAATTGCTTCACAACAAGCAATCACAGCGAGTCCAATTTCTGCTGCCACTGTAGCGTTACTAGCTTTACTAGCTGATTTCAACATTACTTTATTAGACATTTTAATGATCTGTATTCCATCAACCTTTATTGGATGTATGATTGCCGCTTTCGTTGTTAGTAAAAAGGGAAAAGAACTACCGAATGATCCCATTTATCTAAAAAGATTAGAAGAAGGCTTAGCTCCTATTAAAAAGGATAAAAAAGACTTTACACCTAGTAGGGCTTCAAAACTATCTGTCCTTTTATTTTTAATAGCAGCAGTCTTAATTGTTGCTCTTGGTTCTTTTGAGCAATTAAGACCCGGATGGGATGTTGATGGTGTTTATACTAGAATGTCTATGCCTGTCGCTATTGAAATCGTTATGCTCTCCATTGCTGCCTCAATCATTCTGCTATGCAAGCCGAATGTTGATAGTATCGTTTCAGGTAGTGTATTTAAAGCGGGAACTTCCGCTGTAGTGGCCATTTTTGGTATCGCATGGATGGGAGACACTTTCTTTAATGGCAATTCAGAATTCATCAATAGCTCGATTTCTAGTCTAGTAACATCAGCTCCATGGTTATTTGCACTTGCATTATTTGTGTTATCAATTCTTCTATATAGCCAAGCAGCAACCGTTCGAACACTGATGCCTCTTGGAATAACACTCGGAATTAATCCAGCATTGTTGATTGCTATGTACCCGGCTGTTAATGGGTATTTCTTCATTCCAAACTATCCAACAGTTGTTGCAGCCATCAATTTTGATCGCACAGGTACAACTAGAATCGGAAGGTATATTCTAAATCATAGCTTCATGTTACCAGGACTGGTTGCCTCCATTTCAGCCATTACAATTGGTATAATACTGAGCACTATTTTACTTTAGAAAATATACTTTTCGCAAAATAAATAAAAGAGTCAGGGTAGCCAACTAAAAAAATCATTTTAGGCCCAGTATCCCTGACTCTTATTTTAAGAAGGTCTCTTTACATACATAACTTTCATTACTATTTGTTAGTTCATTGAAAGCCTTGCTTAATGTCCTGCGCATCCCTATATAAAAGTACACATTAGCTCTTTCTCCCATAATGTTATTCAGCCATCTAAAGCTGTTATTATTAATAAGCTTATTAATATAATAACTAGCCTTCTCATTATAAAACCATCCTTTTCTCTTTCGTCTAACTTACAATTTTGTCATTTGAAATCTTACACAAAATTGGATCTATTTTTCTTAATTTATTGAATCCTTTCATTCCACAAATCGTATGTAAATAGTAATACGATTAATAGGAGCTGAAGTTAGATGAGTGAAAAAGGATGTATTAAATGTAGTAGCAGAAATGCTGCAACTAAAGAAGTAGCCATGACAGGTACGGGTTTATCAAAAATGTTCGACATTCAAAAAAATCAATTTATCGTTGTATACTGTGAAAATTGTGGGTACTCTGAGTTTTACAATAAAGATTCTTCTTCCGCATCAAATATCTTGGACTTCTTTTTCAGATAACTTTCCTATAGTACATAATAAAAATTTAAATAGAGGC
>NZ_CABKRX010000051.1 GCF_902374955.1 Bacillus massilioanorexius
TTTTTCGAATTAACGTGATTTAAATTGTTCACACTTTACTTCAAGCTCATCTAGAATTTCAATTAAACGATCTACATCTTCTAAATCAGCATCTTCAGGATTTATATTATCTAAAACGTCTAAAAACATTGTTAAACGTTGTTTTAAGAAATTGACTTGGTCATCCTTATTTAAAATTGCCTTACCCATATGTATAATGCTCCTTTCATTTCTTACCTTAGCTATACTTCCTTTATACAACCATTATTCTCTTATAAAAAAGTTAAAGGTTCAAATATAACTTCTACATTCATCATATTATAAGAAAAACCATTAGTAAATTCTTTACTAGCCTATAAAATAGCGGTATACTTTATCCCATTCGAACTGGAGCTATAACTTCCACTTCAAACTTTAGTGGGAGAGTTGAGCAGAAGCAAGACTTATTGGCTTCAGCTCACCATCAGTGAGGGTCCCCCGCTGATGAAAATTTTATTTTATTAATAAAAAACTAAGATATTTTCTTATAAGGGGAAGTAAGACATGATGAACAAAAATAAATTATCAGCGATAACTCCCATAAATGATCCTTGGGAAGCCTATAACGACATAACCCAATTCGGTAAACCAATGCTTACCAACATTGAATTTACCACAACCAATCTCTGCAATATGAGATGTGAGCACTGTGCAGTAGGTTACACACTATCCAATAAAGATGCTAATGCACTACCATTAGATCTACTCATTCAACGCTTAGATGAAGTGGAGCACTTAAAAGCTCTAAGCATAACGGGTGGAGAACCTATGCTTTCTACAAAGAGCGTAAAAAATTATGTTGTTCCATTGCTAAAGTATGCTCATGAACGCGGTGTACGTACTCAGATGAACTCTAATTTAACAGTAGAATTATCAAAATACGACGATGTCATACCATATTTAGATGTCCTACATATATCACATAACTGGGGTACAATAGATCAATTTATCGATAACGGCTTTGCTATGATGGATAAAAAACCAACTCGCCAGCAAAGAGGTAAGCTATTCGATAGAATGATTGAAAATAGCCGAGAACTAGTAAAACAAGGTGTATTTGTTTCAGCTGAAACAATGATCAATAATCGGACTTTACCATACTTAGAAAACATTCATAAGCAAATTGTTGAAGAAATGTGCTGCCAACGCCATGAGGTACATCCTATGTATCCTAGTAGATATATACATCCTCATGAAAAGGAAAAATTAGAGGGTGACTCGAAATATTCTTCGGTGTATCCAAGCGATTTCGCTTCTACTATTCAACCTGTATCTTTAGAAGAAATCAGAAAAGCAATCCTTCATTTATTAGAAATCCGTCATGAAGATGTTTGGATGCTATTTGGAACATTACCTTTCTATCCATGTAGCAATGAGCCAGCTGACATAGAACTACTTCAAAAACTATATCAAGCAAAAAACGTTACGGTTCGAAATGACCCAGATGGCCGTTCACGATTAAACATCAATATATTCAATGGTGACGTGATTGTTACAGACTTTGGTGATGCTCCTCCGCTAGGAAATGTACGAACTGATACGTTATATCAAGCCTATGAGAATTGGAATAATACTTCTCTTGCCCAAACTCTAAATTGTCATTGTCCAAGTGTTAAATGCTTAGGTCCTAACGTACTTGTGAAAAACAGCTATTATCCTGACATTGATTTTAAAGTAAGAACAGCGAATTCTTCATTAAAAATCTAATTACTTTTAGGGTGAAAAGGAATACTTCTTTTCACCCTTTTATTTTTTGCTTTAATATTTTTTGCTGCTTATCTAGGACGATCGGAAGCAAAGAAACCAAAGGATACATAATCTTGAACAGGAATCCATGCCCCTATTCCTTGTGAGGTTACATTTTTCACTACTAAAGATTTTTTATTTCCCTTTAATACAAGATAAATTTCTCCATAAGTGACTTTCCCCTTTTCATTTACAGCGCTAGCATAAGCGTATAAATAGCCTAGCCTCCTAGCTGGCACATTATAAATTCTCTCACTCTTCGTTCCTGCAC
Organism: Bacillus massilioanorexius; assembly: GCF_902374955.1. Taxonomy (GTDB): domain Bacteria; phylum Bacillota; class Bacilli; order Bacillales; family DSM-1321; genus Bacillus_AD; species Bacillus_AD massilioanorexius. The sequence goes on from NZ_CABKRX010000051.1 coordinate 2,036, forward strand.
CAATCATTGTTTCGAAGGATAAAGGAAGATTTGATTTCTTGGCTGCTTTAATAAGCATCATTTTTTGAACATCTTTTGATGCTGGGATTTTTGCCGTTAAACCACCATGAACCGGTTTTTGCATTTCCTGTACATAATGCATTGGGTATGGAAGATTTCCTCCACGATTATCATGAAAATTGGTATTAATTTTTTGATATTCCCAATTAGGAGAAGTCTCAGCAGACTGATAATTTAATGCCCAATGTCCCAAATATATGGTCGCTCTATACCCTAATGCAAATGGTGCTTTTGCAATTGTTGTCTCATTCAAAATACGAATTAATTCAGGATTTTCAATTTTAACACTAGATGACTGAATTAATTGTTTGGTTAATTCACTCGGCTGTAAATAAGGGAGGTCTTGACTCGCATTTGGATACGTGTTTTCCTTCGCAATATGAATAACCGTAGAAGGTATTTTAAATGACGTTGCCCCTTTATTCCCTTGGGTTATTGTATTTCCCTTAATATAAAGCGGGAATACACATATAGACATAGCTATACATATCGTTACTAGCATTTTTTTCATAAGGAGACTCCTTTTCTAAGAAGTATAATTTCTGATGTAGCGTTAGTTTTTGTAAGGAGTCAAAAATATATGCAGTTGTTCTCATTTTATGTTTTCTTGTAAAATACGAAGGACATTTTTTCTCAAAAAACAGAACCAGCGGACGCGCAAGGTGCGAGATTCCTGCTGGAATAGAATTCAAAACTGCCTTTACAAGGACAATTGAAAGACTGTGCTTGGTTCTCTTAAATTGTAATAAGTTTGTAAAATTTTGAATATTTACTTTAAAAATCTGAAGAGGTATAATAAATGTAATCTTCAAAAAAGGAGGGAAATCGTTCAGTACAGACCATCCAATAAAGGGAGGTATGTTTATCGAAATAAGAACGGTTTATACTTATTTTTAAAAATTCAAATCAGAAAGTGGTGACCTTTCCTACAAATATTATCTTAACAAAGTCGTCATTTAAGGTTGTTTATCTAAACTCATTTATAACGATCAGTAACAGTAATAATTGTCGGATTCAAATATGTCAGAAAGTATAATAAATGTTTTAACATAAAAATGACTCTGTAAATACAGAAAGTATACAGAGTCATTTTTGCGTTCTATAAAAGGAAAAAGCCAATCCCCATAATGAAATAGGCTGCTAACAACGTTAAACCTTCAAACCAGTTTGTTTCCCCATCATTCGAAATGACAATCATTAAGAAAACAGATGTTACCATCGCAATCAATTCAGGTAATGTAAATACCAGTGACATTTGAGTATCAAATAATAAGGATACCAATACCAAGATTGGAGCTACGAACATCGCTACTTGAAGAGTTGAACCAATCGCTATTTCAACCGCAATATCCATTTTATTTTTGTAAGCAAATATAATGGCCGATGCATGTTCCGCCGCATTCCCAACTATAGCTACTATGATTACCCCAATAAATAGCTCAGACCATCCAAATGAATTGGCTACAGATTCAAATGTATGTACAAGATTTTCTGATACATAGGCTACTGCTACTGTAGCTAGTAAAAGAATGATAATAGCCATCTTTTTCGACCATTCTGGATGCTCTTCTTCTCCATCTGATTCCCCAGTAGTTCCTTTCGGTTGATAAACACCACGATGTGTTACTAATTTAAAGAATAATGCCGCTAAATATAAAACAATCATAATAATAGAAATACCGACACTTAATGAAATCGTTTTAACGTCACTCATTGTTTGTGAAAATACTTCCGGAATAACAAATGCAACAATAACTGCAAAAATTAATAATCCCGCATTATGTCTTGCATCATACACATTGAACTTCTGCCTTTTATACTTTACTCCACCTATAAAAAAGGACAATCCTGCTACTAAAAGCAGGTTACCAATAACAGAACCTGTTAAAGAAGCTAGTACTACACCTACAAGTCCTGCCTTCAACGCAAATATCGAAATAATTAATTCAACAGCATTTCCGAATGTAGCATTAAGTAATCCCCCAATTCTAGGTCCCATAACAACTGCCAAGCTTTCTGTAGCGCGGCCCATAAAACTAGCAAGTGCAATAATCGTTAAACAGTATACACCGAACATGATTAAGCTTGACCAATGTAACAAGCTGCCAGCAACAGAAAGAGGAACACCTAAAACTACAAGTACCAAAAAGATCTTATTTCCCATCTTGGTTCCTCACTTTTCTTAAAATAGAATCGTATAGATTAACAATTATAATACCCAACTGCTTCTCTTACAAAACTTCACCTTATTATAGCAATAATTTTCTGATTGTTTACTCTTTTCCATTAACTACTTTCTATATTCCTTGCACAATACATGTTATGTCAGTAAGATAAATCAGGATGTAGACATATATTTAAAGGACGGAAATAATAAATAAAGAACGAGTGCATTTTTACCCTGTGGAAAATATAGAAACTACTTCTATTTTCCACACTATCTCGGTTTAAAAAGGTTATAAAATATGCTTGGGTAGCTTTACTACCACCCTTAAGATTTGGCTTTCTTGAAGCATCTTTAAACGGGCATTTTCCAGTTTATGCTTTAAGATGGTATGAATATTGACTCTGTTTCTATTCTAGTACCCGCCTTTTCAATCGGAGCTATTATTTTTCAAATTCCACTATGGATGATGAGTGATTATTTCGGTAGAAAAAAAAGTCTTAAAATTATTATGTTATCAGGCTTTATTATCTTTCTGTTTGCCAGTATTTATCATTCTTCATTTATTGGTCTTCTTGTTTGTTTCACCGTTGCAGGTATGATTGTCGGTTCAACTTTTTCATTAGGTATCAGTTATATGGCAGATCTACTACCTAAAGATTTTATTACCGGCAGGGAATTTGTTATGTGGGATGTTCTTTAGTTGTGGAAGCCTACTTGGTCCCATCATAGGTGGTACGATTATTCATCATTTCCAAGGTGGTACTTTCTTTTATATGTTCAGCTTTATTTTACTAATCATTTTTTTCACACTGCTCGTTTTTAAAGAACATAAACGAATAATGACACATAGTGATATATTACAAATTTTTAGTTAGAAACTAACGCTTTTAATAAATGAGCCCTCTATTTCAGTACGAAAATTTTTTTGTTATCACATTTTTATTTTTTCCTTTATTTTCCCTACAGTTCTATGTTAGAATTATTATTAATAAATAAATAGTATAAACAAAACTTGCTGTCACTTATTGTGGCAGCTTTCGTGCTTTTTTAAAGGTAGTGATTTTGAATATCTTTCTCAATTAGATTAAGATCAACAGCAAACGATAAATACTACTATCTATAACAAAAAATTTAAAGCTCAGTACGAATTTAGGGGAGGGAAAGTAATGAATGAAACGAATGTTTTAACAAAAAGTCAATCATTTCAAAATTCAACACAAGCTTCTTTTTATCAAAAAATGTTACCTCATATGGAATTAATTGCAGCACTTATTTGTGGATTATTGATTTTAACTGGATGGCTACTAGGAAAAGCTGACATGAATACAGCTTCTGTTATTAGCTACATTTCAGCTTTTATTATCGGAGGCTATGCAAAAGCGAAAGAAGGTATAGAAGATACTATCGCTGATAAAGAATTAAACGTAGAGATGTTAATGGTATTTGCTGCTATTGGTTCAGCTATCATTGGTTATTGGGCAGAAGGTGCCATGTTGATTTTTATTTTTGCTGTAAGTGGGGCACTAGAAACATACACAATGAATAAGAGTCATAAAGAAATATCTGCTTTAATGGATTTACAACCTGAGGATGCTATTAGAATTTCAACAAATGGGGTAGAAGAACGAGTCCATATCTCTCAATTACAAGTTAATGATCTCATTCTAATAAAAGCAGGTGAACGTATACCGACCGACGGGATTATCATTGATGGTAATACCCATATTGATCAAGCTGCTATAACAGGTGAATCTATACCTGTTAATCGAACAATTGATGATGAAGTATTTGCTGGAACAGTTAATTTAAGAGGAACTATAACGGTGAAGATGACCAAACCAAATGATCAAACATTGTTCCAAAAAATTATAAAACTTGTTCAATCAGCACAAAGTGAGAAGTCACCTTCACAACAGTTTATCGAAAAATTTGAAGGTAAATATGTAAAAGTTGTATTAATTATTGTATTGAGCATGATGATCCTACCACATTTTATTTTAGGATGGTCTTGGACTGAAACTTTCTATAGAGCGATGATATTACTTGTTGTTGCTTCACCATGTGCATTAGTTGCATCTATAATGCCTGCAACCCTAGCCGCTATTTCACACGGTGCAAAGCATGGAATTTTGTTTAAAGGAGGCGTCCATCTTGAGAATTTAGGTCATCTCCAAGCCATCGCGTTAGACAAAACTGGAACACTTACCAAAGGTAAACCAGAAGTAACGGCTGTCTATATTAGAGAAGATTTAACAGAAGAGAGCTTCTTAAAGACGGTTGCTTCTATTGAAAAATATTCAAACCATCCATTGGCACAAGCCATTGTTAAATATTATACAGAAAAATTTACTGATTCCTTTATCAAGCCTGACAATACAGAGGACGTGAGTGGATGGGGTGTGCAAGCTTCTATCAATGGTCAGATATGGAAGGTTGGTAAAGCATCTTTTGTGAATCAACAAGATGCTGATTTCTTTAAAAACGGGATTGCACAATCTCTTGCTTCAAAGGGTAATACGATAACTTTTGCGAGAGATGAAAAAGGTATAGCTGGTGTAATAGCATTAAAAGATGTTGTACGAGAAGAGACCCATCAAGCCATTTCCGAACTAAAAGCACATGGGGTACAGACCATTATGCTAACAGGCGATAGTGAGAAAACGGCATCCGCAATCGCAAATGAAATCTCGATTGATGAGTATCATGCAGAATGCTTGCCAGAGAAAAAAGTAAATGAAATTAAGGCTTTGAAAAAACGTTTTACCACGGTTGCTATGGTTGGTGATGGTATCAATGATGCTCCGGCATTGGCAACCGCTACAGTTGGGATAGCAATGGGTGAAGGAACTGATGTTGCACTAGAAACAGCTGATATAGTTTTAATGAAAAATGACTTACCTCGTATCGCTGAAGCCATTTCTTTATCCAAAAAAATGAATCGTATTATTAAACAAAACGTTATTTTCTCTATCTCCGTTATTGTCCTTTTGATTTGTTCTAATTTCTTCCAAGTACTGGATCTACCACTTGGAGTAATAGGACATGAAGGGAGTACAATATTAGTCATTCTTAATGGTCTGCGACTCTTAAAAAATAACTAAGAAAAAGACACTGTCTCTCTATAAAGGGAGTTAAGTATAAGATGGGTAGACGATCAACTTTTAAATAGTGATGAAACTCTCTTTCAAAAGAGGATAACAAAAGAAGAAAATGTAATGGACACGTTCACATAAAGTGAAGGGGCCTCTGAAAAGTGATAAAAATCACTTTTCAGACAGCCCCTTTTTCTAGTGATAGCCATTCTGACCGTTTGCAGAACTTGACGTCTTATTTTTTGGTTTATTCTTACCCTTTTGCTTTGTTCCGCCATCTTTTTTCGTATGTTTAGCCATAGCAATGTCTTCCCTTCCACCGTAAAATAAACGAGTTTTTATTTCTCATTCATTTTTAGTATGAAAGCTTTTCATCTTCTTATTAGAGGTAGTTTATTCTATCGAATCCTCTTTTTCACTATAAATGGCATTAATTTCTCCACCCAAGATAATGATATGGGCGGACAAATAGAACCAAAGCATTAAAACAATGACTCCCCCTAGGCTACCATATGTTGTCGTGTAATTACCGAAATTATTAACAAAATAGGAAAATCCAAGAGAAGTTGCCGTCCATCCTAATGTAGCAAATAAGGAACCTTTCATAACACTACGTTTTTTTAGCTTAATAACCGGAAAAATCCAATACAAAGTAGAAAATACCGTTAATAAAATGAATAAGGTTAAAAGCCAACGGATCGCATCCCATAAATGCAAAAATTCATTGTTTAATCCTAAGAATGAAAATAAGGCAACGCCTATTTGTTTTCCGAATATCGGTAATAATAACGCTATAATAAATACGAAAATCATTCCTATCGTTAATACCATAGCCAGCGCTCTAACAATTATATATTTCCGTTTATCAGGAATATCATAGGCTTTATCAAATGCTTTTAATAAGGCATTCATTCCATTTGAAGCTGACCATAGTGTCCCGATGATCCCAAAAGAAAGCAATTTTGCATTCCCTTGCATGATATTGTCTAGATGACTTTCAATCAATAGCATTGAATCATCAGGGACAAAAGTTCCTAAAAAAGATAATATATATTGCTCATCTATAGGTAAATAAGGAATTAATGTAGATAAAAAAATGATTAACGGAAAAATGGACAATAAGAAGAAAAACGCAAGCTGAGCTGCCAAACCCGAAGCATCATGTTTGTTAATCCTATCTATTATAGTACTTACAAATTCAATTTGCTTACCAAAGATTTTTGTATTCATAGCAACTCCCTTTGTTTCACTATTTACCTCATCCTTACTAGCACATATACTTTCTACTCAAAAAACAGAACACAATGGCTTTTTGGAGAGCAATGTGTGCTAATAAGACCTAGAAATTATAAGGAATCTACATCCTTTTCGTTGTCATCTAAAAATATCTCTTTCGTTTCTTTAACAGTGGCTTTTACTTGAGGAGGAATTTCTTTAAGAACTTCCACTTGATTCGTAATAAACGCAACATCCTCTGTAATTGTTTCAATGGTTGTCCGAATTTTATCCGACGTTTCTTTTACTTGTGAAATGATATGTTCTGGATTTTCAATTACTTCCCGTGCATTTCTATACCCTTTTTTTGCACATTCAATCGTTTTTTCTCTAGTATTTCGATCTAACATACTAATTGCTGCACCAGCAAGCGCCCCAAGCAAAATACCTTGAAGTAAACGACTCTTTTTCTTATTAGTATATGTAGTCTCCTCATGATTCATGTTTCATTAACCTCTCCTTCATTATTTAATTTGATGCTCTCTTTTTATTTTCTCTAGCAATTGCTGACACCCTTCATTTACTAAGTTATATACTTCTTCAAAATTACCTGTAAAATAAGGATCTGGTACGTCCTTGTTTTTCGCAGTTGGTACAAGATCTAATAATCTTGTTACAAACGCATTTGAATTCCCTTTTAAGAATTTCTTCATATTTTTAATATTGCTTTCATCCATACCTATAATATATTGAAATTGTTCATAATCATTGGCAGTAAATTGACGTGCTTGCATGCCTTCATAACTAATACCTTTTTCATCTAATAAAGCACGAGTTCCTTGATGAGGAATTTGTCCAATATGCCAATCCCCTGTTCCAGCCGAATCTATAGTAATTAATTTTTCTAAGCCTTCCCTTTTTACAAGATCACGAAACATTGCTTCCGCCATTGGTGAACGACAAATGTTCCCTAAACACACAAACAATACTTTTACCAAAATATTCACACTCCTACAATTGTTAATGCCTATATACATATTAGTATATTTCCAATCACTTTTTACTATTTTTCATCAAATTAATTATTATTTTAATAAAAAGCTTTATTAAATACGAATAAGAATGAAACAAAGCAATTCAAAAAACAAAATCAGTTTTGTTTTTATAGATATCTTGGCTTTGGGAACAGCTTGTCATTGACAGATGATTGGAATTATGAAAGTATGAAATGAAATGATATAGGGGAAAGGAAGAACTAGATGGATTTATCTCAAAACACACCAGAAAATGTTGAATATATGATTGAAAAAATTAAAGAAAAACTACGAATGATGAATATTGAAGCTGTAAAATCTAGTCATTTTAACAGTGATATGTACGAAGAGCTTCATGATTTATATACCATGGTAATGAAAAAGGATAGTTTTAGTCCAAGTGTTATGGAAGCCATTGCCGCAGAGCTTGGTAACTTAAAGAAATAAACCAACGCTTTATCATTCTCATATAAAAGGAGGAGTCTACTTATAGGCTCCTCCTTTTTATCTTCTTATAGAACCTTTTTTACTATTTAAGCTGAACTATTTTTTAAGTATTTTCAATAATTTCCTTCATTTTCAAATTATCTTGCCGATAATCAACTATATTTGTATTTTTTTCAAAACTCAGGATTATTATACTACTCTCTATTTCCATTACAAATTCTTAAAAAGGAGGAAAGCCTCTTGAAGACATTTCACAACTTAAAAATCTCTTCGAAAGTAAACATTATCGTTCTCACTGCACTTTTATTATTTGCAATCATTGTAGGTTTGTTGATTATTTGGAAGGTCGATGCATCTATTAGAACCATAGGTCTAGAAAAAGTAAAAACTGATATTGAGCTTGGTTATAAAACCATTGAAACAAAATATCGTGGTTATTGGCGAATAGAAAATGATCAACTGTATAAAGGTGATATCAGAATTAGCAATAATGGAGAATTCCTAAGCTATATTAGTAAAGTCACAAATGACAATGTATCCATTTACTTAAATGATAGAATTGCTTCAACTACTTTAGAGAAAAATGGGAAAAAATTATATGGACTAAAAGCTCCAAAAGAGGTTATAGAAAAGACGCTTAAAAAAGGAGAAACCTATTTTGGCGAAACAACAATTGATGGTGTTTCCTATCAAGCTGGTTACAAACCAATCAAAGATGTTCGTGGAAACATTATTGGCTTATGGCATGTCAGTGCACCAATAACAATGGTTGATGATATTATTGAACAAGTTTTCTATGTGATATTAATTAGCTCCATTGCACTAATTATCATTTCTTTTGTTCTTGTCATGCTTTTTACAAATACTATAAAGAAACGTTTAAAAAATATTTCTTTAGCAATGGATTATGCTGGACACGGAGACTTCACACACACATTAAACGATTCACATAAAGATGAAATAGGATTACTTTCTCAGAGCTATATGTCCATGCGTGATCAATTGTCTAAACTGCTCATTCATATTAAAGGGAATTCAGAATTAGTGGCTGCCTCTGCTGAACAGCTTAATGCAAGTTCTGAAGAAACGAGTAAAGCTACTGACTCTATATCCGCTTCGATACAAGATGTAGCTGCATCGTCAGATTCACAAATCGAACACGTGAAAATTCTTGAAAGTACAAGTACAACAATGGTAGAAAACATCAATAAAATTTCTCAAGTTTCAACCACCATTCTGAAAGATTCTGAAGCGAATGCGAGCGAAGCCTTACAAGGCGGAGAAATGATGAATCGAACTATGAAACAAGTTAATCTCATCAATGATACAACGCAAAACTCTTCGAAGATTATTCATCACTTGGGAGAGAAATCAAAAGAAATAAATAGCATTATCAATATTATTACTGAAATTGCTGAGCAAACGAATCTTCTAGCTTTAAACGCAGCAATCGAAGCTGCTCGCGCCGGTGAACAAGGTCGAGGTTTCTCCGTCGTTGCGGATGAAGTACGAAAACTTGCTGAACAATCCAATCAATCAGCCAATCAAATTAAAGAATTAATTAATGACATTCAGCTAGATATTAACGAATCTGTTATTTCAATGGATGAAGGACGAACTGCTATCAAAGAGGGGCTTCATTTAGCATCTCAAGCACATACCTCTTTAATCTCCATTAGCGATTCTGTACAGAATATGTTTACACAAGTACAAAATGTATCTAGTGCCATTAATGAAATTCAAATAGGCACAAAAGAAATGGATAAAGTAGTTCAATTTACAGTTAAACATATTGACAATACATCCGAATTGACTCAAACAGTTGCTGCCTCAGCAGAAGAACAAAATGCAGCAATGCAAGAAGTTTCTGCTTCTGCACATGCATTGAGTAAACTTTCAGAGGAACTAGCAGATTCGATCAAAAGCTTTAAATTTGAATAAATCTCTACCTCTTTTCTGGTTGCCTGAAATTCATCGGGCAACCTTTTCTCAATCCTCCCCTTACTGTCTCTTCGTGAAATATCCAAAATATGTTATCTTTAATATAAGTCTTATACGATTATTTCTATAAGGAGGTTGAATGATGCATCACAAGCATGCTGTAATCTTATTTGATGGCGAATGTAATTTTTGCAGTAAAAGTGTTCAATTTATTATTGCTCGAGATCGAAAAGAATACTTTTTATTTGCATCTTTACAAAGTGAAATAGGTCAAAATTTATTAAAGACATATTTATTGCCAACAGATTGTAATAGCTTTGTACTAATAGAAAATAATCAAGCTTACACGGAATCGCTGGCAGCAATAAGAGTTTGTCGACATCTAGATGGTTGGTGGAAGGTCTTCGTTATTGGAATCGTTATCCCAGCTCCAATTCGCAACTTTTTCTATAAAACACTCGCCAAATACCGTTATAAATGGTGGGGGCAGTCATCATCTTGCATGTTTCCAACAAATGATTTAAAAAGAAGATTTCTTTCCTAAAACTCCTCCCATTTCAATGTTAGTTCAATAGAAAAACAAGATATTTGTCGAACGAATTTATGAACTTTTCGTTACAAAAATATGTATTTTTTGTTAATTTTACAATATAATAGAAATATCAAAGAGGACTACTCTTTAGGTAATTTCAGGAGGAATGGATATGACATTTCTTCACATTTTAAACTATTCAATCCCAATTGTATGTATGATTGGATTGGGCCTTTGGATAGATCGCTTATGTAAGTCAGAAGAGGTAGAAGATGCAAATGAGTAACCCTTTATGACATTATTCATGTCATTTAAGTTCACCTTATAATTCCCCATTATTATGCCATGGCCATAGAGTCATGGTATTTTTTTGTCCATACCTATTCTTCAATTCGTTAACCCTAAAAAAGGATAAAGGCATTTCAAAAGTGATTAAAAATCATATTTGAAATGCCCTTATCCCTATATACTACTTATTTAATTCTGTTCTTGGAGAAATTAGTATTTCAACACGCCTATTTTTGGCTCTACCTTCTTTTGTATCATTAGGAGCAATAGGTTTAAATTCACCAAAGCCCTTCGCACTAAACCATTCAGGATCTAAATCCTTATTTTCAAGTAATATTTTCATAAAATTGACTGCACGCATAACACTTAAATCCCAATTAGAAGAAAATTTGGATGTTGAAATTGGAACATTATCTGTATGTCCACTAATGATGATACTTCTCGGTGGGTCCATCACTATTAAATCTGCAATTTCATGAGCAAATTGTTTATCAACTTCTCTTACATCTGCACTACCAGATTCGAATAATACATTGTCCCGAATAGAAACTAACAAACCTTCACCAGTTAAAGTAGTAGACAATTTATCTGACATATCATTCTTTTTAATATATTGGTTCACTCTATTTTGTAACTCAGATAATTCTTTTTTATCCTTTTCTCCAAGATTATTTTCTTTATTTTTGTCACCTATTAAATAACCTTCTTTATCACTTTTTGTTGAATGGTCACCAGATTCCATCGGACTAGTAAATTCCATGACACCCGTGCCACCTACGAAAACATCGTTAAACGCACGAGATAATTTTTGAAATTTATTTGCGTCAATCGAACTCATGGAAAAAAGAACAACAAATAGTGCTAATAGTAGCGTTAATATATCTGCATATGGAAGTAGCCATGATTCGCTCATATGCTCCTCATGTTTTTTCTTCTTTTTCCTTCTAGCCATTACGCTTCACTTCGCCTTCTAACCATTTTTTTCGATCTCCGGCTGGCAAATACGAAGTAAGTTTTTGCTCTATCGTTCTTGGTGCCTCTCCTTCTATAATTGATAAGATTCCTTCAATCATCATATTTTTTATATGAACTTCTCTTAAAGATTTACGTCTTAACTTATTCGCAAATGGGTGCCATAACACATATCCTGTAAAAATCCCTAATAATGTAGCTACAAAGGCAGCAGATATCGCAAGACTAAGTTCATCTGAGTCTCCCATATTAGATAGAGCTGAAATCAAACCTACAACCGCTCCCAATACTCCAAGAGTTGGGGCATAAGTTCCTGCTTGTGAGAAAATGGCTGCAGCTGATTGATGTCTTTCTTCCATAGCCTCTATTTCTTCTGATAATATATCTCTTATGTAATCCGCACTTTGACCTTCAACGGCTAAATTTAAACCATTTTTTAAGAAAGGATCATCAACTTGTTCTGAAATTCCTTCAAGTGCTAATAAACCTTCTTTTCTAGCAATAACAGCCCATTCAGAAAATGTACTAATCAATTCTTCTGGGGATACTAGTTTTTTTTCTGTAAAAATAATCTTAAATAAAGCTGGTAATTTTTTTAATTCACTAGCAGGGAATGCAATTGTAATAACCGCTATTGTTCCTACTAAAATAATTAGTATTGCTGCTGGATTTATTAGTGCTGATAGATGAACACCTTTTAATACCATCCCAACACCAATAGCAAGAATACCTAATATCACACCAATTATTGATGTCTTATCCATTTACCTCACCCGACTCTTTATAATTTCTTTTCTACATATCATATCGGTAGAAATGTTAAATAAATGAGAGGTTTTAATAAAATTTCTTTGTCTTACAAATATTTATAGTATTTTTTCCAAAAAATAGTTCTTTCGTATTCGTAAAAAACGACTATCTCTTTATTGCTTAAAATTTAAAAAACAGACTACCTAAATCTAAGTAATCTGTTTTCTTAAATGAGGCAAGAATCGTTTTATTAATAACCGATAGATGCCATATATTCTTTTAATATTTTATTTGATTGATCAAATTTAGCCTTTTCCTCATCTGTTAAATTCAGCTCAACCACTTCTTGTACCCCTTGTCGTGTTAAAATAACTGGAACTCCAGTGGCGATATTATCATACCCATACTCCCCATCAAGTATTGTCGATACGGCAATAATTTTATGATCATCATTAAAAATAGAACGAGTTATAGATGCTAGCGCACAACCTATACCATAATATGTTGTTCCTTTTCGGTTTAAGATTTCAAAGCCTGCTTTTCGAACTTGATCAATAATTTCATCTAAATCAAGATGACCTAGCATTTCTTTATGCTCCTCTAAAATTTGCATAAATGGCTTTCCACCAATCGTTAAATGTGACCATGCAACAAATTGAGAATCACCATGCTCTCCTAATGTATATCCGTTGATACTTCTTGGATCAACTTTAATATGCTGTGATAGAATAGATTTCAAACGAGAGGAATCTAATGATGTACCTGTTCCAAGAACCTGATTACGAGGGAGTCCAGATTCTTTCCACACTTGATATGTAATAATGTCGACAGGGTTAGAAGCCACTAAAAAGATACCATCAAATCCGCTTTTCATAACCCCTTCTACGACAGATTTAGCAATTTTTGAACTTAGCTCTAAAGTATCTAAACGTGTTTGACCTGGCTTAGGTGGGCCTCCTGCTGTAATGATGACAATGTCCATATCCTTACAATCTTTATAATCTCCGACGGATACTTTTGTACGTGAAGTAGTAAAATCTACACAGTGTTGTAAATCCATTGCTTCACCTAATGCTCTCTCTTTATTAATATCTATAAGAACTAACTCATCACAAATGTTTTGGTTAACTAAAGAATAACCTGCGCTTGCTCCTACAAAACCAGTACCTACTATTGCTACTTTTCTCGTTGAATATTTCATTTCATACCGCCTCTACATAGAATCTTCATTTGGATGTTTCATTAATTACAATACTTTCTGATTATTCAATATGTGAAATAATGATCAATAATCATCTACAAACATTAATTATATTGACCTATTTTCCTCATGTAAACCGTTCGTTTTAATCTGCTAAAAATTACACGATTTTTATATTTTCCTGTTAATTAGCCTTATTATTTCACTAATAACAGGACAAATCATCAAGATTTAATAAAATTCCCCTATCCTACTATCGAAATAAGACTATTTATATGACTTCATGTCACATCATGTAATATTTCTGTAATAAAACTTAATAGGTTTGTAAATATAATTGACAGATTTTTTTGTTATATTATTTCTAGAGCAAGATAATCTAGTAACCTTGGGGGCTTTTATGAAGAAAATAATAGTTTCATCAGTTTTAGCTTTGTCTTTGATTTCTACCTTTTTATTACCAAACTATACAGAAGCAGCATCTACTACAACAGTTGAACAAAATAAGGTCATAAATACCGGGAAAAAATTCATAGGAACTAAATATCGATTTGGTGGAACTACTCCAAGTGGCTTTGATTGCTCTGGATTTGTTGGCTATACATATAGTAAAGCAATTGGCAAAAAACTACCACGTTCAACTAGCGAACTCTATCAAACAGGTAAAGCCGTTAGTAAATCTAATCTTCAAGTTGGAGATCTTGTATTCTTCACTACATATAAAAAAGGCGCTTCACATACAGGAATTTACGTAGGTAATAATAAATTTATTCACTCCTCTTCTTCTAAAGGAGTAACAATTGATTCCTTATCAAATTCTTACTGGAAGCCAAAATACATCGGCGCAAAAAGAATTTAATGATTGATTCATATAAAAAGAACCATCTTCATATATTGAAGATGGTTCTTTTTTGCTTCTATACTTATTACTGTTATACCATAGATATTTATAATTTTTACTTTTTTATAATACAGACCATTAATATTTGTAATACAGTAAAGATAAACACCAGAAAAAAAGCACAATTTAAAATATTTTCCTTTGTAACACAACCTGGAAATATTAATATGTATATCTAATAATTGTTAAATGTAAGCACTAACAAAAGGGTTTTTCACTATAAAATGTGGAAAAACCCCTCTCTCAAGCTCAATAATTCACAAATAGTTCATAAATCCCAAAGTTCAAATACACATTAAGAGTGTATTCTATATTTAGAAACTGTTATATAAACATTTTAATATCTGTTTAATATATAAAGATGGAAGGTGGAATTCACTATGGAACAATGGAAAAACTTTAATTCTGGAATTTGGAATAAAGAAGTTAATGTACGTGATTTCATAATTAATAACATAACTGTATATGATAAAGACGATTCATTTTTAGCAGGTCCTACAGAAGCAACTACAAAGCTTTGGGCTCAAGTAATGGATTTAAATAAAAAAGAACGTGAAGCAGGTGGGGTTTTAGATTTAGATTCTAAAGTCGTTTCTACTATTACTTCTCACGGTCCTGGATACTTAAACAAAGAGTTAGAAACAGTTGTAGGTTTCCAAACTGATGCACCATTCAAACGTTCATTACAACCATTCGGCGGAATTCGTATGGCTGAGCAAGCTGCTGAATCTTACGGCTTCCACGTAGATGAAGAAGTAAAAGAAATTTTCACAAAATATCGTAAAACTCACAACCAAGGTGTATTCGATGCATACACTGATGAAATGAAATTAGCTCGTAAAGCTGGTATCATCACTGGTCTTCCAGATGCTTATGGTCGTGGACGTATTATTGGTGACTACCGTCGTGTAGCTTTATACGGTGTAGACTTCTTAATCAACGAAAAGAAAAAAGATCTTAAAAACACAGCTAAAGTAATGTCAGAAGATACAATTCGTCTTCGCGAAGAACTTTCTGAACAAATTCGTTCATTAAATGAATTAAAAGAAATGGCTGCAGCTCACGGATTCGATATCTCTGCTCCAGCTTCTAACGCTCGTGAAGCATTCCAATGGTTATACTTCGGATACCTTGCTGCTATTAAAGAACAAAACGGTGCTGCAATGAGCTTAGGCCGTACATCTACTTTCTTAGATATCTATATTGAAAGAGATTTACAAAACGGTTCATTAACAGAAATCGAAGCACAAGAATTAGTTGATCACTTCGTAATGAAGTTACGTCTTGTTAAATTCGCTCGTACACCAGATTACAATGAATTATTCAGTGGAGACCCAACTTGGGTAACTGAATCAATCGGTGGTGTGTCATTAGACGGAACACCTTTAGTAACTAAAAACTCATTCCGTTTCTTGCACACATTATCAAACCTTGGACCAGCTCCAGAGCCAAACTTAACAGTTCTTTGGTCTACTAAGCTTCCACAAGGTTTCAAAAACTTCTGTGCGAAAATGTCTATCCAAACTAGTGCAATTCAGTACGAAAACGATGACATCATGCGCTTAGAATACGGCGATGACTATGCAATTGCCTGCTGTGTATCTGCAATGCGTGTAGGTAAACAAATGCAATTCTTTGGTGCTCGTGCTAACTTAGCAAAAACATTATTATATGCAATCAATGGCGGAATCGACGAAAAACTTAAAATCCAAGTTGCTCCACGTTTCGCTCCAATCACATCTGATATCTTAGATTACGAAGAAGTAATGGCTCGTTTCGATACAATGATGGATTGGCTTGCTGAATTATATATCAACACATTAAATGTAATTCACTACATGCACGATAAATACAGTTACGAAAGAATCGAAATGGCACTTCACGATACAAAGATCCTTCGTACAATGGCAACTGGTATCGCTGGACTAAGTGTTGTAGCTGACTCTTTAAGTGCTATTAAATACGGTCAAGTTAAAGTTATTCGTGACGAAAACGGTGTAGCTGTTGACTTCGAAACTACTGGTGAATATCCTAAATACGGTAACAATGATGATCGTGTAGACCAAATGGCAGTGAACTTAGTTGAAACATTCATGACTAAGCTTCGCAAACATGCAACTTACCGTGATTCTTTAACAACTATGTCAATCTTAACAATCACTTCTAACGTAGTGTATGGTAAGAAAACAGGTAACACTCCTGATGGACGTCGTGCTGGTGAGCCATTTGCTCCTGGTGCAAACCCAATGCACGGAAGAGATACTAAAGGTGCTCTAGCTTCATTAGCATCTGTTGCGAAACTTCCATACCAACACTCATTAGATGGTATTTCAAATACGTTCTCTATGGTTCCAAAAGCACTTGGTAAAGACGATGCTAGCCAAGAAGCTAACTTAGCTGCAATCCTTGATGGATATGCATCTAAAAAAGGTCACCACTTGAACATTAACGTATTTAATCGTGATACTTTATTAGATGCTATGGAGCATCCAGAAGAGTATCCACAATTAACAATCCGTGTATCTGGTTACGCAGTTAACTTTATTAAATTAACTCGTGAGCAACAAATCGACGTAATCAACCGTACATTCCACGGAAGTATGTAATAAAGAAAAGCAAGGGCGCCGCTCATTTAGCGACGCATAGATTGGAGCCCTCTGACTGAGATAAAGGAAACTCGAAGAACTTAAGTGGTCGATGTTGACTTTTTGCAATAAGGAGAAGGGAATCCATTAAGTATTGACAGCTAAAGCCTAAATACGATAAAAAGTAACGCCAATCCTCCTTCTAGTAAAAACTAATCGGGGGATTGGCGTTAAAAATACACTATGAAATATAACTCCCCCTCCAAAACTCTCTCGGTGGGGAGTTTGGAGGTTTTTAATATGAAAGGTAATATTCATTCAATCGAAACTTGCGGTACAGTAGATGGACCGGGAATCCGCTACATCGTCTTTACTCAAGGATGTATGCTTCGTTGTCAGTATTGCCATAATGCTGATACATGGGAATTTGGTACTGGAAAAGAAACAACTGTTGATGAAATCATTCAAGATCTTCAATCCTATATCCCCTTTATGGAAGCATCTGGTGGCGGTATTACGGTTAGTGGTGGAGAACCACTATTTCAAATGCCGTTCGTCACTTCTTTATTTAAAGCCTGCAAGGAAAAAGGTATTCATACAACATTAGATAGTTCTGGTGGTTGTTTCTCTGAAAAACCCGAATTTCTAGAGGAATTCAATGAGCTTTTAAAATACACAGACTTAGTGTTAGTAGATTTAAAACATATTGATCGTGACAAACATAAACGTCTTACAGGCAAATACAACGATCATATCTTAAAATTCGCACAATATTTATCTGATCGTAAAATCCCTGTATGGATTAGACATGTCTTAGTTCCAGGTGTAACAGATTTCGATGAATATTTAGATGAATTAGGTGAGTTTATTGGCACTCTATCTAATGTAGAGAAAGTAGAGGTCCTACCTTATCATAAGTTAGGAGTATACAAATGGGAGGCTCTAGGCCTATCATACCCCCTACAAGATACTGAGCCACCGTCTGATGAACGTGTACAAAATGCCTATAAATTGTTAACAAGTTATATCAAATAAAGAATAAAAAACGGTGAAGAATTCATTCCTTCACCGTTTTTTACTAACTTTTATTACAATAAATCTTCATTCTTCTAATAAAAGTCTATGTCGATTCATGAAAATATTGTCCAGGAAATATTTCATTTTTCGACTTTCACTTAGTATTTCTTCAATCCTTGTTTCTCTATAAAATCTTTCATATACAAGCGACTTTTTTTACTGAGCATATTAGTAACTTGCGTCGTCCACGTATCTTTTCTAGCACCTTTTGTTCTTTCTTGATAATAATTAGAAATAACTTCATTATAATCTTTCAACTGATTTTCAAATGTAGATTCATCATTTAAATATTCATTTTCATGATACACATTCTCCATCGGTAAACGCGGCTTTTGTGCGGAATAATTTTTAGGATATCCTACTACTAACCCAAATAGAGGAATGACCTTATTGGGGATATGCAACAATTCTGCAACCTCTGTTAAGTTATTGCGAATACCTCCAATATAACAAATACCTAATCCCATAGATTCGGCAGCTATAGCAGCATTTTGCGCAGCAAGAGCAGCATCTATACAGCCAACCATAAAGATTTCTGTACTTTCGATTGCTTCATTTATATTTACTTCTTCCATTTTCGAAGCAATTATATGACGATGTAAATCTGCACAGAATATAAATAAATGTCCATTTTTTTCAACATACGTTTGAGGTCCAGCTATCTCTGCTAATTTTGCCTTTTTTTCGGGATCATTCACTCCAATAATAGAATAAGCTTGAATATAGCTCGAAGAGGAAGCTGATTGAGCACATTGTACAATAGTCTGAATTTGTTCTTCTGACAATAATTTATCTTCAAAACTACGAATCGATCTGTGATTTAAAATAGTTTCTATTGTTTCATTCATTTCTTATCCTCCTTTTGCTCTCTTTTATATATATTAATATCCTACATCGAGATAAATTGTAACATAACCTCTTTTTATTCTCATAATTTAGGGCCTATCCAAAAGTATTTCTTTTGGATAGGCCCTATAATTTTAAAAGCGATTAATGATACACAGCTGCATATGTTTTATATCCACCACTTACATTAACAACATCAAATCCATTTAACTCAAGAATTCTACTTGCTAAATATCCTCTTAATCCTACCTGACAAGAAACATAGATAGTTTGATTCTTAGGTAGTTCACCTAATCTATCTCTCAATTCACCTAATGGTATATTAATAGAGTTCGGAATATATCCTTTATCTCTTTCATAAGGATCACGAACATCTACCAACAAAGCACCTTCGTTAACAAGTTGATCAATTTGATTATAATGAACTACTCTTACATCTCCATCAACTACATTAGCTGCTACATAGCCAGCCATATTTACAGGATCTTTGGCAGATGAATATGGTGGAGCATATGATAATTCTAGTTCTTGAAGATCATGAACAGTTAGTCCACCTTTAATCGCTGTTGCAATGACATCAATTCTCTTATCTACTCCATCTTTTCCTACACCCTGAGCTCCATAAATCTTACCATTCTCTTTATTAAAAATAAGCTTTAATGCGATTGGACTTGCTCCTGGATAATATCCTGCATGCGATACAGGATGAATATGAATCGCTTCATATTCAACTTCTAATCTTTTTAAAGTCTTTTCATTATGTCCAGTAGTAGCTACTGTTAAATCAAATACCTTTGCAATCGCTGTTCCAAGTGTTCCTTTATAAGCCGTTTTCTTTCCATATATATTGTCAGCCACTATTCTCCCTTGACGATTTGCTGGCCAAGCAAGTGGAACCATCGTTGGATGCTTAAATAGATAATCTTGTATTTGTACTGCATCACCTATTGCATAAATATTCTCATCGCTTGTTTGTAAATATTCATTTACTACAATACCTCCGCGTTCTCCAACCGTTAAACCAGCAGAAATAGCTAATTCATTTTCTGCTCTAACTCCTATAGAAAGAATGGTAATATCACTTTCCAATTCCGTTTCACTTGATAAAATAACTCTTTTGCCTTCATCAGAAAAAGCTTTTACACCATCTTCCAGAATTAACTGAACCCCTTTTTCTTTCAAATGTTTGTGTACAATTGAAGCCATTTCAAAATCTAATGGTGCCATTACTTGATTCGCCATTTCTACAATTGTCACATCAATTCCTCTATGAGCTAAATTTTCAGCCATTTCTAATCCAATAAAGCCTCCACCAATAACCACAGCTCTTTGAGGATTTTGTTCATCAACTGCTGCTTTAATTTGATCTGTATCTGGAATATTTCTTAATGTAAATACATTTTTTGCTGATTGTAATCCTTCTATCGGAGGGACAATTGCTTTAGCACCTGGAGATAGTATTAATGAATCATATGATTCTTCATACTCCTCACCTGTTAGTAAATTGCGAGCAATAACTACTTTTCTCTCACGATTTATATGAATCACTTCTGTTTTATTGCGAATATCAAGAACAAATTTTTTAGACATACCCTCTACGGTTTGTACTAGTAAAGCTTGTCGTTTTTTGATTACATCACCAATATAGTAAGGCAAACCACAATTTGCGAAAGAAATATGCTCTCCTCTTTCAAATAAGATAATCTCTGATTTTTCATCTAATCGACGTAGTCTTGCTGCAGCTGTAGCTCCACCTGCTACTCCACCAACAATTAATATCTTCTTTGCCATTACCTAATCCCTCTCTTTGTATAATCTATGATACCTAGATTATATACCCCATAGGGTAATTTGTAAACTTGTACTTTATGAATATTTTTAGACACTTGTCCCCTTAGAATATTACGACTTTCGAAATAATTTATTTTAATGTATGATAAAAAGGAAATAATTTCTGTTTTTATCTGCCCCAAGAGAGGTGTTACGTATGAGACTTAGAGATTGGAATACAAATCTAAAGATTCGTTTAGGCGGAGAAGCTTTAGTAAACATTACATTTTGGATGTTTTTCCCTTTTCTAGCAATCTATTTTTCAGAAGAGTTTGGCAAAATAACCGCAGGATTACTTTTAATTATATCGCAAAGCTTTTCTGTGGTTGCCAATTTAATGGGAGGCTATTGTGCCGATCGTTTCGGTAGAAAGCGAATGATGGTTATTTCAACGGCTGGGCAGGGAATTGCTTATTTAATCTTTGCCTATTCTTCATCTCCATGGCTCGATTCTGCAGCCATCGGATTTATTTGCTTCTCGATTGTAAGTATCTTTAGTTCATTTTATTGGCCTGCCAGTCAAGCAATGATAGCAGACGTTGTAGACGAGAAATACAGAAGCGGTGTTTTTGCTATTTTTTACACATCCGTAAATATGGCTGTAGTAATTGGACCTATTATCGGAAGCCTATTTTACGAAAACTATCGTTTTGAATTATTATTGCTTTCAGCCATTATGAATCTACTTCTTAGTTTTATTTTATCAAAATGGATTGTTGAAACCGCACCTAATGTACTTAATAAGCAAGAAAAAACTGATCAGCCTATGAGTGGTCTACAATTTTTAAAATCACAAATTCAAGACTATGGTGTTATCGTAAAAGACCGTACATTTTTGCTTTTTATCATTGCTGGTATTTTTGCAGCTATGACCTTTTTACAACTAGATTTACTTTTCCCTGTCTACATTAAAGATGTCGTTGATAATCAAACATTATTAACACTTGGAAACTTTAGTTTAGAGGTTACTGGTGAACAAGCATTTGGATTGATTGTTTCTTTAAATGGATTATTTGTCGTACTCTTTACAATTTCCGTCTCTAGGTGGATGGAGATGTATAAAGAAAAAAATGTATTTATTGCTTCATCTCTTGTTTATGGCTTTTCGATGTTAACAATGGGAAGTACACATTTAGTATGGGGATTCGTCCTTGCTATTGCTATCTTCTCATTTGGTGAGTTAATGACCGTTGGTATTCAGAACAATTTCATTTCTAAACTCGCTCCAGAGAGCATGAGGGGACAATATTTTGCTGCTGCCAGTTTGCGTCATACAATTGGTAGAATGTTAGCACCAATTGCCATACCGATGACAGATTGGTTTGGTAATACAGCTACCTTTATCATATTATGTGGTTTAACTGTATTTAGCGGATTTTTATATTTCGTAATGTTCAAGCTTTATGATAAACAAAAGCAATTAGCAATTTAGGAATAAGAACAAAGTTCAAGTCTCTTCTTCAGAGCTACTTTCATTAAGCAGAATATTTATGAAATTCCTTAAACCATGCTAGGATAATAGGAGAAAGAATGAGCACCTTTTTCTGCTTCAAACATATAGAAGTATGGATGTGCTCTGCTTCACCTAGATTCATCTACATCGACATTTATTTGATATCATATCTTTTAAAAAGGAGATTTTTCATGAATTTAAACAATTGGTTTGAAAAAGGATTAACAACTGAAGAATATATACAATACATGCAAGTAAATAAAGAAAATATGCTTCATATTCAAGAACAGTTTTCACTTCAATTGATAGCTGAAGCAGAACGATTAAAAAATCGGAACCTCCGTGCATTAGTACTAACAGCTGATTGGTGTGGCGATGCTATGGTGAACCTTCCAATTTTCACGGAAATTGCCCGTGCTGCTCATATGGATATCAGATTCTTTATCAGAGATGAAAATCTTGAACTAATGGATCAATATTTAACCAATGGAACAGCTCGTTCAATCCCTATTATTGTTCTAATTAATGAGAATGGTGAAGAAGTAGCTAAATGGGGACCTCGTGCAAAAAACGTACAAATCATGGTTGACGAAATGAAAAAGGAGCTACCTGAATCTGATGATTCTTCACATCAAGAAGCACTTAAAGAGTTCTATAGCAAAATCGGGAAATTATACACAACAGACTCATCCATTTGGAAAATTATCGAAAAAGATATGATTGAGACTTTTACAAAATAATTCGAATGAGAAACAAAAGAGGGTGTCCAAAAAGGAAAATGCAATGGACACCCTCTTACATTTTATAGTCGAGGTATGTAAAATCAGCTTTTTTAGAAAGTAAGTACACACTCATGCAAAACGTATCAATAAATGTAGATCACATAAAGCGTAAGGGCCAATGAAAAGAGATAAAAATCACTTTTCATACAGCCCCTTTTTGTTGTAGACATTTTTTATCTATTTTTCCTACATGTGTTTTAGGTAGACTATCAATAAAATGAAATACTTTAGGTATTTTATATTTTGCTAGTAATGACTCACAATAGTTTACTAATTCTACTGTTTGAAGATTCGAACAACTGCTGACAATAAACGCTGTAACCATTTCTCCCCACTTCTCATCTTTTACTCCTATAACTGCTGCTTCCTCAACAGAAGGATGAGAGAGAAGAGCCTGCTCTACTTCTATAGGGTAAACATTTTCACCACCCGATATAATCATATCCTTTTTTCTACCGACAATATAGAAATAACCCTCTTCATCCATTTTAGCTAAATCTCCTGTATACAACCAACCATTTTGATACACGTCTTGATATGCTTCTTCATTATGCCAATAACCTGAAAATGTGTGTGCACCTGATATCAATAATTCACCAACTTTTTCTGCTTCTGATATCAATAACTCTCCATCCATTATTTTCACATTATTTAATATCATAGGTCTTCCAACAGAACCTTTTTTTTGAATGGATTCATCTATTGAAATAAAAAAGTTATTAGGACCTGCTTCAGATAAACCATAACCTTCTTTAAACGGTAATCCCTTTTTCTCAAAGGCATGATAAATTTCAATTGGGCAAGGAGCTCCCCCTGACAAAAACGCCTTCATAGAAGGAAATGAAGATTGTTGAAAATAGGGAGTTGCAATCATAGAATGATACATAGTTGGTACAAATAAAGCAATTGTACAAGAATACAAATCTAGATATCGTGCAGCTTGTTCTGCCTCAAAGTCCTCATTGTAAACAACTGTTCCACCAGCTAATAAAATAGGAAGCGTAAGAGCATTTAGTCCTCCTGTATGAAACATCGGCAATGAAGTTAGCGTAATTTCTGCTGAACTTAAATTCCAACTCACAATTGTATTAAGTGCATTCATAAGAATATTTTCTCTTGAAAGAATAACTCCTTTAGGATTACCTGTTGTACCTCCTGTATAAATTAGAACTACAGGTAAATGTTGCTCCCCATGAAAATCCTTGCTCTTTGCTCTTTTGGCATACTTCATTTCTTTGTAATAAAGACTGTTGATTTTTATAATATGTGTAGAAAGGTCAATTATAGATACATGATTGAATGTACTATGGACACCTATTATTTTTGGATTGCAATCCTTTATAATATAATCTAATTCAGCTGTCGCTAAACGCCAATTTAATGGTACAAATATGGCTCCAATCTTATAGCAAGCAAATAAAAAGTCAAAATAACAAATATGATTAACAGCTAAAAGAGCAATACGATCACCTTTACATACACCTTTACTTAAAAAGTATCCTGCTAGATGCTCTGCTCTATCATTTAATTGTTTATACGTCCATCCTTCACTATACCCTGCATCACGAACCGCGATATGATTTGGTGTGAGTGAAGAACGCTTAAATAACCAATCACCTGAGAACAAATAAATAACCCCCTCATTCGTCTATAGATCTATAGTAAAATGAGAGAGTTACATATCAGTTACACTTTTTACATCATAATACCGCCATCAACATGTAACACATTACCATTTATATAATTGGCTTCATCAGAAGCTAAATATAAATAAGCATTGGCAATATCCTCAGGTTTTCCTAGTCTTTGTAGTGGAATCAACATTTTTAGCTGAGCAATTATATGGTCAGGTACTGTTTCTACCATAGATGTTTCAATAAAGCCTGGAGCAACAGCATTAACTGTTATTCCTTTTCTTCCAAGTTCTTTAGCCCATGTTTTTGTCATTCCTATCAATCCTGACTTTGCTGCGGAATAATTAGTTTGCCCTGCATTTCCATATACACCTGAAACAGATGAAGTATTTATAATTCTTCCATTGCCATTGGCTACTAAATAAGGAACAACAGCTTGTGTACAGTTAAAAACACCTGTTAAGTTCACATCAATTACACTTTGGAAGTCTTCGATAGTCATCTTCGTCAACATAGCATCTTTTGTAATTCCTGCGTTATTAATCAGTATATCTATTTTGCCAAACTTCTCAACAACCGCTTGTACCATTTCCTGGACACTGCCTTGATCTGCAACATTTACTTTAAAAACGGATACACGATCTGTAACATTTGATAAGCTTTGGATTTTTTCTTCCGCAGACGTTTCGTTATAATCCGCAATTGCAACTTTAGCTCCTTCACTTAGAAATAACTTTACAGCTTCCCATCCAATTCCATTTGCTCCTCCAGTAATAATCGCTACTTTATCTTGTAATTTCATATTTATGCCCTCTCTATTTATCTAAAAATTTAGTAATTTTATTATTTAGTAACTCTAAATTATCAATTAGAGGAGAGTGTCCACAATCAACTAACTCTTCAAAACAAGCCACTTCCCCTAAATCTTCCATTGTTTCTTTCGTCATTTGATCGGTTATTACTAGATCATTATTACCCCTCAATACTAGTATCGGTATGTTTATTCGATTTGCCTTTCCACTGCCTTCTACGAGACCATTAAATGTAGCAGATATATTAAAAGTATTTAATGCATGGTACACCTCTGCTAAATTCCTTTGTGTCATCATATCTTCTACATATTCTTCATATTTTTCATACTCTGGTTGCTTATGAGAATAAATAAGACTATTCCAAATTGCTTTTAATACTTCTCTATTTCCTGTATCATAAGCAGCTTGTATCGGAATCGTTCGAATAGAATCTCTCTTTACCTCTTCTAGGGATTTTAATCGTTCTGCTGGATTAACATTGCCTAATTCATCGGTAGCGAAAAAAGGATATCCTCTTGTAGAAGCAGATGCTAACAAAATAAGTTTACTGCAATAGCCAGGATAATCTGCACAAAATTCCATAGCAACAGCCCCTCCTGTTGACCAACCTATCATGGAAAAGTTTTTTAATTCTAAAACATCTACGAATAATTTGATATCATCAGCAAAATCCTTTATTTGCCGAATAGGATTATGATAAGAAGATGCTCCAAAACCTCTTAAATCGACTGCAAAAACCTTAAAAGAGGGATCCAGCTGTTCAAGAAGTATATCCCAATGTTTAGATGAAGTCATGTTTCCATGAATCAACAATAATTGTTTACTTCCTCCGTCTCTTTCACGATAACCTATGTTTTCTCCATTGGCCAACGAAACCGTTTTCATCACAACATTTACATTCATCCTTCTTTTCCTCCTTTACCATCTTTCATAATTCATGACACTTTAAATCAAAAACGTTATTCCTGAATAGGTTTGCCCCATTCAATAACTGTAGCGCCCCATGCATATCCAATCCCAGCACTAACTAACACAACAATATCTCCTTCTTTAAGTTTTCCTTGTTGTTCAGCCAATTCTAAAGAAAGAATTTGATCAATTTGACCAATGTGACCATATTCATTTAAATAGATAGATTGATCATTCCTTAAACCTAGCTCACTCAAAACAAAATCATGTGCCGATTTCTTCATATGAAGAATGGCAAGATAATCAATTTCATCTTCAGAATGATTACTTTTCTTCAAAGCTTCTCGTATAACACGTACAAAATTTTTCATAGATTTCTCTTCCAATCGCTGCTTCATTCCGATTGGATCAAGGACATCTAACTTGTGCATGTTTTGTTCTATTGTCTGATAAGAAGTTGGATACTTAGTCCCCCCCGCCATAACAACAACATCTTCTGAAAAAGTCCCATCCGTCATAATAGAGCTTTCTAAAACAATATTTTTATCTGCTCCTTTTTGAAGGATGATAGCTCCTCCACCTGCGCCAAGATTGAACATAAATCTTGTCCTCTCATTCTTGTAATCAATGTAATCACCATTTCTATAACCGCCTGCCAATAAAACTGTAGATATGGAGGAATCAGCTAACATCATATCCTTGGCAACCTTCATTGCCATAATGGTGGTTCCACATCGTAACGCAGTATCAAAGGCCCATGCATTAACTGCCCCTATCTCCTGTTGTAATTTAATCGCTGCTGTCCATAATAGATATTCCTTATGCTCTTCACCAATATAAATCACTAAGTCGATATCCTTTGGATTAATATTCGCTTTAGAAATTGCTTTTCTTGCTGCTTCTATCCCCATTTGACAAGCATGGTCATCTTTTCCTGGAATTGGCTTTTTTAGAATACCTAGTTTTTTTTCGACAATTTCCTGTTGCATTCCTGCTAATTCGCTTATTTCTTTCGAAGTCGTAAATTGAGCAGGAAGATATATTCCAGTTGAAACGATTCCGATGTTATTCATCTGTACACTCCTTTTAAACAATTAAAAGATCCATACATCTATTAATGACTAGACTAGTCTCTTATTATTTCCATTGATGCACTTCTACTTTCTATCCAGCAAGCTTGCGATCCTGATTATCAGGATTTTGTTTCTTTGGTTTTTTCCATTTATTTCGTAATAAATGGAATGCCCCGACAATGCCTTTCGGAAAAAACATGACAGCAAGAATATAAATAATCCCAAAGAAGATAATCCATCTTTCAAAAATCCAATGAATTTTTGCTAAACTCGTTAACCAATAATGGGCAACTTCAATCACACCCGATCCAATAACTGCTCCAATGATGGTTCCAACTCCACCTATAATTGTCATTAGTAATGCATCTAATGTGATATCCATTGAAAATACGCTCGTATTTACAAAGCGTAGTGAAATAGCATATAAGGAGCCAGCTATACTCGCTAATACTCCTGCTATTACACTAGCAATAATTTTGTAGTGTAATACATTATAGCCCAATGACTCTGTTCGCTGTTCATTTTCTTTTATAGCAACTAATACTTTTCCTACAGGTGACTGAATGAATAATTTCAGAGCAAAATATATAAGTACCATGCACACTAAACAAATCAGATAAAAACTCGTGCGGTCTCTTAATATTTCTGGGATTCGAAAAGTAAATCCATCATTCCCTGCTGTTAATGATCGCCATTTCTCTGCACCTACATAAAATAAGTTTGCAAGTGCTAGCGTTAGCATAGCGTAAAAATGTGTTTTTAAGCGTAATGTCAACAAACCTACTAAATAGCTAATAACGGCTGCTAAAACGATTCCTATCAGTAATGACAGAAATACATAAGATAAATCGGGTTCAAATCTTTTTAGAATAATACTAGTTGAATAGGCCCCTATTCCAAAATACATTGCATGACCGAAAGAAATTATCCCTGTAAAACCTAACAGCACGTCATAACTCATTGCAAAGACAGCAAAGATAAAAATTTGTGTAAAAATAATTAATAAATTTCGATCTTCGTAGATAAATGGAAATAACATAAAGGCTGCACAAATAAGTATAAATACAAAATTCCCTTTACCTTGATATTGTTTAATTCTCACATGATCACCCCTTTGCCCTAAACAAGCCTTGTGGTTTAAAAACTAAAACAATTACCATTAAAATCATATTCACTGCAACCGCTAAGTCGGGGACAAAATAAGCCATAAAGGATCCTGATAAGCCTACCAATACAGCTGCAAAAATGGATCCATTAATATTTCCCATCCCACCAATTACAACAACTATGAAAGCTAAAATGGCATATTCCATTCCCATATCTGCATGAATAACACCTGCATACGGGGCAATTAATACGCCACTTAAAGCAGCTAAAGCTGCTCCAATCATAAATACAAACATAAACACTCGATTAATATTAATACCGAGAGCTTGAACCATCTCTTTATTGATTACTCCTGCACGGACTATCAAACCAATTTTTGTCTTTTCCAACATATAACGAATACATGCGAACACTATTATACCTACAATAATAATGAAGGCTCGGTACTTGATAATTAACATGTCTCCCATTTCCCAACTACCTTGTAGAAACGCAGGAGGAGTAACAGCTATCTGATTCGGTCCCCAAACAACCTTTAACATCTCTGATAACACCAACATAAATCCTAAAGTAATTAAGATTTGTTGAACGTGATCGCCATATACAGGTTTAATAATCCATTTTTCTGTAATCCAGCCTAGAATAATACCTGTTAGAATAGCTGCCACTATACCTATTAGGAAGCTTCCAGTCATTAGATATAACCAAACTCCACCGTATGCTCCCCATGCGAATAATCCTCCATGAGCAAAATTTAAAACACTCATTAATCCAAAGATTAGAGTTAAGCCTGCAGCTAGCAGAAAAATTAACATACCTGTAGCTAATCCGTTAATAGTTAAATTAACTAATAACTCCATTTCATCCCTCCTTATGCAATACCTAAGTATTTTCTTCTTAGCACTTCATCCTCTATTAATTGATTCATTTTGCCGTTATACACTGTGCGCCCCTCGTCAATAATGTAAAATGAATCACCTATTTGACTTGCCATAATAAAATTTTGTTCGACAAGTACAATCGTCGTTTTTTCCTTCATTTGTACAATTGTATCCATCACTTTCTCTACTACAATCGGTGCTAACCCTTTACTAGGTTCGTCTATCAACAGCAGCTCGCATTCATTCACATATGCTCTAGCGATAGATAACATTTGTTTTTGACCCCCACTCAATAGCCCTCCAGGTTTCTTCCAAAAGGTTTTTAAATCGGGAAATAAATCAAGAATCCATTCCATTCTTTCCTTCGTTACATCATTATCTCTTTTAATGGCTACCTTCATATTTTCTTCAACAGTTAAAGATCCAAAAATCCCTTGATCCTCTGGAACATAGCCAATTCCTTTATTAGCAATTTCATACGGCTGTTTAGTTTGAATCTCTTCATTAAGAAATGTAATTTTACCTTTGGAAGCTCGATTCAATCCCATGATTGTTCTTAACGTAGTTGTTTTCCCAGCGCCATTTCTTCCTAATAATACTGTTACCTCTCCACTAGGGACGACTAAAGAAACACCTTGTAAAATATGAAATTGTCCAATGAACGTTTCAACATTCTCTAAACTAAGTAGTGAATTCATTATACAAACCTCCTAGATATGCACTTTGAACCGTTTCATTATTCATAATTTCCTTTGGTGTACCGTCGGCTAAAAGTTTTCCATTAAATAACACCATTACACGATCAGATAAATTTATAATCATGTCCATCTTATGTTCGATTAATAAAATCGTTTTGTTTCCCTCGTCTTTGATTTTTTGAATGACTTCATAAATCATTGGAATATCTTCGAGTGACATGCCTGCTGTTGGTTCATCTAAAAGTAATATAGTTGGATCTAGCGCAAGTAGCATAGCCAATTCCAATTTTCTCTTTTCACCATGCGCTAAATTTTTAGCGACTGTATTTTCCTTATTATGAAGCAAAGTTACACCTAGCCAATGTAAAGCCTTTTCTTCAAAATGTTTATACTTTCGAATAGAAGAAAGCATTTGATAGCGCACCTTCTGTTGAGACTGTACGGCTAATCGAACATTCTCTAAAACTGTTAAATTTGGGAATACATTTGTTATTTGAAATGACCTACCAATTCCTAATCTAGTTCGCTCCATAGGAGAAAGCTTTGTAATGTTTTTCCCTTTAAAATAAATCTCACCTTGACTTGCTGAAAGCTGACCACTCAATAAATTAAATAGAGTAGTTTTACCCGCTCCGTTCGGGCCAATGATCGAAGTGAATTGATTCTCTTCAATAGAAAATGATACGTGATCTACAGCTTGATGTGCTCCAAAAGAAATTCCTACATCCTTTGTTTCAATTAAAATCCCCATTGTACTCCTCCTCTCTCTTTTTACATCAATATATGGTCAAAAAATACAACATCTAATAATGCTCAGTAATGACTTTTATCACCACTGAGCAATAGATAATCTTATATAAATCTAGTTCTAGCTGATCCACTCAGTTATTTGTTGCGAATAGGCGGTGCTGTTTCTTCTGGAGATAATTCACGAATCAACACTGGAACTGGGTAATCCATACCTGCTTTTTTCTCCAATTTAATTGCATACAGTGTTTGCAACGCTTGATGATCTTCTTTTCGGAATGTCATCTCTCCTTTAGGAGTATCAAAGCTCATTCCTTCCATCGTTTTGATTAATTCCTCTGTATCCGTATTTCCCTCTGTTTTCTTCAATGCTTCAACAATAGCTATAGCAGAACTCATTCCACCAGGTGTAAATAAATCTGGAACCTCCTCATTAAATCGTGCTTTATGTTCTTTAACTAACCAATCATTCACCTCTGTTTTTGGTAAGTCATGATAGTAAACCGTAAATCCTTCCATTCCTACTAATGGATTCATCGTTGCTAAAGCTGGAATATCTGGAGCTCCAGTTGATATTTTGATTCCCTTTTCTTGCACCTTCATATCTGAGATTTGATTCCAAGGTGTATTCGCACCTGCCCATACAACAAATAAATAATCTGGCTTTTTATCTATGATTTTTTGAATGTTCGAAGTGAAATCAGTTGCTGCAGGATCTGCATATTCCTCGTGAGCTATTTCTGCCCCTAAATCCTTAGCTGCTTCTACGAACGCAGCAATACCATCGCGACCAAAAGAATTATCAGGTGCTAAAGTTGCTATTTTTACACCTTTTCCAGCAATAGCAGCTGCCCCAGCTACTGCATCCTGTGACGAATTTCTTGCAGTGCGGAATACATATGGATTGTATTCCGAGCCTGTAATACTATCAGCTACAGCAGGTTCTACTACAAAAATCTTTTCATATTCTTCAGCTAGTGGTACGACAGCTAAAGTATCTCCTGAGCTAGATGATCCAACTAAAAAATCTACATTATCTTCTTCTAATAATTTCGTAGCTTTTTTTACGGCTACCTCAGGCTTCGTTTCTGTATCTTCAATAATGAATTCGATTTTTTTACCAGCAACCTCTAACTTACCTTCTGTTGCATAATCTAATCCAAGCTCAAATCCTCTAGTTGTTTGTTTTCCATATGCTTCGAGCGGACCAGTCATCGATGCAAGTACACCGATCTTAATACTTCCTGTTCGATCTTTGGATTTACCTCCATCTTCCTTACCACCAGAGCTAGAGCTACAAGCAGCCGAAAAAATTACGATAAAACATAGTAAAAACATTAAAAGAATATTTTTCCGTTTCACTGTCTTCTTACCCCCTATAAATTGCTTAAGATTAAGCATCACCATGCTTACAAACATCGTACCTATTAGTAGTTACACTGGAGTTACAAAATCGAAAAAATCCAAGCATGTCTAGGTGATACTCGTGTTCGCACTTATTTATAATCCATGAATGAAAACAGCTAGGAACAAACCAAATATGAATCTATAAACATCAAAAAAGTGCCTAAAGAACAACGTCTTAGACACTTTCCATATTTATAAATTGTATGAATCTTATTAGTTTTAAAGTGAGAAAGCAACTCATGTAATAGGACCAATTCTTGCAGAATCTAAAATCATACGGTACATGTTCTTTGTGGTTTCTAATGGCTCTACTCCTAGTTCCTGCTGTAAGATAAGATAACATTTTTGATACCATTTAATGCTTTGTGGTCGATTATTTTTATAGTAATAGCAGTACATAAGTAATCGATAGGCCTCTTCCCATGTCGGTTCTTGATGAATAATTTGTTCACACCAATATATAGCTGTATTTAAATCTTTTATGGCAATGGAAACTTGAGCCATCCGTTCGGCCCCTCTTAAAAAAATTACTTGTAAGCGTTCTCTTTCATTCATACACCAATCCTCAAAACGCCTGTCAGGTAAATAATTACCTTTATATATTCTTAAGCCTCTTTCTAAATAATCTTTAGAGCGTTGAAAATCTTTTTCATCAATCCCTGCAAGAGTCCACTCTTCGAATTCTTTCGTATCTAAAAAATACCCTGATTGCACATTTAATCCGTAGCTGTTCCCAGTTCTTTTTATAAAAAAAGGTTCCATTCGCGCTTTTCTTGTTGGCTCTAAAACACTATTTAATGCATTCAACGCAACTTTAAAATCTCGATCCGCCGTTTTCTCATCTTGCTCCGGCCAAAGTCTATCTATTATTTGTTGTTTTTGAATATAATCTTTTTTATGAGTAACGAAAAATTCAAATAACTCCTTTGCCTTGCCTCTTTGCCAATCTGTCACTTCTGTTTTTCCTAAATATACTTTAAAAGCTCCCAATGTTTCTATTCTTAATGTATAACCTGGATGAAGATTAATATTTCCATAGCCTAATTCCATCAGAATAGTAGCTACAAAGTGCTCCTGAATATATCTCCTTTGGGCTTCCAACAGAATGGGAACAAATTGTTGCATATCAAGTGGTCCAAATAACGTTCGTTTTAAAAATAGAAATTCATAATTTCCATACTGTATTCGTTGCAATAATGTTAAACACTCTTTAACAAAAACATCCCCATTATTAATAGAAAATGCAACATAAGTTTTCCATAAAGAAACGAGAGTTAGACCATAAGAATCATTACAATCTCTTAAACATGTTTCCGCTTCTTCTAATAAAAGACTAGCATGCTCCCACTTTTCTTTATGAATGGAAGCTATTGCTAAAGATAGCTTGATATATGACGACAACCATAAATCGTATACCTTTTCTGTTTCTTCTAGAGCTAATTTTCCGTATGCAATTGCTTTTTCATAACCATTGTTCTGAGCTCCCCAATATATACATAATCCCATATATGGTTCTGCTTTTCCCCTAGAATTCTTCAATTCTTCCATTAGATGCAAAGAAGTTTCATAGCATTCAATCGCCATACTACTTTCATAAGCTGAATCAAGTTGGACGGAATGCCCCATTCTAATCCACCCACAAGCTTCTACATATGAGGAAACCATTAGTATTCCTTGTTGAATAGCTTGTTGTGCATATTGTTTACTTTTTTCACCATTACCCATGTAAGCTTCAATAAGAGCAAGGAGTAAATCCGTTTCTCTATGTGTTTGAGGTACATGATTTTCAATATTGAATGGATGTACTTTTTTTCTCTCTAATAAAATTCTTTTCCCTTCTTCTAATCTACCAGTCCGCAATAACAATCGGGCTTTTACATTATAATCTTCCAATATCAACTTTTGGCTTTTTGCTCTCTGTAACCATTTTTCCGCTTTCTTAACATCTCCACTATTAATAAGATTCTCTGCCATTAAGAAATATAATTCTTTTTTTTCCTTGATGGTAAAATCTTCACTATGATCTCTACACTCAATGGCTATTTGTAAATGTCGTTCCGCCTTTCCTGGTTGAATAGTATCAATATATATTCGAGCCTTTCCTTCATTTGCTAAGCTTTTAATTCTACTATCCATATAGGATTCACTTTCGAAGATTGCTTTCTCATAGCAAATTTCTGCTTTTTCATAGTAGGAGCGGATTCTCAAGATTTCTCCTTCAAAATACCATAACCAATAGTAGATTTTCTTTTGTTGCTTCGGAATCTTTTTTACTAACTCATAAAGTGATTGTAATTTACCTTCACTTAAAAGCTGGAAACCGTATTTTTGTAAGATAAGTGCTATTGCATCAAATCTTTTACTCTTTTCTAAGTGATATAACATTTGATCATACATAGCTTGTCTTTCATAATATTTGGCAGCTTTTTCATGTAGTTTTCGATACGCAACAGGTTGCGTTTCTTTGAAACGCTTTTCGAGTAGTTCTTTAAACAGTGCATGATATCGGTATTGATTATCGCCAGTAGACATGATAAACATATTCTTCTCAGCTAAGCTAAACAACATCATCTCCGCATTATCTATATCAAGAATATATTCACAAACTTTTCCTGATAATTCTTCTAAAATACTTGTTTGTTCTAAAAACATTTGATCTATTGAAGATTGTTTTTGTATGACTTCTAAAGCAATATATTCAAATAAATTTTCTAGTGATTGCGTTCTATTTTGTACTAAATCACAAAGATCATTTTTTATTTGCAGTTGTTGCCCAATTATCCCTAAAGCAATAACCCACCCCTCTGTGATCTTATAAATTTCTGTTATTTCCTCTTCTGTCAGATGCAATTGATAAACATCAGACATTAACAGCTCTACTTCTTCCTTATCTAAAATCAAATCTTTTTGTGTTAACTCTAACAGTTTTCCTTCCACTTTCATTCTAGTTAATAGCTTCCATTTCGGTCTATTTCTACCAGAAATAACAATATGGAAATTATTTGGACAATGCTCTATGATCGTTTCCATGAATTCCATTATTTCTATTGATTTTTCACCATGATGGAAATCATCAATAATTAAAATGATTTCTTCTTTCAGTCTTACAATTTCATTAATAAAATGCGTACTAATTGACAGTACATCTTTTTCCTGTAAATACGGATTACTAACTGCAAGCATGTTTATCATTATCTGACCAAAGGAAGGATATGTCTTTTGAATACTATGTATGATATAAGAAAGAAACGGTAAGAAATCATCTTCATGAGATGACATACTATACCAGCTAGCTTTTATTTTTAACTCATTAATATAGAGAGACAAGGAAGTACTTTTTCCATAACCTGCACCTGCATATAATAATGTTACTGGATATTGATTGATTGTTTGAAGTTTTCTATGGAGAGTTGCTCTGCGAATGATCGTATCTCGGACACCAGGTGGTTGTATTTTAGTATTCATAATTTGTAGTGATTGCATGTCCATCACCCTTACCCACAATGGAATTTTCTAATATATTACCATAAAACGGAATATTCTGTTTGTTTTTTAATCACTGTCTTTTCATGTATGCTAGAATTAATAAGAAAACACAAGTGCTTTTGTATCTAATTGAAGATGGATGGCTACACTTCAATGAGTATCATTAGCTACTAAACCTATTTTGTAAGCTTGTTCCAAATCAATAAATATATATTTTTTTATATTAATTTATATGTAGGAGTGAAGTGATTATGAACGCAGTATCTATCATTATTGAAGGTCATGTTCAAGGAGTAGGATTTCGTTATTTCACTGCCTTAGAAGCAGCGAATCATCATGTAACAGGTTGGGTTCGAAACACAAGTGATGGAAACGTAGAAATAGAAGCTGAGGGTCCTCCATTAAACATTCAAGCCTTTATTCATAAGGTATCAAAAGGACCTCAATTTGCGGATGTTACAAATGTATCTGTTAGAGAATTAGACTCTATCAAAGGATATGAAAAATTCAATATTAAATATTAATAACAATCCTTGGAATTATTCTAGATATCTCTAACAAAAACTACATAAACCAAAACAAGGAGATACTTCAAAAATAATCAAACCATACTCTTGAAGCATCTCCTTAATGGTCATATTACTATAGATTTAATTCAGATTCTCTTAATAGAATAGGTAATGCTTGTTGTAAAGTACTGTAAATACGAATTTTGCTAAAATCCACACCTAATTGCACGCTTGTTTGTGCAATCCACGGACTTATTCCAGTTAAAACCGTTTTGATACCAATTAAAGACAGCATATCTACCAACTGATAAATTTCATTAGCAACCATTGTATCTACAACCGGAACACCAGAAAGGTCAATCACCAAATATTTCAAAAGTAATTTATTACTTTGAGAAAGAGCATTTTCCTTAATTACTTTTGCACGATATGTATCAATACCACCAACTATAGGTAATATACCAATAGCTGAATTGATTGAAATGACCGGGCAACTTAGTTCTGTAATCATTTCTTTTTGAGAATTTAGTAATTCTTGATTTACTTCCTCATATTTATAAATAAATAATTCAATAACATGATCCAATGTAAAATTAATTTTAGCTCCCAACTTTCCTAATTCAGAGGCTGAGATATTATTTTCTTCTGCAAATGTCAAAATACATTCCCAAAATATGAATCTAAACTTTTTAAAGTTCCCTAAAGAAATATGTAAAGCTATTTGAGACTTCGCTCTATGTAATGATACCTCTTTTACCCATTCTATGTATTGTTTATTCGTTTCTTCAATTAACGAACTTGATAACACTTTAATAAATCGTATGTTTTGTTCTCTTATAATTTCTAAATCTTGATTGGGGGCTTTGCTTGAATAGAGGGAAGAGTCACTACTTAGTCGAGTGTCTAACCATTTTTGTGTCATTTCATCTGCATTCTCTAACAAATAATCGTGTAAATTCCTTGCAATCTCCATTAAAATCACTCTTCTCTATGTTCGTATTAATATGTAATTTTAAAATATATATAATTATAAAACTTTCAATATATTTTACATTCATTTTATCAATTCAATTCTATTAGTTCAAAGCATATAAAGTAATATTGTTTAAATCTTCACAAAATCACTAACTCAATATTAAAGTCTAAAAATATAAAAGGGCGTTTAATTTAAAACACCCTCTCTATAAATAAAGTATTATACAATACAAATATTATCTATATTTATTATGATTTGGATTAAACACGTCTTCTTGTGAATTTCTAACAACTGAGAAGTGATCTACATTATAATGACCATGAAGAGTTTTGTTATGATGACGAATAATTTGGTCAGCAGATAATATTTCCGAGTCTGCTGTGGAATGACCATCTCCAACGAGTGTTACATCAAAACCATTAACCGTTGCCATCCGGACAGCTGTATCGATACAATGTTCAGTCATACATCCCATAATAACGATATGCTCTATGTCTTTTTTATGTAAAAGTTCTAGTAAAGGCGTTCCATAAAAAGAATTTGTTGCGTATTTATCAAATATAGTGGCAGTGGATGGCACTCGAATCTCTTGATGTATTTGAAATCCACTTCCATTACCACCTGAAACATCTTTATCTCTAATAAAGACAATTTGAACTTTTTCACGCATTGCCTTTTCAATAACATAGTTGATGTTGTAAATTAGTTTCTCTTTTTCAAAAACACCTTTCTCTCCAGATTCACCTTCTATTAAATCTTGTTGCACATCAATAACTAGTAAAACTTGTTCCAAAATGATCACATCCTCAATTTAATTGTTCTAATTTATCACAATAAAAATCATGTAAGCCATTATAATTGCAAAGGAGATTCTTATGAAAAAACTAACATTATCTTTAATTGGTGCTATCATAATTAGTCTCTTCATTACCTCAAGCTATATGGATTATGATAACTCAGGAAAGATCTTGCTAAATTATCATGGAATAAAAGAATATCATCTACGTGAATTCGATGTTGTTTTTATTGGTAATGCTATTTCCATCTCTTTAGTAGTTTTCATCCTAATTATTTGTATTTTAAAATTTTTGGAGAAACATAAAAAATAGCCTCTTGCATTTGTAATGTACAAGTATACTTTAAAAATAACTGGGAATTACAAATTCTATAGAGTTCCAAACATTTTCTTTTGAATAATACATACAAATACTATCCGAATATTTCTGTTTATCCTTTTGTAATTCAATAAAGTCTAATTTCTTGTAAAAGTCTGTACCAATATCGCTATACAAAAAAAATAAGATCACATTGATCATTTCTCTCTAATTGGTTTATGACTTCTTTAATTAAAAAGCTGGCATATCCTCGATTTCTTAAGGGTTTAGGAGTCGCTATCGAACCAATTCCTCGAACAATCATATTTTCTGAAGGATTTAACTTATATACTATTAACGAACATAACAAATTCTTAGTATTACTTTCTTCCAAAGCATACCATATTCCTCTTTTGTACTTACTAGATTCATTGCACATAGCAATATAATCTTGAGAAGATATATTTTCTCCCCATACATCATAGCCCATCATATAAACTACTTCCATATCCACTTCTTTGGCTTCTCTTATTCTTTTCAAAGTATTTTTCTCCTTCATAAATTGGCATTCTATAGATATTTTCTTAAAAATAGGCTGTTTTCTACATAATAATTTACCATATTTAACCAAGTGGTGAATACATGAAAAACAAACAGATTTCATTCATTAAGCTTATTTTTTTCTCACATAAGAAAAAGCGATTTTTGAAAAAATCGCTTTTTGATTCTTATACTTATAATTTTCAAAAACCCTCTTAATTGGGCTCTACATGAACATGTACTTCGTATACTCCGTGTTCTTTAATCATAATATTTTCCACACGAGTTGCTATATTATGAGCTTCAGTTATATCTAACGTAGAATTAACAAGGATAACGACATCTATTACTTCATTATTACCGTAATTTCTTCCTCTTATTTCTTTAATCCCTTTAACCCCGTCTAACTTTCGAATAATATCTTGATATTCTTGAAGAATATTTTCATCAAAACCATCTGAAAGCTCATGAGATGCTTGTTTAAAAATATCCCATGCTGTTTTACAAATTAGTAAACCTACAATTATAGCTGTTACAGTATCTAACCAAGGCATATGTAATTGAGCACCTAATATACCGACTGCAGCTCCAATACTAACCCACGCGTCTGAAAGATTATCTTTGGCAGCTGCCATTACCGCTTTACTATTGATTTTTTGAGCTAGTCTTTTGTTATATAAATATACGAAATACATAACTAATGCAGAAAATAAACCAACATAAGCTGCAAGAATATCAGGTGTTTCTTTTCCACCTTCAAAAATCGAAGTAACTGCACCTGTTAAGACTTGTATTCCGACTGCTACCATAATAAAAGAAGCAACCATAGAAGCTATCGTTTCACTTTTCCAATGACCGTAACGATGATCTTTGTCTGGTGGAATTTGTGACAACTTTAGTCCAATAAGAACTGCAATAGAGGCAATAATATCTGTAGTATTATTTAAACCATCCGCTTTTAAGGCTTCTGAATTACTCATATAACCAATAACTAATTTTAAAATGGAAAGAACAATATAGGCAATGATACTAATAATTGCTCCGCGTTCACCTAATTTGAGATTGTTATATTTTTCTGTTTCCATCTTTTTGCCCCCCAAATTTCAGTACTTAAATATGATAACAATTCAAGTATGGGTGGGTCTACAGCAACCTTTTTGCCTATTTATATATATGTAGGTTACTTGTAAAAAAGTTGCGTTAGACAAAAAAAATAAGCCACTACTAATTTATAATAACCATTTTCAGAAAAATGGTTATTATACACATATCCGGTGATACGCACTATTTGAAAAATAACTTACCAAGAAAACATAACTACTCACTTTCTTATAAAACAGAGTACAATTTTAAAAATTTATACACTGTTAGGTATCAATTAAACCTTAAAGGAATAAGATTGTAATATATACACAATAAAGGAGGAAAGTAATGCAGAATAACATCCCTGGGCACATAACGGAAGAACAATATAATCAAATGCTACTTCCCCCAGAGTCATTTGCTGCGAAACCGGAATCACTAACTGAACAATTATTTGTCGAACGTTCCCTTACAGAAAATAAATTTTGGCTAAGGATTATGAAGGAGCACGCTTTATTCTTAAGTGAGGGCTTTAATCACAAAGATATCAACCTCATTCAACAAACCGTTCGCTTTTATCATTACTTTGAACAACAAGAAAAAAAAGCTTATCAAGTTCCCAACAATGTTGAACTAGTTAGAAAATTAAATGAAGAAAGCATAGAATTAGTATATGGTTTCCGTAATTTTAAACGAAACCTTCTCATTCTTATCATTAATTGCAAAGTTAGTGGCTTTAATTTCCCTTTACTTGTGGATCATATTGCTCGTGAAGCAGAATATTTTATGCGAACTCTAAAAAAATTTAATCAAGGAATTTTAGAACCAATTCAAGATGCCATCATTAATGAAAATGTTTTTTGGTTAAGAATCATGATGGAACATTCAAGATTTATTGGATCATTGCTTGATCAATCTGAAAGAAACTTAGTAAAAACAGCTCTTAAATTTGGAGATGACTTTGAAACGCTTTTAAATCAAGCAAGAGATGTTGAATCCATGCTATATCGAAAGCAGCCTACATATCCTATCATTGGAAAAATGAATAAAGACAGTGAAAACGCTACTACAGAACTTCAAAGTTTCAAAAAAGCCGGTTTAGAACTTATACAATCTTGCCAAATCAAGAGTGTAATTAATCCTCTTCTGGCCGATCATGTTTTACGAGAAGCTGGACATTTTCTTTATATGATTCAAATTTTAGAAGAGCGTTTAAATGCCAAGAAAATGAGTGAACAGCAATAGTATTTTCTACTTATGAAAAGAGAATGTCCAAAAAGAAAATAATTCGATGGCAACCTCTTATATTTTATGTAAGTTTCATACTGTCCTTATCCCAACCAAAGAATAGAATAAAGCGATGCATAGGCCAAAACGTGTAACATCAGCTTTTTTAGAAAGTAAAAATACACGATAGCAAACGATAAAAATGGTAATCACATAAAACGTAGGGGCCTCTGAAAAGTGATAAATATCACTTTTCAGACAGCCCCTTTTTAAGTTAATCGAATGGTAAAACGTTTTCTATTCATAAAGAAACACAAGTTCATACCATATCATTTACATCTTAAATTAAAAGGAGATTTTTATGTTTTTACTTAAGCCTGTTACAAAACAAGCAAATGCTATTTCGGAGACTTTCAAAAAAGATACTACCTTATCAAAACAAATTTCACTCATTGCTTTATTAGCGTCACTAGCAGCTTTTTTCCAATCAGCAGGTGGATTATTACCTGTTATCGGGTTGCTTATTAGTCCTTTTGCAACAGCACCCATTTTGATTAGCTCCGTATTATCTATTCGGTTTGGTTTTTTAAGCTACATAGTAACAATATTTCTCCTCCTAATAATTCAACCTAGTGAACTAATTATCTTTCCGTTTACCACTGGATTGTTAGGAATAGGAATTGGTTTCGCCTTCCATGTGTGGGAACGACGGTTTAGTCTTATTATTAC
This sequence comes from Bacillus massilioanorexius, assembly GCF_902374955.1. Lineage (GTDB taxonomy): Bacteria > Bacillota > Bacilli > Bacillales > DSM-1321 > Bacillus_AD > Bacillus_AD massilioanorexius. The sequence continues at coordinate 44,121 of NZ_CABKRX010000051.1, forward strand.
TGGGGCTCTTTCATTACTTGCTGGAATTCTTCTTGTCTTCATTATTTTTCAATTCCCGCTATTAGGTCCTTCTATTCATCCAACTGCAAGTATACAATTATTTTTGCTACTTGCGTTTTTTCCCTTATTGTATAGCTGGCTGTGGGTTGAATTAAGCGTTGTTTTCTTTAATCGACTTCATATTATTTTTTTAAAACACGCCAAATAACATCTGTTTTTGATAAAGGTTGACCCTTAGGTGGTAAGATACTCAAATCCACTATATACCTCTCGCCACTTGGCCCAAATACTACATCAATTGTGCACTCTCCACCTGTCAAAGCGCTACTACTCCTGTTTTATTAACTCTTAATCTAGAATGAAACTTATTTTTTAACAAAGCTATCTATAAATTCTATACTGTTTATTACACTTCGAAACAAAAAAAAAGCGATTCCTTAACATAAAGAATCGTCCCCTTACATTTCTTATTCTATTACTAATTTCCCAATAATTCATGGTCATATAGACTCTATAGTGTCATAACGTTCATGATTAGTTAAGTTTAAAAAATATTAATGTAAAGCAAATAACAAATATAAACAACACTAATAAACTATTTACATAAATTGTTTTTCCCACTTTAATCACCTCTAAAAGTAGTAATAAATCTCTTTAGAATCCTACTTTATCAGGCAAATCTTAAGAACAAGTTTACTAAATTATGAAGAATCTATTAAGAAAACTCATATTACGCGTATTGCATTATTCAATAATGAACCATCTAACTGTTTTGATTCCATTCATCCGATAATATTCCATAAACTACGTGGTCTACATAACAATCATAGAGCCATTCCGCTTGCCTAATACAGCCTTCATTTACAAAACCTAATCTTTCAGGGATAGATTGGCTCCGCATATTCTCAAAGGCAACTCTAATTTCAACCTTATTTAGTTTTAAATGATTAAAAGCATAATTGATTAATGATTTCGTTACTTTTGTCACTATTCCGTTTCCTTGAAATTCTTCTCCAATCCAATAACCAATTTGTGCCGTCTTATTCGACCAATTTATTTGATTAAAACCTGCTACCCCAGCAATATTTCCTTTAAATACAATGACTGTATTTAGACTTTTATTTTTTGCATAATCTATTTGACACTTTTTTACAAATTCCATCACATCCTCAAGATTTCTAGTAAGATCCAACCAAGGGAGCCATTCTCTCAAATAATCCCTTGAACGATTTATTAGTTTAAGTAAGCTTTTTGCATCATTTAACTCAATAATTTTTAAAGATAAATCATCATTATTTTATGTATGAACATCCTAATTCCTCCGAAATGGATTTTTAGCTATTAGCAGTAGTCACACAAGCAAGCTAATCTTTTTATATCGCTGTTTTACATACTTAAAGGTCGAATGCTGCTCCTGAATGCTTCCATAGAATTCTCGCCTTACTTTCCAATCGACCTTATGAAGCTAATTTTATTCACATCTTTTTTATCATTCTATCAAATTCCTTCGATATATTTTGGAAGACACTCTAACTTTCTTTTTCTTGCTTTTTGATAAGTTTAGTAGCACTAATTATTTTCTCTGTGTTGCTAAACTTAGCCGTTACCAATTTACCCATTACTTTCCCAATATTATCTCTTTTTTTCTCTTCCATTACTTTTTTGGAGTCTACAATTGGGTTTTTTACGGCTTTTTTCAGTAACAATGACCATCATAAAGCTTGGAACATTATATTAAATACTTTAACTCTAATCATTTTATTAGAACGTATATGTTACTTTTCAAAGTACCTGACCCAATATACTAAGACTTATATGTTTGAAAATAAAATATTTCTTCATAAGAAAAAGGAGCATTTTTATAGCTCCTTTTATATTCTAAAGTTATAAATAATCTTATGAATTAGACCTCATCTAAAACCCACAATAATGTTTGTATAGTTGATTCACAGCCATTTACTTTACCTTTTAAAGTGCCTATTGATATTTTTCCACTATTATATGCACCATGATAATAATTGATTGTTATTTTAGTATTCTCGATTTCTCTTCTTATTTCTTGCTCCGTTTTCATTGTAAAATCCACCTTTCTTATTACACTTCTTGCAATAAGCATCGTACTCCTATAATTTTAGGCTTTACACTTTCAAAACTTCATGTTGCTAGAAACATTCCTTTCCTCACTAAAGGCAGTCACAATCGTATAACAATATCCAATAATTTTGCACTTTTTTAGTAATACTCCCCTGAATCATATCTTTTTCATTATTCGTTAATCTGGCTCCTCCTATACCTTCTACAATCCCAGCTCAAAAAATAGAAATAATAACACCTTCTATTATGACAGAAAATAGGACATTTCAGCATAGTAATAATTGTCTAGCAATCTACATTTTATTATTACGATGGGAAATTATATTGACTATATTCTATGATTGTAACGACTTTGAATGTAAATGTAAAAGAAGAGATACGAGAGCTTTATTTTCTGACTTCGTTGTAAAATGATTTATAATTCCATTATAATAGCTTCATATCAATTGGAAGGAACAAGAAGAAAAAGTTGTATTACAAATTTATAAATTCATTAATATATACGTAGATGTTCCACATCTTGCTTATTCATTTAAGCAAAGAAAATGGCTTACATCGATAGTGAAACTAGCTATTCCTTATCAGCATTCTTCTTTCTTTCGATATTTACTTGCTCTTTTATTTATTACATATAATACGTTCTTTTATTTATACCTAAGATTAACGCTGATTTCATCTATCCTTATTTTTGCCTTACCATGTTATCAATGGATTGCTATAATCCTTGTCCTATTTATAACAGGTTATCAATTGCTACCTTTACAAATAGCCTTGAACGATATTATCATTCACTACCCCATTTCCGAATTGGATTTCAAGTCTTCTTTTTTGAATGTATTAATCATGTTACTAAGCGCTCAATTATTCATAATCATATCCACTTTACTTTTTCATACAGCATTAAAGGAAGTCATCTTAGCACTCTTTATAGGAATCTTATTTATCATTGTATTTTTTCGATTATTTACTTCAAAACGAATTCGTTCATTTCGTTACTTGGATTAACTATGAATAAAGTATAAAGTTATACCCTTTCCTTCAAAGTCTTGTTTTTGTATACATAATAAAATGAAATATAAAATACATTTGGTAATAGCACCAACAACACTACACAAGAAATGAGGGAGAGGATGTTACAAGTCTCAGGAATGCCTTTCCATCCAAATGGCATGTTGGGAATCGGCTATATTGAAAATGTAATCATCCAAAGAATGATAACAGATTCGTCTGTCCATTCGTATTCATCCATCAATGAATTAATGTTTGAAGTAACTTTGAGGAAAAATATTATAGAAAGTGCAAGAGCCATGAAGCAAAGTCAAGCTGAATTCGAAAGCTTTGAAAAGTCTCGTGCAAATTCTCGGTATTGGCATGTAACGAGTAACGGAGGATTTCAATTACGGCGTGGTGTAACACCTTCTGAAGCTATTCAAGACATTTACAATAACAGCCCATTATATGCGTTTGAATGTGCTACAGCCATAGTCATTATTTATTATCATGCTGTTTTAAACAGCATAGGTGAAAATCTATTTAATCAACATTTTTCAAACCTCTATTTATATAGCTGGCATTCTGATTCTGATCTTGGTATACGAAATATTACAACAGATTATTTTTTACCTGGAGACGTAGTCTATTTTAATAATCCTGACTATAATCCAGAAACTCCTTGGTGGCGTGGAGAAAATGCTGTCGTACTAGAAGATGGTACGTATTTTGGTCACGGAGCAGAGATAGCAACCGCCGAACAAATGATTGAAGCTTTAAATAGCACAAGAAAGCCAGGGAGCATGCAATCATCCTATCTAATGAATTCAGCTATAAGACTATCTTTTAAAACACTTGCGAAATTGGCAAAGTTACCACGAAATGATAGAGCGTATAAAATGAGTCATGTGGTTATACATCATAATGAAAGCTCTATATCATTTGAACGATATCTCTTTTATCTGTACAACACTTACAATCAAACCAATTATTATTCCAACCCATTCTCTTGATGAGAATGGTTTTTTGTCTGTTTAAGATTGTTGTTGTAACAAACGACAATAACGAGAAAAAGTAGTACATATCAATATCCCACTAAGGTGGTTTGGATGATATCTCTTCTAAGTGGTATGATACAATACAGTCTATGAACAACATCTCTTTGGAAGGAGAAATCCATGAAACTCAATCAGCAAAAAATAAAAGAAATATGCGGAACCATCTCCTTCAAACGAGGAGAAGCATTTTACCGAGCTGACAAAGTGAACTTCCTACTATTTGGTCCTCCTTGCTATGAAGCAATAGTAAAAGGGAAGGAAGATTTCCATGTCCATATTAAAATAGAAGAAAGTAACCATATAATTGCTTCATGTAGTTGTCCAAAACTATCATCTTTTAAATTGGAATGTCAACATGTTGCAGCTGTATTATTCGCCATTCAAGATCGATTACAGAGCAGAGAAAATAAAGTACTCACTAAAATGGAACCAGAAATGGCTAATGACTTGTTAAGAATATTCTCTAGACAACCTATCCGCTCAAGTCATGAGCAAAAGCATTTTGAAAACAGACAACAACTTGAGTTAAATGTCATATGTGAGCCATTCTTAATCGATGAAAATAACAAAATTCCTAGTATTGAATTAAGCATCGGTAATATTCCTATACTAAATATCCGGAAATTCTTGAAAGCCGTACATGAGAATAAGCCATACAAAATTTCTTTATCATATATCTATGATCCGAACCTTTATTACTTTTCTTCAGAACAAGATAGAATATTGCAATATTTAATACAAATTGTCGAAGATAATAACCGCCATTTTGAACCAAAATCGGAGATTGACTCAATTATACTAATCAGCCCTTCCGTTTGGTCCGATTTGCTTGCTTTACTTGTCCAATCGCAGAACGCTAAACTTCGAGAAAATGAGACCATTTACGAGAGGATAGAACAGTCTGATGAAAAATTACCTCTCAAATTCCTTTTTACTGAAGCGAGTAAAGGATTTCAATGTCAGATACAAGGACTAGATACATTGACTTTAATGAAGGATTATAGAACCGCCCTTATGGACGGGAAATTGTACTGCTTGACCGACGAAGATAGTAAACGACTGTATGATCTACAACAAATGATTGAGGCAACTAAATCAAATATCATTCCTGTATCTAATAGCCAATTAGAGCTCTTCTTAGAAAATGTTGTGCCAGGCCTAAAAAAATTAGGAAATGTAATCATTCCTGAGAAACTCCAAGCATCATTAACTAAAACAAAGCTCTTAGCAAACTTATATCTGGATCGGATTAAGAATCGTTTGCTAGCTGGAATAGAGTTTCAATATGGTGATATTATTATTGATCCTTTTAAAATGGAACCCCATTTAGGGGTACTATTAATCAGGGATGAAAATAGAGAGGCTAACATCCTTGAATTGTTGGACGAAAGTGGGTTTACCAAAACAGAAGGAGGATATTTTCTACAAGATGAAGAGTTAGAATATGACTTTTTGCATCATACATTGCCGAAACTTCAGCGCCTTACTAAAGTATACGCCACCACAGCCATTAGAAATCGAATTTTCAAAGGACATACCCGACCTCGCATATCGGTCAGGATGAAAAAAGAACGTACCAATTGGCTGGAGTTTAAATTTGAACTAGATGGGATTCCGGATGCAGAAGTGAAAAATGTTTTACAATCTTTAGAAGAGAAACGGAAATACTACAGGTTGAAAAAAGGCGCCTTATTGTCTTTAGAATCCAGAGAATACGATGAAATCAGACGATTTTTAAATACTGTTCCAACACAAGAAGAGGATTGGGAAATGCCCGTCGTCCAAGGACTACAGCATCTCTTAGAAGAAAACGGTATCTTCCAATTTGAAACCTCTTTTCAAAAATTTTTGGACCAAATACAACATCCGGACAAAAGTGATATTGAAGTCCCACCTTACTTGAAATCTATCCTATATCCCTACCAAATTCAAGGTTTCAAGTGGTTGAAAACGTTGAAAGAATATGGGTTTGGAGGTATTCTAGCGGATGATATGGGACTCGGAAAATCATTGCAAGCTATCTCTTATCTTGTTAGTGAGCAACCTGAAATCAGAAAGCAAAGAAAACCGGCTCTCATCGTTTGCCCGTCTTCACTTATCTATAATTGGTTAAGTGAATTAATGAAGTTCGCTCCTGAAATTGAAGCGATAGTCTTAGATGGTACGAAAACTGAAAGACAAAAAATCCAACAACAATATTCGGAAATAGATGTGTTGATTACCTCGTACCCATTACTGCGTCAAGATATAATTTGGTTTAAGAAACAAATGTTCCATACCGTCTTTTTTGATGAGGCACAAGCCTTTAAAAATCCAATTACACAGACTGCAAAAGCTGTGAAGTTAATTAATGCCGATCATTCTTTTGCTCTGACTGGAACGCCAATGGAGAATTCACTTGAGGAACTTTGGTCGATTTTTCATGTTGTATTTCCGGAATTATTCATGAGTTTGAAGGAGTTTAGCAAACTTACTAGAAAAAATATAAACAATCGACTGCGTCCGTTCATGCTGCGAAGATTAAAGGAAGATGTCATTCATACACTTCCTAAAAAATTCGAATCTATTGAAATGGTAGATTTGCTACCCGAACAGAAAAAACTATACGCTGCTTATTTAGCCAAGCTTCGACATGACACCTTAAAACATTTAGATCGTGATACATTTAGAAAAAATAAAATTCGAATTCTAGCTGGTTTGACTCGTTTGAGACAAATATGTTGTCATCCCGCTTTATTTGTAGATGGGTATGAAGGTAATTCTTCTAAATTCACACAGTTTTTACACATTGTGGAGGAATCCATACAATCTGGACGAAGGGTATTAATATTCTCTCAATTTACAAAAATGCTGAAAATGATTAAACAGGAGCTAGCTGTAAGAGGGTTGACCTATTTCTATCTTGATGGGCAAACATTACCTGAAGAACGTGTAGAAATGTGTACCCGTTTTAATAAAGGTGAGCATGATTTCTTTCTCATTTCCTTAAAAGCAGGGGGGACGGGTTTGAATCTAACCGGTGCTGATACTGTTATATTATACGATTTATGGTGGAATCCAGCGGTCGAGGAGCAAGCCACTGATCGTGCCCATCGTCTTGGTCAAAAGAACGATGTACAAGTGATTAAACTGGTAGCTCGTGGAACAATAGAAGAGAAGATGAATGAACTACAGGAGAAAAAAAGACATCTCATTGAGGAAATTATTGATAACGATAAAAATCTCTCTTCCTTATCTGAAGAGGATATTCGCCAGATACTAAATTTAGATTAACATGATATGCCAAAACTACGTTAACAATGCTACACATATAGACCTCTTGATTTTGATACGTTTTCATATTTCTATGAAAGACGTGCTACCGTTATTTGCAAGAGGTCTTTTTGCTATCATCATTTAACACATTATCTCCATTTGAAGCCGTAATATGAAAATATTGTAGGAAAGATTGCAAGGCTCTTCCAAATGATTCATTTTCCAATAAAGAAGCATCGATCTTTAATAGTATTTATATAACAGTAGCTAAACAAGATTCATCCGTTATTCCTACTTTAGAATAAATGGATATGATATACTTTTCGTATAATTCAAACAGGGGGGGCTAAATAATGAAGTCAAAAATGAAACAAGAATTGCTTTCTTGGGTAAAGCCCATTCTATTTTCTATTGTTCTCGTCTTTGCTTGTAGATATTTTATCTTTGCCCCAAAAGAAGTATTGGGAGAATCGATGGAACCTACATACAAAACAAGTGATAGAGTGATGACAAGCAAATTAAGTACACCAAAAAGATTCGATATTATTACTTTTCATGCCCCAGATTCAGACGAAGACTATATTAAACGAGTAATTGGTTTACCTGGAGATCACGTGGTCATGCATAATGATCAATTAATTATTAATGGGAAGAAGTATAAAGAACCTTACTTAAAACAAATTAAAAGAATGCTTCCTATAGGTGAGCATTTAACTGGAGATTTTGATGAATACGTTCCAAAGGATCAATTATTTGTCCTTGGTGATAACAGACGAGTAAGTAAAGATAGCCGAATATTTGGCCCTATCGATGCTGATTCTGTTATTGGGGTAGTAGAACTTCGTTACTATCCTTTTAATAAAATTGGATTAACCAAATAATTTTGTATAAATAAAACAAGCTTGTAAAGAAGATTTCTTGTTCTTTACAAGCTTTTATTTGTGCATATTATTCGATATAGCTTCTCTTAATCTATCTCAACTAACTGCTTTTTAATAAAATCGGCAGCCTCTTGATTTATACTTTTGTAATCAATATTATCCCAACTCTCATCCGCTCGAGTACCTATTATAGCGCCATTTCCAGTATTAAATCAGCCAATTGAGTACTTTGTTTCGGGCTATTCATTTCAATATAAACATTTGGATTATCTTTATCGACATTTGCTTTTGAAATTGCTTTACTATTTAATAACACCATCGTAAAATTATCTACTATGTATTGATCTTGTTGATCTGTTATAGACCGCTTAAAATCTATTCGATCTTCTTGTTCTTGTTTTTTAACACCTAATCGAATTTCTCTCGTAACCTCTTCCGATGTCATTTCACTTGTTACATAACCACAAGTGAACTTAATTATAGATAGCACGATAAAAGCAAACATCTTCTTCAAATTCTTTTACCCTCTCCCCATTCATCTTTTAAAATCGCATAGTAATACTCATCCCACCAATCATTTCCGTTACCCTCTCTCCTCATCCCAATTTTCTCCATAACGCGAAAAGAAGATATATTTTCAGGCTGACAAGTAGCTATAATTCTATGGATCTTCATTTTGGTAAAAGCGTATTCCAACACAGCTCTCGCTGCTTCTGAAGCATATCCTTTATTGTGAAAATCCGGATGAAACACCCAACCAATCTCATAAGTATGATTACCAAAATACTTAAAAAAAGCAATATGTCCAATAAGTATGTTCTCTTCTTTTGAAAAAACTGGGAATTTCTCAACTTTTTCTCCTATATTGTTCTGTAACGAATTTCTTAGTATCTTTTTCAAATAATACACCTTCTGGTATAAATTTCATCACACTTGGATTAGAAGTGTATGTATAGACTGCTTGCCAATCGTCAGATTCAAAATTTCTTATGATTAATCTTTTTGTTTCAATATACATTTTCAACTCTCCTTAGAAAATCTCTTTTATCCGTTTTTTGCATGGTTATTTCAAAACATCTCCATTTAACTAGAGTGACTGATACGTCTCTATCTTTGCAAGAATAAAAAAAACTACATTTCTGTAGCTTTGTATTTTCTCCTTGTATACAGTTTACTATTTCAACCAGTGACTAGGAGGAGTTAAATATTCAGGAAGTTTCGTATATTTATTTCCCTTAGCTGAGTTGATTTGTGATTGTGTCAAAAAGATGCCATCTGTTAAATCAGCGTTACTCAAATCTGTATCTCTTAAGTCTGCACCAATAAAATCAACTTTTCGTAAATCAGCATTACTTAAATTAGCCGCAATCAATAAGGTCCCTCGTAAACTTGCACCTCTAAAATCGACACCGTATAAATTTGCTCCTAAATAGTCTAATCCTTTTTTTATTTTTCTTTTTTTATTTCTTTCAACAAATTGTTTTCGAACTAAATCACTAGTCATGACTAATAACTCGTTTACATTATTACGATGACCTGGTATATCTAAATGTAATATTTCCTCAGGCGATCGATTTGTCATTTCTACTGTTTTATCATAAGCGTTTTTTAAAGCCTTTCGAAAAGTTTTTGTCTCTGGTAATTCAAACGCTTGACTTAGATAGCAGATCATTTCATGCAACTGTTGAACAATAGGAAATACAGCAAACATTTCACTAGTCTTATCAGTATTTCTTCGCCAATCTACTCCTTGATAAATAGTTTGTGAAACATGTTGTCCAGCTCCAAAACATTCATAAGACACACATCCACGAAACCCTTTTTCTCTCAATTGATTATGTATAACACATCGATATTCCGAATTTAAATTCCTACAAGGATCTCCACCATCTTTATCAAATGCAAAATCTGATGATTTAGCATATGGCAGAGCTACACAACATAATCCAAAACATTTATCACAATCAGATGTTAAGTATTTATCCATTTAAGAACACCTCCTATGCATACTTTACTTTTCATTATTCACATTCATTTCGTATATCTAAAAATTCTCTCAAAAAAATTAGAAAATACCGAATCACAAAAGTTTTCTTTATTATAAACCGTTCACTCTATTATGTCGAAGCTACTATTTCTATTTTAACGGTATTTTAAAAGACAGTATCGAAGTCGATACTTTCCTTCGTCAACTTGAGCTTTTATAATAAAACTTCTCTTCTAGCATTCACTTTTGGAAAGTTTCATTTTTGCCCACGAATAGGCTCCTTCGAAAGATTGCATGGTTCCATTTCTAAGCCAAAAGGTTCTTTGAGATAATTTATCTAAAAAGTATCGATCATGAGAAACGGCAAGTATTGTCCCTTCAAAATCTTCCAATGCAGATTCCAATGCTTCTTTTGAATCTATATCTAAATGATTGGTTGGTTCATCTAATATTAAAAAGTTAAGATCCGCGTACATTAATTGAGCTAAGCGTAATCTCATTCTTTCTCCACCGCTTAGACCACCTACCTTTTTGAAAACAGAAGGACCATAAAATAAAAATTTTGCAAGAATATGTCTCGCCTCTCCCTCTGATACGGCTACTTCTTCCCTAAATGCATCTAAAAGAGTCATATCTGGATTACGATAAACATGGTGCTGTGACAAATAACCAATTTTCACATTACTCCCCACTTTTACCTCTCCTACATCAGGTTGAATCTCTTTCATAATGATTTTAAGCAAAGTGCTTTTCCCTGTACCATTATTTCCAACAATACAAGCTCTTTCTTTATATTTAAGAAGCATACTGATACTATCAAAAAGAAATTCATCATTATATATTTTAGCAATATCCTTCAATACAATAACGTCCTTACCGCTTCGATTCTCTCCTTCAAATTGTAAGTTCATTTTTTTTCGCTCAAGAATAGGCTTCTTCACTTTAACCATACGATCAAGAGCTCTTTGCATATTTGTAGCCCTTTTATGCAATCCTTCACTTGGAGGATTAGATCGATTCGCCCATTCTCTTAACCGTTTAATGGCCTCTTTCATTTTCTTAATCTTTTTTTGCTGTTCTTGATATTCTTGAAATTCTAGCATTAATTTTTTCTCTTTTTCCAAAACAAATCCAGAATAATTTTGATAATAAATATTCAACTCACCGTCTTCTAAGTCAAATATTTTGTTTACAACTTGGTCTAAGAAATAGCGATCATGAGAAACAATAATGACAGTTCCAGTATAATTTTTCACATATTCTTCTAACCATTCTACAGCACTAATATCTAAATGATTAGTTGGTTCATCAAGCAGTAATATATCTGGTTGCTTTAAAAGAATATAAGCTAAACTAACCTTTGTTTTCTCTCCACCACTTACTTGAGAAAAAGGTAAGGACATTAATTCTTGTAAAGCTAATCCATTGCAAACTCTGTCTATTTTCGATCCTTTCTCATATCCTCCTAATTCTAAAAATGAATCTTGAAGTGCACCATATTCATGCATGTATTTATTTAATTGTTCATCATTACATCCATTAGCCATTTGCTCTCCTAAATAGTTCAAACGCTCTTCTATTGCATTCATTTCTACAAAAGCAGATTCTAAAACGTCTCTACAAGTCCATTCGAAATTAAAGTGAGGTATTTGAGATAAATATCCAATTACTGCCCCTTTTTTAATAGAAATGGTTCCTTCATCTGGTGTATCAACTGCTGATAATAGTTTTAAAATAGTGGTCTTACCACTTCCGTTCGTTCCTACTAAACCAATTCGATCCTTCTCATATACTTCGAACGACATTTTATGATAAACAGGATTTCCTGCAAACATTTTACTAACAGAATGAAAAGCACAAGCAATCATATATCATTTCTCCTTTATAGCTCACTAGTCAATTATTTTTGATTTTCTATAACTCTTGATAATGAAGCTAGTCACTAACCCTATTTCAGTACAACAACAGCCTTTTGAACAAAAAATTCATATTCACTTCTAAAATTGTCATTCAATCAATGACTCTTTGGTCACAATCCTTTCGTTTCTCCCACCAGAATCTCCCGAATTTCCTCCTATTCAATTTCTTGTTGAAGATTAACAGCAAGAAGCCTTCTACTAAAAAAAGCCATAGGCAGAGCAATAACAGCGCTCTACCTATGGCCTTCAAAAAAGACAAATGTAAAAATGGGTACACAAAAAAGAGCCTTTCAGCTCCCTTCGAAAATCAAGCTATGTGTATAGTAGGTGAAGAGACACTAACGTTCTGTTTAATATGCAATTGTTCTAAAAAAGGACAGACTTCTCCCTTGAACAAATGCACCATGAAAAATCGCACAACAAATATAGAGAAACTCCAAAAATTGCATGCGTATTTCTACAGAACGTACCATTAGTCTCAACACCTCCTTATTAGTAATATTTAGTATATTCTTTATTTTAATATCTTGTTAAAAAAATAGCAAGACTGACTCCAAAAGGATGATTATCTTATATCATATTGTGGAATAAATAGGTAAAACAGAAGATAAGGAGCTGAAATATGTTTACTTTATATTTAAATATCGTAACGTTCATTCTTGTTCTTATTGTAAACTTCTTTGCAGAAACCATACCCTTAAATGATCAAACAACTGGTGAAATTTCTAATAAACTAGATGTTATCCTGACTCCAGCTGGATTTACCTTCTCCATTTGGATAGTTATATACATTCTTGTCGGTATTTGGGTGTTTAGACAGATCCCTTCTAATCGAAGAAATTTAAGACTTTACCGTGCGACTTCACCTTATTTTATTATAAGCAACTTATTAAACTGTGCCTGGATATTCTTATGGCATTATGAACAATTTCTAGCATCCGTCATTATCATGCTACTCCTTCTTCTATCTTTAATATTTGTGTATCAAAGAATTCACAAGGCAGAACATGATTTCATAGACCTCTTTCCATTCTCTATTTATTTAGGATGGATTACAGTAGCTACCTTTGTAAATATAGCATACTACGTTAAATATTTAGGTTGGAATGGCTTTGGATTATCAATGACTTTATGGTCTTTCATCATTCTGATTATGATTGCTGTTATCACCATATTGTTTCGACTTTATCAAAATGATTGGGCTTATCCGCTCGTCATTTCCTGGAGCCTAATCGGTATCGGAGTAAGTAATTTACAAACTCATACTTTTATCGCCTATTTTTCCTTTTTTCTGGCTCTTCTTATTGTTATCTTGCTGCCATTTATAAAAGAAAGAAAGCGATCATATTGGAGATGATTAACCTATTAATAAGCAGTGTAAATACAGTCATTTTGCACTGCTTATTCTAAACAATCATACTTACTTATTGGATGCTAGTGATTTTAAAGCTTGATTAAGATCTTTCCATATATCCTCCCATGCTTCAAGGCCAATAGATAAACGAATCAATCGATCATTAATTCCCATGAGATCTCGTTCTTGTTGAGGAATGCCAGAATGAGTCATAGTTGCAGGATGCTGTATTAACGTTTCCGTATCCCCTAAACTTACCGCAAGCTTAATTAATTGAAGTGAATTTAAAAAATGCTGTGCCTCTTCTTTACCTCCTTCAATCTCAAAAGAAATAACTGCTCCACTTTTCTTCATTTGTTTCTGCTTAATGAAATAGTCTTCATGCTCTTCATTACCAGGATAATAAATTGCCTTTACTTTTGGGTGCTTTTTCAACAAGCGAAAGATTTTTTCTGCATTTTTGCAATGGCGATCCATTCGAACTGGTAAGGTTTTAAGTCCACGAATAAGCAACCAAGCATCAAATGGTGACATGATTCCCCCGATATCCTTTTGAGTTGTTCTTTTAACTTTTTCCATAAACTCTATAGAGCCGACTGCTATTCCAGCTACGACATCGCCATGTCCTCCAATATATTTAGTTGCACTATGAACAACAACGTCACAACCAAGCTCTAATGGCCTTTGTAAATAAGGTGTAGAAAAAGTATTATCAACTACTACGCAAATACCTTTTTCTTTAGCAATTTTTACAACTAATTCTAAATCAATCATCTTCATCGTTGGGTTAATAGGCGTTTCAATATATATGCAAGATGTTGTTGGCTGTATAACACGTCTAATTTCTTCTTCTGACTCTAAAAAACTAAATGTATGATTGATTTGATATTTTTCTTTCATCAGATGAAGTAATCCAAAAGTACACCCATAGATTCCTTGTGAGCACACGATATGATCACCAGATTCTGTCAATGAAAGTAAAACAGCAGATACCGCTGCCATCCCTGATCCAAAAGCAAGTGCCGCTTCACCGGACTCTATTAAAGCCATTTTCTTTTCTAATATTTCAACAGTTGGATTGCCTAATCGTGAATAGATATATCCACTCTCATCACCAGCAAAGCGTCTTTCTCCAATCTCTGCCTGATCAAAAATAAATGTAGAGGTTTGATATATAGGTACAGAAAGACTCCCACTATGCTCCCTAGGCTCATATCCAGAATGAATAACTGCTGTTTCGAAATTATTAAATTTTTTCATCATAAAATAACCCCTTTGCATTTCTTCTGCCTATATTAGTGTATGTATAAAAACATAAAAATGAATTAGATAAGGAGTAAAACTTTAATCGCAGGAAATATCCGATCATCTACTACTTAAAAATAATCAAGTGTAACTGTTGATAATACCTTCCTCTCACCTTTTGAAACGGAAGAAGGAACAACGACAAAAAACGGCAGTCAAAGGAATTATTACTCTTTTGACTGCCGTTTTGCTTAATTATTTTTTGGGAGTTTTCTTAAATGTTTTCATAGGCTTTTTGGCTGGTTTATTTTTTGGCTTTTTAGTGTGCGAATCTTGGCGCTCATCAACAATTCGACCATGATAAAACTCTTTTTTCTCAACTGTAATATTTAACTTCTTAGCCAATTGCTTTAATTCTTTTTCTTCAGATGCAGTGATAATACTAATGACTGTTCCATTGTTTCCTGCTCGACCCGTTCTCCCTGAACGGTGTGTATATTGCTCAAGTGTTCTAGGTAAATCAAAGTGAACAACTGTAGTTAAGCCTTTAATATCTAATCCTCTTGCTGATACATCCGTAGACAACATCATTGGATATATTCCTTTACGGAATCCCTTAATAGCCTTTTCTCTTTCGCTTTTGGTGGATTCAGCATGTAACACAGCTATATCCATTTGCTTATATTTTAGCTTTGTTGCAATGAAATCGATATCTCCTATATCCTTCATAAATACCAAAGCCTTCATATCATGTAGACGAGCAATTTTTTCTAAAATAAATACCTTATCGCGTTTTTCACAAACAAAATAGAAATGATCTACTTTTCCAGAAAAATTCTCATCCTTTTGCACTGTAAGTATTTCTGGCGTCTTCATGATTTGTTTCATTTGTTCTGTAATCTCATTTGTTACAGTTGCAGAAAATAATAGTAACTGACGTGTATCTTTCATAGTACTTTTAATAATAGACATTACAGTATCATAATGCTCAGGAACAATTAAAGTATCTCCTTCATCTAGGACAATTGTTTTTACTTCATGCATTTTTAATTTCTTTTGGTTCAGTAATTCTTCAATTTTCCCAGGAGTACCTACAATAATTTGCGGCTTTTTCTTTAATTTTTCAAGCTGCCTTTTTGTATTGGCCCCCCCTATGAATGAAGCACTTCGAATCCCACTATTCATCGTCCACTTTAATACTTCATCATAAATTTGCATAACTAACTCTCGTGAGGAAGCTAAAATGACAACTTGAGCATTTGCTACATCACTATCGATTTTTGATAGTAACGGTAATAAATATGCCAAAGTTTTTCCTGTCCCTGTAGGTGATTGCGCTATTACATCTGAATCATTGATAATTAAAGGAAATGTCTTTTCTTGAATATCTGTCGCTTTTTGAAATCCTTCTTTTTCCCATGCCTGCTGAATAAAAGGCGGTAATTCTTTTATAAATGAAGAGTTTGTCATTTACTGTTCTCCTTAAATCTCACTTTTAAAATATATAGTTCTATTTTCAACTTTTTCTAATATATTATCAAGTCCATCAAATGTCTATAAGAAAACCTCAATAGTCCTGCTGGAAAATATTAAAGACTTCATCTCAGGAAAAAGGATGTTTCGAATTGTATCAAGCAGGACCAGAATAGCAGATACGATGTTTTACCAAACATATATACCTGAAAGGTTACATCTCCCATACAAATGTCTTAAAAACGTGATTATTAGCTATGACCCAAGCTTGCCTACAATGATTATTCTCTAATCTGTCCAATAAATCCTAAAACAATTTAAGAGAACGTTCTATAAGTGTTTTTTTAGAACGCTCTCTTCTCTATTGTTGGTAAAAACCTTAAAATGGTTGTCGATCACTATCTAAAATGTGTAACATTACCTTTTTTAAAGAAATGTAACCATACACTAACAATTCAAGTGTTTTCAAAGAATGACCCCCATTTAAAGCGTAGGGACCTCCAAAAAGTGATTAGAAATCGCTTTTTGGACAGCCCCGTCCGATTCTAGTTATTCTTTTGTTTGTCTCACTGCCTCATTATATTCATCTATAATATCATCTGATGGCTTTGGTGAAACAAGGCTCACAAGGATAATAGCTGCTGCTCCTGCAATGAAGCCCGGTATAATTTCGTATACTGCCGAAAGCGATTCGAAGCTTTCCCATACAATTACTGTTACCGTACCAGCAATCATACCAGCTAAGGCACTCCACTTAGTCATACGTTTCCAGTAAAGACTGATGAGAACAACAGGTCCAAACGCTGCCCCGAATCCTGCCCACGCATATCCTACTAATTCTAATATCGTATCGCTAGGATTTAGAGCTAAAAATAAAGCAATAACGGAAACGACTAATACCGCCATTCTTCCGACAAATACTAATTCTTTATCCGATGCTTTTCTCTTAAAAAATGCTTTATATATATCTTCAGTGAGTGCACTAGATGTTACAAGTAATTGTGAAGAAATTGTACTCATTACAGCAGCCAATATGGCAGCAAGTAAGAAGCCTGTTATAAGTGATGGAAATAATTGTTCTGCTAATACAATGAATACTGTTTCTGAATTAGCAAGTGTTTGATCAGTCACATGAAAATAGGCAATTCCAACTAATCCAGTAAACATAGCACCAACAACAGAAAAAATCATCCAAATCATTCCTACACGTCTTGCCTTTTTTATTTCCTTCACACTAGAGATAGCCATAAAACGAACAATAATATGTGGCTGTCCAAAATAACCAAGACCCCATGCTAATAACGAAACAATGCCAATTACAGTCGTACCTTGAAATGCTTGTAATAACGTAGGATCAATATCTCGAATAACGTCAAAGGTAGTACTTGGACTACCGACATTCACTATTGTTACAGTTGGCACGATGATAAGTGCTAAAAACATAATGAGACCTTGCACGGAATCTGTCCAACTAACCGCTAAAAATCCTCCAAATAACGTATATAAAATAACTACACCTGCTGTTAAGAGAATTCCCATTTTATAATCGATTCCAAAGGCTGTCTTGAATAGTTCACCACCTGCTACCATACCTGATGATGTATAAAAGGTAAAAAAGATAATGATTACGATAGCGGAAGTAATTCTCAAAATTCTTGTTTGATCCTTAAAACGATTTTCAAAATAATCTGGAATGGTAATAGAGTTCCTAGCTATTTCTGTATATGTTCTAAGTCGTGGAGCTACATAAAGCCAATTCAAATAAGCTCCAATTGTTAGACCTATCACGATCCATCCTGCACTTAAACCAGTGAGATACATTGAACCTGGTAAACCCATTAACAACCAACCACTCATATCAGAAGCCCCAGCACTTAGAGCCGTAACTACTGGCCCTAGTCCCCGTCCCCCTAGCATATAATCGGAGAGGTTTGATGTTTTTTTATAAGCTGCGTATCCAAGAATAAGCATTCCTGCCAAATACACAAGTATGGAGACAACTACCCCTAACTCCATTTAAATCCCCCTTTTATCTCATTCAAATATAATGAAAATGATATATCAATTAAATAATACATTATTTTTTAGAATAGCAAGAAAATTTAAATTTGTTAAGAATAATAGCTTGTATGAAACTATTAACATTACTTTATACGTCATTTTTAGTCTCCAACTAAAATTTATAATAGTTTAAAATTTTTTAAAAAATAGTATAATTCACTATACATTTAGGAAAATTAATATTATATTATAAACTCTACAAGGTATATAAGAATAATTTATATACCTTTTCATTATGTAAGAAGGGATTGTAAATATGCAGCATCTATCAAAAAAACAACTAGTATTTATTAGCTTTATGCTATTCTCCATGTTTTTCGGGGCAGGAAATTTAATTTTCCCTGCATTTCTTGGAAGAGCTTCAGGAAGTGAAACGATCGTTTCAATGGCTGGGTTTATTTTATCAGCGGTAGGACTTCCCATCCTTGGAGTAATAGCAATTGCAAAAATAGGAGGCTTAGATACACTGGGAAAACGTGTATCACCTGTATTCTCTATTCTATTTCCTATTATTATCTACATTTCAATCGGACCATTAATGGCCATTCCAAGATGTGCTACAGTAGCTTTTGAAATGGGTATTAAACCTTTTATTTCAAATAATAATTCAATACTATCAATTTCTCTTATTATTTATTCAATTATATTCTTTTTATTAGTTCTTTGGTTAAGCTTGTCGCCAAGCAAGTTAGTAGACCGTTTTGGAAAGATTTTAACACCGACTTTATTGCTCTTATTTACCATAATATTCATAAAAAGTTTAATAACCCCCATGGGTGGTACAACCACAGCAACAGAAGTATACCAAAATGGTACTTTCTTCAAAGGCTTTCTCGATGGCTATTTAACAATGGATTTACTAGCTGCTCTAGCATTTGGAATTGTTGTTGGAAATACCGTCCGCTCTCAAGGTATTACAGATACACGTAGTATCTCTTTTTCTATGATGATTGCAGGTATAGGCGCCGGGATTTTATTAGCGGCAATATACGGAGTTTTAGGCTATTTAGGTGCTTCAAGCGGAGCTGAGTTTGGTCAAGTAGAAAATGGAGCAAACGTTCTTACACAAGTCATGACACAATTATTCGGTAATGCAGGAACAATCTTACTTGGTGTCCTATTTACTATCGCATGCTTATGCGTTTCCATCGGATTGGTTATTTCATGTAGCGAATACTTTTCCAATTTGATCCCTAGACTTAGTTATAAACAATGGGCAATTATTCTTACAGTTCTTAGTGGTATCATCGCAAATCTCGGTCTCAATGCCATATTAACATTCTCTGTTCCAGTACTAGGAATGATTTATCCAATTGCAGTCGTACTAATTCTATTAGCGTTTATTGAAGGCTTTTTTGATCAAAGTAAATTTGTTTATGTAATTGGTATTACTTTAACCGCTCTTTATAGTATTGTAGAAACACTTAATAATACAGTTCTTAATGGTTCACTTATGAACTTCATTAATTGGGTACCTTTCTATGATTTAGGAATCGGTTGGATTACACCTGCGTTAGTAGGTATTATAATTGGTTGGATTATTCATTTATTAAGTCATAGATCTTCTAAATAAATAGATATACCTTTAGGACCCATTACGACATTGTATTTTTTACATTTCAAAAAAAAAAAAAAACGATTACTTGCAAAGTAATTCGTTTTTGTGTTATCATTTAGATTCTGTGAAAGTAAGAATCGCAAGCTTAGGTATTACCTGAGTATCTGCATTATAATCTTTAATTCTTTCACATGAAGAAATCTCATATGAAAATTCTTTAACAGTTGTTGGAATTATGTTTCTTGCTTTTAACATAAGAAACAGTCTTTCCATCCCTTCATCTGTTTCTAAGTTTTCTTTTGAGTTATTCAATGTAAAACCATCTACGCATGTTTGAATAACATTTTCACATACAATTTCATCCACATAAATAAAGGATGCATCTAGTATGTTTTCAACTTCAGAATGACTCATTTCAATAATTGACGTGATATTCATGAATCTCACCCACC
This sequence comes from Bacillus massilioanorexius, assembly GCF_902374955.1. Classification (GTDB taxonomy): domain Bacteria; phylum Bacillota; class Bacilli; order Bacillales; family DSM-1321; genus Bacillus_AD; species Bacillus_AD massilioanorexius. The sequence goes on from NZ_CABKRX010000051.1 coordinate 64,448, forward strand.
CGATTTACTTTTATGATTCCCACGAAAAAAAAACATATTTTACCCTATTCGAAGGAATTTTTTTGTTAATTTCATCTTAACATTTTCCATGCATAAATTCCTTTAATAATGTAAACATTATATGAATTCTATATTATTGTTTTTTTCAGAAAATATTTTAAAGGTTTAACGAGCGTAAATTAGGGAATTTAATAAATGATATAGTTAAACATTTATTTGATAATTCGTAATTTTACAGGAGGTTTTTACATTGATAAGGTTGTCCCTTAACTTATTAGTTGTAAGTTATTCTATTCACACCGGAGCGGCTTCGGAGCCGTGGGGGACGTTTGAGAGGTAGGGCTTACGTTGTTTAGTCTAGCAATTGCAACTAACAACCATTTTTAAAAAGAACACTATATCGTTTTATTTTATATGAGGGTGCTTAACATTAATTTGTAGCACCCTCTTTTAATTGATCTGAGCTTGCTTCCACAAGATTATAGTAGAATCCTTTTTTCTTCATTAATTCCCCATGTGAACCTATTTCTGTAACGCTTCCCTCTTGTAAAACGATAATTTGATCAGCATTTCTTACTGTATTTAGCCGATGTGCAATGACAAAACTTGTTCGATTCTTCATTAACCGATTTAATGCCTGTTGGATTCTAACCTCGGTTATTGTATCAATACTACTTGTTGCTTCATCTAAAATTAGTATAGCTGGATCTGCTAGCACCGCTCTCGCAATTGCTAGTAATTGTTTTTGTCCTTGACTCAAATCACTAGAACCATTTCGTAACATCGTCTGGTATCCCTGTGGTAATCTCTCAATGAAGGAATGAGCATTTGCGATTTTAGCAGCTTCGATTACCTCATGATCACTTGCTTCTAAGCAGCCATAGCGAATGTTATCCATAATACTTCCTTGAAATAGAAAGCTTTCTTGTAAAACAAAAGCCATTTGTCGTCTAACACTATCTCTTGTAAATTGTCTAACCTCTTGGTTATCAATTTTTATCTGACCTTCATTATAATTATAAAATCGTGAAAGTACGTTTATTATGGTTGTCTTCCCTGCTCCTGTTGGTCCTACAAAAGCTACTGTTTCTCCCGCTTTTACATTGAAACTAATATCATGAATGGTTGATCCTTCCTCACTATACGAAAAAGAAACGTGGTCAAATGAAACATTTCCTTGTATAGCCGGTAACTCTTTTTTATTTTTTTCATCAAAAGCTTCTTCTCTCACATCTAAAATTTCGAAAACTCTTTCCGCACCAGCTACTGCAGATAGGACCGTGTTAAACTGATTCGCTAAGTCATTCAAAGGCCTTGTAAATTGCCTTGCGAATTCTACAAAAATCACCATAGTTCCAATTGTGACATACCCCTTCAAAGCGAGTAGTCCTCCAATTCCTGCGATGATTGCAAAACTTACATTATTCAACAGATTCATGACTTTGGGAATCATTCCAGAATAGGTCTGCGACCAAAATCCTGTCTCCTTTAGTTTATTAGCTTTTTCCGAAAACAAAGAACTAACATACTCCTCTTGCGAAAATGCTTTTACAATTCTTTGCCCTGAAAGAGTTTCCTCAATCAACCCATTCAATTCTCCTAAATTCTTTTGCTGCTTTTGAAACAATTGGCTCGTTCTTTTCGTAATCCAGTTCATTCCAACAAACATAACAGGAACAATTAAAAAAGTAATAATAGATAAGAGTGGACTTAAATAAAACATAACAGAAACGGTTCCAATAATAGTTAACGTACTCGATAATACTTGAATTACAGAGCTATTTAACGTCGAGCTTACATTTTCAATATCATTTGTCACACGGCTCATCAACTCGCCATGTTGCCTCCTGTCATAAAAAGACATAGGCAATCTATGAAAATGAGTAAATAACCGCATTCTTAATTGTACGACCGTATTCTGGGCAATCCCAATCATTAAGTAGTTTTGAAGCCATAGTGATAATGAGTATAGGGCATATATACAAACTAAAAGAAAGAGAACAGATAGTATTCCACTCATTTTTTTAGCTACAATATAATCATCTACTATTTTACCTATCAATAATGGCCCAACTAACGCTAACACTGAACTCATTAATACCAGTAAAACGACTAAAAATAGCAATCCTTTATTCAAGATGAGTAGTTTCCATATTTTTCTGATCGTCAATTTCATATCATTAGCTCTTACTTTCTTTTTCGAAGATGCTTTTTTCAAATCATCAGCATGAAGAATTTTTTCATATTGAAATGGCTCACTTAGTTGTTTCCATAACATTTTGATTCATCCTTTCTTCTAGCTGAGATTGTAGAATTTCTTGATAAAGCATAGAGGTCTTCGACAAGTGTTCATGCGTCCCTTCCGCCACCTTTTTCCCATCTTCCAAAAGTAGAATGAGGTCTGCATTTCGTGCTGTGCTAATTTTTTGCGTTACAATAATTTTCGTAGATTTATAGTTTCTAAGTGCCCTAAGCAATTGTTTTTCGGTTCTTACATCTAAAGCACTTGTACTATCATCGAATAATAGAATACTAGGCTTGCGAATGAGCGCTCTTGCAATCGATAATCTTTGTCTTTGACCGCCTGACAAATTAACTCCCTTTTGACCGATAACAGTATGTAATCCTTCAGATAATCTTTCTACAAATGTATATATTTGTGCATCTTTACAAGCTGCTATAATTTCATCATCAGTCGCATCTCTTTTCCCCCATAAAATATTGTCCTTTACAGTCCCTGTAAACAACATAGATTCTTGTGATACTATTCCGATTTGATTACGGAGATCTTGCTGTTTATATTCACGGATGTTAACCCCATCGATAAAAATTGCTCCTTCACTCGTATCATATAATCTAGGAATTAAATTCATTAATGTTGATTTCCCTGAGCCTGTTCCTCCAAGTATCGCTACAGTTTGCCCTGATTTTACTGTAAATGAAATATCCTTCAAAACCCATGTATCTACACCCTCATAATGAAATCCAACGTGATTAAAAGACACTTCACCATTTATTTTCGCATAGAATGAATGTTTAGAATCCTCCATTTGATTAGTTGTTTGTAACACATCATTAATTCTTTGTGCAGACGCTTGTGCACGAGAAAATACCACTATTATAAAAGAAAAAACGGACAGGGATGATGTAATTCTAGTCGAATAATTAACAATGGCTACTATTTCACCAACATTCGCACTTCCTAATACAAGCTCTTGATGTCCATACCAAAGGATACATACAATCGTAATATTCATCAGCAGTAATAATGTAGGCATCGTAACTTCCATTAATCGTAATACGGATGCTGTACGCTTTTTTAGTTTATCACTCGCTTGATTAAAACGATTAACTTCATAATCGCTTCTTCTAAAAGCTCGAATTAATTTCATGCCGTCTAAATTTTCACCCATCACATTATTGACTTGATCTAGTTTATTTTGAACTACATTAAACATCTTTCTCCCTCTTTTTTTAATCCACAGTAAAAAAAGAAATAAGATTGGAACGACTACTGCTAGGAATAGGGCAAGCTTTGGATGAACAATAAATGACATCAGCAATCCACCAATAATTAGTAATGGTGCTCTTGCCATTATTCGTAGCATCATAAACACAGTATTTTGAAGCTGTTGAACATCATTAGTAAGTCGGGTCATGAGCGAGCCAGTTGGAAACAAGGAATATTGTGAATAAGAAAAGGATTGAATTTTTCGAAAAAGACTTTTTCTAATATCGTATCCAAAACATTGACTTGCATGAGACGCGAAATATGTATTCAAAATACCTGCACCGAATGCCAAAAGAGAGAAAAGCACCATAATACTTCCCCAGGTAGCCACTACGTAAAAATCTTGTTTCATAACACCATCATTAATAATTTTTGCCATTAGCAATGGTTGTAATAATTCCACAGCCAATTCTGCTAACATAAACAATAAAGCAACAGATGCAACGAATTTATACGGAAAAATGAAATGCC